>CAISZI010000048.1 GCA_903889905.1 Candidatus Wirthbacteria bacterium
AAAAGTTACCAGCATTATCCTTAGTCGCGATGTGGAAATACCACGTCCCTTCTCCCAACGCATCGCTCGTCACGGACGTCTTGGAGGAGTCCAGTTTTGTATAGTCACTGGCATTACTTCCTATATCATTACGGTCAAACCTATAATAATACCCCTCCACTCCCGATCCACTGTCACTCCCCGCTGCGTCCCAGCTGACCTGCACCGTGTTGTCATTGCTCCAGGTGCTGGTGGGAGGGGCGGTGAATGCGCTGACATTAGTCGGTGTCGTCGTATCAATCTCAAACGGCCCTAGATCATAAATCGCGGAAAAGTTACCAGCATTATCCTTGGTCGCAATATGGAAATACCACGTCCCTTCTCCCAGAGCATCGCTTGTCACGGACGTCTCTGATGAGTCCAATTTTGTATAGTCACTGGCATTACTTCCTATATCATTACGGTCAAACCTATAATAATACCCTTCCACTCCCGATCCACTGTCACTCCCCGCTGCGTCCCAGCTCACTTGCACCGTGTTGTCATTACTCCACGTACTGATGCTTGGGCTCGCGCTAATATTACCGACATTAGTTGGACTTACAGTTTCGATCCAAAACGGCCCATAATCGGCAATGGTGGAGTAATTATCAATATTGTCCTTTGTCGCAATATGAAAATACCACGTCCCATCGGCCAGGGCACTACTCGTCACGTTTGTCTCAACTGCATCTAGTCTTGTATATCCACTGGCATCGCTTCCACTCTCGTTATGATCAAAGGCATAATAATACCCTTCCACACCCGATCCACTGTCACTACCTCCTGAGTCCCAGCTGACTTGCACCGTGTTGTCGTTTGTCCAGGCACTAATAGTCGGACTCGCACTAAACGAACTGACGTTACTCGTAACCATCGTATCAATCCAAAACGGCCCATAATCATCGATCGTGGAATAGTTTCCTGCATTGTCCCGAGTAGCAATGTGGAAATACCATGTACCATCGGCCAGGGTATTACTCGTCACATTGGTCTCAGCTGTATCTAGTCTTGTATATTCACTGGCATCGCTTCCCGTCGCGTTCTGGTCAAATGTGTAATAATACCCTTCTACCCCTGTTTCATTGTCACTGCCAGCCACACCCCAGTTCACCTGTACGGTATTGTTGTTCCAAGTACTTGTGTCTGGCATTGATGAAAATGAACTCACGTTAACTGGAAGATGGGCGTCAATACCAAATCGTGTGCTATGTAAGGCAGCGTTATAGGGTAGGCTTGGATTACCTGCAGCATCAATTACAATAAAACTTGAAGGTATTGGAGCATGTAAAGCAAGATTATCGTCGTCCTTGGCAACTGTATATGTAAGATAGTAATAATTCATCCCTGATCCGCATACATCCAACCATGCGGTGGCTTTATTATTAATTGTTGACCCCCCATCAATATAACCACAAGCATCCGTGATTAAAAGAATACCAATCCTATCTCCAATTTTTTTCATGCCATAACCATAGGAATTGGTTGACCCATTTTCAAAATCAGCAAATTGTATAATTGGTCTGGTTGCATCGATTTTAAGGGTATTAATGACTGGTACAGTGATTGTGTTACTCAAAGTACTTTCAACATTTTTTAAAGTCACACTGATTGGGATCGACCCTTCTGATCGATCCGTATCGTTTTCAGCGACAAGATATGTCGCGGTATAAGTATTGTCATTATTGTCTGTAAACCCTGTTACTGACTTATTATTGACTTCAATAGTGTCTTCTAGATAACCTCTGGCATCCGCATTGATCAAAATTGTTATGGTATCACCGATTATGAGTTGATTGCTGGGAGCACTCAAAGAGACAGTCGTAATAACTGGCGCTGGACTACCATCCGCTGCTACCTTTTTTCCTGACACGCTGCACAAAACCACCACAGCGAGCGCCGACACAATCAGTATTTTCTTGGTAACCCATGTCTTGCTGAACATTCTCCACTCCCACTTCGGATTTATTAGATTTTTGTTAATTTCAGCCTGACCATTCACTTTTAGCGAAAAATCCATCGGATTATTATAACATAAATGAGCTAAATTGGGGAAAAATTGACTGCGTTTAAAACTAATAGCGGGTTTGATTTTATTGAGCATTGCTTTATAATCTTGCCACTAACATTTTGCGACACACCCCCCATGGCCATCAAAAATCTGCACGAACTCATCCAGGAATTCCTCGAGCACCTCGAAATCGAAAAAGGCCGCAGCCAGCTCACGGTGCGGAATTATGACCATTATCTCCAGTCGTTCCTGAACTGGAGCAATGCGCAACTGGGTAACGAAACACCCATGCCACGCGACATCAGCGTTGATCTGGTGCGCAAATTCCGCCTCCACCTCAGCCGCCGCAAAGGCCGTGAAGGCGATTATCTGCAGGCTTCCACGCGCAATTACTACGTTATTGCCTTGCGCAGTTTTCTCAAATACCTCCAGAAAAACGATATCAAGACGTTGGCACCCGAAAAAATCGAACTGGCGCGCCAGGTGCGGCCGCAAGTCTCGGTTTTGGCCATTGAAAAGCTGGAGGTGATGCGACGCTCACCTGATTTGCTTACCATCGATGGGCTCAGAGATCGCGCCATTATCGAAACGCTATTTGCGACTGGCCTCCGGGTGAGTGAGCTCGCCAACCTCAACAAACCCCAGGTCAATCTGAATACGCTGGAATTTATGGTGCGCGGCAAAGGATCCAAGGACCGCGTCGTCTTCCTGAGTGAGGAAGCGGCGCAATATTTACTGGATTATTTCCACAAACGCGACGACACCTTTGACCCGGTTTTTCTCAATCACCACACCAAACCCAAAGCCGGAGACAAAGCTGGCCTCAACCTGAGACTAACTTCTCGCTCGGTCGAAAGAATTATCAAAAAACATGCGCTGCGGGCTGGTATTGTTGAAAAAATCACTCCCCACACACTTCGCCATACCTTCGCGACAGACTTGCTTCAAGCTGGCGCCGACCTGCGTTCTGTGCAGGAAATGCTCGGTCACGCCTCAGTCCAGACCACCCAGATCTACACCCATGTCACCAACCGTGGACTTAAGGCCGTGCACCAAAAGTTCCACGACAGAAGCAAACGGTAGCCCTTCCGCATAGCAACCCAAATTCCGTCATTGCGAAGGAGTCCGCGACTGCGGCAATCTCTCATTATTTAAGATAAAACAGCAAGATTGCCACGGCCTTCAGAAAGGCCTCGCAATGACCGATGAACTATTGATGATTCCAGAACTCATCACTATCAAGCAAATTGGATGTCAACTTCATCCGGTCCAAATCATGTTGTAACTGGCCAACCCAGTACTGTTCGCCGCTCGAATCCGTGCCCCGTGCCAGGATCTGCTGATACTGTTCCTGCACATATTTGGCGTTGAATTCGTAGGAATAGAAGAAGTCCCGGATCATCCCTTGTTTGGTCTTGGCGCCGCCACTCAGCTGGGCAACCCAATAATTTACACCAGAGGGATCGGCGGTACGATTCATGAAGTCCTGATAGAGCGATGCCACAAAAGCGGAATTGCCCTGACTCAAATATTCAGGCGAATAGGCAAAGTTAGCGATCAAATCCGTCTTGCTTAAACCGCGCAACATGGCATTCGTCCAGTAATTCAGGCCCGACTGATCGGCGTCACGGTTCATGAATTCGTGATAGATGCCGCGGACGTAGTTGCGATAGTACTCGTCGGTATTTGTAAACGCGTTGATGATTTTGAGTTTTGTCGATTGGCCGGCGAGCAAGCGGTTGTACCAATAAGTGATACCATCCCGGTCCGCGTCGCGCTCAAGTAAACGCGTATACATGCGTTTAACAAAGTTGTAAGTCTTGGCAGAATCGGCAGACACGATATTTGTTACGGTTGCTGTCGATGATCCGGTATTGCCAGCACGATCCATAAACTCAAAAGTGAATGTTCCGTTGGAAGAAAAAGTGTAGGTACTTTTACCGCCATTGTTAGTTACCGTTACTGGTTCTGACGGAGTAATCGTCACAATCACGCTCGGATTCGTTGGACTAGCCGTGGAATAACTCAAAGTAGCTGTTGGGGCAACGGAATCAATATTAATAGGTCCGACGTTATCAACTGATAGAATTCTATCCGACTGATTTATTGAAATTAGATGATAATACCATGCCCCATCGGCTAGTGTGGAACTGGTGACTTGTGTTGATGATCCGGACAGGTGGGCATAACTTGAAAAAGAAGAATCCGCTGCATTCTGATTAAAGGCATAAAGGAAACGGGTAATATTGGAACTTCCATCCTCAGGATTCCAAGCCATCGCAATGGTGTTTGATTTTGTCCAGGGTTGAGTAAAATTCCAAGTGTTTGTTAATGATGCAGAAGATACAAAAAGGCCGGAAAGGCTAGTTGCCACGATCTGATATTGACCATTTGATGACATTGCAAGGCTGTTACTATTGTAGTTACTATTATCCGCAATTATCCAGTTTAAACCATGATCGTTGGAAGTAGCTACCACATTGGTATTATTATGGGAAGCTAAAGTTGTCTGGTACCGTCCATCAGAAGACATGACAATTGGACCAAAAATCAACGTATTGTCCGGTATTGGTCCCCAAGTGGATCCATAATCTTTAGATTCATAACGATGTCCCCCCAAAACAGCAACTTGATCCTCTCCATCAGATGACAAAGTAACATATGAATTATTTTCCAGGCTTGAATGCATCAAGGTCCAACTTGCACCATAATTACTGGAGACATAAATCCCACCTCCATGCCCACCAACATCCGCGCCCGCAGACACTGTCTGATATTTACCATTAGCCGACATCGCCACGGAAGTGTATTGATTAGCATTATTATCAACTTGTGTCCAACTTATACCATGATTACTTGAGGTAATAATTCCTTCTAAAGGTATTACTACAGTCTGGTATTGACCATCTGAGGACATTGCAACTTGCCCAATAGCATATGCATATAAATAGGTGCGTGACCAAGTTTGGCCGTGATTAATAGATACATAAACTCCGTCATTATCCGCTGTTGCAGTTTGATACAAACCATCTGCCGAAACGACAACAGATACATAACCACGAGACTGATTGTCAGCCGTACTCCAAGTCGATCCATGGTTGATTGATTTATATATTCCTCCACCATTTGCCACGACGGTTACACATGTTCCATCAGCTGACATGCCAACCCCAGCATAGTATAGATTATCTACTTGAGCACTACTTTGGTTCCAATTCAATCCAACTGTTGAAGCATCCAATGCAGTGTTCGTAAATTGAATTCCACTCGGATTATTGAACGTCACTAATGTAGATGCTAAGGCAATGTTACTTAGTTGAAAGCTGGCCAACGCGATGATCATACCAACGGCTAGAATTAATAGTTTCTTTCGTGTTGTTTCCATTTACAGCTCCATAAATAAATTGGCATTTTAACAATTTCATTTACTTATTCCAGAACTCATCACTATCAAGCAAATTGGATGTCAACTTCATCCGGTCCAGACCGCGTTGCAACTGGCCAACCCAGTACTGTTCGCCGCTCGAATCCGTGCCTCGTGCCAGGATCTGCTGATACTGTTCCTGCACATATTTGGCGTTGAATTCATAAGAATTAAAGAAATCACGAATAACCCCTTGCTTGGTTTTGGCGCCGCTACTAAGTTGGGCAACCCAGTAACCAACACCAGCTGGATCAGGCGTCCGATTCATGAAGTCCTGATAAAGCGACGCCACAAAGGCGTTATTGCTTTGACCTAAATATTCCTGTGAATAAGCAAAACTGCCAATCAGATTGGTTTTGCTCAGGCCATTTAACATACGGTTGGTCCAGTAATCCAGGCCACTCTGATCAGCATCGCGATTCATGAATTCGTGATAGATGCCGCGGACGTAGTTGCGATAATACTCGTCAGTGCGGATGTAGGCGTCGATGATTTGGAGTTTGGTGGACTGGCCGGCAATGAGGCGATTGAACCAATAATTAACACCCGTGCTGTCGGCATCGCGACCGAGCGCACGCGTATACATCCGTTTGACGAAATTCCATGCTTTGACCTGGCTCGCCGAGATGATGCTGCTCACCGTTGCCGTAACAATACTGGTATTGCCAGCGGTGTCCATCAAGTGAAAATCAAAACTGCCATTTTGGGTGAACACATAGACATTACTGCCGTTGTTGTTGGTGATTGTGGACGTCTCACTGGGTGTGAGGGTTGCGGTCACCGAACCAGCGGTATTGTCGGGCGGCGAATACTGTATCGAGCCGCCGGGTGGCGTCCGATCAATGCCGCTGATGGGCGTGGCCGATTTCTGGTAACTGCTATTACCAAGGCCATCCTGGGCCCAGTAACACATGGCTTTGTTGTTGTCAGCTTCGGTTGTGAACGTTTTGGAAGCGTAAGCCACATAACCGGAATTTCCGTCACAGGCGTCACTCAAATGCGCAAGCACTTTCATGTTAAACACGGCAGCCCCAGGGGCACTGGCGGTCACGGTTTTACTCTGTGCGGGGTTGGAATTCGGATTGGTGACAGTAATTGTCGGAGCGATGGTATCAATGTCAAAACTGGCGTTGGTAGGGCCTGCAGCTGAATTTCCTGCTGCATCCTGGACTGTGGAGAGGATAACTGTTGCCGTACCATCCGCATAAGCCGTGCCTGAAGCCGCATGGACGGTGTATGCATAGGTCCAATGCTGACGGTCGCTACCAACGGTCATGTCACCACTGTCATCGGTCGTCCCTGGCTGGTTGATCGTTATATGAGGGGTATCACTATTGTTGACGTTTTCGGAATAAGTGGCCGTGATCGTGACGGTACCTGCTGTAACTGGGCTGGAGGGGTTGTAGCTCAATGCTACTGTTGGTGAAGTCGTATCAATTCCGCCAATGGCCAAGGAGTGTGGATAGAGAGTTGTCACATTACCTGCCAGATCTACAGCTCGATAGCAAACAACTTTTTCATTATCAGCTTCTGAACTAAACGTAATGGGTGAATAAGGACGAAATCCAGTATCACCATCACAGGGCTGGCTTATGTTGGCCAATTCCTTCATTGTCAGGGTACCAGTTTCATTTGTAATATTGGCGGTCACTGTTTTACTTTGTGCCGGATTTGCATTGGGAGTTACGACATGAACGACGGGAGGAGTGGTATCGATGATGAAACTATTTCCGGTTGGCGCTGCAGCAGGATTGCCGCCAACATCGTGCACAGTTGACAGGGAAACAGCTGCTGCCCCATCCGCATAACCCGCATCAGTATGGGGATGGACAGTGTAACTGTAAGTCCAGTGGGCGCGGTCACCCACGTAAGTCATGGGTGCAGTGGTATCCGCCGTGCCGGGTTGATTAATTGTTATAGAAGGAGTGTCACTGTCGATGATATTTTCGGAATAAGTGGCCGTGATTGTGATGGGCCCAGCTTTGACTGGACTGACAGGGCTATAACTGAGGGCAACGGTGGGGGCAATGGTGTCCTGGACAATGATATGTGCCTGAAATACTCCACTACTTCCCCATATACAATCCCAAGGGTCAGTATTGGTATTACAGGTTTGACCATCAGCTGCGAGACTATAAAAATAAGAACCGATAGCTGCTGGTGGATTTATGTTAACAACAGTTGTAATAACTGGGTAATCCGGCTCAACAAAACCAGTCGTCTGCGAACTATCATTTGTTAAACCACCAGTAAACCCTTCAAACTGCAAATAATTATGATCCGTTGTCCACAGCATCGAATTGTATAGACGATATCCAGTATCATTCGTAAAAGTCACAGCAGAGCTATATTGACAGCTTTGGCCTCGCTCACAAGTCAGGGTTAGTGGAGAAGACGAGGAACTGACACGATAAGATCCAGAGGGAACATAATGCGAAAGTAAAAGTTTGGAATCGCTTGCACGCAAATAGGCAACCTGTGCCTGTTCGCCATAGTCAGAGACTAACATTTTGAAATTTATTAGGGAATCACTTACAAGTCCAGTATCTGCCACTGTATACCAGCTACTAAAAGAAAATTTCCTAACAATCCCATTTTTAGAACCGTCTGAAGCTAAAATACCAACAAATGGTGAGTCAGATCTTGTGTAATAATCCAGTGAAAGTTGACCAAAAGCGTCGGATCCTATTGCTGCCGTAAGTACGTCTGAACCTATCTTGGTCCAGGTGCCAGGATTAAATTCATAAACCACAACCCTATCCAATGTATCTGTTTGTTTAAACACCACTGCAGGTATCTGTAAGCTTTTCTTGAAGACTAGTTGAATGGATGGATTATTTACACTGGCCGAAAGCGAAGTACCAACTTGCGACCAAGTTGAGGCAGACAAGCTGTAAACTTTTAATGTTGGGTATAAAGCAAGCGAATCGACAAATGCCACATATGGTGCATGCGTTGAAGGTTCCATAGCCATTGAGATCGACGCGATTGCACCATCGCTGATACCTGAACCGGATAGCTGCCAATCAGACCCGTCAAAATTCTTGATGACTAACTGGCCGAGTATGGCCGGAGTGCTGTCATCATAAGCAACATAAGGGTGATGAGTGGAAGGATCAATTGCCAACGAAAACATTGAACCAACACTCGTTATAGTTGCCCCAACCTGCTCCCAAGTACTGCCATTCAATTTATAAACATCGATGGATTGGGTCTGGGGAGCATCCTGAATCAGTACAGCGACATAAGGAATTTGCGTGTTGGTATCAAAAGCCAGTTTAACTTTAGTGGCCACACCGCGCGAAAAATTGGCATTTCCAACCAATGTCCAGCTGATATAAGACGATTTTACACTGACCTTGTTGGTAGCTGTGTTGATATAAGCCAAGTAAATTTGACTGCCCATGAAATCCTGATAAGTCTGGGGATACAGAACCTGGTCAAAATCAACAACAGTGCCCATATCAGTCGGACTTGCCCAGCTGCCATCGGCGCTGGCGATTTTGGTACTGCAGCCAATGAAAACCGCCATCAGCGCTGTCAATAGTAGCATTTTTTTCATGATTGGATTTTCCAATATAGGTAAAATTTACCGAGATTTCTCAATTAATGATTCCAGAATTCTTCACTGTCCAGTAATATCGACGTCAATTTCATGCGATCCATGCCATGCTGCAATTGGCCAACAAAAAAGGCTTCTCCGGATCCGTCGGTTCCTCGTTCCAGTACCTGCTGATATTGTTCCTGCACATATTTGGCGTTGAATTCGTAGGAATAGAAAAAATCCCGGATCATACCCTGCTTGGTCTTGACGCCACTGTTGAGTTGGGCAACCCAATAACTCACACCAGAGGGATCGGCGGACCGATTCATGAAGTCCTGGTAAAGTGAAGCCACGAAGGCGGAATTCCCCTGGCTGAGGTACTCGGGCGAATAGGCAAAGTTGGAGATAAGATCTGTCTTGCTTAAGCCCTGCAACATGGCATTCGTCCAGTAATCCAGGCCCGACTGATCGGCGTCACGGTTCATGAATTCGTGATAGATGCCCGAGACATAATGCCGATAATACTCGTCGGTACGAATGTAGGCGTCAATGATTTGGAGTTTGGTGGATTGACCGGCGACCAGGCGATTGTACCAATAATTAACACCGCTGCTGTCGGCTTCACGACCTAGTGCTCGGGTATACATGCGTCGCACAAAATTATACGATTTGGAATCAACATTTGGTGGCGTGATACCGGTGATTGCCGCTGATTTTTTATAACTTACGTTACCCAGTCCATCCACAGCTCTATAGCACATGGCTTTACCGTTATCATCGACCGAGTTAAATGTTGTTGGAACATGTAAACCAGAACTAAAATCTGCCTGACTAACAACATGAGGATTGCCATATCCCGAATTCCCATCGCAAGGGTCGGACACTTGAGATAAAACTTTCGTGGATAACGTTCCTTCATTCACCACAACATCTACTGTTTTGCTAGTACTTGGTCTGAAATCGGGATTCAATACACTAATGGATGGAGGAGTAATATCAATGTTTATTTGGTGAGATGCTGATAAATATGCCCGCGCGCCCAGGGAATCCCAGGCTTGAATACAAATAGTATTATTATTGTGGCTTTCATCGGTAAAGTTCAGAGTTGTTCCCGATACATAAATGGGCCAATTGCTAGCATCATCCCAAACCGTACAACTGGGCCTATAGTTATACTTGACGACCAGATTAATTCCTCCTGAAACTGCAGCTGCGAAACTCTCGGATGTAACAGGTCCCTGTGCTAAATCGGTTGTTACCATAGCGGAAATCGGTACAGAATCAATGACAAAAGTATAATTTGTGGGAGAGGCTGACACATTGTTTGCGGCGTCATGAGTTGTGGATAGAGATACTGTAGCAGTGCCATCCACATACGAGCTCCCATCTCTGGTATTCACGTTATAATCATAAATCCAATGACTGCGATCAACACTTTCTGACATTGGCGCATTTTGTATATCAACAGTGCCCGGCTGATCGATGGAAATAGTTGGATCGTCTGTTATATCTTCGGAATAAACCGCTTCAATAGTCACTACCCCTGCAGACGCTGGTGTATTAATACTCGCATATGCTAAGACAACTGTTGGTGGAGTTTTATCATAAGTTGATTCAAATGACCCACTGTCGCAGCGACTTCCATGATATGGCCGTGTATTGCCTCTTTGATCAACATTAATGGGAGTACTGTCGATATCGGTACAAGATCCATTTGCCACGAAATCAATCGCTGGACTATTCGAAAGTAAAGAAAATGTTGGCGTAGTGCCGCCATTACTAATCGATAGACTACCCAAATTGGCGGCGCTACCAACGGAATTGCTGCCGTTCAAAGACCCACAACTGCTATCGCCAATGACATTACCACCAGCAGAAGCTAAATTCCCACTGATATTACAATCGTAGATTTGATTGTAACCAATAATTGAATTTTTGAGTGTGAATTTGGCACCCAAGCCACTTAACCCAAAACCATCCCCAGCCCCTGAACTTGATTCCAATTGAGCAGCAATGGTGGAATTAACAATTGAGGCTGTCACTTGAGTTGATGCACCGTCATCGCTATATAAATAAACTCCTGACCCGTAATTTCCACCAATCGTGGAATTTATAACATGTAAAATTGATGGTCCATAACGCATTGCAATTCCGCCACCAGTTCCCGCGTCGGACAGGTTAAGATAAATGGCGCTTTGACGGATGGTTAGTGTATGCAGTGTTTTATAAATTGCCCCACCAATACCCCCTTCATTGCCAACCATGATGACACGATTTAGGTTCAGGTCAGATTCAGACTGATCAGTAATCCCACCCCCGAGTAAACCATTGCCATTGGCGATCATGACGTCGTTAAGTGTCAGGGCATCCATTGTATCAATTACGCCATCCTGCACGGTTTGGACGATTTTGGTTGTATTGGCACCTGAACCATTGATCGTTAAAGTATCATAGACATTTAGATCTCCCGCTGCAGACCCGGACTCCTGTGCTCCCGAAATCGTCAAATCATATTCCCCCGCCGGCAACGTAATAATATCCGCTCCTGCCAGTGCATTCGCTTCCATCACCGCCGCACGCAACGTACATTCCCCCGCCGCTGTATGGCAAACCCCATTCCCTGGATTGTCATCCACGGCATCGGTGGTGGAATTGACCACAAACGTCGCAGCAAAAGCCTTGCGGCCGCCCACGAAGAGAACCGCCAATACGACTGCACAGACTGCCAAGCGCGTCATCAGGTGCTTCATGGAATGACTCCAGTAATATTTTTTAGAGAATAATTATACCACAGAATCACCGCAATAGTGTACCAAGTTTAAAGCTAATTGTCAGGCGAATTTTAGCACTTCCCGGTGTTGCTGCGGAGCATCAAAAAAAGGCACGAAAATTCATCTCCGTGCCTTGCATCCGTCATTTTACTGATTGATTATTTCAATTTCTGCCCAACCAGATCGATCGCCGCATGGCGGTCTTTGACCAGGCCTTCGAGTTGAGCGTCGTGCAAAAAATCCAGAATGTCGCCGACCTGCGGACCTGGCTGAATACCAAACAATTGCATGATGTCCTGCCCGGTCAGCAAGGGTTGCGGCGGTTCCAGCAGGAGCAGGTCTTTTTCGGCATGGTACTGGTCGGAAAGTTTGTTGTATTCACTCATTTCGGTGGGCGCCGTGCCGATGGTGTCGGCTTTAAAGACTTTCATCAGGTCCGGAAACATCGGATCCATGAACCAGCGACGGCGCTTAGCGTCCCGCATGCGGCCAAAATTGAGCATTTGCATGTGGCTACCCACCAGAAAGACGATTTTTTCGCGCTCTACTTTTTTGAACTTGAGCCGGTCCAGGATTACTTCGGACATATCCACACCCGCTTCTTCGTGGCCACGGAAAGTGATTTTGCGCCCTTCCTGCTTGATCATCGTTTGTTTGCCCACATCGTGCAGCAGCACAGCCCAGACAATATGTTCATCAATATCATGGTGCAACGAATGCAGGCAACGCATGGTGTGCACCCAGACATCGCCTTCGGCATGGTATTCGGGTGGTTGTGGCACCGCGTGCAGGTTGGTGACTTCGGGCAGGATAAACGAAAGCAGGCCAACGCGATCCAGCTCCTCAAAAGGAATATCGTAGGTAAAAAAAGGCGGTTCACCGCTTTGGGCGCGGACAAAGGCCAGCATTTTGGAAATTTCGTCGTGGATGCGTTCCCATGATGTTTTGGTGATGAACTGGGCCGATGCACGGATGGCGCGTAATGTTTGCGGGTCGTAGTCAAAACCATAGGTCAATTTGAAACGCACAGCTCTAAGAATTCTTAAATAGTCTTCACGAATCCGCAGATCAGGGTCACCAATAAAACGCAAAATCTGACTCCGCAAGTCGTCTTTGCCTCCCACGTAATCAATCACTTGGTCGTTAACCGGGTCGTAAAACATGCCATTGATGGTGAAATCACGGCGTTTGGCGTCTTCTTCGGCATTGGTGAACATGACCGCGTCGGGACGGCGGCCATCGGACAAGGCGCTATCCGAACGAAACGTGGCGACTTCGAAGTGATGACCATCTTCGATCACCAGGATGACGCCAAACTGCTTGCCAATCGGCACGGTTTTGGGCATCAGGGCTTCGATTTCATCCGGTTTGGCCGAGGTGACAATGTCAAAATCCTTGGGCGTGAGGCCCATGAGCATGTCACGCACGCAGCCACCGGCGTAATAGGCTTCAAAACCGGCGTTGTGGAGACGTTTGACGATACTTAAAGCAGTGTTTTTCATGACGTTTTCAATAGAATTTGGATTTTGAGTTCTACCTCCGCAATCGAACGCACGATGTCTTTTTCTTCTATCGCCATGTCATCCAGAGCCTGCTGCAAACGGGCGTGCGATTCCTTCTTGGTATTGGGATGCCACATATGGAGTGCGTCAAAGCTAATCTGGTGACCGTAACGGTGCCGGACTTCGGATAGTATATTCAGCGACTCATGCGCATTGTCATTGACGAAGAAAACACGATCACCGGTGACAAATGGAAAATCCAGGATTGTCTTGGGTTTATTTTCGGTCGTATGTACGCGCTCCTGGAAAAAATCCACCAGACCCGCTGCTTTGACTTTGCCATACTGGTAAACGTGATCACCCAGTGTCACCAGATGTTGCTCACTCTGCGGTGCAATTGACGAGATTAATTGCTGCAGTTGCTCCAACCGGCGATTGGTACTTGGGTCAAATAGACATTCCGCACTTCGGCCCACGACAGACTGTGTAAACAAGGAAGCGATCGTCTCAGCAAACGTCGCATCAATCTGCCCCGGCAGAAGTTCGATCAATTTATTCAAAACGCGCGCATTCAACAAAAAGGGACGGAAAATCCCCCCCTCGTCCCAGGCATTTTGATAGGCAAACTCGACACCGTTTTTGAGCTGCTTCAAATCCGCAACAACGCTGCGGCGTTGCAAATCCTTGGCCAGTTCGTCAACGAAAATGACATCACGCAAACGACTGGTATTGAGTAATGTCCCATCCAAATCCCAGATAACTACCACACGTTTGGTCAAAATCATGCAATCCCTCCAAAAATACTGCGTCCCACCCGGATTATCGTGGCGCCTTCCTCAATAGCCACACCAAAGTCCTGACTCGTGCCCATGGATAAATGCGGCAGCAGTATATCAAATTTGCGTTGCATTTTGTCCCGGAGCGTCCGCAGTTTTACGAAGTGTTTGCGGCTTGCTTCAGCATCCTCGGTAAAGGGTGGCATGGTCATCAGACCGACAACACGAACATGCGGCAAATCCACAATTTCTTTCATGGCGTGATAGAGACTTTCATCTGGCAATCCCGCTTTATTGATTTCACGCGACACGTTAACTTCAATCAAGACTTCCATGGTTTTCCCAACCTGGCTGAGCTCGTATGCAAATACTTTGGCCAGTTTGACGCTGTCAATGGACTCGACCATCTGGAAAAGCTGAATTGCTTTTTTGACTTTGTTGGACTGCAAATGGCCGATCATATGCCAGGTGGCGCCACGCACGTGCGCGACTTTTTCCTGGGCAGCCTGCACCCGGTTTTCGCCAATCAGCGTCAAACCGGCATCAACCACTTCCTGAAGTTGATCGGCAGTGGCGTATTTGCCGGCGACTTCGACTTGAATCGAGGCCGGGTCGCATTTGGCCAGCTCACAGGCGGTGGCAACTTGCTGGCGGAGGGAGAGGATGTTGGATGAAATGGACATTGGGTTCCTTGTAGGGGCGTACCCTTGCGGTCGCCCTGCAATAGATGGGCGACCGCAAGGGTACGCCCCTACAAATCAAAATGCTAAATCATTCCGCAAACGGACAAATTTGCCTAAATGGGCACTGTCCACAGACGAACTTTGAGGCTGTCGGTGCGAAATCACTGTGGGAAATCTTGGCACAGGCTTGTTCCAGTTTCGACGTCATCACTTCAAGCTGCGCAGGAGAACGGCTGGCTGAAGCGCGTTGGCCGCTTTCCAGGAAGTAAAGGGTAAAAGTATTGACGGGCAGATGAAACGCGTCGCGAGCAGCCAAAGCATAAATCGAGAGCTGTTCGTCTTTGACGACACGCTTTTCCAAATCTTCGGGTGAAATTTTGCCGGTTTTGTAATCAATTAGCTCGTA
This sequence comes from Candidatus Wirthbacteria bacterium, assembly GCA_903889905.1. GTDB lineage: Bacteria > Patescibacteriota > CG2-30-54-11 > CG2-30-54-11 > CG2-30-54-11 > CAISZI01. The sequence goes on from CAISZI010000048.1 coordinate 15,136, forward strand.
AGTGCCATCCAACAGTTTATCGATACGATCAATATAACCGGTGATGGTGAATGACCCAAGGTGAAGCTTGAAATTTTCTTCCAGTTTGGCGGCTGGCGCAAAGGTGCTGGCATTGTCCTGATAAAAACGGTGCAACACAGTTTTGCCACGCTCGTACTGAAGTTGCACTTCCTCGGAACTGTCGTAGCCATCGCGCTGCCAGTGGCGTTCAAACAGCATCATCAAGGCAGATTCGGACTGGTCGCGACCTTCGGCAAGTCCAGTATAAAAATCCTTGAGCGTGCGGTGGATCACCTGGCCAAACACCGAAGAACCGCTCGTGGGCACGGGAATGCGGTAGACGTACTGGTATTTGTACCGCAGCGGGCATTTATCAAACGTCTCGATCTGCGAATAGCTGAAATCACGCGGCAGATACGGCTTGAGGTCAAACACACCTTCGGTCGTTGGTGGAATTGCGACGGTTTCGGTTTGCAGAGGAAATTTGAGTTCGATTTTTTCACCCAAAGCTTCGGCTATAAATTGCGATGGTTTGTTGACACGTACGCCGCCATAGTTGTCGCCGTAGCAGAAAAAAAGACGTTTGCGGGCACGGGTTACGGCCACATAAAAAAGTCGTCGTTCTTCTTCTTTGTGTTCGTCGCCTTCGGGCAGCTTCTCCTTGATCAACGGCAGGGGCATCTCGATCGTTTCGCCCATATTACGCGTCGGGAAGCGCTGCTGCACCAGATTGACCACAAACACATGGTCAAACTCGAGCCCCTTGGAAGCGTGCACGGTCATCAGGTTAACACCGTCCGCGCTGCTGTCGACCTCGGCGGTTGCCGGATTGTCGCCGGCCTCGATCATCAGGTCGAGGTAGTCGACAAAGCCTGGCACAGTGCGGTTGTCGGCTTCGGTCAGATATTTCTTGATGCGCTCAAAGAATTTATTGATATTGAGGATTTTGGTTGTGTTTTCCAAATTTTCGTCAGCAGCCAAGTCCTCCAGCAGTTTGATGGCATGCACGAAGTTGAGCAGAATCCGGCCCGGGTTTTCGTCCAGAATTTTGGCACGTTCGGTCTCGATCATGTCGCGCAGCCAGAGGATTTGCGTCTTGCTGGTTGCGTCGGGCAAATTGACCTGGTCAAGGTTAAACAATGATTCCCACAGGCTGAAATTCTGCGCTTTAGAAAATTTCAGCAATTGTAAAACCGCTTCACTATTCACGCCAATCTGTTTGATGCAAAGTAGACGGAACAGCTGTAAACCGTCCATCGGGTCGGTCAGCACTTTGAGGTAGGCAATCAAATCCTTGATTTCATCTCGACTGAACAGGCCACGACTGCCGACAAGCTTAAAGGGAATGCCGTGGTAACGCAGCGTTTGGATGAACGGTTCGAGGTGGCTGTTGGCGCGTGCCAAAATGACAAAATCACTCCACTTGGGTTCGCTCTCGTGCGTCACTTGTTCGCTCTCCACATCAGGCTCGGCAAGCAATGCGTCAAAGCCCATCTGGCCGCGTTCCGATTCCACGTCCTGCTCCGAAATGCCACCCTTGAGATCCAAAATCGTGCGCGCCACGAGTTCGGTTTCTTCCTCCAGCGTGGTCATGTGGATCACGTCAGGTGAAGCCCCCATGCCTTTGTGGCCGATCAGCTTTTTGTTGATGTTGGCTTTGACCTCGAGCCGGTCTGGGTTGTTTTCCTGAATCCCACGGTAAGCGGCGTCCAGGATGTTTTGGGTGGAACGGTAGTTGTCGGTGAGCACCACCACCTTGGCCTCCGGGAAATCCTCTTGAAACTGCAAAATGTTACTCACCGCGGCGCCACGGAAACGGTAAATCGACTGGTCATCGTCACCCACCACAAAGAGATTTTTATGCTCACCGGCGAGCAGTTTCACCAGTTCATTTTGGGCAAAATTGGTGTCCTGGAATTCGTCCACCAGCACGTATTTGAACTTGCGGCGATAACGCTCCAGGACGCTGCTACGAGATTTAAGAATGTTTAAAGCATGCAAAATCAAATCCCCGAAATCCAGCCGTGTTTCTTTGGGATTGCCAACCAGTAATTCCTGGTATTTGAGGTAAGCCTTGGCCACTTCAAAAGTTTTGAGTGCGTCTTCGTGAGTCGCTTTGGGTTCGTCACCCAGCCGTTGCCAGAATTCAAAGAGTGGTTTGGCCAGATCAAGTGCTGCGGTGGACTGCACGAGACCAACGGTTTTGAGTCCGTCCCACGCCAGATTGAGGTAATCCTGCGGCGAGACGATTTCGTCTTTGGCGCGACTGAAGTGCGTCAGCAGCGCGTCGATGAATTTGACAGGATTGCCAAGTGGCCGGAAGTAGTGCAGATCAAACTGGTACAAATGGCGTTTCATCAGCAGCCACTGCTCGGCTTTGGTGAGCAGCTGATAATCGGTATTGATCCCGGCGTCAATACCACTCTCGCGCAGAAGGCGGTCGCAAAAAGCGTGAAAAGTGGAAATCTGGATTTCCTCGTACCCCAGCGGCATCATTTCATCGACGCGGTTGAGCATTTCGGCCGATGCTTTTTCGGTAAACGTGAGCGCCAGGATTTCACTGGGTTTGGCGAGCCCATCCAAAATCAGTCGTACAATCCGGTGCGTTATCACCCGCGTCTTGCCCGTACCCGCGCCCGCCACCACCAGCATCGGCCCGGCCTCGTGCATGACGGCCTGACGCTGAGCTGGATTGAGGATGGAATGAAGATCCATGAGCATGCCTTAAGAAAGCCCCCTGCGCCCCCTTTGCAAGGGGGTATGAGGTGCACAAATTAATTCCTACCCCCTTGTAAAGGCCTTAGTCCCCTTGTGGGGGGGTGCAGGGGGATTCTCTACCAATCCCCGCTGTCTCAAAACGCTTTCAACTTCCCTAATAACACCATCCAGATTCTCAAATATTTCAACATTTGTAAATCTCAAAACTATCAGACCAAACCCCTCCAGAAACCCAGAACGTTCAAGATCGTATTCTTTTCCTTCAACGGAAAAATGACGATCACCATCGATCTCGATTACCAACCCATATTTATGGCAATAAAAATCAACAATATAGTTTCCAATTGGCTTCTGACGATTGAATTTTGCTTCTTGAAACCAGGGCATTTCTTTTAATGCGTACCAGAATATCTTTTCGGCTTGAGTCATTTGCGCCCGTAAATCTCTTGACCGGGTGTTCAACTCTTTATTATATGGCAAGTGGCGTGGGTATTGTTTCATCATATCACTCCCAAATCCCCGTACCCCCTTTGTAAGAATAAACTATCCCTTTTCTTCTCCTACCCCCTTGCAAAGGGGGCGCAGGGGGATTCGCATTTATCTCACGCAGCGGGATTCCCTTCACCTCTTCAACTCTATCCAATTCACCTCACCATGCTCCTTGGCAAACGCTTTCATTTCTGCGCGCACCGAGTGGCGGGCAGTGAAATAAATCAGCTGGCGATCCTGGCCAAGTTCATAAACCAATTTGAGGGCTTCCAGGTAGCGTTCTTCGTCAAAATTGACAAATGGATCATCCAGAATCAACGGCAATTTTTCGTTCTGGCTCATCAGGTCGGCGGCGGCAATGCGCAGCGAAAAATAGAGTTGGTCAGCAGCCCCGGCGCTGAGCTGATCCGGATGCGCGCTGACGATTTTGTCCACTGGCAAACGAATTTCGGGCCAGTGGTCGGTGAGTTGAATACGGGGGTAGCGGCCTGTCGTAATCCGTTTAAAATACTCAGACGACAGCGTCTCCAGTTTGGGCAAAAATTCCGCACGGTAGCTGGTCACAATTTGTTCCAGCGTTTCAATGGCGAGCAAAACGGCTTGATGACGAACGGTCAGTATTTTGATTTCATTGTCCAGATATTCCACCCGGCTCTGCAGTCCAGGGACATCGGCGGACATCAGTTTCATCTGGCCCAAACGTCCTTCGGCCAGGCTCAAGTTGTGTTCGGCAGCAGGCAAAGTAACGTGCAACGCTTCCAGTTCTTTGGTCCAGCGGTGGATTTCTTCGGCTGACGGCTCAAACCCTTTGAACGCTTCCAGCTGTTTGCGCAGCCCTTCACCCTCAAAGGCAATCGTTTCCAACTGTTTTTCCATCGCCTTCTGATCGGTTTCTTCCGTATACAACTTTAAGGCATGCTCTTCTTTTTCCATTTCCGCCTTCTTGCTCTGGTATTCGGCAAAAAGTGGTTCCAATCGATCTGGTTCATCCAGCAATTTGGGTTCCAAATCAACCGTACTCAGCGATTTGGTCATAACCAATCGCTTCTGTTCAATTTCCGCTTCAATTTGCAGCAGTCGCTCACTTTTGAGTTCCTGATGCACACCCGACTGTTGTCGCCGCTGCTGCAAAATCGTGAGCGCAAGCCAACCAAACCCAGCCAAGGAAATCAGCCCAAACCATGGAAATTTCAACATGACAGCAGCCCCCACTCCCGCCATCACCATTACCGCAGAAATCGCCAGCGTGGCGCGTTTGAGAACGACCTGTTTGTTCTGGACCAGCACCAGCGTGTGCTTGTGTTCTTCGTCCATGCGTTCCATCTCAAGCTGCTTCTTTTGTGCCAAGCCAGCAAGTTCCTGCACCCCACGTCGCAGGATGTCGATCTCGCCTGGATGTTCCGCCAGTTTCGCAAATCCGGCAAACGCTTTCGCCGCCAAATCGAAACGCGTTCTGATCTCCATCGTTTTTTTTAATTTGTTGTTCAAATTCCGATATTCTTCCTGTTTGGCGCGATAGGTGGTTTCTGACTTTTGTTTATTGTCAGCTTTTTGCGTCATTTCTTCCAGTTCCTTAAGCCGGGCTTTTTGCTTGGGCACGTCGACGCTTAAGGTTTTGAGCTGTGCGGTCAGGCGTTCACGTTCATCCGCCTGACTTGTGGCTGTTTGCAGGTCAGTTCTCGCCTTTTGCACATCCAACTCGAGCTGATCAATGCGGCCTGGTTTTTCATTACGTTGTTTGCGCAAATTTTTGCGAAAATTATTCAGCCGCTCCAAAACACCTTCAGCCGAGACCCGATTTTCGCCGCTGAGGATGCTTTCGATCGTTTCCCCGATTTGCTTGAGCTCATCCATACCCGTCATGTCGCCCTGCTGCACCGACAGCGTTTGGTTAAAAATCGCTGCCGTGGGAATACGGATCGCCCTGGCAATCCACTTGTCGATATTTTTGGCGTCGTTGCTGATCTGGCGGGTCGTGCCATCCACCAGAATTTCCCGCAGTTCCAGCTCGCCTTTGTCGATATCGCGCACCAACGTGTAGTCACGGTTTTCCAACGTGAAATTCAGTTTCAGGCTGCATTCCCCATCACCCACCCAATGCCGTGCATCCGCTTTGCTTTTGAGCAGTTTGTCCGCTTTGCTGCCCACGCCATACAGGCAGGTCACAATCGCCTGGTGTAAACTCGTTTTGCCGGTTTCGTTCGGCCCCACCACCACGTTGAGTTTGGGTCCAAAATCGAACGTATGGCTCAGATATTTTTTAAACCCTTTGAGTTCTAAGTGCTGAAGTCGCATGCGTGGTTCCTTATTATTTGTCGTCAAAAGCAGAAAGCCCGAGCGCCAAAGCCTGCTTGATCACAGCCTGGGTTTCAGGTGATGCACTGGTTGCCAGTTTGGCCTGCATGGCTTTGTAAAACAGCCCTTTGTAGGTATCTGACTCAGCCAGTGTACTATCGGGGATGCCAACCGTTTTATCGCTCAAACTGAAAAAAGCAAAGGAATGCCGGTAAATCTGTTCCAGTTTGGACAAATGTTCAAAAACTTCCAAACTGGGAATTCCTGTCAGTTCAAGCTGCAACAAAACATGACTGCCCGCCAGTGCTGCCACTTGCTGATCCAGACCGGCCAGACTGAGCGCACCGACATCCAGTGCCAACGCCTTGACCTCCAGACTGGGTATCGCAATCGGTGTGATTTCCACAATGCCATCGCTTTTGATTGTGCCCAGGATCGCCTGCCGCTGACCCAGTTCACTTTTGCTGAAATCCAGCCCTTCGATGTCGCCGGGATAATAAGCTTTTTGTTGTGGCAAATCCATCACCGCCTTATACCCGTGGTAATGTCCAAGAGCGATGTAATTAAACGGCAGTTTGGGCAAATCGTCGCTGGTAAATGGAAAATTTTTGTCATTGGTTTCACCAAAATTTTGCCACGCACCATGAAAAAGCAGCACGCTGCGCTCCGTCTGGAGATCGGCATGAAAATCCTTGAGTAGATTGCGGTTGCTCAAGTTACGGTCAAAGCCGATGCCCACCACCGTCAAGTCCAGATCATCCAGCCGCAAAGCCTCAAAATTGTTTTCCACGTAGAGCTTCTCCAGCGGCCACGTCGCCATCTGCTCCCACAAACCGCCTTCTTCGCTCGGGTCATGGTTGCCAGGAATGATGAATGTACGAATCTTGTGGTCATTGAGCCGCTGCAGCTGCGTTTTGACAAAATTCATCAGATCCTGCGGCGGACGGTGGCCTTCAAACAAATCCCCGGCAATCAAAAAAAGCTGCACCTTGTCCTGGATCGCCTTGTCCACCAAAAAAGCAAACGCTTCCCGCTGGCTCTGCTGCTTGCGGGCAGCCACATCAGGCGGGAAATTCTTGAACGGCGTCCCAAAATGGATATCAGCCGTGTGCATAAAACGGACTTCCTTGGACATAGCTTATCGCCTCATCATCTGTATTTAAACGTCAGCAGCATCGAGCCGAACTTTTGTCATTATAGCCGCAACTTTAGGCCAGATGAAGGGGTTTGCAAAAAAAACCTTTTTCACATACAATAATATGATGCGTCCAAAACGAAAGGTTGGGCGAGCAAATGACTATCGCCAAACTAAACTAAATTTGGTACCTTTAATCTAATCTGGTTTAACTCATTTCAATCTTATTTAAATAAAAAGTTCATCAAACCAAAAAGGAGAAAGAAAAATGCCCAAGAATTGTGTGTGGTTTGCCGAAGTCAACCGCAAAGACCTTGGTCTGGTTGGCGGCAAAGGCGGCAACTTAGGCGAAATGATCCAGGCCGGATTACCGATTCCGGATGGGTTTATCGTCACCAGTGAAGCCTACTATTCCTTCCTCGAGGAAAGCGGCATCAAAGCCCAGATGGTGGAAGCGCTCAAGGACCTGAATTCCAATGACTCCAACCGCCTCAAGGAAGTGTCCAACATTATCAAAAAACTCATCGCCGATTCTGCCATGCCTGCGGCAATCCAGGCTGACATTGTCACCTGTTATGCCAAGGTCTGTGGCACCGATCCCGAAACTTTCGTCGCTGTGCGCAGCTCCGCGACCGCCGAAGACCTGCCTGGCGCCAGCTTTGCCGGACAACAGGCTACTTTCCTCAACGTGCATGGTGCTGCCGGTGTCGTGGGTGCGGTGCAACGCTGCTGGGCTTCACTGTTTGAGGCTCGCGCGATTTTCTACCGTGCCGACAAAGGTTTTGACCACATGAAAGTCGGTATTGCCGTGCCCGTGCAACGCATGGTGCAGTCGGTCAAATCCGGCATCATGTTCACCGTTGACCCGATCACCAATGATCGCACCAAACTTGTCATTGAAGCCGGTTTTGGACTCGGTGAAGCGGTGGTGAGCGGTTCCATTACCCCTGACCGTTACATTATCGACAAAGCGACCCTTACCATTGTTGACAAAGAAATCAACGAACAGGATTTCAAGATCATCCGCCGTCCCGGAATTATCCAAGCAGCGCCTCAACCCGTTGCCGCTCCAGTTGCCCCTGTGTTTGTTGCTCCACCCGCGCCTGTTGCTGCCTTTAGTGCAGCCCCGGTTACGGCGGTTTCTCCTGCTGGCACCGGCGTCGATCCTGCCAAATTTGTGATCAGCGAAGAAGAACTCAAAGCTGACCTCGAAGCAATCAAATCCAATATGTCAGCTCCATCGGCCGTACCCGCACCCAACGCCAATCAGACGCTTACTTTTTCTGGCGTCCGCAACCTGACCTTTTCCTTCAGCGGTGACGCAAACAGTCCAGCAGCGACAGCTGTTCCTACTTTTCAGCCCCTGATCAATGATTTTGGTGTCGAGGACCAGTACAACGTCAAAGTCACATTGGGTGCTGGTGAACGTTCTGCCCAAAAACTGACTGACGAAGAAATCCTCAACCTCGCCAAAGTTGGTATTGCCATTGAAAATCATTATCAATATCCCCAGGACACCGAATGGGGCATGGAAAACGGCCAGGTCTATATTGTCCAGGCCCGCCCGATCACCACCCTCGAAGACAACGCTTCACTCAGCAAAATTCATGCTGACGTGGCCGCCGAAGTCGCAGCCGCGCCCGGCAAGTCCCCCACCGTCATCCTCAAAGGTGGCGGAGCTTCTGTCGGTTCCGCCTCTGGCCCGGTCAAAATCATCCACAGCCCGAGCGAAATCGACCAGATCCTCAAAGGTGACATCCTGGTCACCGAAATGACCACACCGGACTATGTGCCGGCCATGAAACGCGCCGCCGCCATCATCACCGACACCGGTGGGCGTACCTGCCATGCCGCTATCGTCAGCCGCGAACTGGGTATTCCTTGCGTCGTGGGCACCAAAACTGCTACCACTTCGCTCAAAATCGGCCAAATCGTTACCGTCAATGGTACGCATGGCCTGGTCTACGAAGGCGCCATTGTAACGGCCCAAAAAGCCGCCGAACAAGTGATCACCGAAGTACACAACACGGTAAGCGCCCCGATTACGGCGACCAAGGTTTATGTTAATTTGGCTGAAAAAGAACTCGCTGCCAAAATCGCTGCCCGTGAAGTCGACGGTGTCGGTCTGCTCCGCGCCGAATTCATGATCGCTGACATTGGTGAACACCCCAAGAAAATGATCAAAGAAGGTCGTCAGGAAGAATTTATCAGCAAACTGGCCGATGGCCTGCGCATGTTTGCCGAACCCTTTCATCCCCGGCCAGTCATTTATCGCGCCACTGACTTCAAGACCAATGAATATCGCAACCTCAAAGGTGGCGAAGACTATGAAATGCACGAAGACAACCCCATGATCGGCTTCCGTGGCTGCTTCCGCTACATTTCGGACCCCGAAGTTTTCAACCTAGAATTGGAAGCCATCAAACGCGTCCGTCAGGAATTCGACAACCTGCACGTCATGATCCCCTTTGTGCGCACCATCGACGAGATGAAAGACGTGATCGCCCTCATGGAAAAAGCCGGCCTGCGCCGTACCAAGAATTTCAAGCTCTACATGATGGTGGAAGTGCCTTCCACAGTCTTCCTCATCGACAAATTCTGCGACCTGGGCATTGATGGCGTCTCGATCGGCTCCAACGACCTGACCCAGCTCATCCTCGGCGTCGACCGCGACAGCGAACTCTGTGCCAGTGAATTCGATGAACGCAACGAAGCCGTGATGATGGCGCTCGAACGCCTGATCAAAGTCTGTAACGAAAAAGGTGTCGTCGCCTCGATCTGCGGACAGGCCCCGAGCGTCTATCCTGAAATCACCGAAAAACTCGTGGAATGGGGTATCAATTCTGTCTCCGTCTCCCCGGACATGATCGACACCACCCGCCACGTTATCGCGAGCGTCGAACGCAAGATGATCCTCAAGAAACTGACCCTCGTCAATCGCGAGGAAGAAGAAGCGTTGAGCTACCTCCGCAAATAGACCTGACCTGAACTCAGTTCACCCCAAACAGCCTCCCAATCGGGAGGCTGTTTGGGGTTAGTAATAGCATCGTACCAAGCAAATAATACCCGAATCTAATCCTTTTTCTTTTTGGTCTTGGGCGTATTTGCCATTGCAACTTGGTTGGGCGCTTGTCTTCAACCGGCACTTTATCCATCAGTCCAATCATCAGCAACATCACGTGCGCACCGAGCGCTGTGCCAAACCCGACCAACAAGGCTTTGGCATAGTCTCCGCTCATACACCAGATGGCCAATTTGGCACCCGCTAAGGCAAATGCCATCGACATCAGCAACGTTATCAGAAACAAACTGATATCCAAGCTGGTCACGTTGGCGGACGTTTTGAACCGGACAACCATTCTGAAGACGATCCACGCGCCGACAATGGCCAAGACATCCCGTCATGTGATCAATCCGTCTTTGTTATAATTAAAAGACCAGAAAAACAGGCAGGTAAAAACAACACGTTCCATCAAGCCCAACCAACAGCGCAAAAATAAAAGCCACTGCCAGCGCATACACCTTGTCCAACCCCATTGCAATCAATCCAAAATCCATCCCCACTCCTTTATTAGGAAATAAACACATGGCAATCATATAAACAAAGAAGGTGTGATTCCAGTCAGTTGATTGGTGTTCTCAATCGTCACTACTTCGCCAAAACAATAAACCGAACTTTTCACGCCGAGTTGGAGGCTGTTTTGATACTCATTGTCTTATCTTCACCATTGTGATAACTTTATCGGTTGTAATTTCCTAACACATGGAGCTTGGGCATGCAGGACAAATTAGCGAAAGTGGTCTGTACTATCGGACCGGCGTCGGAAAACGAACGGACCATCCACGAGATGTACCTCGCTGGCATGAACGTCGCCCGCTTTAACTTCAAACACGGCGACCACAAATGGTTTGAGGCTGTGATCAAACGGATCCGCAACGTTGCCAAAAAAGTTGGCGAACCGATTGCCATTTTGCAGGACTTGCAAGGTCCTGACATCCGCACCGGCAAGCTCAAAGACGGCCAGCCAGTTGAACTCGTGGCTGAGCAGCCTTTTTTTATGACCACCAAAGTCATCATCGGCGACCACAATGGCGTCTCCGTCTCACTCACCAACCTCGACAAACATGTACGCGAAGGCGATACCGTGCTGATTGACGACGGTTCGATCAACCTCATGGTTGACCGCGTCACCAAAGACCTGATGCACTGTGTCGTGGTCAAAGGCGGCCCACTGGGTCAGCGCAAAGGCATCAACATTCCCGGCAAACGCCCCAATATCAAGGCTTTGCACCCCAAAGATTTTGCCGACATCGACTTTGGCGTGAGCCAGGGCATTGAGTTCATTGCCATGAGCTTTGTCCAGAGCGCCAAAGACGTCGCCGCCCTGCGCGCCTACCTCGCCAAAAGCACCAATCCCCATGCCCTCCGCATCAAAATCATCTGCAAAATTGAATCCATGGGCGGCATCGACAGCCTGGACGAAATCATTGACGCCGCCGACGGCATCATGGTGGCACGTGGCGATATGGGCATCGAAATCCCCCTCGAACGGGTACCAATCATCCAAAAAGAAATCATCGCCAAATGCAACGCGCTGGGCAAACCCGTGATCACCGCCACGCACATGCTGGATTCCATGGAACAAAACCCGATCCCCACCCGCGCCGAAGCCTCCGACGTTTCCAATGCCATCCTCGATAACACCGACGCTGTCATGCTCTCCGGTGAATCCGCCAACGGCAAATACCCGGTAGAAGCAGTCAAAACCATGTCGCGCATCGTCAAATACACCGAAGAACAAATCCGCGAAGGTTCGGTCGAACGCCGCGTCTGGGATACCCACAACCATATGGACACCACTGAAGCCATTGCCATGGCCGCCGTTGATCTGTCTGCTGGCATTAATGCCAAATTGATCCTGACCCTCACCGTAACTGGCCGCACCACCAGGTTAATCGCCATGCACCGCCCTGAAGTCCCCGTGGTCTGTGCCTCTATGGACGACCTCGTCATCCGCCAGATGATGCTCGTCAACCACGTCATGCCTGTGTACGTCAAAGTGAAATCCAAACCCAATTTCCACGCCATGATGGACGAAGCGGTGACGATCCTGAAACAAAAGAAAATCCTGAAAGCCGACGACATGATCGTGGTCACCGTTGGTATCCACGGCGGCAACGAACCCGGTATGACCAACCTCGTGATCGCGCACAAAGTCTAATTTCGTCGTCAATTTCCCTTGCCAATTCACCTTAGTGTAAGATGAAGCTTGCCCTGAGGCTTTGCGAAGGGTCGAGGCGTTTTGGTTTCAAGAACTTCGTCCGTCATTGCGAGAAGTCTGCGACGCGGCAATCTCTCTTTTTTACAAGTTTGCCACGCCCCGCCGACGTGGCTCGCAATGACAGCCTAAAACAGATTCCCCTCCGTTTTACAAACTTTATGAACTCGATTTCATTAGCTACGTCCTGCGTAGCTTCTTAGCGTAGAAGGATTATAACTTTATGACAAATCCCCATCTGATTACATTCTCCGACGGTGGCGCGCGCGGCAATCCTGGGCCAGCCGGGGCTGGTGGTGTGGTGTTGGCGGAGGACAAACAAACAGTGCTCAAGGAAGTCTCTGTTTACCTCGGCCCCATGACCAACAACCAGGCGGAATACTGGGGTTTGATTAAAACCCTGGAAGTGGCGGTATTACTCAAGCCTGCCACGATCACCTGCCACCTTGACAGTGAATTGCTGGTCAAACAAATGAAGGGTGAATACAAGATTAAAAACGCCGAGCTGCAAATCCTGGCCAGCCAAGCCAAAACCATCATCAGCGGCCACCAGGTCAAATTTATTCATGTCCGCCGCGAATACAATCAACATGCCGACCAACTCGTCAACAACGCCATTGACTTGGGTCTGAGCGGCAAACTCAAACCTGCGGTGGCTGCCTCCACCTTATTTTAATACCAAACGACATGCCCAAACCCAAGGTGATCGTCGTCCTGCCTGCCTACAATGCCGCCAAAACTCTGCGCCGTACCGTGGCTGATATTCCCCGCGACAGCGTCGATGAAATCCTGCTCGTCGATGATTTCAGCCGCGACGAAACACTTGCAGTGGCCAAAGACCTCAATTTGACAACCGCCCGTCATGACCGCAACCAGGGTTATGGTGGCAACCAGAAAACGTGCTACACATTAGCACTCGAGCACGGTGCCGACATCGTCGTCATGCTCCACCCTGACTACCAGTACGATCCCAGATTGATCCCGTACTTTGTCAATTTTATCCGCGACGGTTACTTTGATGTCATGCTCGGCTCGCGCATTCGCAGTCGTACTGAAGCCCTCGCGGGCGGTATGCCGGCGTACAAATACTACGCCAACCGGACGCTGACTTTTTTTGAGAACCTGGTTTCGGGCCAGAACCTCTCGGAGTGGCACACTGGCATGCGGGCGTACAAGGCGGACGTGTTGCGCGCCATTGATTTTGATCGCAACTCCAATGATTTTGTCTTTGATACCGAAGTTTTATTTCAGATCATCGGGCATGGCTTCAAAATAGGCGAAATCCCGGTGCCCGTGCGCTACTTTGCCGAGGCTTCTTCCATAAATTTCCGGCGCAGTTTACAATACGGTCTGCAAACCCTGCGCGTCGCGTTGCACTACCTGACCCAATCGCCCCGTTACCGTCGCGCCACTCACCATACCCAAACCAAAGCAAAACATCTTTAATGGCATCAATCCAACCGTTTTTCCGACGCCTCAAACAGTCCAGCCAAATCTGGGTACCGCTTGTCTTGCTCAGTTTGATTGGCGTCGCCATCTATGGCAAGACCATTGGTTTTGACTTCACGAACTTTGACGACCGCGTCTTGATCGTGCTCAACTTTGGCTTTATCCGCAACCTCGGCAACATCCCGGCCGCTTTCCAGCAGAATGTGTTTCATTTTGTCCATGGCGCTGCCGTGTATTATCGTCCGTTGCTTACGCTCAGCTTCATGACTGACGTGCAGTGGTCAGGCCAGTCCCCCTGGGGCTATCACCTCACCAACCTGGTCATCCATTTACTGACCGGTAGCCTCATTTATCTGCTCCTCCGCAAACTCAACCACAAAGCAGGTGTCGCTTTCCTGATTGCCTGCCTCTTCATCGTTCATCCGGTGCTCACTCAAGCCGTGGCCTGGATTCCCGGCCGCAATGACTCCATGCTGGCCCTGATCGTCGTCGCCACGTTTCTGGTATTCCAGAGCTGGCTCGAACATCCCGGAGTCATTTCAACCCTGATCTTGCTCGTCTTGTCCACGCTGGCTTTTTTTTGCAAGGAGTCAGGACTGCTGCTGCCGGTCATGTTGCTCCTTGATCAGGTGATGCTCTCCAAGCGCAAACCCTGGGACAAATATTCGATCATTTTTTACCTGGCGCTGCTCACGATTCTGGTCGGCTACTGGTTTGCCCGTACCTATGCGCTCCAGGACACTTTTCCCGTGCAAATGAATTACATGGTTACTTCGCTGCAGGAAAACATGCCGGTGATTGTGCCGTTTCTGGGCCAGATTGTCTTCCCGTTCAAACTGCAGGTTCTACCCATCCTGAAAGTCATGAATTTTGTCTATGGCTACGCTGCGATTGCCGTCATCAGCGTGGTTATATTGTGGGGACGCAATAAAAACTGGCGCCGCATCGGTTTTGGCTTAGTGTGGTTTATTGTCTTTCTCCTGCCGGCGATCGTCAAAGACAGCCCCACCAATATCAACGAACTCGAACACCGCCTCTATTTGCCACTGATTGGTCTGCTGCTGGTGCTGGTAGAATTGCCCTGGATCAAAAACTTCAGCTGGTTGCACACCCCAAAGTCAACTGCCAGCGACAAGCTTGTCCCTGTCTCAAAGCTCCGCTTGCCAACTATTGCCGGCTGCCTGGCAGCAATCATGCTGGTTGGCCTGGGCGCGATCACGTTTTGTTATGCCGACAGTTTCAAAAATGCGGATACATTTTGGACCAAAGCTGTCCAGACAACCCCCAACTATGACCAGGCATTGATGGGATTGGGCGCTACTCTCGAAGCCGAAAACAAACTTGACCAGGCCAAAATTTACCTGACCAAAGCGCTCGCCATCAATCCCATGGTGGCCTATGCGCACTTTAATTTGGGCATCCTGTACCAGGGCCAAAACGATTACTTTAATGCCATGCGGGAATACATTGCCGAGACGCAGGTCGATCCAACCTTTGACCAGGCGCATTACCATTTGGGTGAAATGTACTATCTAACCGGCCACCTTGACGATGCTAAACTCGCCTGGAAAAATGCACTGACACTGAATCCGAGCAATGGCATGGCATATGTCAAACTACACAATCTGGCGATAGAGACGCATGACAGTCAACTCTATGCGCAATACCAGGATGTTTTTAAAAGTTTAAATATGGCACCCCCTACACCACTGACCGCCCCGCTTTCGGCTCCCTTGTCTGCTCCCGCCCGCTAACAATGCATTTCCAACAAACTGGACAAAAAACAAACATGACACTCAGAGCCCGTTGCCAACCCTATCTCGTCATTATTGCGGCTGGTTTTGCCCTTTATGCCCGCACGCTATCGTTTGGTTTCAGTTTCCTGGACGACAACGCGCTGATTTTGCAAAACTTTCCCTTTATCCGCGATTTCAACAATTTCTTCACAGCGTTTGCGCAGGATGTTTTTCATGTCATGCATGGACCGGCCAACTACTTCCGGCCGCTACTGACTGTTTCGCTGATGTGGGATGCACAGTTCAGTGGCCTCAGCGCCTGGGGCTATCATCTGACCAACATCATCATTCACCTCGCCACCGTTTGCCTGCTGTACAAACTGCTCAAAACGCTGCAATACCGTGACCAAAGTGCCCTGCTGGTGGCGCTGCTATTCCTGGTGCATCCGGTGCTGACACAGGCCGTCGCCTGGATTCCGGGTCGCAACGACTCACTGCTTGCGCTATTTGCCTTGCTGGCCTTCTGGTTGTTTGGCAAATGGCTAAACTCGCCCCAATGGTCAACAGCTGTGGCGTACTTCATCGCGCTCATGCTGGCGCTCTGGACCAAGGAAACAGCCATGCTCCTGCCATTTTTCTTTGTCCTCTACCAAGCATTATTTGCCACATTGAAACCATGGACCAAAAAGTCACTGCTGTTCCTGGCCTTGCATCTGCCGCTTCTGGTTCTTTACTGGCAAATGCGCTCACAGGCGCTTGCCGGAACGTCGACGCCGCTTGGTTTCATGCTGCAATCGCTTTGGCAAAACCTCCCGGCCATTATTCCCTTTGTCGGCAAAATCCTGTTTCCGTTCAATCTGTCAGTGCTGCCCATCATGCGGGACATGACGTTTACGTATGGTTATATCGCGTTGGCCATGATCGCTGCTGTGCTGATTGTGACGCGCGGCAAGAACTGGAAGAAGGTCGGGTTTGGCTTGCTCTGGTTTGTCGCCATGCTCGTCCCCTCGTTTATCCGCCCCAATCCCGATGTGCCGGCCGACTTTATTGAACACCGCATCTACCTGCCACTCGTTGGCATTGTCTTCATCCTGCTGGAACTGCCGTGGATCAAGAACTTGCAGTGGTACAAACCGGCTTCAAGTAACACCGCTGCTCAAAGCAGTCATCCTGAGCGCAGAGACCTGTCCACCGAAGCCTCGGCGAAGGGGCTAGAATCCTTACTGCTACGTTCCTCTCAAACAATGGATAATCCTCAACATAACAATCCCTCCTCCAAAATTTCCCTCACCCGTCGCGCCACCTCCGCTTCTTCCTCCCCTCAGCTCACCCTCCCCGCCTGGGTTGCACTGACTGTTCTGGGAGTGTTCTTTGCCACCACCCTGGTCTACAGTTCCAATTTCCAGGATCGCATCGCATTCTGGCAAAACGCCGTTCAGAACTCTCCTGACTACCCGCTCGCGCAGCGCAACCTGGGCGCCATGCTCTACCTCGATGGCCAGATTGACGCCGCCAAACCGTATTACCAAAAAGCCCTTGCGCTCAACCCGCTGGAACCCATGGCGCACAACAACCTTGGCCTGATTGCCGCGCATCAAGGCAATGCCGCCGAAGCCGAACAACAGTACAAGGACGAACTGGTCATTAATCCCAATTATGACGCCGCACATTTCAATCTGGGACTGCTTTACTACAATCTCAAACAATACGACAAAGCCAAAACCGAGTGGGAAGCGACCTTACGCATCAACCCGGATTATCAGGATGCCAAAACGGGATTAGCGGCTCTGCCCAGGTAATTCAGCTAAATAAGGGATTTGATATTTGCCGTAAAAATCAGGAGGTCCCTCATATTCTGCTTTTAATTCTTTGGATTTTTGTTCAACCAATGTCCAGTAATTAGGAGTGTTATCCGCTGTCATCCCATTTTCTTCCCAAATGTCGATCAGAATATCTTTCCATCCTATCCCAATACCTCGTTCAAAGTAACGCTCGGCAACACAAACGTCTTCATACATCCACAAAACCGTTTCGATTTTCTCTTTTTTCTCCATGACTGGTTGTAAATTACCTTGCGCATTGCCCTGAGCATGAGTATCAATCCCACCACCACCGGAACAGGCAGCGGTGACAATGGGTGCTGCCGCCAAGGTAACAACAACCGCAAGCCGTTTCAAAATCCTATCCATCCCTTGTAAACGCACTTGCGTAGCCGCTAAGGCTACATACGCTTCGCAAATGGCCACAATAACTTCACCGTTCACTTGATCATACTGCGCGACCGCCCGCTGGTATAATTCCTGGCATGCGTGTTGGACAGTTTGCAAAGCCTGCGCACCATTGGCTTCAAGTTGTGCGCGCATGGCCATAACACTTGCCACAATCTCTGCTCCATCCAGCACCGGAGTGACTTCTTTATCCATGACGGAAGGACTGTTGGTCAGTTCCATTGTTCCTGCCATTGGAAAGTATTCCTAATTTATTGCCGGAATGAATTATACCCGAAATTGCCGCTTTTGTTGATTAAATTGTTTGCTCAACTAAGGAAAGAGAAAGAGCAAGTTCATCCAAGTTATAAATACACCCGGATACGAACGTGGCGCCCTTGCAAGGGGCGCCACAGGATGGAAACTACCGACTCAACAAGCTGTCAAGCTCCGGGGGGTAGTTCCAGAGCTGGTTGTCCCCCATGGGACATACCTTCCCGTAAACGGGAAGGTTCTGGGTTGGAACCCAGACTTTAAACTGTCCGTCTTTGACGGTTATTCTGGATGCAATCGCATCCAACAACTCGTCAGCGACGGACCAACTGGAAAACTGCTCGCGGACGGCCTCGATCGGCAGTGTCGCCCGCGAGAGAGTTACCGTCTTGGTAACCCATACAGTCAGACACTGGTGACTTAGGTCAACAGTTGGCTCTGGCGTTTGGGTTGCCCCAACAACAGTCACGTTCACCGTGACGACAATAGCCGTCACGGCGGTGACCGCCACTTGAGTGACCGCTGTCACAGCCACGGGCCGTGGCGTGATAGTGGGGGTGAATGCGGCCACCCGAGTCATAGCGACCGCGTCCGTCGCGGCCGCTTTTGCGTCCTGGGTAGGGATCCCCACGGACAATGTTGACCCGCAGGCCAACAATATTACGAGCAAGATGCTCGTCACAACTAAAAACCACCTTCTCGTCACTTTTTCTTCTCCTTTTCCGGACAGATCCACCTGGCCCGGAACTTTTGTTTTTTACCCAAGATTGGCGGATCCCGTATAAGTACTCGGGTTACCCATACTGGATCCGCCAATACGATCATTGCTGCGGTAGTGTTCCATATTTCATCGGCAACATAGCCATCAGGGCAGACGCATCGCCTGCCAGACAACCAGGTTGCCATTAGAAACCTATTTTAAGGTGCCCCGCACAGAGTCGGGGCACTATTTTAACATATAATTTTAGAATGAGTAGTAGTTAACAAAAAGGCAGGTCCGAAGACCTGCCGTGAAAATAAACGGAACCACGCCCGCCGTTAGTGTCATGAGGTAAAAGTTATCGACGCAGCATGGAAAAAATCGTTACAAAAACACAAAAAAAATACGAAAATTAGTATTTACCTTGTCCATCGCCCATAATATCAAGATTCTCTTCACGCGTATAACCACAAGTCTTCTCTATCCCATTATCAAGATAGCAAATCCTGAAATAACGACTTCTGATAGCACCAAAAAGTCTGTCATCATTAAAAGCATTGGCGTTCAAGAAAGAATTATCGGATATTGTAACTCCCATCCCTTCTTCCACTGTGCCAACTGTTTTACACCATCCACTCGGATCTTCGGTTGCCTGACAATTTGGATCCCACAAAGGCTTGTTAGTATGCAACACAATAGCATTTTTACCATTAATACTTGAATCTTCATAAAACCCGGGTTTGACCGTCTGTCCACTACAGGCAGCTAAGCCAAACTCAGCCGCACCCAACGCCATTGCCACCCTTAACAGAGACGAAACTCTTCTAGGGCTTCTCATTTTCTTCTCCATAATTGTAATTAATATTATTAATGATGAGTTAAATTATACCATATAATCTCAATAAATATGTAAATTATTTTACACTCAACCTTTCCATTTCCGGCTCACCAGAAATCGTCCCACTCCTCTACCCCGCGCTTCCCTTTCATGCTAAACTCATAAAGCTCAAAGGCACCAGCAATTACTTGGCCGCAAGGCCCAGAGGAAAGTCCGAGCTCCACCAAAGTCATGGAAGCAGCTAACGGCTGCCGGGAGAAGCTGGGAGCTTGGAGTTTTGAGCTACGAGTACAAAGGTAGCAGCGCTAGAACAATGAGAAGTCTTCCTCCTCCATGCTCCAAGCTCCGTACTCCACGCTAAATACTCCAAGCTCCTTGCTTCTCTCAGGGAAAGTGCCACAGAAACATACCGCCCCGCCGTTTCGGTCGGGGTAAGGTTGAAATCGCGGGGTAAGAGCCCACGGCTCCGTCTGGCAACAGCGGGGCGGGTAAACCCTTCCTGGAGCAAGTTCCAACGGACTGAATTATTCGTTAACCCTGACTTTGGGGGAATAATTCAGAGTGGAACGCACGAGCGTCCTGGCAACAGGCCGCCTAGAGAGATGATTGCCAGTACAGAACTCGGCTTATTCGTGCTTTTGAGCTTGTTTTTTTATGCCAAGTCGTATGCTCAAATTTATTGATCGCCATTTTTCCCGCATTTTTGCCGTCCTTTATGTCCTGATTGATTATCTGGGCATTTGGGGCGCTTTTTTGTTGGCTTATGTCATCCGCCGCAAAGTGGATGTGACCACGCTGGACCTGGAACTGTTTAGCATTCCCAGTTTACACTTTGCCTGGAAAGACTTTGTCCAGGTCGCGCCGATGATTGCGGGGCTGTGGCTGGTCATTTTTATTGCCTTGGGCATGTATCGTGAAATCGGTAAAACGCGTGGACTGGAAGAATTCCGCGGCATTTTTGTCGCGGCTTCCTTTGGCATTGTGGCCATGACCGTACTCGGGTTTATCTATGGCCACCAGCCATTTTCACGCTTAATTACCCTCTATGCCTACATCATTTGCATTATTTTTGTCGCTTTCGGTCGCGCTTTGCTGCACGTCGTCGAAAATATCCTCTGGTCAAGGCAAATCGGTGTCGAACGGACCATCATCTGCAATATTGGTGCGATTGGCCGGCAATTTCTGGAAGGCATTCGTCAGCGTGGCTGGCCTGGAGTGCATATCATTGGTGTAATCGAGGAACCGAACAAAAAATCCCAGGTCAAAGTCAAACAACTCGCATCAGGGCCAATTCTGCAGAACGACGCCAATACCATTGCGGGTTTTCCCATACTTGGTACCGTCTCCAATTTCAAAACCATTGTCGATCAGAATCATCCTGACACGCTCATCGTCGGCCTGGGTGGTGACAACGTCATGCAGGAGGTTGAACCATTGGTACAGTATGCCCGCGAGCAGGGCATTTTCGTCATGGTCATCCCCGACACGTTGGCACTGACGGCCGGTTACAAAGTGCGGGAAACCATCAATGGCGTGCCCCTCATGGGACCACGCCGTTACCCGATTGCGGGATTACCGGGACTGGCCAAACGCCTCACGGATATGTTTTTTGCAGCGCTAGTCCTGGTTGCCTTAAGTCCTGTGATGCTGGTCGTGGCGATTGCCGTCAAGCTGACTTCGTCGGGATCGGTGATCTTTTCCCAGCAGCGCATTGGCAAAAACGGTAAACCGTTTGCTACGTACAAATTCCGTACCATGCATACCTGCTGCGAAGGTGAAAACGAAAAAGCCTGGACAACGCAAAACGATAACCGTCGCACTTCGATTGGCACTTTTTTGCGCGCCTCCAACCTTGACGAACTGCCGCAACTGTGGAATATATTGCGCGGCGACATGACGCTGGTTGGCCCAAGGCCGGAGCAACCCGAATTTGTCAAAGAATTTGCCAACCTGATCCCCCGCTACCACGAACGCCACCAGGTCACACCCGGCCTTACGGGCTGGGCCCAGGTGAACGGCTGGCGCGGCAATACCGCCATTGAAGAACGGTTGCAGTACGACATGTTTTATATCGAGAACTGGTCCCCCTGGTTTGACCTCAAAATCATCCTGCTCACCCTCACCAGTTTCGGCAAATCCAAAGGAGCCTACTAAACGTGAAAGTCGCCCTCGTCCATGATTGGCTGGTTAACTACGCCGGGTCGGAACGCTCGCTGCATGCGATCGCCGAGATTTACCCGGAAGCACCCATTTATACCAGTGTTTGTGATCCAAGTCGCATCAAATCACTGGCAGAGCGTGAGATCCATGTCTCATTTCTGGACAAATTGCCAGGTGCGCGCCGCAACCACTCCATGTACATCGGCCTGATGCCACTCGCCTTTGAACGCATGGACTTCAGTGGCTACGACCTGGTCATCAGCTCAACACACGCCTGCGCCAAAGGCGTGGTCACACCACCGGAGACCCTGCATATCTGCTATTGTTACACCCCGACACGCTATTTCTGGGACTTTTTTCACCGCTACATCAATGACCCTTCCTACTTTGGCATCCTCAACGGCATTGTGCGGCTGTTTGCGCCCGTCATTCTGACTTACCTGCGCGTCTGGGATCGCTCTTCGGCCGACCGTGTCGACCATTTTGTCGCCATTTCCGATTATATTGCACAACGCATCCGCAAATACTACCGCAAAAACGCCGTGGTCATTTATCCTCCTGTCGATACAGCAAACTATGCCATCGCCCCCCACCTCGGTGACTACTATCTACTGCTGGCACGCCTCGTCCCTTATAAACGCACGGACATTGCCATCCAGGCATTTAACCAGCTCGGTCTCAAACTTAAAATCGCCGGCGAAGGCCCCGAACTCGGTAAGTTGAAACGCCAGGCTGGCCCCAACATTGAGTTCCTGGGCAATGTCAGCGAAACCGACAAAGCCAAACTCATGGCCGAGTGCCAGGCTTTTATTTTCCCGCCCGAAGAAGATTTTGGTATTGCCCCGGTCGAAGTCATGGCAGCCGGTCGCCCGGTCATTGCCTATGCCAAGGGTGGCGCCCTGGAAACAATCATCGAAGGGACAACCGGCACTTTTTTCCACGCACAAACCAAAGCGGCCATCATCGACGCTGTCACCCGTTTTCAAACCATGACCTTCAACCCCGAGGCTATCCGCAAACACGCACTGAAGTTTGACAAATCGGTCTTTGTCCAAAAAATCAGCACATACGTTCAGGATCGTTACCGCGAATTTCAACGCCAATAATAATCTCCCTGACTGATTGAATTCATTATTTTTCTCCGGAGACACCCATGGAATTTCGCCACCTGCTCAAAGCCATCCGCAAGGAAATAGGTTTGTTTTTGACCGTCATCCTGATTGGACTTGTGATCGGCGGCACGTGGCTACTGCTGCAACCCCAAAAATTCAGCAGCGCCATCTCCGTCGTCGCCAACTATGAAAACGTAAGCACTGGAGCCGCCAGTAACTATTTTCAATACAACAACTACTACGGCACAATGGTCGCCAATTCCTTCAGCGACAGCATTCCCGGTCTGCTCAAAAATACCGGTGTGGTCAAAGCTATTTTTGATCGTGCCAATGTCGATTTCACCAAAATCCAGACTCCCGCCACTTTTTTCACCGCTGTGTCCAAAGGTAAATACGTCAACGAAATCCGCCTCTCAACCCAAAACCAGGCCCAGACCGAAGCGCTCTCCAACACCCTGATCACTACGCTACGCCAAAAAGCCGATGAATTTTCACAAACCAGCATGGAAGGCAAACTGCAGCTTGGCATTGACGGACCGACGATTAATGTTGAGTATCCAGCCTATGCCATCGATGCCGCCGTGATCGTGGTTTTTCTGCTGGGATTGGCACTCCTGCTGGTAGCGATGGCGACCTACCTCAAAAATGAAACCTTTGAACAGCGTGAAATTGAATCCGCGTTAAGTATCAAAATCCTGTCTCATGTAAGCAACCTGCACCACCTGGGTGACACCCCTTCACTGGCTCTGCTGGCCCTGCATGAACAGCTTGTCACCCGTCTCAAAGACCACACTGTTACGATCACCTTTGTCGGCCCTGATACCGAAGCCATTAATGCGTTACGTGCCCAGTACGAACATTTTTTCCCCATGCTGGGAGACAAAAAAAATACCTTCAGCTGCACCACACTGGTGTTGCGGCACGCTGTCCTGTCCGATATCCAAACCCTGGGCAAAACCAGCGTCGTCGTCATTGCACTTCCCGACAGTGGTGTGCGCCGTGACCTGCTCCAGTCCCTGTCCACCCTGATGTCAACGCTGACAGCGCCTCGCCTGCTGGTCACCTATTCATAACGCCTTTTTGGGACCCAACCCTTATGCGCATTTTATTTGATGCCCGCGTGCTGATGAACCCGGAACCGTCGGGTGTGGGTCAGTACTCGTCGGTGCTGCTGCAGGAGCTCACCCGGCGACTGCCGCAGCAATGGCTGGTCTACCAGAACCGCTGGTCGAGTCAATTTGGCCATTTACCTGAACTTCCCACCGCTACTGCCATCGCGCGGACACATTACCCCAACAAATTGCTCAATCTGATGGGTGCCTGGGGATTTAATCCCAAACTTAGACAGCCGGTAGACTTAATTCTAAGCCCGCACCTGAACGCCATTCGTCAAAACAACGTGCCAAGACTGATCACCATTCATGACCTTACTTTTGTCAAATTCCCTCACCTTCTTTCCCGTCAAAACCGCCTCTGGCACAACTGGATGGCGACAGCGGCCAAACAGGCCGACCATCTGATCACCCTCAGCCACGCCACCAAGGACGACATGATCAAATGCTGGCGCATAAATCCAAGCCGTATCAGCGTCATCTATCCCGGTCTGATGCCCATCGCACCCATTGACGCTGCCTTGACGCAGCAAGTCCTGAACCGTTTCAAGTTGCGTGCCCGCGCATATTTTTTCTTTGTCGGCGACATTGCCCCACGCAAAAATATACCCAACCTGCTAGCGGCATGGACCAAAGTTGTCCATCAATCCCCGTACCGCGATTTCAAACTGGTGCTCTCGGGCAAAATGGGTTACCGCGAATCAACGTTTCACCAACAGGTGTCAGATCTGCACCTGACGAATCACCTGGTGCTGACCGGCTATCTCGATGACACCATGAAAACAGCTCTGTTTGGTGAGGCGCTCGCACTCGCCTATCCGTCACTGTATGAAGGCTTTGGGCTTCCCATCCTGGAAGCATTTCAACTCGGCGTACCGGTGCTGACTGCGGCAATCGCAGCCATGCCGGAGATTGCAGGCGGGGCAGCGCTGTATGTCAATCCTTATGAAATTGACGACATTGCCCAAGGACTAACCACGCTGATTGATCATTCAGTGCTCAGGAGCACCCTGGTGCAGGCAGGTAAACAGCGTCTTCGGCATTTCAACTGGGAACAGGCGGCGACCACTTATCAGGAACTTTTCCAACGCTTTAGTTAACATCCAGATGTTAACATCCAGATTGTCAAAACGCGTCAAGTTGTTTAGAATAGTCACCAAGAAAAGCAACTCTAGAGTGGAGTTGCTATGATTTTATTTTATGACCCACGAGGCTGAATATGACCGATATGGCAGACAAATTATCCAACCTGCAAACCGGACTGACTTTTGACGACGTCCTGATCCTGCCAGAAGCCAGTGCCATGGAACCCACTGAGGCATTATTGCAAACGCGTGTCAGCAAAAACGTCAGCATCGCCATCCCGATCGTCAGTTCACCCATGGATCGCGTCACCGAAACCGCCATGTGCATGGTCTTGGGAGAATTGGGTGGGCTGGGAGTGATTCATCGCAATATGAACGCCGAACAGGAAATCGCCATGGCCAAACAAGTCAAGGACAAAGGCTTTAAAGTTGGCGCTGCCGTGGGACCGTTTGACCTTAGCCGCGCCCTGGCCCTGGACAAAGTTGGCGTGGATGTACTCGTGATCGATTGTGCCCATGGCCACAACCTCAAAGTTGTGGAAGGCGCCCGTCGCATCAAAGAGTCGGTCAAAGCCGACGTCGTGGTGGGCAATATCGCCACTGCCTGGGCCGCCGAAGATTTGTGTAAATTCGCCGATGGCCTGCGTGTTGGCATCGGACCCGGAGCAACCTGCACGACACGCATCATCACAGGTTGCGGCGTTCCTCAACTCACCGCCATCACCGAAGTGGCCCGCATCGCCCGTGCCGCCAACGTCCCGATCATTGCCGATGGCGGCCTGCGTTACAGTGGCGACATGGTCAAAGCGCTGGCTGCTGGCGCAAGTTCGGTGATGAACGGCAGCATCCTGGCCGGCACCGACGCCTCCCCGGGCGAAATTGTCACCTTTGGCGACAAACAGTATAAATCCTACCGTGGGATGGGGTCACTGGGCGCAATCACCGGTACTGATCGTTATGGTGATGGCAAATCTGAAAAAATCGTTCCCGAAGGTATCGAAGGCGTGATTATATTCCGTGGCTCCACCGCCGCTGTCGTCCATCAACTGATTGGCGGCATCCGCGCCGGTATGGGTTACGTCGGCGCCCGCACGCTTGATGAACTTTACCAGAAAGCACGTTTTATTCGCGTCACCCCGATTGGAATTCGTGAAAACCATCCTCATTCCATGATCCAAACCAAAGACCAGCCCAACTATCCAGCTGAGTAAACAAGGCAAATTGACACGACTTGCTGCGAAGACGATAATAACCCCGCTTACATTAAATGGAGCCACGCATGGACGTTTATATTGGTGCTGACCACGGTGGATTTAAGATCAAAGAAGAGCTCAAACCCTACATCCAGGAACTCGGGCACACGCCTATTGACGTTGGTTCATACCAGCTGGATGCCACAGACGATTACCCCGATCCAGTCCTGACGCTCAAACACAAATTAGCCGAGCGTGCAGGCAAGGATTTTCGCGCCATTCTAATCTGCGGTAGTGGCATTGGCATCTGTATGGCAGCCAACAAACTCAAGCATGTCCGTGCCGCAAGCTGTCTGGAACCGATTCAGGCTTTTTTTGGACGTCTGCACAATGATATCAACACGCTCTGCCTGTCAGGCCTGCGCTCCAACGCCTCCAGTATCGAAAAAGTAACCGAAGGGGATTACACCAACCTGATCGACGCCGGCATGAATGTGGCCAACCTCAATGAAGCCAAACGCATTGTCAAAGTTTTTCTGACCACCGAAACCGAAGCCAGCCCAGGCAGCCGTCATCGCCGTCGGCTCGAAAAGATCGCGGCATTGGAAACAGCCAAATAATCGATTTGTGCTCACCTTTTTTTTCGATACAATAGCGGGGCAAGTGCCTCGCTTTTTTGAAAGTTTGCCATGCTTACCTTTGTCATTGTCACTGCGCTGGCCTGTGTCTTTGTACTGCTTGGACTGCGGCACCGCCGTACTCTGATCGGTCTGGTGGTTTTGCTGCTGCCAACCTACGTCGTGCGTTTTAACCTCACGCCATTTCCCGTGCTGCACAAACTGCCAACAACACTACTCGAAATCGCACTGCTTGCTTATTTTGCCAGTTTCAGTGTCCACGCGCTCACCCATCGGCCGGATAAAATATCGCTGCAATCCTTTTTTCAGACACCACTGCAATGGCTTCCTGTGTTGACCGTTCTCGCTGCATGCCTTGGCGTCTGGGTGGCTCCTCAAAAAATCGCGGCGCTTGGATTACTACGTGCCTATTTCATTGAACCCGTGCTTTTTTTCTATCTGCTTTTCTGGGAAATCCGACACCAGCCTGCTCTAGTCAAAATCATCTACGGCGCGCTGCTGGGCATGATGGGGTGGCTTTCGCTTGACGGCATTGGTCAGTATCTGGTCACGCACCAGTTTCACCTCAATTTTGCCGATACCACCGAAAACCGCATCACGGCTGTCTTCAATACGCCCAATGCGATCGGACTTTTACTGGCACCACTCATTACCTTGTTTATCCCAATGGGCATTTGGCTCTGGCGCAACCATCATCGTCGCCTGGTGGCCGCGATTGGCGTCATCAGCCTGATGGCCGTGCTCTGCCTGTGGTGGAGCATTTCCCGCGCCAGCTGGATTGGATTGATTGCTGGCATTGTCGTCATTGGCGTTTCCCTCGCTGGCAAAAAAGCCATCCCGCTGCTCGTATTACTGACACTGGTAGTGGGGACAACGGCCTATCTGACGCAAACGCGGGTACGTGATTTTTTCAGTCCATCCGCCAACGCCCACGACCTGTTTGGAGACAATTCCGCCAATGTACGCGTCCTCGTCTACGGCGCTACCTTCAGAATGCTGCAGGATCGCCCGCTGCTGGGCGCCGGGCTGGGAGCGTTCCAGGCACGCATCATTCAATATAACATTGGCCCACTTACCGACATTCCCATCTTTCCGCACAATATTTTCCTCAATTTCTGGACCGAAACAGGATTGCTCGGCCTGTTGGTTTTTTGCTTGTTGTTGGGCCGACTGCTCTGGCTTTGTTACCGCCAGCTTCCATCCAGGCAAGCTCCCTATACGCTTTCTAACGCCATCTTCCTCGGTTCCCTGGCCTTTCTCACGACACTGATTGTCCACGGCCTCTTTGATGTCCCCTATTTCAAAAATGACCTCAGCCTGCTGTTTTGGATGATTGCCGCACTGATTGCGGGCACGACATTGCACAACGGCTCGACAAAGTCTTCACAGCCGCATGCCGATACGTTACAATGACGTCGAAAATGACTGGGAAATAAAAGTCGTTGTCTGGTATTGCGAAACAAATTTTACCTCAAACCAATAGCGAAAGTTTTACCGACGATGTCTTTGACCATATATCTGTTTGGCATCGGGATCACCACACTGGGTTCGCTCGCTATTTCCATCTGGATTTTGTTCAATATTGATCCACTGATCGCCTCCCGCCTCGAACTGATCATTTTTTATACCGCCGTTGCCCTGGCCATGATGGGCATGGTTACACTGCTTAGCTTTTATCTGCGATTGATACGCAGCAAAAATGAATTTTATTACGGCAACCTGCTTACGTCCTTGCGTCAGGGTTTTCTGGTCAGTTGCTTTGCCGTTCTAACCCTGTTTCTGCGCAGTCTGCATGTGATTAACCTTCCCCAAATTGCTTTATTATTCTTTGCCTTTGTCTTATTTGAACTTTACTTTCTAGCCAAAAAATAAGGCTCCCCCATGTCCACACCCATCGCGACCTTTGTCGGCAAGGTTATCGGTACCAAGCTTTCCCCCAAAAGCCACAACTGGTCAAATGTCTACGTTTATGAACCGACGATCGACAAGGTCGGCCAAAGCCGTGGCAACCTCTACCTCATCCTGGATCTGCCCAAAGATTACGAGGAACTGGGCAACACCATCATCAACTCCATGCGCGAGAAATATTACGCCGACCTCGATGTCGAACCCCTAACCAGCCTCGAGGCAACGCTTGCCTTTGCCAACAAAAAAATTGATGATTTCAACAAACGCCTGATAACCCTGCGCCAGCAAACCCTCAAACGCATTAACATTACCGCGGCAATTCTCGTCGGTCAGGACCTCCATATCGCGCAGATTGGTGATGGCAGCATTTACCTCATCCGCAAAGGCCGCCTCAATAAAATCGGCAACGTCGGCCCGCAGCAAAAAACAGACCTGCCCGCATTTGTGAACATCGCCAGCGGCAAAATCGAAGTCGGCGACATTATGACTTTTAATACCAACAAACTTTTTGAGATCGTTCCTCTCTCACAATTCAAGGAAATCGTCACGACCTGTTACCCTTCAGTCGCTGCTTCACGCCTCTCGGAACTGATTACCAAACACCCGGCGCTCGACAATGTTCCGAGTGTGCTGGTGGTGGAAATCAATGCCAACATCGAAGCTTCGACCGCAACCCCGGACGGCAGAAGCAATGAGCTGCCAAACCGCGTCAAAGTCAGCAAGGACACCTTTGCCGCCAAACTTAACCAGACTGAAGACGATACCGATCCACGCCCGACCGAACAAGCCCAGACGCCAAACACACCGGTATCGAGCACCGGTTTTGACAACACCTCGGACGCAGCCTTTCCTTCGTTTGAGCCCACGGTGCCGCCACTGGAATCGACGCCCACACCCGTTGCCACGGAAATTCCCAAACCAATTGCCAGTCCGTTTCAAAATTCTTCTGGCGATGTCGGTGGCTATCATCCCCGCCGCCACCGCCGCAACGATGGCCAGAACCAACTGCTGGGCACCCTCAAAAACTTTTTGACCAACATCCCGAGTTGGAGTGACATCCGTGAAGACCCGTCCAAAATCAGCAAGATCTTTTTGCTCATCGGCATTGTTTTGATCCTCGTGGTGGGTTTTAGCGTGATCCGCGACCGCTCCAAAAGCAACCCGGCAGTAAAGTCCAGCCAAGCTCTGACCGAAGCGCAGACCAATTACAACCTGGCCATGGATAAAATGCGCACCAATGACCTGGTCAACGCCCGTGAATACCTGCTCGCGGCACTGGACAAGGCTCACGAAGCGCAAACATTAAAAATTTACAGCGCCGCTACCATCAACAGTCTGATCGCCGACATTCAGTCAGAACTCGATACCGTCGACCATGTGACACGCATTACGGACGCAACTCCGATTGCCGACCTCAGCACCCTGGCCAGCGACGTCAAACCCGTCAAAATGGCCTTTGCCGCCGGCTCGCTATTCTTCCTTGACAACGCCAACCAGCGCCTGTATGCCATGAACAAAGACACCCACAAACTGACCGTTGCCAAATCGCAACTTACCGATGCCGGCAGCGCCACTCTACTCACAGTCACCAAAGATATCGGCTACCTCTTTGGCAAAAACGAAACTGG
Source organism: Candidatus Wirthbacteria bacterium (assembly GCA_903889905.1). Classification (GTDB taxonomy): domain Bacteria; phylum Patescibacteriota; class CG2-30-54-11; order CG2-30-54-11; family CG2-30-54-11; genus CAISZI01. The sequence goes on from CAISZI010000048.1 coordinate 45,091, forward strand.
CGCCAACCAGTATTTCACGTATGATCCCAAAACCAACAAAGTCACTAAACTCGCTGCTTCTTTCAACGACGCACCGCACGCTGCATCTGTTCTGACCAGCTGGACGGACAACAATGCCGGCATCCGCCTCTATGCGGTTGACCCGACGGTCGGTGGCGTCTGGCGTTACCGCTTTGCCGGCGCCAAGCTCACTGCGCCCACGGATATCATCAATGCCGACACCACTCGCCCGGATTTCAAAAATGTCATCGGCGCCGCTGTCGACGGCAATGTTTACCTCCTCATGAATAGCGGCGAACTGCTCAAATACGTCAATGGCAAAATCGACACCAACTTCAAACTCAAGGGCATGGCCAAACCACTTACCGACGCCGTCGCCCTGGCGACGTTCTCCAAGGACGAAACATCGCCAGACGCCACCGGCAAATACATCTACATCGCCGACCATGGCAACAAACAAATCCTCATCTTCAACAAAGCTGATGGTGCTCTCAACAAAATTTACGCTGCCACCAACGCCTTTAACGACCTCAAGGACATTTACATTGACGAACTCTCCAACCTGCTCTTCATCCTCGATGGCACCAAAGTCTACCAAATTCAACTCTAGTCAATCGATTGCGTCACTTAACCTGATCACCAAAAAAGAGACACTCAAATTGAGTGTCTCTTTACAAATGCTGCTGAAGCTAGCTTACTCGGACTGTTGCTTGAGTTCTTTTGCTGCGAGTCTCACCTCGATCAGCTGTTTGGCATCCTGGGCTTTGGCTTTGGCCACTTTGCTCCAGTCTTCAACTTTGTCCTGCACCAGGGCCGCGGTTTTCTTGACATGCTCCTGCACTTTGGGCAAATTTTCATCCTTGAACCGGTTGATTTCTGCTTTGTACACTCCGGAATTGCTTTTCAGTTTAGCAATCTGCCCTTTGACTTTGATCCGGGTGTCCTCGCCTTTTTCGGGCGCCAACAGTAACCCAACGACCGCTCCAATTGCGGCTCCAGCGATCAGTCCCGCCCTGAAGATCAAACCCGACGGATTGTTTCTAGCCATGACAGGCACCTCACACTTCAAAAAATTAGCTTTGCGTTTCAACTGTTGCATCCGTGGTTTTCTTGGATTTCCGGACTTTTTTCATCATCCCGCCTGCTTTGCGGAAAATTTCCATGGCAGCCCCGACGCTTTCAAAAATTTCGTCAATTTTGGCTACCCGGCGTTCGACCGTGTCCGTGACTTTGCGAAAATCAGAAGCAATCAAACGGAATTCTGTCAAAATTGGCCCGATAAAGGCGATCAAAAAGACCAGATTGAGCGTCAGCATGATCAGAATGGCAATCCCGACGATCAGGCCCAAACTCATAATTCCTCCTGTCATTGGAAGCATAAAATAATCAACTTGCCATTAAAACTATAACAATGTAGCCTCTAAATAGCAATCCTCCTGTACCAAAGACGGAAATCTTTGGTATAATATACAGAAAGTCACCTCCACCCACTATTAATCAAAAATAAAATGGCCTACTATCCGCTCATCTGGCGTAACTGCTGCACCCAACAATGCCCTCACTATTATCTTCGCAATGGCAAATTTTATTGCCAGTCCAAGGATTTTCACTACTGGCTTTACCGCTATCTGCAGCGTGAACTTAATCAATACCGTGAAGAAAATGCCAAGGAATACCCCGATTTCGCTGAATACAATGGTAAAGTCTTTGATGCGGTGGGTGATTTTTTCTTGTTTTTGGAAAAACCACCTTACAAAGTCACGGCCTGCCCGATTTATACAGACATGAAAGCGCAAGCAGCCGCTGCGGACGAAGCCGCACAAAAAGCCAAGGAATTAGAACTGCAGGCCGCGCGCGAAAAAGCCGAAAACGAACGCTTGGCAGCATTGGATGCCGAACGTAAATACAAAGAAGACAGGGGTCAACTCGACCAAGATACCGCAGACCGCCTTGCCCGGGAGACTGAGAAGGCAAAAACTGAACAGGAACGCCTGAGAGCAGAAGAATTAAGGATGTTGGCAGACGAACAACGCCAGTTAGAATTACGTGAAGCCAGAGAAAACGAGGAAAAAGAATCGCGCGAGAGAGCTGAACACGAACGCCTGCTTGAATTGCAACAGGTCGAAAACCTGGAAAAACAGCGGATTGCAGAGGAAACCAAACGCCTGGCCGAAGAAAAATGGGCTCAAGAACAGACGGAAACCGAGAAAAAGGAAAAAAGAGAAGCTGAGGAAGAAGCAGCCCGAAAAGCTGACGCAGAAGCAAAACAAAGACGACTTGAGCAGGAAGCAGAAGATCAGTATAATCCAAGCGCTGTGGATACCGACGACGGGGAAAAAATCCACAAAGACCCCGATGTGCCATTTTGGAAAAAATGGTTCAAAAAATAGGGCCCATAGCTCAGGGGTAGAGCGCTCGGCTCATAACCGATTGGTCACAGGTTCGAAGCCTGTTGGGCCCACCATGTAGAATGACTTGGTAAGCCTGCGAACTTAGTCATTCTTATCCCTGAAAGCCTGTAATCAAGCTGTAAGGGACCTTCGTTAAAGCTACGGTTGGCTTCGCCATTTAGAGGTAATGAACAGGTTGAAAAAACTTGTGTCCGAGGTATGATGCTGCATGGTTATAATTTATTGCTCTAAATGACATCTTGATGATTCAAAGTTCACGTAAAAGCAGCATTTTCAGCCTCTCCAATTCAAAAGCATTCCTGATCATTGGGGTGTTGATTACTTTTTTTATGTCTGTCAACCTGGTCAAAGCCATTCAGGAAAACCGTCAGGTACAGCAGGGTATCGACAAACTCCAGCTGCAGCTTAGCGATCTGAACAAACAAAACCAGAACCTGAACACGACGCTGGATTACACCAAAACCGACCTGTTTGTGGAAGAAGAAGCCCGCAACCGTCTCAACCTGAAAAAGACCGATGAAATCGTTGTCTCACTTCCGCCTGACAAAGTGGCTATCCGCGAGCAAAGCTCCGCCGAATACAAAGCCATTCAGGACCGGAGCCAACAGCCCAACCCGCGCAAATGGTTTGATTACTTCTTCGCCGGGTCGACCAATTCATCTTCATCCACTACCAATTAATGATAAGCTTGACAAGTCCTGTCAGTCTTGGCAATATTTACACTTGTTGATTGTGGCAGGGTAGCTCAGTGGTAGAGCAAAGGACTCATAAGCCTTTGGTCGGGAGTTCAAATCTCCCCCCTGCCACCAGCCTTCGCTTCTGGAAGTCTGCTCATTAAGCAGACAAGCTTCGGCTGGCAGCGCCATCAAGCTTGACTTGTGAATAGTCATGCATACTTGCGCCCAATGCCAAATTGAGGTATCTTGGGGAGGCGTCGCGGGATGGAGCAGTGGCAGCTCGTCGGGCTCATAACCCGAAGGTCGGGGGTTCGAATCCCTCTCCCGCTACCAGAAATTTCAACAAGTCTCGTCCCATGGACGGGACTTTTTTGTTATCCAAAAACGCTAAAAAAGGCTATAATACATACATGAGCTCCTCATTTAACACCAAAATCAAATCTCTCGAATACCTGAATGTCGCCGCTGCTTCTGCGATGACAACGGACGTATTGCTTGCCAAAATGCAAACCCAGGTTACCGGTTTAAGTGCCATTTCGATCAAAGAGCGCTTAGAACAGTTTGGTCCCAACGAAATTGCCGCCAAGAAGCCGCAGCCGTGGTACTGGCAATTACTGGGAAACTTCAAAGATCCGTTAAGCATCCTGTTACTGTCATTAGGTATATTATCCGGCCTGACCGGAGACAGCAAAGCCACAATCATCATCTGCACCATGCTCACCTTGAGTGTATTGATGCGCTTTGTCCAGGAAAAACGCGCTGACAAAGCCGCCAACGACCTCAAAGCCATGGTCCATACCACCACAACCGTTGTTCGCGCTGCCGTCCAAAAGGACATCAATCTCGCTGAGATTGTCCCCGGCGATATTGTGCATCTCAGTTCTGGTGACATGATCCCGGCCGACTTGCGCATCCTCGTATCCAAAGACTTATTTGTCAACCAGTCGTCGCTCACCGGTGAGGCCTTGCCAGTGGAAAAACATGCCCAGCCGACGCATACGGCCGCGAGTGACTACGACATGGAAAACATCTGCTATATGGGCACCAATGTAGTGAGCGGTACGGCTGCTGCTGTGGTTTTTGCCACGGGAGACAAAACCCGTTTTGGCAGTTTTGCCAGTAAAATGAGTGCCACCAGACAGCTCACCAGTTTTGACCAGGGTATCAATAAATTCACCTATTTGATGCTGCGGTTCATTGGCGTGATGGTTCCCTTGGTTTTTCTCATCAATGGATTCAGCAAGGGCAACTGGTTACAGGCTTTTCTGTTTGCCATGGCTGTGGCCGTTGGCCTGACGCCCGAAATGCTGCCCATGATCGTGACTGTCAACCTGAGCAAAGGCGCACTTGAAATGTCGAGGCGCAAAGTGATCGTCAAGCGACTCAATGCCATCCAGAACTTTGGCGCCATGGATGTATTGTGTACCGATAAAACGGGAACCCTTACTCTCGGCCGAGTTGTGTTGATCAAACACGTGGATATCACTGGTGCCGAAAACGTCAACATCCTCGACATGGCATACCTCAATAGTTTCTACCAGACTGGCCTCAAAAACATTCTCGACACTGCTGTGCTCAAACACGACAGCCAACTCACTCGCAATCTCATCCGCCACTTCACCAAAATTGACGAAATCCCCTTTGATTTTGTGCGTCGTCGTATGTCCGTGGTGGTTGAGAACGAACACCAGGAACACTTCCTGGTCTGCAAAGGCGCTTCTGAGGAGATCCTGGCGCACTGTTCCAAAGTTCAAATTGGTGACAAAGTAACCAACCTGGAACAATACCATCACCAGCACAAAGACGATATCATGCGGGATTTGAGCAACCAGGGCTTTCGTCTGATTGCGCAGGCAATCAAAAAAATGCCGGCAGCCAAAACGGTCTACAAAATTCCGGATGAAAGTGACATGACGCTGCTCGGTTTTCTGGCCTTTCTCGACCCACCCAAAAGCTCCTCGCGCAAAGCCATTGCCGAGCTGCATAACTATGGTGTCAACGTCAAAATCCTGACTGGCGATAACGAGCTGGTGGCAGCAAAAATCTGTGAACAGGTCGGAATCTCGCATCAGCAAATCCTGCTCGGATCACAAATTGCGGCAATGTCGGAACAGGAGTTCAGCCAGGCCGTTGAGGATACAGCCATTTTTGCCAAGCTGGAGCCACAACACAAAGAACGGATTATCAAGGCGCTTCAAGCGCGCGGGCATGTGGTTGGCTTTATGGGTGACGGCATCAATGATGCGCCAGCGCTTAAAGTCGCGGATGTGGGCATTTCCGTTGATAGCGCCGTTGATATAGCCAAGGAATCCTCCGATATCATCCTGCTCAAACAAAGCCTGCTCGTGCTCAAAGAAGGGGTGCGTGAAGGCCGCAAAATTTTCGCCAATATCAACAAATACATCAAAATGACGGCGAGCTCCAACTTTGGCAACATGTTTTCGGTACTGGGAAGCAGTATCTTCCTGCCTTTCCTGCCCATGCAGCCGATTCAGGTGATCACCAATAATTTATTGTATGACATTTCCCAGATTGGTATCCCCAGTGATCATGTCGATGAGGAATATTTACAAAAACCACGTCGCTGGGACATCAAACACATCCGCAATTTCATCATTTTCCTGGGTCCTGTGAGTTCAGTTTTTGACTACCTCACTTATTTTGCCATGCTCTATATCTTCCATGCCTGGCAAAACCCTGCTTTGTTTCAAACCGGCTGGTTTGTCGAATCACTGTTTACCCAAACCCTGATCATCCATGTGATTCGAACCCAGAAATTGCCCTTTGTCCAAAGCAAAGCCAGTCGCTTGCTGACGATCACCACTACCACCATCGTCATTTTGGGTGCGCTGCTGCCCTTTTCGCCGCTGGCGGCGGCACTTGGCTTCACACCACTGCCACTTGCCTACTTTGGCGTCCTGACCATTTTCCTATTGTTGTACTTTGTGCTGGCAGAACTGATCAAGCGACTCTTCATCCGCCGTTTTGGCTGGGAATAATTTGGTTTAACAAACACGTTGATCGATCCAGTGCTTTGAATCCCTGGCTGGAGCTTCAGCTGATTTATAGTGATTGACCTCAAACACCGTCAGCCAATCATCCGGGCATGGCACTAGTAATGACGCCAAGGCCTCAGGATTCCGTTGTTCGCCATCAAGCCATAGCTGAGCCTTGTCCTCGCCCAAAATGACTGGCATACGATCGTGGATGGCCGCCATGGCCCGATTGGGCGTGGTGGTAATGATCGTACAGGATTGGACAGCGACTCCCTGCGGACTTTGCCAGCGCTCCCATAATCCAGCGAAGCTAAAGAATTCACCCCGTGTCGGCTGAATGGCGAATTTACGTTTAGGCACCTCATTCTTGGGCCATTCATAAAAGCCATTCGCCGGAATCAAACAGCGGCGACGAAGGTAAGCGTCCCGGAATGTTGGTTTGTCCGCAACCGTTTCGGCACGGGCGTTGAAGGTTTTAAAGCCAAAGGCCTGAGCTTTGGCCCAGGCAGGGATTAAACCCCACCGCATATAATGCAATTCGCGCTGCTCTGACGCCGTAACCGTAAGCACATCACTCCCTGGCCGCAGGTTGTAATCCGGTGTCCAATCCACTTTCGCCTTTTCACCGACTTGGTAATAGGCGGCAATTTTAGTGATAGGCGAATAGACGTAAAAGGTGCCGCACATGACTGGCGACTCCCAAGTGATTAACTAAACTCAACCCGCCAACTTCCTCGCCGCCAGGGCACAAAGGAACAGGACAAAACTCAACAAGACGATGGTCGCCCCCGTGGGAAGGTTGAGGGCAAAGGAGAGAACGATACCCGCCACGATTGCGAAAACCGAAATCGCCATGCTCAATAACAGGGCGGCGCGAAAATCACCGGCAAGCTGTAAAGCTGTGGTGGCCGGCAAGATAAGTAATGCCGAGACCAGCATCACTCCCACCACCTGAATCGACAGCACAACCACAATCGCGGTCAAGACAAAAAAAGCCGCATTGATCCACTGGGTTTTGATGCCCAGGCTCACGGCATACGTTTCATCAAAAGTCAGCGCGAACAAATCATAATACAGCAGCGCCACGGCAGCGATGACGACGATTGAAAGCCCGATCGAAATCAACATTTCACTCTGACCAATGGCGAGGATGTTGCCAAACAGATAACTAAACAAATCGACATTAAAGCCATGCGCTAAACTAGCCATCATCACGCCGCTCGCAATGCCGACTGCCGACACAATACCAATCGCAGTATCACCATAAACTTTGGCTTTGGTCGTGAGCAACAAAATCACCAGTGCTCCAACCATCGCCACAGGCAATGCGACAAAGAGTGGAAAAATGCCCGCCAGCAAGCCCAGGGCAACGCCGGCAAAGCTGGTATGGGCGAGACCATCGCCAATCAAACTGAATTTCCGCAGCACCAGAAAAATGCCCAGCAGCGCGCACAACATGCCCACAAATGTCCCTGCCACCACTGCCCGCTGGATAAATGCAAATTGCCATAAATCGATCAAATTCTGCATCGCTAATCCTCCCGCTGGTGATGGTGCAACATGTGCTGATGGCCGTCATCTGGTAGACAAAAATCCTTTAGACTGCCGTCATAAACCACCTTGTTTTCCAGGTAAAGCAGCTTGGTCGCGTCATCCCCAAGGTCACTCAAATCATGCGAAATAAAAATGATCGTAACCCCGTGTGCGCGGTTCATATGCCGCAGCAGCGCAAACAGATTTGCGCGTGCTTTGCCATCGAGTGAACTGGTCGGCTCATCCATCACCAGCAATTCCGGCGTGGAGATCAAGGCTCTGGCGATAAACACTTTCTGTTGCTGCCCACCCGAAAGTTCCTGCACCGATTTGTGCCGCAGATCGAGGATGTCCATTTCCTGCATGATGTCGCCAACCATTTTGCGATCGTCCGCGGTAAAACGTTTGGGCAGGTGCTTTTGGGCAAGTAATCCGAGCTTGATGATTTCTTCGACCGACGCGGGAAACAGCGGGTTAAAGGAGTACATTTTTTGGGGTACATAGCCGACCCTGTGCCAGTGGCTGAATTTACCCAAAGGCTGGCCGAATAATTCGATCTGGCCAGTGTGTGGCATGATGCCCAGCAGTGCCCTGACCAGCGTTGATTTGCCGCTACCATTGGGTCCGGCCACCACGACGTAATCCTGCTCACGAATCGTGAAACTGGCATTGTCCAATGCTTTTGTAAAACCATAGTTTGTGTTCACCGTCTCAAACCGCACTATAACGTCGGACATGGCTGGCCCTCCACAAGCTGATGCAAGTTGTGTTCCATGATCTCAACAAATGTCACCCCGCTGTCCAAGTCAGCCTTACTGACATTGTGCGCTGGATTGATCGCAAGCAGTTTTGCCTGTGTTTCATTTGCCAGCGTTTGTGCGATCTTGGGACTGGATAAGGCTTCATCATAAACTGTCAGCACGTGGTTGGCTTTGATATCGTCAACCAGATTCACCAAATCCTGCGCTGAAGGTTCTGCATCAGGTGCCACTCCCTGGGCCGCGCGGTATTGCAAACCATAACGCTTGGCAAGATACCCCAAGGCGTAGTGCCCACCATAAACAAGCGTTTTGTTGGGACAGGATGAAAATGTCTGCTGGTATTGCAGGTCCAAGGCAGTCAGTTGCTGCTTCAATTGTTTGGCACGCGACAAATAATCCTGTTGATGCGTCGGATCGCGTTCTGACAGAATTTGTTGCAAATGGTCAATCACCAGCTGATCATTGCCAAAATCCAACCAAAAATGCGGGTCAAGTGTGCCAACCGGTTCATCGGGATCATGAAAAACCGCACCAATCAATTGTATTCCGGCGCTGGCATCCACGACCGTAAGCTGCTGACTTGCAAGGCTGCTCAAGAGCCCCTTTAGCCAAGGTTCCATCGTATTTCCGGAATACATCAACACATCGGCCTGCTCAATAGTCTGGATATCCCGGGGCGACGGCTCAAAACTGTGCGCATCCACGCCAGGTGGCAAAAGCAATGTCACTGTGCCGTCATTGCCAACCAATGACCGTGCAAAGTCATACCAGGGAAATAACGTCGTGACAATTTGAAGTTTTCCCACTGTCCGCGTTTTTGGTTTCCATGTTGTGACAAGAGCACCAATACCAAGTACCAGAATAAGTACCATAACACCAAACAAAGCCATTCTATTTTTCATGCGGTTGTCTCCGCAGCCAAAACGACACAAGTCGGGCATAGACCAAAGAATTTCAGATCATGACCCGCAATAACAAAACCAGTACGATCGGTGATCTGCTGCTCCATCAAATGCAATTCATCCTCCATATCCAGACAAGTCACAGCGTTGCACTGCTGACAAACTATGTGATGGTGGTGAGAAGTGGGCACAGCTTCATAGCGCTTGTTGCCTTCACCCAGATCGATTTCACAGATCAATCCCTGCTCCACCAGGAACTTCAACTCGCGGTAAACCGTTGTTTTGTTCACTTTGAGTCCCCGCTCAAACAAGACGGCGACCAGATCCATCGCCGACAGTGGCTTTTGTGATACATCCAGAAGTTCCACCAAGGCTTTGCGTGCTTTGGTGAGGCTATGGCCACGAGATTTGAGGTCAGTGAGTTGTGTCATTTGTAAATGCAACTAAGTTGCAAAAGCGCTCAAAGCATAAGCCGTGAGCACTTCATTGTCAAATGAGTGCTACTCTTTACCGTTTAAAATTCCACATCCGGTTGGCGTATTTTTCATCTGCCAGTTCCTGGGCGCGCTGCAATTCCACCGCTGTCACGGGTTTGCGTTCAAACTCGACTTGAAGATGTTCCCCAAATCCCTGCACCATGCCGGCAATCGTTTCGTCAAAAGTCACTGCACGCCCGAGCAATATTTCCAATCCCGTCACACGCTGTTTCACATCAGCAATCAGCTTGCCTTTGAGTTTCTCAGCCGGTACCTTGAGCAGCGAGAACATTTTTTCCACATCCACCTGCAGCAAGATCGTCCCATGCTGCAACAAATAATCGCCACGCCGCGTCTGGGCATTGCCGGAGATTTTTTTGCCATTCACCACCAGGTCATTGAGCGGTATAAATTCGGCCTCAACGCCCATGTGCCTGAGTCCAGCCAGTACACCACCGCAAATATAACGGTAGGAATCCAGAATTTGCTTAGGAATGCCGGCAAAGCCAACGGGCGCTACCAAATTGTAAGTGACTTCTTGGGCGTTCAGCACTGCCCCACCGCCGGTTGTACGACGAAGATAACTGACCCCAAGCCGCTCGCAGGCTTCCAGGTCAACCTCTTCTTCCATCCCCTGAAAATAGCCGATGGTCACATTTTCCGGACTCCAGCCATATAACCGCAGCGTTGGCAGTTCACTTCCTGATACCACTTCCTCAAGGATGGTCTCGTCCAATCCCATATTGATCGGCCCCGGACGTTTGGGGTCAATGATTAAACGCATTTTGTTATTCATGTTTTTGTCCTTCCTCAGCCTGTGCTTTGGCCAGTAAAATACCATAAGCAATACCCTGTGAATTGACACCAAATAGTTCCATGCCGAAATGGCTCACGACCCGTTCGATTGACGACACCATGAAATTCTCCGAAAGCGCGCAGCCCACCAACGCCTTTTCAATTTCCTCTATCCCGCTTTCGGGGTGAATGAAAAAATCCCCTTGCAGCAACACTTTGGTGATCTGGTTACTGCTTTCATCCCAGGTTAAAAAAACTTTGAGCAGTTTCCCGTCAGGAATTTTGTAAACTGATTTGGCTTTTAACATCGGTTCCTCTCATATAACTCCAGTGACTTAATAAATCCCTGCGTGAACTTTTCTCCTTTTTTAATCATCACTTTTATATCATTCACTTTTTTAAATTGGACCGATTCTGTTTCTGTTGGATCAAGGACAAACGGCCCATTATGATGACAGACAAATAACCCTCGATTTTCCCGCTGACGGTCGCTATAGGCATGGTAGTCACAAACAAGCTCCAGACCGTCAATCTTAACTCCCAATTCCTCTTTGATTTCGCGTCTTGCTGTCTCTTCATAGGTCTCGCCGGATGAAACTTGTGCACCAACCGAGGCATCCCAATATCCGGCATAATCTTTCCTGGCCTTCGCCCTTTTTTGAACCAAAATTTCACCTGTCGCATTGATCACCAGAACGTGGACACCCCGGTGAATCGCATGGATTGCATGCACCTTGTCCCGGGTATCCCGGCCAATGATGCGATCACTTTCGTCAACAATATCGAGATATTCAATGACCATTCTTTTCTGCTTTCTCGGCATGATAGGAACTCCGCACCAGTGGCCCCGACTCCACATGTTCAAACCCCATCTCCAGAGCCTTCTGCTTGATCTCGCCAAACTCAGCTGGCGTGTAATATTTCGCAACTTCCCAATTTTCCTTCGTCGGCCGCAGGTACTGTCCCACGGCAAGTCGCTGCACATTAGCCCGGTGCAAGTCGGCAAGTAAGGCCCAAATTTGTTCAATCGTCTCGCCCACACCGACCATAAACGCTGTTTTGCTCACCGTCTTCCCGCTCTCGCCAACCCGCGCCAAAAGTTCCAGCGACTGGTCATAATCCCCACCTGGACGCACCTGCTTATATAATTCTTTAACCACCTCAATATTGTGGCCCAGTACATCCGGTTTGGCGTTGATGACGGTTTGCAAATCGGTCCAGTTGTATTTGAAATCCGGAATCAGCACCTCTACCTTCACACCAATTTCACGTAACAATCCAATCGTCTCGGCATACATGGCCGCGCCACCATCCGGCAGATCGTCCCGCGTCACCGAGGTAACGACAACGTAGTCAAGTTTGAGCTCTTTGACCGCATCGCGCAGGCGCTTGGGCTCATCCAGGTCGTACTCCGGTGGTTTTCCCGTCTTCACATTGCAGTATTTGCAATGCCGAGTACAGGTATCGCCCAGGATAAGGAACGTTGCGGTCCCCGCGTTCCAGCACTCATCGCGATTGGGACACAGCCCTTCGACGCAAATCGAATGCATGCGGTGAGCCTGCAGGATTTGGCTGACAGCTTTAAGTTTGGCGCCGCTGGGGACACGGACCTTGAACCAGTCGGGTTTGCGTTGATTAATATTCATTGTGATTTTCTAGGCTTCGAAAGGTAGTTCTTCGCCAATGCTTTTACGCGATTCGTTATGCATTTTTTCGCGAAACGTACTAATGGCTTCTTGATACTGTGGTCTAAATGTTAGTAGATTTTCAGGATCTAAACCAATTTCTTGAACATCCAGGATTGCTTTGTCCAAAATCGGGGCTGCTTGCTTTCCGAGCCTGTCAACACGATCATACCCTTTTAGTGTTGCTGCATTATTCGCCAGATCGTTTGCATCGAAATAAGCTTCGATAGCATTTGCTTCTTTTTGGTTTTGGACAGTGACAGATGCATTGTCCATATAAACCTTCTTCATTAAAAAAAAAGAACTATTTCTGGTACACGACTCTCGGTTCCCTTGCCGCCTTGACCTCATCCAGGCGGTTGACCGGCGTCGTGAGCGGAGCGTCATGAATGATCTGCGGATTGGTCTTGGCTTCACCGGCAATTTCAATCATCACGTCACAAAACTCGTCAAGCGTTTCCTTGGATTCCGTTTCCGTCGGTTCAAACATCATGGCTTCGTGCACAATCATCGGGAAGTAGATGGTGGGTGGATGGATGCCGTAGTCAATCATGCGTTTGGCAATGTCCTTGGTATTGATGCCGTTTTCCCGCACCTGCTTTTCCGAAGTCAGGACGCATTCGTGCATACAAACCCGCTGATATGCCACGTCAAAATGTGGGCTCAGCCGCGCCATGACATAGTTGGCGTTCAAAACAGCATTTTCTGCCGCCCGTTTCAAACCCTTGGCACCCAGGCTACGGATGTAAGTAAACGCCTTGACCATGACACCGAAATTGCCATAAAACGCTTTCATTTTGCCAATGCTATCGGGTTTGTCACCGACAAATGAATAAACGCCATCGTTAAGCTCAATCCGCGGCACAGGCAAGAAATCCGTCAGGATTTGCTTCACGCCAACCGGGCCGCTGCCGGGTCCGCCACCACCGTGCGGAGTGCTGAAGGATTTGTGCAAATTGAGTTGAATCACATCAAAACCCAAATCTCCTGGCCGGGTAATACCCATGTAGGCATTCGTATTGGCGCCGTCACAGTAAAACAAGCCGCCCTTGGCATGGACGATCTTGGCCACTTCCGTGATGTTGCGTTCAAACAACCCGAGCGTGTTGGGGTTGGTCAGCATCAATCCTGCCACTTCCTCGGTCATCAATTCGCGCAAACTGTCGAGATCAAGCCCACCTTCGGCATTGGATTTCACGCTGACGATTTCGTAGCCACACAATGCACTGGACGCTGGATTGGTGCCGTGCGCGGCGTCGGGAATGAGCATTTTGGACCGTTTTTCGCCACGTTTTTCAAAGTACTTCTTGATCAGCATTACGCCGGTCAGTTCGCCATGCGCGCCAGCCGCAGGTTGCAGTGTAAACGCATCCATCCCACAGATCTCACGCAAATCCTTTTCCAGTTCAAACATCAGCTGCAAACTGCCCTGTGACCACGCTTCTGGCGCATAGGGGTGAGCCTCTGTAAAACCTGCGAGTTTGGCCATGTCTTCGTTGATTTTGGGATTGTACTTCATGGTACAGGAACCCAGTGGGTAAAACCCAATGTCCACCCCGAAGTTACGGCGCGACAGTTGTGTGTAATGACGGACAAGATCGATTTCCGCCACCTCCGGCAAATCAATTTCCGCGCGTACCAAAGAGGCATCAAGTTCAACGGCCGGCACGTCAAAACCCTGAATTTCACTGGCTCTGCGCCCAACGCGACTTTTTTCAAAAATCAGCTCCATACGGGTTCCTCCTATTTAAACGTAGTTTTGGGAACGATCGCATCCATCATCCACCACTTGCCGTCAAAAAAACTCCGCACGCTATCCTGATACTTATCGGTAAAATACTTCACCGCGTCCCCTTCGATTTCTTCGACATCACAAACACAGACAATCTGAAAATTCTTGGGCTTGCACTCACTCACAAATACATGCTCGAACCTCTCCTCAGTCTCTGCCAGATGCTCCGCAAAGGCCTCGACTTCCTGTTGGCTGCTGTCTTTTTTGAAAGTGAAGAGAAAAATCATGTTTTCCTTTATGGTTCTTCAGGTATCAAGTCTGTCATTGCGAGGAGTCTTCGAGGTGGCAATCTTTTTTCTTTTTTACGAGAGATTGCCGCGGTCGAAAAGCCTCCCTCGCAATGACATTTGACTTACTTTAGAAACTATCTCAGCACTCCCACCACTTCATCCATCTCGACCTTGCATAACATTTCCGTGGCACAAAAAACGACGCAATTCTTGTACTCGGGATAAACCGTTCCCAAGTCATATCCGCCCAAAATCCCGTTGGCCTTTAATTGCTCGTTCACTTTCCGGGCATCCGGTACCCGCAATGCAAATTCGTTGTAGGTCGGCCCGTCAAAAACCGCGGACCACCCGGGCAATTTCAACAATTCGGATTTCAGGTATGCGGCTTTGGCCACGTTCAGTTTCGCCAATTCTTTCAAATTCTTGCCAAGGCTCGACAGATACACAGCGGCCGCCAGCATACACAAAGCTTCGTTGGAACAGATGTTGCTGGTCGCTTTTTCACGACGGATATGTTGTTCACGGGTCTGCAAAGTCAGGACAAAACCACGTTTGCCATTTTTGTCTGTGGTTTCACCCACCAGACGGCCCGGAATCTTGCGCATAAAGGCTTCGGTGCTAGCCAGAATCCCCAGGTATGGACCACCAAAATTCAAAGCATTGCCAAAACTCTGGCCCTCGCCCACCACGAAATCAGCACCCAGTTCACCGGCCGGTTTGAGCAAGCCCAAAGAAGTTGCCTCAGTCACGCCAACAATCAGCAAGGCACCTTTGGCATGCACAACGGGAGCCATTGCCGCTACATCTTCAATCACCCCGAAGAAATTCGGGCTTTGGATCATGACTGCGGCAACGGTTTCATCCAGTGTAACTTCCAGGATACTAGGATCAACCCGGCCATTTGCCAAGGAACAAATTTCAACTACTTCATACCCATTGGCCCAGGCATAAGTCTGGACCGTTTTACGCCATTCAGGATGCACGGAACAGGCTGTGATTAATTTCTTGCGCCCTAGTGTTTTGCAGGACAAAACCGCCGCTTCCGCCATGGCCGAGGCGCCATCGTACATCGAGGCATTGGCCACAGCCATACCTGTGAGGCGAGCAATCATCGTCTGGTATTCAAAAATTGCCTGCAAAATCCCCTGACTGATCTCTGGTTGATACGGCGTGTAAGCGGTATAAAATTCCGACCGTCCAATGATATGGCTCACGATCGCCGGCACATAATGGCGGTAAGCGCCCGCGCCCATCAGGCTGATCGAGGGGATTTTGTTTTTGCCCGCAAGCTGTTTCATCAGTTTGCTGACTTCCTGTTCCGAAAGTCCAGAGGGCAAGTCGAGATCATTTTTCAAACGCAAAGCCGAAGGAATATCCACAAACAAATCCTCGACCGACTTTACCCCAATCGTCCCCAGCATCTGCTTCTGATCGTCACCCGTATGCGGAACGTAATCCATACCGCCCTCCTCATTGATTAATTCTTTCATACCCCCTTCCCTTTACTAAAGGGAAGGGCTGGGGATGAGTTCTCTTAACTCTCCATCACCTTCCCATACGCTGCCACATCCATCAATTTCTCCAACTCCGCCGGGTTGCTCATCTTCACCTTGGCAATCCAACCCGCGCCAAACGCATCCTGGTTGATCAGCCCGGGATTGGCTTCCAGTTCAGTATTCACTTCGACGACTTCGCCACTCACGGGCGAGTAAACATCGGAAACCGACTTAACGGACTCAACGGCCGCGAGCTGTTTGCCTTGCTCCACTTTTTTGCCAATGGCGGGAAGTTCGGCAAACACCACTTCCGTGAGCAGTTCCTGCGCGTGGTCGGTGATACCAACGGTGACGATATCGCCCTCGACCAGCGCCCATTCGTGGTCTTTGGTGTATTTAAGGTTGGCGGGATTGGATTTGGACATGATATAACTCCTTATACAACAAAAAATTAATTGACCTGCCGCACAAGTTGGCTGCCTTCATAAACAAATAAACCTGTTTCCTCGGACCCAAAATCTTGCTTGGGGCCAACGAACAACACCAGATATTGTATTGGTGACAAACTTTCCAAGGCTGACAGACATTTGGGATGGCAAGCTTTGAGTAATTCCCGATCAGCAGCATTGGTCTTGGCGCCGATAATAAAATTGGTCACATTCCCCAGCAAAGACCAGGTGACTGTTTTCGTAAACGAAAAATGCGGACATTCAATCAGCAAATTGATCCCCAACGACCGACATTCAGCCAGGAGATGATTAATCAGTTCACTTTTCCAGGATGCCAGATCACGCACGAACACATATTTTGTTGCCACTGGTGACAAATCCATCGAGACGTATTTTTGCAAAAGGTCAACCAATTTACCAAAATCATTGACCGCATATGAACTGTATTCCAGGTCGGTTGTCTGACTGAATTCAGCAACCTTGGCAAGCTCACCATTTTTGGATAGCACTTTGGCCATGGCTGGCAGCCATGTTGCGAGCACGCCGTTTGGCGCACCCGGAATTTCGCCAACAATCAAGGTTACACGGGAAAAAGCAACGGCATTAAAATCCAGGACAGACATTTAACCCCTCTTATAAAAAGGCAACTTTACCACCTGCGCTTTCACCACATTGTCCCGAATTTGAATCCCAATCTCGGTTCCTTCAACCGCAAGGTGCGGCGGCACATAGCCCAAACCAATCGCTTTGCCCAGTGTTGGTGAAATTGTCCCCGACGTCACCACACCCACTTTCTGGCCGCCCGCAACGATGTCGTATCCATTGCGCGCAATGCCGCGGTCCACCAGTTCAAAGCCCACCAGCTTCTTCCCCAATCCCCGCGCTTTAAGCTCACGCAAGGCGTCAACCCCGACAAAATCCTTGTCCAGATTCGTGACCCAGCCGTAGCGGCACTCGAGCGGCGTCACTTTGTCATCCATTTCGTGACCATAGAGATTCATGGCGCACTCCAGACGCAAAGTGTCGCGTGCACCAAGCCCGATCGGTTTCAAACCCAGCGGCGCGCCAATTTCAAACAATTTGTCCCAAAGGACGCCAATCTTGTCCCGCGCCAGATAGATTTCAAAACCATCCTCGCCGGTATAACCACTGCGCGAGACAATGGCGTAACCACCTAAAATTTCGGTTTCGACAAAGTGATAGAACTTGAGCTTCCGCAGGTCATCCGCCACCAGAGGTTGAAGGATTGCCTGCGACACC
Source organism: Candidatus Wirthbacteria bacterium (assembly GCA_903889905.1). Lineage (GTDB taxonomy): Bacteria > Patescibacteriota > CG2-30-54-11 > CG2-30-54-11 > CG2-30-54-11 > CAISZI01. The sequence continues at coordinate 62,554 of CAISZI010000048.1, forward strand.
GGTCCCTGCAAATCCAGTTTGCCCAAAACAGCACTGCTGTCGACTACCTTGGCGTCGGTAAACCCGAAGTCGCGCTGCACTTTCAGAATCTGCGCCAGGTCGCCGTCTTTGGTCGAGGCATTGGTCACGACCATGTATTTCTCATCAGCCAGTTTGTAAACGGTAAGGTCGTCCAAAATGCCGCCGGCCTCGTTGCAAAGCACACCGAGCCGCATTTGACCATTTTCCATGCCGCCAAGCTCACGCGAAATCGCCTTCTGCAACAACGCTAACGCCTCTGGCCCTTCGACCTTGAGTTCACCCATGTGACAGATGTCAAACAGACCGGCTTTTTCCCGCGTGTTGCGGTGTTCTTCGGTGATGATGCCGTACTGCACGGGCATGTCCCAGCCGCCAAAATCCACCATCCGGGCGCCGAGAGCAACGTGTTTGGCATGAAGCGGAGTTTTCTGCATTTGTGATCCTGTTAAGACTTGAAATGCTGTCCCCCAACTCACTTCTATTTTTGTTTGTAAGCAATCTACCGCATTATAGGGCGGATGGATTGGTGCTGCAACTCTTGCATGATGAACTGCTGACTAAGGCTAACCCGTTCATCAAATTCCGACGAATTAAAGCGTGGCATGTCACTCCCCAACAGATCTGCCCAAATAAATAACATCAAATCAATGGCGGCGCTGCCGGCAATATCCCGGTAGTAACCAAAATAAACCGTTTTGTCCCGCGTCCGCAAAATATGGCTGACGATCTCATAGGGCAACGCGTGCAAAAGCACAATTTTCTGGACAAAGTGCGTATCCCGTTTCTCCCAGCCAAAACGTTCCGCAAATGCAGGCAGCATTGCGCTCGAAATCGCCTCATGTCCGGGACAGCTCGTCTTGCCGCGCGGGTCAACGGACAGCGTCACAGGTTTGGAAATATCATGCAGCAGTACAGCTCCCTTGAGCAGGGTTCCGCGTCTTGCCTGCCCGATGGTTTGTGACAGATGTTCCTGCAGCTGAGTCCGTTGGTGTTCCGAAAGCCAATCCAGTCGCATCACTTTTTCCCAGCCCGCCATCACGCCAATCGAGTGATCCAGCACGTTCTGCTGCAAGTGCGAGGCGCTGTTTTCTACCACCGCGCGCAAAGCATAATATTCCGGCAAAACGTCGGCAAAATCGCCATTTTTGAGCTTTGCAGCTGTTATTTCCAGCAAATCAAGCATCGCCAGTCTCCCGCTGATGGGTAAACCCAAGACAGCGGTATTGTAATACGAAATCAAGCATTCTGCCATGACCTGGGAATGACTTTGCCCGCCCCTGCATCAGCGGGGGAGGGTTTGGGAAGGGGTGAGTTCAGGCTGTCATCCAGGTTCTCAAAATCTCCACCACCTCATCCTCACTCAGGTCGCCTGCATCCGCTTTGTTTTTGATGTGGTGTGTAATGCGGCGCAGTTCTTCCTCACCAAAGTGAAGTCCCTGCTGATCAGCCACATGTTTGATCGCGTGCCAACCGGTGAGGCGGTGGCCAACTTTGAGTTCTCTTTTGCGGCCAAACACGGCCGGGTCAAAGATTTCGTAGGTACTGGGGTCATTGAGGAGTGCCTTGAGGTGCATGCCTGCTTTGTGGGTAAAAACCGTTTCGCCGCTCAGCATATTGTTAAATGGAATGTCCACGTGCACCATGTCGGCAATCAGCTTGTCCAACGCCGGGATCATGGCAATATGATATTTGTGGCTGACATATTCCGGCAGTGAAGCATACATACGGGCCATAAAACCACCCAGGGACGCTATCCCATTCCGTTCACCAATTCCCAGCAGCGTTGTGTCAATAAAAGTGGCGCCACCTTCGAGCGCGGCAAAGGCGTTGGCAATGGCGCAACCTGTGTCATTGTGGCCATGAAATTCAATATCGGCGTGGACGCGGAACTTGAGTTCGCGGACGAGCGCGTAGACTTGCCTTGGTGTCGCAATGCCAACCGTATCCGCCAGTCCAATCCGTTGAATGCCCACGGCATCCACGGCTTTGTATATTTTGAGCAAATCTCCTTCCAGGCTGCGAAAACTGTCCTCGCTGGAAAATCGGACTTCAACGCCAAACGCTTTGGCATAGGTCAGCACTTCGACCGCTTCTTCGATAATTTCATCGATTGATTTGCCATGGCTGAATTCGCGCAGCTTCGACGAAGTCCCAAACAGGATATCCACACCATCGACACCACTTTCGATCGCCAGCTTGACGTCTTCTTTTTTGCAGCGGACATGGGTCAGGATTTTGGATTTGAGGTTGAGCATGGCCACGGCTTCCAGGTCCGCCCTGCTCTGATCAGAGGCGAGCGGCGTCGTGAGTTCGAGGTAATCTGCCCCAAATTCATCAAGCTGCCTGGCCAGTTCAATTTTTTGTGCTGTCGTAAAGTGCGCTTTGGCAAATTGCTCACCCTCACGCAAAGTGGAATCAATAATCCCAAAATTTTCCAATGGCAAGGTTATTTCCTGTTTGATTTGAATAACATCGACTGACAAAAATTTTAAAGGGCCTGGCTATTTCAGTCAAAAAAATATAAAATTTGTTCGTTTTTAGATTTAATTGTTAATAATTTAACAAAACCATGAAAACCATCGCCTCTGTGGTCGCGACAATCATCACCCGCGTACCCTTCGTCGAAGAAGGTCTGGCGCAGGGGTTGATCAATTTGTCACAGCTCAGCCGGCAAATTAAACCCGATATCGAAAACGTACTCGACAAACCTGTCCAAATCGGCGCCATTGTCATGGCGCTGAAACGATTGGCGCCACAGATTGTCGCGCAGTCCCAACATTTCAACGCCATTCTTGGTCAAATTCAGGACATAACCATCAAATCCAATCTGGTCAGTTACACTTTTGATAAATCCAGCTCCACCCACCACGCGCTCGACCTGCTCTCGCAGCACAAAGAACTCTTCACCAGTCATTTTTTTACTTACACGCAGGGCATCAGTGAAACCTGTGTCATGGCGGATGCCACTTTCCGAATTTTGATCGAACAGATTTTCAGCGAACAGCACAAAGTTCTAGAAGTACTCGATATATCCTCCATGACCATACGACTCCCTGCCTCCAATGTTCAAATGCCCGGTGTGTATTATGCCATTCTCAAACTTTTCGCCTGGAACAACATCAATCTGACCGATATGGTGTCCACTGCCAACGAGCTGACATTGCTGATGGAGGACCGTTTTATTGACAGTGCTTTTTCACTGCTCAAAAAACACCTCCGTTTAATTGAACAAAAAGCCCCAAAAGCTTGAAAAATCAAGGGTAATCTTCTATTATTGCAACTTGGGGTAATAGGCCCAAATTAAAGACAAAACAAAACCCCGATGGTACAAATCATCAACCATAACTCCGATCCCAACAGCCCCGGCCACCGCCGAGGCATTTTGGAGTTGAAACCCAAAGAACCAGAAAGTGTCAGACTGCTTCGCACCCAGCTGCAGCTTGAAAAAAACCACAACCAGACGCGACTTTTGGCACTCTGGAGCATCACTGTTCATACGCTTCTACTCCCGCTGACGTTGCTGCTGGAAATCGGTAAAGAACTGCGCTGGTTTTACCGGCGCCGCAATCAAATCCTGCAAACCAGGCAAAAAAACAATACGCCCGGCGCTTCCTCCATTCCCCACAGCCTCAAACATCCGGACGCACCAATGCTGCACCGGATGCGTACCCTTGACCTGAAAATCGCCGCGCACCAAAGTCCACTGCAATACCGCCCCGATCATGCCCAACGCGCAATGCAGCAACGCGGCCACAACCTGCAGCACAGCCCGGGAAATGCCGACACGATCACCCCAATGCCACAGCACTTACAGCCGTCAACATCGGACAAATACAAAACAAACTCTGCACCAGCTTTCCTGCCTCCCCGTTTGCTGCATTTTCCAGTTATCCGGCGCTTTGGCTGGCCGGGCGTGCTGAGCGTGGTTGTTTTTATACTGATTATAGGCACACTGCTTTACCGTTTTCTGATCACCACCTACCAGAAAACCTATGCCGACGCCATGACCGCCTCCGACCATCTGCATCTCGCCCAACTCGCACTGCAGGAGCAACGCTTTGATGATGCCCGGTTTGAGTTCCTGACCGCCAAAAACAGTTTTGAGGGCGCGCTCCAGAATATTAAGTCCAATCTTTCACTCACCATGATTCCAATTGTGAGCAGCCGCGTCAATGCTGGCGAAACCGTGCTCCAGGTGGGCCAGATCATTTCACAAACCGGCTACGACCTGACCAGCGCGCTGCAACCGGTGACGGACATTATGAAGGGCAAAGACTCGAGTCAGGTGCAGACGCAGACATCGATGGCGGACTACACCACCTTGGCCATGAAAACACTGGCTTTGGCTCGGCCAAAATTTCAAAACTCCCTCGCCGATTTGAAATACGCCCTGATTTTGCTGAACCGTGTCAATATGCAGGACCTGGATGGCAACCTGCGCGACCAACTGAATGGCAACAAAGACAAACTGGGTAAGCTGATCGATCTCATGAGCCAGACCGAAAGTCTTTCGGAAGTTTTGCCAGAACTGCTGGGCGCCAATGGTGCCCGTGATTATCTGCTGCTGTTTCAGAACACAGCCGAGAAACGCCCGACCGGCGGTTTCATTGGCAGCTACGGTATCATTTCCTTTGATCAAGGCAAGCTCAGCAATTTCTTTACCGACAATGTCTATAATCCTGATGGCCAGCTCAATGTCAAAGGCATTATCAATGTGCCGCCGCTGCCACTGCAGCGCATTACACCCAACTGGGCCATGCGTGACGGCAACTGGTCGCCCGACTATCCGACATCCGCCAATCAAATCAAGGAATTTTACCAGCAGGGTTCTAATCGCGAAGTGAATGGCGTGATTGCCGTCACGCCCGATCTGATCCAGCAAATCATGCAGCTGGTGGGGCCGATTTACCTGAGCAACTGGAATGAAATCGTCACAGCCGACAACATCATCCCGCTCATTCAGTACAAAGTAGACATCCAGTTCAAAAACGCACCGGATCCCAAAATGTTCCTGATTGATTTATCCAAAGTTCTGTTTGACAAAATCATGAGCCTTACTCCGGAGGACTGGCCCAAACTGATGACCATCATCAACACCTCGCTCAAGGACAAACTGATCCTGATGTGGTCGCCCAATGCCACCGTTGCCAGTTGGCTGCAGTCCAGCAACTTTGACGGCCGCACCAAGGCCTGGGATGGGGATTATCTGCAGATCAATACCGCCAACATCGGCGGCACCAAATCCAGCCAGTTTGTGAATGAAAGTTACAAACTGATGACCAACATTAATGCCAATGGCGAAATCGAAAACACCGTAACCATTACTTACCAGCACACCGGCAATTATGACTGGCCGAGCGGTCCACTCATTGCTTACCAGCGTATTTATGTGCCCAAGGGTAGCCAGCTGCTGGAAACATCCGACAATCACCAGGGCGGCGGCAAAGAAGGCATTACCGAAGTCTATGATGACCTTGGCAAAACGGTTTTCGGTGACTATCTGCACGTTGATCCAGGCAACACGCTCACTTTGAGTTATACCTACAAATTGCCTTTCACCATTTCACTCCAGGATCATCCGACCTATGCCATTCTGATCCAGAAACAGCCAGGCACGGTAGCACTGCAGCTGGACGAGGATATTGTCTTTGATGCCTCCACCATTGAACCGCTTAAAGCGCAGGGTGAGCTGCAGCTGAAAAACCGCAATGACATTGGCGTCAGTTACAAAATGGACACCGACAAAACCTATAGCGTGACCTTCAAAAAGCACGACGTCTTATAAAGCGGTTTCGTCCCTGGCTTTTTGGGTAAACAACCACAGCCAGCCAACGCCCCAGACCACCAGCAGTAGCACCAGAAACGCTTCGATCAGATTGCCAATGCCAAGGTGAATTTTGCCCAGATTCAAGGTAAGCTGGTGAAAATCGCCGCTGTCGGAAAACGCACCGACAAACGGCATGAGCAGATTGTCCACCAACGCTTTGACCAGATCGAGATAGACCAACGCCGTGATGATGCCAGCGCCAATCGTAAACCCCTGACGTTCTTCGAGATATTTGAACAAATTTTTAAGTGGCACAGGTCTCTCCCTTTTTTAACGCAACAGCAGCACTAAGATACCACCAATCATGCCAATTAACATCCCCGCCACCACATCGCTGAGATAATGTTTGCCCAGATAGAGCCGGGAATAAATGATCGCCGCGGCAATACTGCTAAGGAGTGTCGCAAACGCCGGAAACCAATGTCCCAGAAGCATTGCACCCATGACGGATGAGGCAGCATGACCGGAGGGAAACGAATAGGGATCACGGGATTGCCGCAAAGGAAGAGGCCGTGGACGTTTGACCCGAGCTTTGATAAGTCGTGTCACCAGCAAATACAAACCCGCCTGCCCCAAAGTCATGCAGCCAACATAACGCCAATTTCCAGAAACGATACTTGCTCCCAGGGCAAGCAAAAGCCACAAAAAAGCCATTTCCCCCAACCGGGTGATGGCGACAAACAGGGCACGCAAAAGAGCAGGCTTGGGCCCACAGCTAAGCCGATCCGTTAATTGAGCGTCTATTTTTTTGACCACTTTTAGCACCTTCCCTCCTTTTTGACCGCTCTATTGTACTGAAATTGTTGTGGCAAAGAAATGCCCGCGGGTTTGCCCTCTTGACGCATTCGGCAAAGCTTACTAATCTAGGCAAGCCATGCCCACCAAAAAGGAATCGCAATGACATCCCCAAAATTTTCACTGGCCAATCTGATTTCCGGCTTGTTTTTTATTGCGGTCGGACTGATCGGACTTTCACCGCTGCTTGGCATAGCCATCAACTGGAGCCGTCTGTGGCCATTTCTGCTGCTGCTGGTCGGCGCCGCCGTTTGCCTGCCCCCCTTGATCACCAATAACCGCAGCCAGGGCAAGGTCAGCCTGATGGTCGGCACCTGGCTGATGGTGCTTGGCCTTTATTTTGAGGTCATGGCGCTCACCAACTGGACATGGGTAACGCAAACTCAGGCCATGGAAACATTTGCCCTGGCGCTCGGTTTTTGGGCCGTATGGGCCTACGACAATCATCGGCGTCGGTATTTCAATCTGGGTGTGTTGTTCTCAAGCCTGGCGCTTGCCCAACTTGTGACCACCAATTTTACCAGCCTGTTTTTGCCCGTCCTGTTTCTGTTCTTTGGCATCTGGTTTCTGGTACGCAAAGACCGTAAACCCAAGGACACAACTGCGGAACTGTCAATGCCACACATTGTACCGCCCGTCATGATTGTCCCCGATGACAATTCCCAACCCGCCAGCGTCAAGATCATCAACGCAGTCGAAGATGCACTCCCAGTGACACAATCTAAAAAACCAGCAATCCACACCCCTCCTGCTGTGGCGCATTCCACCACCAGACGCAAACTCAAGAAAGTTAATCCTACTCCACCCGCAAGTATTGACAAAACAGTCTAATGCCATATACTATACTATAGGATAGTATATTAGGACAACCCAATGCCAGCCAATGATCTTGCCACCCAACTCAATCGCATCGAAGGCCAGGTGCGGGGCATCCGCAAAATGGTCGAAGACGACCGCGGCTGCATGGAAGTGTTGCAGCAGATTGTCGCTATCCGGGCCAGCTTGATGTCAGTCGGGGTAAAAATGATCAAGCACGACATGCATGCCTGTGTCGATCAGAAAAACCCCGCGGCCATAGACGAGCTGATCGATAAACTTTTCAAACTCGGTTAATCCATCTTTAGCTTATTAAAGGAGCATCCATGAGCGATGTCGTGTTAAATGATCAGAATTTTGATAGCGAAGTGCTCCAGTCCGACCAGCCTGTTCTCGTCGACTTCTGGGCTCCCTGGTGTGGGCCTTGCCGTATGATCGCGCCCATGATCGAAAAACTCGCCGGAGAATTTGCCGGCAAAATCAAAATCGGCAAACTCAACGTCGACGAAAACCCGGCGATTTCCGAACGTTACGGCATCATGTCGATCCCTACCCTCAAAATCTTCAAAGCCGGACAGATCGTCGAAGACATGATCGGCGCCCAGCCCGAAATGGTTTTGCGCGACAAGATCAAGTATTACACCTCGGCGTAGTTTAGAACCTATGATGTCCAACCCAAAGTAGAGACGCAAAAACTTGCGTCTCTACTTGTCAATTCACCCCGTTGCGCCTTAAGATGTGAGTATCGTCAACCCACACCTGGAAAAAGCCGCAATGACAGCTAACACAACCGAAAAAATTGCCGTTCTCGACTTTGGTGGACAATACGCCCATTTGATCGCCAAACGCGTGCGTGACCTGGGGGCACATTCCGAAATTCTGCTACCCGACGCTGCTTCCGCCAAACTTAAAACTTACAAAGGGATCATCCTCTCGGGTGGACCAGCGTTTGTTTTTGCCGCCGATGCACCCCCGTATAATCCCGACCTTTTCAGCCTCGGTATTCCGGTCCTGGGTGTCTGCTACGGCCATCAACTGATGGCCTACACCAATGGTGGCGAGGCGCAAAAGGGCGAACGGCGTGAAGATGGCTTTGCGCAGCTGCAGATCAAGGATTCTTCATCGCTGCTCCAGGGGTGGAACGAAACGGAAACCGTCTGGATGAGCCACGGCAGCGAAGTCAATAAGTTGCCACCGGGTTTTACGATCCTGGCCTCCACCGAGAACTGTCCGATTGCGGTCATGGGTGACCTGAGTCGTAAACTCTATGGCATCCAGTTTCACGCCGAAGTCACCCACACCCCCAAAGGCATACAGCTTTACGACAATTTTCTCAATATTTGTGGCATCGCGCGAACCTGGAAAATCAGCAATCTGATCCCACAAATTCTGGAGAACATCCGCACCCAGGTCCAGGATCGCAACGTTTTCCTGCTCGTCTCCGGTGGCATTGATTCCACTGTCGCTTTTATGCTACTCAACCAGGCGCTGGGCAAGGAGCGCGTGTATGGTCTGCATGTGGACACAGGTTTTATGCGCCAGGACGAAAGCCACAAAGTGCAAACCGCCCTGCGCCAAATTGGGATGGACAATTTCCACATTGTCGATGCCTCGATCCAGTTTTTGCAGGCAGTTAATCGGCTGATCGATCCCGAACAAAAACGCCGCGCCATTGGCAAGGTTTTCCTGGACGTTCAAACCAGCGAAACGTCCCGTATGAAACTTGATCCAGCCAAGTGGATGCTCGGCCAGGGCACACTCTACCCAGACACGATCGAAAGTGGCGGCACCAAACACGCTGACACGATCAAAACCCACCACAACCGCGTGCCTGAAATTCAGGCCATGATTGACCAGGGACTGGTGGTTGAACCCGTCGCCAATCTTTATAAAGACGAAGTGCGTAAAATTGGCGAAGAACTGGGACTGCCCGAAGAACTTGTCTGGCGTCACACTTTCCCCGGTCCGGGACTGGCTGTGCAGGAAATCTGTGCCACGGCAGCCGAACCGGTTGCTGATTATGACCAACTCAAACAAAATTTAAATAAACTGACATCCGCTCAAGGCTACAGCGCGGACATTCTGCCCATTCGCAGTGTCGGTGTCCAGGGCGACGAGCGCAGCTATGCACATCCTGCTGTGGTTATGGGTGAACAAAACTGGACCAAACTGGCTGACCTGGCGACGCGTATTACCAACCAATTTCGTGCCATCAACCGTGTCATCTTCCTGGTCCAGCCAGAGCAACTCGCAAGCAGCAAGCTGCAACAGATCAAACCCACGACGATCACGCGCCAAAGTCTCAACCTCCATCGCCAGGCCGACGATGTGGCCAACCAGATTTTACTCAAACACGACCTCTACCGCACCCTTTATGAGTTTCCCGTGGTTATGATTCCGATCAGCCCCGCAGGTGGACAAAGCATCGTGCTGCGGCCGCTGTATTCCGAAAATGTGATGACCGTCGAATTCGCCAAACTCCCCTGGCCCGTGGTGCAGCAAATGGCCACGGCTATCCTGGCTTTGCCGGGCATAGACGCAGTCTTCTACGATATCACCAACAAACCACCGGGCACGGTGCAGTGGGAATAGACTAGGGAATCACTTCCAGCTGTGTAAACACTGCTGCTGAACAGGTCACATCCTGCAGCAGATCGGTTTTGTTAATGACCCCAAAAAACCAAGTTCCGCTAGAAAGTGTCGCGTCGAGTGTTTTGCCTGTGGCGCTGACACTTTCATTTTGGACATCCGTCAGGTCGCAGGCCGTTGGCTTGGCCTTGATTTTGGAAAAAGTCACGATGTAGGCACCACCGGAAATGCTGTCATTCCAGCTTACATTGACCTTGCCTTTGCCCAGATTCACAGCCTGAAACTTGGTGATCGCACCGGTGCTGGCCGGCGGCGGCGTTGGCGGCGTCAAACTGACGACAAGCACATTCGACGAGGCCAGACAGTCGGCGCCTTGCGTCAGACAAAGTTTAAAATACCACGTGCCCAGCGTTGGCAAGATCAGCTGCGCGGTGCTGACAGCTTTGCCGTAAGTGGCAGCAGAAATACTGCTCCCATCATTTACGGAGGCCTGATCCTGGCCATAAACCAGTTTAAACCCACTGGCGGCGTCATATCCGATAACTTGCCACTTCAAATTCAGCGTCTGACCGCTGGCACTTATTTTTTGGAGCAATACATACGGCTGTGCCGCGACCGGCGTGGAAGTGGTAGAACTGTTGTTAGCTGGTGTCGTCGTTGTCGGCGTGGCTGTGGCAGGGGTTTGAGTTGCGGGAGAATAACTGATCGAAACCTGTTTTTGGTTGTGATTACCCAATTTGTCATCTGCAGTAACAACGACCAAGTTGTCGCCATCCTTCAAAGCCACATCCAGGGTAAACTTACCGTCATTTCCCAATTCCACTTTCTGGCCATTGATACTGACCAGGCTGACGCCACTGCCTACGACAGAGCCACTTACCGACGTTTTGTCGGCGGTTGACTTCTCTCCATCTTTGGGCGTGTCAATGGTAATTACCGGCCCACTCTGGTCGCCCAGAATTCCCATGTCGAAACCCAATTGGGAATCACGGTCGCTGTTTTGGGTAATCCACTGCAACCCAAGGTCGTCTTTGTGCAAATCGCTTTGCAGGTAATTTTTGCCGCTGTGGCTGATCGTCATCATCTGGCCTTCGGTCATGTCCAGCGTCTGGTCAAAAAGCTGTACCTGCACGCCGTGTTGCAGCGTCATCACTTTGTCCAGGCCGGCACCATCATCAACTTTGGTATCAAAAGCGGTACCGCGCGCAATCACAATCGATGACGGCAGCAACACACGATATTCAATGTCGGTATTGGTATGGGGTTTGATCCGGTGATAAACCTCACCACTTATTTGGGAAAACGTCACACTCTGCAAGTTGTTGCCGCTGCTGTCTGCTTCAAGTGACTGCACGATCACGTCTGATCCAGAGGCCAGCCGCATTTCACCGCCATCATAAAGGGACAACACGGCATAGCCATTGTCACCGGTAATGATTTCACTGCCTTCCTGAAAACGCATGCCTTCCTGCGCCAGTTGCACCCGATCGGTGAGCTGGCGGTACTGAACCAACCCCGTCATTTTAACCAGCACCAGGCCTTTTTGATTGAGGTTGTTCCCGGCAATAACAATGGCACCGCCCCGGGCAAAAAACAGCGAATAGACCAGAAATACAAACAACAACCCGCCCGCGATCACCCCGCCAAACATGGCATAACGACGGTATTTTTCGCCACGGGCCGAGATCTTCTCTTTTTCAACCTTCCATTGCAATTCTTGCAGCGGCGCAGGGACATCGGTAACGGTCGGTTTTGTGATTTGTGGCAACGGAGACGACATTTCTGTTTCTTCCAAAATTTAACCTGCAACCACCCGCCAGTTTGCCACGTTTAAGCTTTCGAGGCAACTTGTTTGACTAAAAAATCGGTATAAAAAAGCATCATTCCCGCAGAAACGCTTCAAGGGAATGATGCACCGCTTATTTCTTTTGCCTACTTTTCTTTTTGAAAGAAAAGTAGAACTCTGTGGTGGGCGGTATAGGACTCGAACCTATGACCTTCTGCACGTCAAGCAGACGCTCTAACCAACTGAGCTAACCGCCCCCAATGCACCGTCTTTTTATACCCTAAACCCCCCTATTTGACAAGCCTGCTCAAAAGTTGTTATTTAAGTACGAACTTCTTACCCATGCACCAACTTGTCCCACTGCGGGACGGAGAAGAGATGCCCATACCCACCCGACACCAGCCAATCCTGCCAACGCCAAGCAAGAGCAAGTCATCTGAAATCGCCAGTAACTACTAGCGCAAATTCATCAAAACAGTCAGCACTCCCGCCAGCGTTGCCATGATCGGACTGGCTGTGCTGGTGTTGTTTGTCCTGTTTAAGGCATGGTGGAATGCCTGGGATACTGCGCAGTGGCACGCCGATGCCGGCAGCGAAATGCTTGACATGCTGCATATGGTTCGTGACCGTGCCTGGCTGCAGTTGGGTGCACCTTCGAGCACAGGCGGATATCGCCTGCCTCCCTTCTTCTACCTGCTTTTAATTCCCAGCGCCATACTGGCCAACTGGAACCCGCTTGGCCCGATTCTCTTTGGAGCCACACTCAATGTTTTGGCCCTGCCGCTATTGTATGCAGCCGTCCACAAAGTCACCAGGCGATACAGCTCGGCCCTGATGGCAACCTACGTGTTAGGATTGTCAACAGCACTGATGCCACTCTTCCGGTCGATGTGGTCCGTCTATCCCGGTCTTTTTTTTATGGCGCTGTTTCTCTATGGTGGCACGCACCTGGACATTGGCAAATTCAAAGCAACACTGGCGCTTGCCATCAGTACAGCCGCCCTCTGGAGTTTTCATACGTTTCTATTTTTTACTTTGCCCATGGGATTGCTATTCTTTGCCTATTCTATCAGAAAAAGCACCAAACGTTTCCAGCATGCCGCTGTGTTTGTCTCAACTATCGTCGGCATCAACCTGACGCTGATTTTGGCAGAATTCCACCGCCACTTTGCCAATCTGCACGGCTTTGTTCATGACCTGAACCACACCCAAAAAGCATCGCTTAACTACTTTAACCACATCGGACCGTTCTGGCAGCTTACCGTCCGATTCTTCCTGCAATTTCTCTGGCCAAAAGCTGTTGGCAACCGCGTTTATCAGCTCAGCTCTGTACTGCTCGTGCTGGCTATTGGCTGTGTTCTGGTTTATGTGTCAAAAAAGCTCTACGCCAAAAACATGGCTCGGGACGTCGCCTTTGTGATTCTCTTTTTCATGATTGGGTTTTTGGAACTTTTTGCCTACAAAGGTCCGTGGGCTGGTTGGTACTTTATTCCGCTCTGGCTGCTGCCACCCGTGCTTTGCGGAGTCAGCGTTGGTTTTTTGTGCCACCTCGCCGGAGCCAATCGGCGCAGGCAATGGAGCCTCCTGATCGCCTTGTGCCTGGCTCTTTGTATTCAGGCATTGGTAAACATTAACCAAACCAGAGTGGCCTATTTAATCCGTACCTCCAATCTATCCTATGCCACTCGCTACTTGTCTGATGTGGCCAGCCTAACGCACTGGATCGAAGAGGATGCCAGGGGCAAGCCCTTCGCTTTTTACAACAGTGAATATCCATCCAACCCTTCCGACTACACTTTTTTCTTTATACGTGACCACAGCCTTTACCAAAACACGGCCAGCGTCCTTTACCTGCTCATCGGTTCCAAAACGCCAGATAATGAAAGCATCAAATGGATTGCCTGCGTGCAGCACCCGCCTGCATTTCAATTCCGGGATTTCGCCATTTACCGTTTAACCGCACCGCAATGCCTGCATATTGCCTTGAGTAAATAGATAAAAATAATGCTTCAACCCAAATCATCACTTAAAACTGCCATACTGGCAACGCTTGGCGCAGTAATGTTATGTGCACTGATCCTGCTGGTCTGGCTGGGCAAGAACTCAGTGCCAACGCTTTGGGATCAGGGGCGCCATACTGGACTGAGTTACTACTATTTCAACACGCTCAAATTACATGGCATTAGTCATTTTATCGGCGCACTTGCCCATTATAATTATTACCCGCCGTTTTATTATTTGCCGTCCCTGCCACTCTATGCTGTTTTTGGCCTGCATGACGCCACGGCAATAGCGAGCAACCTTATTTACCTCGCTCTACTGGCGCTGTTCACTTTCCTGTCTACCTACAAACTTTCAGAGCGCAAACCGGGCGCGGCACTGATCGCGGCGGTCCTGGTGATCACCTTTCCATTTCTGTCCTACCAGACCAAGGAATTCATGCCCGACGTGGCGCTTACGGCCGTGCTCGCTTGCGGTTTCTGGTTGTTACTCAAAACTGACCAGTTCAGTAAACCAAAATGGTCCCTGCTCTGGGGAGCAAGTCTGGGAGTCGGCATGCTGGTCAAATGGACTTATGCTTTTTACTGGATCATTCCGATCAGCTGGTATCTGATCTGTTATTGGTCCCACGGTTTTAGATCTAGGAAACTGCTGGTCACAGCCAGCCTGTATCTGGTGGCCAACCTGGGCGGTATGTTCTGGCTTATTCAGCGGCATGGCCCTTTTTCCAGCCACTCCCGCTTTCCCGCGGTTGTCGGACTTGCCGCTCTGCTCATGATGGCAGGCGGCGTCACATTACTGGTCTGGCTGAACGCCTGGTCAACGCATCGGTCCCAACCGTTTAACCTCAAACAGATCCATCACCTGCTGGGTCAAACGTTGCATCACCAGGCCGTATTGCCACTGCTTAACCTGTGCGCCAGCCTGGTCACTGGCGCAATTGTCAGCGGCTGGTGGTATGTTCCCAATTTTGGCGATCTCTACCGCGACTTTGTCGTCAATGCCTTCAGTGCCGGCGCCCGTGAAGGAGATCCGGCCATCAGTACTTTTGCCGCCTGGACGCACTATCTCAAGGATTTGCTCGACACGCAGTTGTTTCCACTGCTGACGCTACTCGCGATCTTGGCAGCGTGCTGGTATTGCTATCGTGCTTTCCAAAAAAAACCAATTCCACCGGGCATCCAAGGGTTGCTCATGATCCTGATTTCGGGCTTTATCATGCTTAATTTGATTCAAAACAAAGATGCGCGCTATTTTCTACCGCTAATGGTTGGATTTGCCATCCTGATTGCCTTGTGGTGGGACAAGTGCGTCAAGAACGGCTGGCTGAAATACAGCCTGGTGGTACTGATGCTGATCCGCTACTGCTGGCAATTTTTTGGGACACCGGCTGTTGTGATGGAAATGGTCAATATTGTCGACCACAACTTGTGGCAACGACCGTTGCTGGTCAACTTCATCCATAGCCACACGTGGAAGCCGAGACAGTTAAATATGCCAACTGCCGACATTGTGCAAGCAATCATCAACAATTGCCAAGCTTCAGACGCGGCCAAGCCAAAAGTACTGCTGATCCTGGGCAATGAGGCGAACGGTGATTTTAATGACTGGAACATTGCCAAGGAAAATGACCGGATAGGCACTCCCTTGATCGTTGCCTTCACGCCTGAGGTACTGCCACCTGCCACGGCTGATTGCGTTTTACTGGCACGACAACCGGAAAGTGAACAGGCTTGGCAAAAAATATCTGCAACCCTGCCGGCAAACCTTTCCTTCGTGGTTGCAGCAAGCTGGCAATTGCCTGAAAATTTCAACCTGGAATTGATCAAAATTGACCATGCCAGCACGCCGTCAACAATTCGATAAGTCAATCAAATGGCGGGAGTGAAACAAATATCCTCTTATCAGTCCGATTCTCCCGCAGATCTCGGCGTCGCGGTCCCGTGTGCATGCAGCAAAAAACCCAGGGCTTCCACGATCATGGTCAGACTGAATTTGGATTTTCCCAGCTGCCTATCCCGGAACACGATCGGAACTTCGATAACGCGAAATCCCGCACGTAACATGGTCAAAAGCACCTGTAACTGGTAGGCATAGCCCCGGGCTGTAATCTGATCAGTATGCAACGAGCCCACCACTGGCGCGCGCATGGCCCGGAACCCACCGGTGAAATCCTTAATCTCAAGTCGCAGCCAACTGCGTGTAAGCTCATTGCCTGCCCAACTCACCAGGCGGCGCCACCATCCCCAGTCGGTGATTTTCCCACCTTCACAGTAACGCGATCCGACTGCCACGTCCGCTACCTGCAGTGCCGCAAACAGTCGCGTCAAGTCAAACGGATCATGCGACCCATCGGCATCCATGTAGGCAATTTCGTCTGCGCCTCGACGATAAGCCTCCTGCAATCCCATCAGGCAAGCGGGGCCATAACCTTCCCTTTTAGCGCGGACCAAAACGTCGACTTGCGGTAAGTCATGAGCACAGCGACGTACCATTTGTGCCGTCCCATCTGGCGAATTGTCATCAATCACCAAAACGCACGCTTCGGGCAATGCCACAGCAATTTGCCGCAATATCTTTTCAATATTTTCGGCTTCGTTATAGGTTGCGATCACGACGTAGCGCTGCATTGGTATCCTTAGAAATCAACAAATTCAAACAGCCGCGCCACATCCCTGTCGCCATTGCCTGCCGCCAACGCTTCGTTGAGTCGTCGCATCGCGTCACCAAAGACAAGCAAACCGTCCTGCTCGGCATCAGCAGCCATCTGATTGGCATAATTCACGTCTTTGGTCATCCACTTGAGCGCAAAATTGACACACTCAGACGGGTTCATGATGCGCTCAAACGCGCCTTTGGTGGCAGGACTTGCTGGCCCCATTTCGAGCAAGGCTTCGCCAGTCTGGCGAATGTCCAGTCCAACTTTCTGCGCCAGCTTAAGGCTTTCCACCAGACCCAGATTATGAATGGTTTGCAAAGTGTTCAGGATCAATTTGAAACGCATGCCAGAGCCGCTGGGGCCAAAATAATAAATCTTTTTGCTGATTGCTGCCAATGTGGCGCGAACACGTTCCAAGGTTGCTTCATCGCCACCAACCAAGAGTTGTAACTGACCACTTTCGGCGCCAGTTCGGCCACCCGTTACCGGGCTGTCCAAAAAAGCCAATCCTCGCTGACCACAGTCACCAGCCAGTCGCAAAATCCAGGGAATTGAAAGACTAGCAGAAGTTAGTAAAATCTTGTCCTTTGTTGCTCCGGCCAGAATCCCCTCGTCCCCCAACCAGACTTCCTGCGACGCCTCATCATTGGCAACCATTTCGATCACCACCTCCGCCCTGGCCGCAGCTGTTTTGGGAGTCGCGCACCAGCGGGCTCCCTGATCAACCAAATCCTGCACCTTGGTCTGCGTCCGGTTCCAGATTGACGTCTCAAACCCTTTGGCCAAAAAATTCTGCACCATGCCACGCCCCATAATGCCCACGCCCACCACGGCTACTTTTTGTTTACCCATACTGCTGCCTCAACTAATAATTGCGACGCCGATCATCATAACGATTTGACAACAAAATAAAAAGTACTGATCAAGACCAGTACTTTTATTACTTTGGAATAAGATCAGTAGCCCAATTGCTGATTAGTAACAGCACTCGAACTGAAATCATTGGTATCAATTTGATTGAGCAAAGCATCTATTTTTTTGATGCCATCCGTTACCTTCTGCTTGACCGGTACCTCTGTCACTGCTGGCGCTGATGATGTGACATTATTTGACTGCGGTAGCGTCGTCTTGGTGTTCGGATTGAGCTGATCGGGCGACAAGTTTGTCGATGGATTCAGGTTAGCAGGTGAACTTCGTGGTGGCTTGTTCTGTAACGGTAACGTAAGCGGCGACGTCACCGGTTCGCCACGACTGATCAGAGCAGTCTTAGCGTTGCCACAGGCTGTAAGTAGCAGGCAACCACCAAGCAGTGTTAACAGCACAAGCGCACGACGGATGCTCATTGACTGCTTTGTGTGTAAGTCTGGATGGAGGTATTTGACTCGTATGAATAGGAATGAACATCATGTTCGATTCGAGTGGTCTTGCTGCTGGCATCGGTCGTCGTAGTTGTCGTGTCGGATTCCTGTCTGATGCTGGCATGCGACGGCGTCGCTCCAAGCAAGGCAGGTTCCAATTGCAGATGAACCTGGTTAGAAATAGCCAGCATGTCGGCATGGATTTGCCCTGCCATCTTCTGTATATCGCTCAGCTGTGACTGAAATGATAGTTGCGGAGCACCACAGACTGAATTCCCCTGCCCCAATGCGTCAAAGTACTTCACCATGTCAGATTTGAGGGTATTGATCAGCGTTTGCAATTGCATCAGCGCCGCATTAATTTGAGTTGTATCAACGCCCTGCAGTTGCAACTCTGTCATCAATGTGCTGGCCTGATTCCAGACCTGCTGATACGTACTCAGATGCTGATCGCGCAGCGTTTGTTGCTGCTGATCAAGCTGATTGAGTCTGGTTTGAATGAGCGCACATTGATGTTGCCAGGCATTGTTAATCTGCTGTTCAGCATTTGCCTGCAGCTGCTGCGCCTGGGCCTGCATTTCCTGGATTTTGAGCTTGGCCTGATCCAGTGTCTGCTGTGCACTCTTCGGTTCCAATGTCTGCCCAGATACACCCACAGGAAATGCGACAGTAAACACGAGTGCGCCAGAAAACAATACGGTTAATATTTCTTTTAGTTTCATTTTTTTGCCTCGTATAAGCTTAACTTGTATCATTTTAGTACTTAGTAAATTATTTTACAACTGCTTAACAACCAAGCCGTGGGCAATGGCTGTCAAATATGATAAATTATATTTTAGAAATGTTCCTACTGGAAATATTCCCCATGCCAAAATCCCCAACAACAATAATCATCATTGGCGCTGGGTTAAGCGGCCTGGCGTCTGCCTCACTGCTCGCCAGGCAGGGATTTGACGTCACCGTGTTGGAAAAAAACGACCAGATTGGCGGACGTGTCAGTGTTTGGAAACAGGATGGCTTTGTCTTCGACCTTGGGCCTTCGTGGTACATGATGACGGATGTTTTTGAACAATTTTTCGCACAATTTGGTCAAAGCACCAAAGATTATTTCACGACCAAGCGCCTCGATCCGTCGTATCGCGTCTGGTTTGAAGATGAACACATTGATGTGCAGGCCGGATTCGAACCGAACCGTGCCGTCTTCGACAGGCTGGAACCCAAGGGTGCGGTCAAAGTCAAAAAATATCTTCAGCTCTCTCACTACCTCTATGACAAAGTCATGGGTGAACTGCTCATGAAAGAATACCGATCTGTCATCGATCTCATTCAACCTGGCCTGATTGTGGACACGCTCAAGCATGGGCTACTCCGCAGTTACGACGCCTTGATCAAAGCCGATATCCGCAATCCCAAACTGCAACGTATGTTACTGTGGCCAACCGTTTTCCTTGGCGGCACTCCCAAGCTGACACCCGCCTTGTACGCCATGATGGGCCACATTGACTATAACCTCGGGACGCATTACCCCATGGGGGGAATGGGAAAAATTTCTACTGCCCTCTATCAGCTGGCTCTTTCTCAAGGCGTAAAATTCAAACTCAATCATGAAGTAACTCGTCTCAATGTTGACCATGACCAAATCACCAGTGTCACCACGGCAAACGGAGAGTTTACGGCAGACATGGTCCTGGGCAGTGCGGAATATCATCACATTGAAACCGAACTGCTGGATCGAACGCATCAGAGTTACCCACAGTCCTGGTGGAACAAACAAAAAATCGGGCCAGCCACTGTTTTGTTTTACCTGGGTGTGAACAAAAAGCTCCGCAACATACGCCATCATAATTACTTTTTTTCACCCGCGTGGGACGAACACTTTGTCACGATTGAACAAACCAAAACCTGGCCCACCAATCCTTCTTACTACGTTTGTGCCGGTTCCGTCACTGATCCAGCCGTGGCACCCAAAGGCTGTGAAAATCTCTTTGTCCTGGTACCAGTCGCGGCCGGATTGGACGACAGTGATGCAATCAGGGAAAAACTCTACAACGACGTGCTGGGACATTTTGAAAATATTATTGGTGAACCGATCCGTCCGCATGTCACAGTCAAACGCATTGCCAGCCACCGCGATCAGATTTCACTTTATCATTCCTATCTGGGCTCAGCGCTTGGACTGTCGCACAGCCTGTGGCAGACCGCTATTTTTCGCCCCAGCCACCGCAGCCGCAAAGTAAAAAATTTGTTCTATACCGGCCACGATACCCACCCCGGCATTGGTATGCCCATGGTATTGATTTCAGCCCAGATTGTCGCCAAAATCATGGGAGGTCAACATGAGTGAGACCTCCAATTTCGACCAGATATTCCGGACTGGCAGCCGCACATTTTTTTATAGCAGCCTTTTTTTCCCTCCGGAAATCAAGCAGGATGTATTTGAGCTTTATGCCTTTGTCCGTACTGCCGATAACTATGTCGATCGTGTCCCGGCGCAGTCACACGGCTTGGAGTCGTTTCATGCCCACTATCTCAAAGCGACTCATGGCGAAATTTCGGGCAATCCCGTGGTGGATCAGTTTGTCAAACTCAGTCGCAAACGCAACTTTGATC
The DNA here is from genome assembly GCA_903889905.1 of Candidatus Wirthbacteria bacterium. Lineage (GTDB taxonomy): Bacteria > Patescibacteriota > CG2-30-54-11 > CG2-30-54-11 > CG2-30-54-11 > CAISZI01. Next base: position 83,016 of record CAISZI010000048.1, read on the forward strand.
CACTCTGGATAGACGCTTTTTTTGACAGTATGATGTCTGACCTGGTTCCTGTTCCATGCGCGACGCTGGATGACACCCTCAAATATATCTACGGTTCTGCCGAAGTAGTGGGGTTGATGATGTGCAAAATTCTCAGTCTGCCCGAGATCGCCTATCCCGCCGCCAGGGCACTGGGTAAAGCCTACCAATACATCAATTTTATCCGCGATATTGCCGAAGATTTGTCCCTCGGTCGCCAATATCTGCCAACCGACCATCTGCGTCAATTTGGCTTAACGAGTTTAAACCAGGCGGAAACCAGGCATCATGCCGACGCCTTCCAAAAACTCATGCTTTTTGAACTCGAGCTGTTCGATGAGTGGTTAAATCAAGGCGAACAGGGGTACCAATACATTCCGCGCCGCTACCGCATCCCCATTGCCACAGCCTCGGCCATGTATGCCTGGACGGGCAAACAAATCAGGCAAAATCCATTTGTTGTCTATGAGCGAAAAGTCAAACCCTCCACGCTGCGGGTGGTAACTTCAGGACTCAAACATTTGCTTACCTAAAAAAGTCGCAATTCCAATTTTCAATCAATGCGCAGGCAATCATGGTCACCTACCTACTGATCAACTTTTTAACCATTATCTTCCCCCTGGTATTTTCCTTTGAACGCAAACATCTGCACTTTTTGACCAAATGGAAATATCTATTTCCAGCAATTTTACTGATCTCCATACCCTTCATCTGGTGGGACCAATATTTTGCGACCAAAGGCATTTGGGGTTTTAACTCGCATTACCTGATCGGCCTTTATCTCGGCAAACTGCCAGTGGAGGAGATTCTGTTTTTCCTGTGTATTCCTTTTTCCAGTTTGTTTATCTATGAAGTGGTCAAATATCGGCTGCCCAACCTCAAACTGACGTTAGCCTTTGAAATTACTTATCTGATGCTGGCCTCACTTCTGCTAGGAGTATCGATTGGCAATGTCGACCTGATGTATACCGAAGTCGCTTTCTCGCTGTTGACACTGCTGATTGCCTGCCAGGTACTGCTCCTAAAGTCAGACTATCTGGCACATTTCATGGTAACTTTCGCGCTTTCGCTTATCCCGTTTCTGATCGTCAATGGCATCCTCACCAATGGCCTGCCCTGGATCGACCATCAACCCATTGTCTGGTACAACAACAACTACAACCTCGGCATCCGGATGCTGGGTATTCCGCTCGAAGATTTCGCCTATTCCATGTTACTGCTGCTCGGCAATGTCACCGTCTATGAATGGCTGCAAAGCCGACTCAAGCTCAAACAAGGCTAACCTTGTTTGGACTGCTGTTTCTGCAAATCCATCTTGACGCCACGATACTGCCACGCCATCAATGCATTCATGCCAAACACAATCCCAAAACTGAGAATGGATGAAAAAATAGCGGTGTTCAAATACTGCTGCCCAATCAGTTTAAAAACCTGCGCGATGCCCAGGCTGACGCCCCAGATGAACAGGTACCAGATACTGTTTCGTGTCATCACTTTGCCGTCTTGTGAATAGATCCGAACCGTGAAAGCCCACACCACACCAACCATCAATCCTAACCCGCCATAAAGCAAATAATTACCCTGTGAGACCGTAATTTTGGACAGATACAAAAAAATTCCAAGCGACGCAGCACTCAAAACAATACCAACCACCAGCCGCTTGAGCTTGAATTCTTCCGCTTTTTTGATGCTTTTCCAGATGCGCAGCAATGATAGCAGCAAAAAAACCACGCTGAGCATACCCAAGATGCGAAAGACCCAGGTGATCACCTGATAAAACGTAATTTGCAAATTAGACATCTTGTTTGGCTCCACATTCACGGCAAAATTTGGCGCCAACAGGCAGTGGCTGGTGGCACTGTTTACACTGATTCGCGGCTGGCTTGGCTGGCTCGATTGGCATTGCTTGAAGCGCATCAAGCTTTGTCCCGCAAGCACGGCAGAACTTGGCATTGGTTGGCAAATCAGCGCCACACTTCGGACACTTGGAGGCCTCAACAAAATTCGACTGGGCTTCGGTTTTTGACGCTGCCGCGGGTCCGGTTGGCTCTACTGACTGAGCAGCAACGGATGCTGCAGGTGCTTCCGTTTTGATCCCCAACGCATCGCCAAACTGCGTCATAAAACTGTCGGCCGACAGTGTCACCATACTGATCATGACCGTGGCCTGAATCATATCAACTGACTTCAAGAGCAGTGCGGGAAGCTGTCCTGGTATCACTTGCTGCACCACAAGTTCTTTATCCCCCTGCCACAGCATGAGTGTACGCAGACCGGCGTTGGGGGCAAGGTCGGTGCGCGTGATCTGAGCATAACGGTTTTGAGCACGGATTGCTTTGAAAGCGGCAAGTGAAGGACCAAACGAATATTGATCTCCAGATTTAATCAGCACTTTGTTGACTACCAGCCGATCCAGCACACCCGAGGCATCCTGTGGTACCAGGTTGGCATACATTTGCGCAAAAGCCTGTTGGGTTGCGTTATTTGCCGTCGGGCTGAGCTCGGTGGCCCCAAACGATGTCTTACCCAGGTTCAACATGGCCGAGAGCACAGGAATTTCATCACCTTTGAAGGCCAGTTCCCATGACTGCGCTGCACCAGCAATTAAATCTTTCAATACAAACCCGCGCAGCATTTCTTCGGTATAAGGACCGTTGACCAGATAAGTATTCGCTGCGGTAGTCAGTAATTCAAAAAAAGTGTGTTTGTGTCCGTAAAAATAGCGCCGTTCCTGCCCTTTGGGCCCGACGAAATACATTTCCAAAATCGACAGCGGCTTAGCCAAAATGCCCATTGCGGCCACCGTCACCTCGCCAACCGTAAGCTCAGCTGCTTTGGTCCCAATCATGACGCCACCTTTTTTGAGTCCCGCCATCACTTTTTTCTGATGTGTCGCCGCCAGCGCTTTGTCAGCAGCCACTTCCTTAAGTGGTGACAAGCTGGCTGGCATCAACTTGAGGTGGTCCAGCAAAAATTTGAGTTCATCGCGCTGCAAAACAATGTTAATCATGGTGTCCCCTGTTTATTTAAAACCAGCTGGCGATTTTCTCGCCCAGCCAGCTGTAGCGCGCGACGCGACCAACGTCTGCACCAAACTCTACTGCTCCGCCGATCACTCCGCCATTTTCCTCGTAGTAACTACCGGCTAGTTGAGAGCCTTCCTTATATCCTGTTCCGATATTCCCTAGCGAAGCCTCAGCGTCATCGCCGACATTTTCCGAAAGTTGTTGCCAATCCTTGCGGTCAAACTTGGTGATGATGCGTGATGTGTCCTTGAGTACGCCGCCGACCTTGTCTTTGGTCGCCTGGACCAGGCCTTTGGCTTCGATGTCGCCGACTATATCGCCGGTGACTTCACCGAGTTCGGCATAGCCCCGCGGGACGCCTTTGCCAGCTTTGGCTTCTTCACCCAGGGCTTTGACATTGTCCCAGGCCACATCTTTCCAGGATCCGGTATCGTAAATACGTTTGGCGTCGGTATAAAAATCCTGCATCGTCTTGACCACGCCCACGTCCTCCATCGACGCCACGGTTTTGCCCAGTGTGTCACCAATATCAGCCCAGCCGCGCAGCATCGGACTGCTGTCACCGTCTTTGATTGACTGCGCATAATTATTAATTGGGTCCAGACTGCCTTCTCCCAGTGCCTGGCTTACGGCTCTGGTCACGTCGCCGATCGACTGAAAGGCTTGTTTAAATGTGTTGGATGGCAAATATTTTTGCAAACTTTCGGGCAAGATAATATTGGCAATCGCTTCCATATTGCCAGCACTTTTCCAACCCAGCTCGCTGATCCCGTCCATCATGGCGTTCGAACCAATGTTCATCAGTGACGATAGACCAACGGATTGGAGCAGGTTATCACTATAGCCACTTTTTTCGTGCAGATCGTTGGCGTCATTCATGATGTTGAGGATATTCATGGACTGCTTGAAAACGCCTTTGAGCATGGGATTTTCGTTGGCCGGGTCTTTCGACCACTGCAGATTGTCTTCGGCCAGGCCAATGGTGGTGGAGGTGAGCGGATCCATACTGACGCCCTCAAAGGGTTTGTTTACGGTTTTGATGTCGAGCAGTTTGTTAAAAAAGTCGCTGCCTGTGTCTTTGATTTTGAGCAAATCATTGAGCGTCCCAAACGGATTGATCGAACCATCCGGATCGCCAAACGCCAGCAGTGCCGAAGCTCCAAACAGTGACGACAAGGCAACGCCCGCTGCCGTGGTGGCCGTTGTCGTGGCTTCATCTTTGGCCGCATTGACTTTGGCGGCTTGTGCGCCAGGTTGTGAGTAACCCGTCGCGTCTTTTAAAACCGTACCCGCGCCTTCGGTCCAGTGATTACGGCCACCGGTGGTGTCGGTTTCGATACTCCAGATAGCGCTTTGTAGATCATTGTGGCTGGCATCCGGATGCGCACGATACCAAATAAGTAGTGTCTTCAAATCAGGCCGGGTGGTGAGATCTTTGGTATCTCCACCAAAGGTAAAAATTTCGTCAGAGCCCGGAATGCCATTTCCCGAATCAATGCAAAACGCCTGCGCCACGACGTCTTTGGTCGCATGTGGATCCAGGTCAACCTCGGAATTGCCGGGCGTGTCTTTGACAAAAGCAACGCCCAGTCGCTGGCTGTGGCGGCCGTCAGGTGGCGTGAAGTAAGTCCCGACAATGTCGACGCGCTGATGATCCCCTGTTTTGTTGGTCAGCGACAGCGAGATGTCGGAATAATTTCCATTGGCTTTGGCCGTGACCGATACCTGGTTGTTTTTGATGGCTTTCGCCAGTGGTGTGGCTGAGGCGGCCTGGGCGCTGGAAAAACTCAACGCCACGCTTGTTATCAGTCCAACAATAAGCCAGATTGCCCCTGTCCTGCGTGCCAGACGCCGCCAGCGTTGATCAGATGCCATAAGTACCGCCAAACAATAATTGAACTAAATGCAATGTAGCATAGTTAACACCCCCAGTTCAATTTACCAGCGCAGCGGTTTCCGGCTTGGTGCGCAAGCTACCCCAGATGATACTGACAATTTTTTCCAGAATAATTAGAGCCACGGTGAGCACTTCAAAACAGATCAGCGTCCACTCAAACCCGGCCTTGGTCACCCAGTTGAGGTTGAACGCGACCAAGGGGTAACAAACCAGATAAAGCAAAACATCGCGTTTGGTGTGTTTTTTGTGAATAATCACTTCCATTGCGCCCGTTAAAGCCGCACCAATCGACGCGTATAGATCGAGGAGCGCACTTGGTTTGGTCAAATCCACCATACGATTAATGACCGGGATATAACTATTGGTCACGAGCGGGAAAGCAGGCTCCTGCACAAACGGATACAATCTTGCCTGCACGGTTTCTGGACTAAAATGAGTGACAAAAATAACATGGACGGCATAGGCATTCATGATAAAAAAACAGGTATTAAACCACAGAAACACAAGTGCCCATTTGTAACGTGATAGCAATACCCGTTGTTTGGTTTTCCGCTCAATTGAATTGTCGATTTCACTGATTCTGTTATTCAGCTTCTCGGCGTCGTGAATCTGTTTGTCAGCCCGCAGCCCCATAATGCGCAAAGGATACATGATGGCACGCAAAATGACGGCAAAGAAAACACTGGCCAGCCGCATGTCCCCAAACCAGTTGTAGCCAATAAACACCAGGTTAAAGGCAAAATCATGCCAATACGGGTAACCAAAAACAACCACCAGGAGCAGAACCAAAAAAATCCAGGCATTCACGCCTTTCTTTTTTTCGGGTTCGACCAATATGCTCATATTCCCTCGCAAAAAACAAAAGAATCCCAAAAAATATAACGCCTAACCCCGTTTTGGGCAAATAAACCCAATATTTTCTTTTCGCTCTAACTCACTTATACTGACAATTGTTTAATCTCCCTTAGGAGCATCCCATGGCTTTTTGCACCAACTGTGGTCAGGAAATTGGCAGCGCTGACCCTTTTTGTCTCCACTGCGGTACCGCCCAGCAACCCTCTGCACCAGTAGCTCCCAATACCAAGCCTGTTTTTGATCCGACCCCACCCGCGGCTTCCACCCCCACATCGAACAGCAATCCAGAAACACCGCCACCGCCGCTCCCAACGCCACCAGTGACCCAACCCTCAACCGCTGCCCCCAAACGTCGTGGACACGGTTGTCTGATCTTTGTTTTGCTCATTGTGGCTGGACTGATTGCCTTGGGCGGGTATGCCTACTACGACTTCGACCACAACAGTAAAACCAACGAAAACATGGCGGATTACTGGATGCATAAACTTAATCATGAGGACACCAGAGTAACTCCCGGCGTATCGTCTAACGCCAATACCACCTCTCCCACAGCAAATGGACCAACGCTGACTGCCAAAACCAATGGCGACCAGGTCAGCAGTGATGGCAAAACGTATTTCCTCATCGATAGTGCAGCCAAACTTTACTACAACCCGACGGACAAGCAGTTTTACACAAAAACGGCAGCAGCATGAAAGCCACGGTCGTTGCTGACCGTTTCGTCTTCTACAACGATATTCAGCATTTCCTGCTGGTTTTTCCGGAGAGCTGGAAAGGCTACAAAGTTGTCTCCTCTAGCGAAACCGACGCTTCACTGACTGATCCTGACACGCTGATCACTTTTTCCCTGCCTTCGGCAGACACCACATTGGCGGAGTCCACCGGTTATGCCAATATCCTGAAACTCGCGATTTTTAGCCAAAACGACTACCTCAACGTGGTTGAGCCGCAAATGCAAAATACTGACGGCGTCGTGCTGGCTGGGATTGTTGGCAATTTTGGCTTTGTCTTTTCACCCGCACCAACCGAAAAAACAGCCTCCGACCACATCGACCAGGCCAGTGCGATACCAGACATTATCAAAACACTCAGCGCCCACACACCAGGCAACTAAACGAATTTAGTGACGCAAAAATACTGAAACGTCCGTCCCATCCGTTCCCACTTGCGCGCATACTTGCTCTTGGGGTAATCCGCAGGGGGCAGACTTACTGTGACTGCAATTTTAGCTGCACAAAGCGTTTGCACCTGCTGCAGGGCAAAGCTGTAAATTTCCTGATGGTCGCTGATAAAATGAATCTCACCACCCGGTTCGAGCCGGCGCAAACACAGCTGCCAGAATTCCACCGTGTGCATCCTGCGTTTAAAATGCCGCCGCTTATTCCAAGGGTCAGGAAAGTTCACAAAAATCGTCGCCAGGCTGGCATCAGCGATCAAAAAGTGCAGCACTTTCAAGGCATCGGCATGCAAGAATTTTATATTCGCCAAACCCAAAGTCCGGGCGTGACGAATGCCTTTGTTAATTTGTTCCCCCACGACTTCACTTCCTAGCACAAGCGTATCAGAATGCATCGTCGCCCACTGGTGTGTGAACTCGCCATTGCCGCAACCGATGTCTAGTGCGATTTGCTGATAACCTAATTTCCGGAAATCAAAGGCAAACGGAACTTTGTCAAACTCAAGCCGTGGTTTGCTAAAATTGTTGGCATCAAACTCCACCTGCTGTGCCGCCTTGACCATTGCCCCCAACTTGAGCACAGTCCGCAACCGAAACTTCCAGTACTCACGCACATTTGACAAACAAAATCCTCCTATCCTCCTTTAAAAAGGAGGAATAAGACTTAATCTTACCCCCTTTGCAAAGGAGGCGCGGGGGGATATTTCCCCATTTTCACTCGCCTGTATTCATAAGCCGCTACGGCAAAACTGCTTGCCACATTGAGCGACGCTTTTTTGCCCCACATGGGAATCTGCACAATCTGATCAGCTGCCTCCAGCAAGTCCGCATTCACTCCACCCACTTCGTTACCAAAAACACCCAACACATTTAGTGGCCACTGATAAGCAAACAAATCCACGGCGCGTGGTGCAATCTCAAAGGCAGCAACCTTAAAACTTGCCCAATCCCAACCACTTATATCACACCAGTCGCAACGGGCCTCCGGCTCGAACTCACCTGCACGACAATTGGCCATAAACCTGAAGGCATCTTCCACGTACAACCAGGGCACTGAGCGTTCGGCCCCGAGCGACGTTTTGGGCAGTTTCGGATGTGGCGGATAGGCCGTGCAACCAGCCATCACCACCGCGTCAATGCCCGCACAATCGGCAGTGCGTAAAATGGATCCCACATTGTATGCCGAGCGGATGTTATCCAATATAGCTACAAACACTGCACAGTTACCAGATTAATCAAACATAAGGCGAAGTTTTACTTTTTGGTGCCAACCTATTACAATTTCGTTGACTAATTTATCCATACCTGACAAGCTTATCACGATGCAGAAAACAATCCAACTGTGTGCGCTCATCGTTGTTCTGATTTTGCCATGGGGTATTTGCCCGGCGCATGCAGCCGTCCACCAGTTTTATAATGCCTCGCTCGAACTCAGTGATTCCCGTCCTCTGACTCCCAACGACTGGACATTGGATATGGTAAATGTTCAACCTATTCCTCCAGGTGGACAGATCGTCATCACACCGCAGGCCGGAGAATTTACGATTCCGGTGGGGATGGATTTTCATGACCTTGATCTCTTCACTGGTACTGACCAGACACTGGCAGCCGCTCCAGGAACTGGCGCCGGATCCGCTTGGGGCGTCAATGTCGTAAATGGCACCAGTGGCACAATCACCCTGATCAACAACGATACAGATACGATCACAGGGGACACGCGCATCATCGTCCATATTGGCAAAAATGCTGTCATTGGTAGCGTCGGCACCCATCAGATCAGCAATCCGCTCAAACAAAATAACGTCGGTTCCGCCGATATCTGGCGCGTCGACGTCAGCTCCAAAACGGGTGGAGGCGGAGACATCGACAGCATCGTCTTGCTCGTGGCCACCATTGAACATGTGAATTTTTATGCCGGCCCCATGCCGCACATGACCTTTGACATCACCGCCATTACCCCTCCCGCAGGTGGCACCATTGCCGCCAACTACATTGACTGGCGCGGTCTCACGGCGCTCACGCCCAAAACCGCCACGCTGCGCGTCAAAGTCAACACGGACGCCCAGAATGGCTTCACGGTTTACATCCGCCAGGACCACAACATGCTGCACGACCAGGATCCCACCATTGATATCGACCCGATCAAAAACGTTACGGTTGGCACCAACGATTCACCCGTAATCTGGGCAGCTCCGACGGGCACCGTGATTGGTGTCGACACTGGCTTTCTCGGCTACACCACGACCGACACCACCCTCAACAACGTCGGGGATGGCATCAATCGTTTCGCCACTGGCACCAAATACGCCGGACTCACCTCTGCCTCTACCCCCGTCCTGTTCCATGACCATGCCACCCAAAGTAACCTCGAAGGCCAGGACTTTGCCGACGTCACTTTCCAGATTGAAGTCAACAACCTCCAGCCAACTGGCAACTATGCCAATGACATCATCTTCATTGCCAAGCCCATTTTCTAAGCAATGCATTTTCCACTCTTCACCCTCTCAATGGAGTGCTGGATGAAATCCTATCAAGCCATCATTCTCGGTTCTGGTCCCGCTGGCTTTACTACCGCCGCTATCCTGGCCAGGCATGGCAAACGTGTGGCGATTGTAGAACGCGACCTGGTCGGTGGCATTTGCACCAACTGGGGCTGCACACCCAGCAAGGCCATGATCGAGTCGGCCAAAGTTGCCCAGATCGTCAAAAACAGCGCCAAGTACGGAATTAATGCCAACCACGTGAGCATCGATTTTGCCAAAGTTGCCAGCCGCCGCAATCAAGTTGTCGCGACTAACCGGGCCCAAATCACCGCTTTGCTTAAATCCTATGGCATCGACATTTACCAGGGCGAAGGCGAAGTCCAGACCGGCCATGAACTCAAAGTGCGCAGCGGCAACCTCGACCCGGATGGCAAAACCATGCACTACAGCGGCGAAGAAATCTTGCTGCAAGCGGAACACATCGTCATTGCCACAGGTTCGGCGCCGCTCATTCCCGGCATTATTGATGAAACCGATCCCTCCATCGTCAATTCCAACCGGCTGATTACGATTGACCATCAACCCGATCAACTAACCATCATCGGTGGCGGCGTAATCGGACTGGAATTTGCCACTATTTTTGCCAACCTTGGTACCAAAGTCAAAATCATTGAATTCTTTCCACGCCTCCTCGCACTCATGGATGATGACATCTCTGCAACCATCACCCAGTCACTGCAGGCACTGGGTGTTGAGATCTTGACCAATTACAAAGTCCTGGCTGTTGAACACGGTGTGATCAAAGCCGAAAACCAGCAGGACAAAACGGTCGTCGAAATTCCATCGCAAAACACACTCGTCGCCATTGGCCGCAAAGCCGTCGTCCATGCTGCCATGTATGACAAACTCGGCCTCAAGTATTCACCCAAAGGCATCGCAGTGGATGACTACCTCGCGACCAGCGTGCCTGGTATCTGGTCAGTGGGCGACGCGACCGGTAAATCAATTCTGGCGCACGTCGGAATCCAGCAGGGAACGATCTGCGCGCACAACATCCTGGCCGCAACTCCGGCAGACCGCAAAGTCATGGATTACAGCGTGATTCCCGAAGTTGTCTACTCCATGCCCGAGATCGTCCGCATTGGCCAACTGCCTGAAGACCAAACCGGCATCCAGTCATTCAAAGTCCCCTTCAGTGCCAACCTGCGCGCCTCGATCGAAGACAACACAACCGGCTTTATCAAAATCTGGGTCAAGGATGAAATTCTGATTGCCACCCAGATGATCGGCTATACCGTGTCAGAGATTGCGCAGGAAATGGCGAACATGATCGCACTCAAAACGCCCATCCGTTCTGTCATCAACATCATCCATGCGCATCCTTCCTATGCCGAAATTATCAAAACCGTACTGGAACTGGCTATTGGTGAAGCGCTGCAATAAGTCCGATTGTACAATTTGCCATTACTTAAAATTTGTAAATTTGTTAATCTTGTAATTAGTTTTGCATTGTGCTATAAATTTTGTGGAAAATAAAAATTCCAACATTCAAAAAGTAAGTCAAAAGGCCTTGTTGGCGCGACAACGGGCCTTTTTCGTATCCGGATTTATGGACTCGATATTTATCAGGGCTCCTAGTATAATCAACGCGTCTCACCTCACATCCTCCCAATTCAATCAAAGGGAAAACCAACCATGCTCAAACCAAAACAGACCCAAAAAATCATTTACTACACCGTTATTACCCTGATTTTTGTACTGGCATTTCTGGTTATCCTCTCTGCCATGCCACTACCGGGTGGCCTCCGTTTTTATACCAGCAAAACCGACAATTTAAGTCCCGATCTTCCCAATGGCAGCCTGTTCGTTGTTCAACCCCAGGACAATTATCAGGTTGGAGATATCATTACCTTCCTCACCACCGATTCCACATCAGGTAACGCCATAGAGGTGACACAACGCATCGTTGGCATCACAAGTGGCGGCACCAATGCATTGATCACAACCAAGACTGACCGCAATGCAGCCGCAGCCCTCACCAGCACACAACCCGTTAACGTAACCGGCAAGCTCAAATTGGTCATTCCACTGCTTGGGTTTCCTGTTGCCTTTGCACACACACTGCTTGGACTGATTTTACTGATTATTTTACCTTCACTGGTTATTATTGCCATCGAGATCCAGTCCATCATCCGCGAATCGCGTCACCTCATCAGTGAGCGCCGCAGCCGTCAGCTGACAGCCATGGAACAAGTGGAAGTGGCGGTAGGTCAGAAACTGGATAAAGTCGAAAAAGCGATCATCAGTGATGTCATTCAAGTTGAACACACCCTGGAAAAAGTCGAACAGTCACTGACCCGCGAAATAGCCAAAGAAGCCAAGGCCATGGAAGCAGAAGTCGACAATACGCCTGCATTGGTTGCCACAAAGCCGACCACAGTAACCCCTGCCACGAAGACTGCTGCCAAACCGCGCAAGCCGCGTGCCACCACAACAATGGCAAAGCGTGCTCCTGCCAAACGTCCCAAAACACCGATGGCAAAGACTAAAGCAAACCAATCCTAACCGTCAGCCGTTGCCGACAAATTGTTTTGCGCAGCACCGTCTTTCGCGCGTAGCAAATCCGAGGCCCCAACAGCGACGCGAGGGCAATACGCAAAGACGGTCTACCTTTACATTTTGCAGCATTCATTTACACTTGATTTCTGCTTATTTTTATCCACGGCACCCCCATGCTCTTCCGCAAAGCCACATTCGCAGACGTCGAAGCCATGCACGCACTCATTAACCACTATGCCAAACAGGGCGCCATGCTCGCCCGTTCGCGCAACATGCTCTACGAGACATTACGGGATTTCACAATTGCCGAAAATGACAGCAAAGTGATTGGTATTGGCGCATTGCATATGATCTGGGATGGACTGGCTGAAATTCGCGCTCTCGCCGTGGACGAGACTCTGGCCCGCCAGGGAATCGGGCGTAAGATCGTCGTCGAACTCACGCGTGAAGCCCATGAACTCGGGGTCAAAACACTTTTTACACTGACCTACCAACGGGTATTTTTTGAAAAACTGGGTTTTGTCGTCACGACTACCGACAAAGTATCCCAAAAAGTCTGGAAGGAATGCATCGACTGCCCCAAATTCCCCAACTGCGACGAAATCGCCATGAGCCAGGAACTTACGCCCCAGACTTGCTGATCGGCTTGGCTGTAAGCAGATTTCGGAGTGGTGTGATGAAAGCACCGGATGCAATCAAACATCCCCCCAGAACAGCCTGCCAAGAAAGTATTTCACCGTAAAGCAGCAACCCAAACAAAGACCCAAATACGACTTCCAGTGGCAAAATCACACTCGCCACCTGTACTTCCAGGTGTTTGAAGCCATACAAACAAAGCCAACCAGCCCCGACTTGTGTCAAGACATTTAACCCAATGCCAACCCAGGCATTAAACTGCAGGGCGGGAAAACCTTCGTGCGCCAGCAGCATGCCAAGCAGGCCAAGGACAACTCCACCCACGGCGCTGACCAAAACCAGCTGCAACCCGCCATAATGCGATGACAATTTTTTGCTATAGGAATTCCAGAGTGAAGTCGTGACGCCTGACGCCAAAGCAAGACTGCCAAAAAGCAATAAATCCCGGTTAAAACTAATCGCATAAATGATCGCAAGTCCAAAAAGGCACAAGCCAATGGCGGCAAGCTTATAACGGTCAATCTGTTCACCAAAGGAAACCTTACCCCAAATAATCGAAAAGGTGATCATGCTGGCGTAGAACAAAAAATACGTGGTGCCCATACCCAAATGGTTAAACGCATAAAACAGCATAAACACCGACGGCATGGCCACAATCATCCAGAACAAAAACAAACGCCAGTGTTTGGAATGAATGGCAGTCCATTGTTTACGGTGCCAGAGGAAGTACACAGCCAATAAACCGATGACTACGGACGAATCCAGCAAAGCAGCATTGTAAGGACCCAAAACAGTTCCCATCAGCCTCAAGCTGGTGCCGTAAAGGCCATAAAGCAAGGCGGCTGCCATCAATGCCAGGGAACCTCGCAGCTTGTCTGAAACCATTTTTTTACCTTATCTGCAAACTAGCTGGCCAAAGGTCGCCTGACTCGACAAATTAAACTCTTGAGATACGTGCCTTCAGAAAAATACAACGACCTCGGATGATCCGGTGCCTGCGCTACAATGTCAACCAATTCCAGGGTTACGCCAGCCTGCAGCGAGGCGCGGCGCACGATCAGCTCCAGTTCAGATTGGGGCAAAAAATGTGAACAGCTGGAGGTAACAAAAATGCCATTATCCTCGACCAGCCGCAATGCCGCCCGGTTCAAAAAGTGGTACGCTTTTTTGCCTGCTTCCAGGTCATGCTGTGACTTGATCAAGGCCGGCGGGTCCATGATCACCATGCCATACGTCGCAGCAGGTCCGCGATCCAGCCATTGAAAAATATCAGTACACAGCGTGCTGACACGTCCCTCAAAGCCATTGCGCGCGGATTCGCTGAGCGACTGACTGAGCGCCCATTCCGAACTGTCCACATTCATTACCTCGCTCGCGCCGCCATACAAAGCATAAATAGAGGTGGCACCGGTATAACTGAACAAATTCAGCACTTTCTTGCCCGCTGCCAGCAACTCAATCCGCTGGCGCAAAACTTTTTGATCCAAAAAAAATCCGGTTTTCTGGCCCTGGAGTGGATCCACCACAAACGGGTGTTGGTTTTCCATAATGCGAACGCCACCTTCGAGCTCACCCCATCGTATGCCCTGCTCCTGCAACAGTCCTTCTTCCTGCCGCACCCCGATGTCGCTGCGTTCGACAATTGCCCTTGGCGCAAACAATTCTCGAATCACGTCAATCAGCGTGGGCCGGAACCGTTCCATTGCTGCGGTCGATATTTGCATGACCCACACATCGGCATACCGGTCGAGAACAAGTCCTGGCAGTCCATCGACCTCACCAAAGACAACACGATAGGCTGTTGTCGGCGTTGTCGGGCCAAAACCAGCTTGCAAGCGCCGTGCATAAGCCTGTTCCAGTTGTAATTTTAGCCAGGCGGGCGTGATTTCCACATCGGTGAAATCCCACAGACGAACCGCGATCATCGATTGCGAGGAATAACTGCCAACGCCCAGAATGCGGCCATCATGAGCCTCCACCCTGACGAGGTCGCCACTAAGCAGCGCCTGCGGCAGGACATCGATGGCGCCGGAAAAAACCCAGGGATGGTGATAACTGGCACTGACTTCACGGCCGGATTTCAATTTGATGCTGGGATACATGCATTCTCCTTAACAAAAAGGCATACCCGCAACGAAAGCGACTATGCCTCTGTAACTTTCTCAACACCACCCTATTTAACGTAGTGTGATTTTTTTGCCTTGGCGACGACGATGTTTTTTGGCAGCCTGTTTGCGTGCTTTGTTCATGGTTTCCATCAAAATAAAGCTAAAGTGACTTGCTAAGATTACGCAAAAAACGTCCATCCGTCAATGTGACACGGCCCGCAACCCATAGGTTTTAACATTTTGGATGGACAAATTATGCTAACTTTAAGGCACAATTATCACGATTGCGATCAATTTATTCCGGTCATGATTTACTTAAGCCAACCTCAGTCAGCGCAGTCGCACTCAGGCACACACTGACGCAGCCGTCTCAGGTGGCCAAAGATATGTTTCTCCAGCCGCTTCACGCTCGCAGCAAAAAGCCACTCTTTGGAACGGTACCGCAGTGGTACTTTGTCGTTCAGCACATTTTCACGCCTTGAAAGCAGCTCGATCGTGCGCTGCGCCTCCAACAGTCGCCCCAGCAGCACGTCCACCGGCACCAAATGGTTAAGCATCACGGCTTCGGTATTGAGGTCTTTGAAATCACCCTGTGGCAAATCCCTTTTTTTGCCCTCGCTGAGCGCAATCAACGTCTCGGCAAAATTTTCATGCCAAAAAACCAGATGGATCAAGATCTCACGCGGCCCCCAGCCATCCAGCGCCAGTTGATCAGGAGTCAAATGATTAATGTAAGCAACAAAGTCATCGACGGTTGCATGTAACTGTTCCAAAACGAGCATTTCTGTTTTTTATTCCTGCAAAAATTATCAGCCAGTTGACATAATCTCATAGTAATTTTATTCGGTCAATCCAGATACGACAGTGCATTGAGGGCTTATTCTGGTTTGACTCTGGCGCACGGGGTTGATTACCAGCTGCCGCCGCCACCACCCCCACCGCCACCACCACTGAAACCTCCGCCAAAACCCGATGAACTGCCGGTTGTTGAACGAACTGGGGTTGCGGCTGATCGGATGGAGTTAAAGGAATTGTTTAACGCTGAGGCAAACAGCAGGCTGTTAAACATGCGATTGTCGTAAGTTTGATACCAGTTGGGCTGCGTCAGGGCAATATCTTTGAACCGTTCAGACCAGATCTTTTCCACACCAAAGGCCACCGCATATGGGAGCAATTTTTCAAACATCATCTGTTTGTCGGCCTGGAACTCCAACTGACGTTCCTGGCTGGTCAAAAAGTGCTTCAGCCCCTTGGCCACGGCCACGGCTTCCACACCAGTCTGGGTCTTGCGCGCCAGGTTGCGGCCAAAGATGAACGATGCTAAAGCAAGTGGAATGTCGGCAGTCACCAGAGCCAGCACGCCAAGAGCACCAAAGCAGAGCTGGTACGTCTGTGGATTGCCGACAAAGTATTGCTCATCCAGCAACGCTTTCATGATCTGCTTCTTCACATTGGTTACGGTCGTGACCAGTTCTGCATTTTTGAGATGACGTTCGGCACCTGTGCTGAAAATGCCATCAAGTAACGTTTTTTCAAACGGCTGGATACTGACATCCCCTTCCCAATCTTTGACTTTGACGAGGTAAAAGTCATGTTTCTTGCGTTCTTCGATACGCATCAAACCACGCTGCGCCAGACTGACAATGGTGGCTGAAATTTCCTGCAACCCAGAATTTTCATTGATCAAAGTACTGGTTTCCGCGGGTGTCAGTGGTCGTCCGGTTTTGGTTTTGGGCGGGTCAAACCAGGCAGTCACGGCGGTGGGTTCTTTGGGGTCACGACCGGATTTGAACCATTTCCACACGATCACCACAGGCAGGATCAAATACCATACCAAAACACCGATCAGGATCAAAACCAGCACCACTTTGCCCACGGCTGTGTCAAAAAAACTGATGACTTTTTCGGGTTCCAGAACAGCCACTTTGTTGATGGGGAAACCAACAACCACCGTCATGCCTTCAAAAGATTGCAATACGCGTGACGCCGTTGCGGAGATCGTGTTATCACTCGCGGTGATCATGCAATCCGACCCGTTGCTGCCCTCGACGCCAGTATAACATTGTAAACGAGTCTCACTGCCGGTAACGCCAGCGGGCAACGAAATTTGTGCTGAAACATCGGTAAAAGGCGCTTTCCAATGCGTGCCCAGAATATTCCAATATAATTCATCATGGTCCGAAAAATACCTTAGAGCACCACTGACGCGATAACGGATCAGATATTTTTGGACGCCTGTCACCAGCTGATTGGCGTCACCAATGATCAGACTGAACGTCTCGGGGGTGGTCTGATCGGAATAAGCATAGTTCGAACCTCTCTCGTCCTGAACCGACAGCAGATCAATGCGCATGCGGTACTGCGCCCCGTCGCTGTTGGTGATGATACGGGGAATGTCACGGTAAATACCATGCTTGTCGGGCGTATTGTTAAAATTATAGACAATGGTTTCGGTAACGTTGATTGTGCCATCCTGATTGATGACTATCGCTGACTGATAGGAGTCGACATTTTCCGCTGCATAGCCCGGTTTTGATCCGAGCAGCAACGCGACAAGCACAACCGAACCTGCCAGCACAGCAAGCAATTTGCGCACGCGAGCCTCACCATAAAGTCTGAACTAGATAAAACTATACTGTAATTTAAAGGCCCAAGTAAAGTAGCCTGAGGAAGTATGACTTGCTCAATTTGCTTTACCTTTCTATAATCCCATTGTCCACTTTCATAAGGATGCCAGATGCTAACGTTAAAACAACGTCCGCTCCTGATCACTTCGATCATCTTGCTCAGCGGTTTGATTCTCGCGCTGGGCGGCTGTGGCAACAAAAAAACCACGCCCGCCGCGACTGAACTTGCGCCCACCAAAACAGCTTGCACTTTGCTGCCACAAAGCGATGCCGAAACTGTGCTCAAAACCACCGTGACGGCCGCCAATGCCCCAGGCAGTTCCAACTTGACTTGTACCTACACCTCCACAGACGGCAAACAAGTTGTCAGTTTGCTGGAACGAGTTTCCGCTACTTCAGGTGTGGCGGGACTGGCGTACAACCAATCGCTTGGCAATGCCAAGACCGTCGCCGGTGTTGAACCCACCATCTTGTATGACATTGGCGATCGGGCTTACTTTGCGGGCGGGCTGCTCAGCCAGCTGCACATCCTCCAAGGCAGTACCTGGCTGATCATTACGACCAACACGGGAACGGATGACAAAAATCTGGCGGCTGCCAAACAACTGGCCGGACTGATTCTGGCCAAATTGTAAACGACCCCGTTTCTGACTTGAAACTTTACGGTTCAACCCATTCAAACCGTTGCACTTGTTTGCCCTCAAGCATCACCGAGGACACAAACATGTCAATTGGACGAATCCAATATCGATTTGAGGCCGTGCCTGACAAAGCTTCGTAAACAACATAATCGGCCATTGTCTCACTGTGTTTCGCCACTGCAAGCACGCGATAATGCCCCCCTTTGTAGTGACGATAAACACCCAAAACCAATTCTGTTGGCATGATTGGGCCTTTTTGGTAGATGAAATTGGGCTGTTAAAAAGCGATGGAGACAGCATCCAACAGCTGATGACTTTGATCCCAGACCTGCAACTTTATCGCTGCTGCAGTCAGCGTCGCTTCGACCCAGTGATAACTTTTGGCTTTGGTCACCAACCCGCTTATATCACCCAGATTATACAATGCGGCTCCGCCACCAGCTGTCACAACATAAGTAATCCCCTGTTGCACAATGCGCTGATAGGCGTGGTCGTGGCCTGATAAAACCAACTTAATGCTGAGACGCTGCAGTTCTGCTGGCAACAATTGAGCCGCTTCCTTTACAATGCTGTCAGTTTGGTGAGGTCCGGCGGTCAAGACTGGCTCATGCGTGCAGACAATCGTGCGGTCGGTCGCGTGTGCTTGCAAATAAGCAACCGCCTTGGCAACACCACTTTCCAAATCCAGAAAAAGGAAGCGGATCCCGTCAATATCTTCAAAATGATTCCCGACCTGATCTGGAAAGTACTGAGCAAACTGGTTGATGGGCAGTTCGTGATTACCCGACACGATCCAGAACGGTGCAGTCTGCCGCAGCGTCGCCGTAATTTTCCAAAAAGTTGTCCAGGCTTTAACATCACTGCCGGTGTCCGCCACGTCGCCCAGATGAATGGTTGCAGCTGGATGAACAGCGACCATTTGTGCCACCAGCTCCCGATGGATGGCATCGCCATCGCGAGAATCGCCATAAATGGCGACAACAACCGGACTGACGCTGTCGGGTTTGATCGTCCCTGACAACGCTGCAGCGTTGGTAGTGATGGCAGGTTGAAGCAGTGGCGCGGAAAGTGCTTGGGCAAACTGATCAACAATCTGCTGATTGTGGCTGGGCGTGGAACTTCCCGGCGATTGTTTGCTGACCAGATAAAGAGAGCCAACGGTAAGTAAAATGATAGCTGCGGGAATCAATCGTCGGTACCAGGGCATGGGAACTCCACAATCAAAACAAAACTTTATCCAAAGGTGACAACACAAAATTTGACGTGTTGCCGCCATAATATACCAGAATGATTGCTAAAACACGTTTGCAACTGACTACCAAATACCCAATGCAACCATTTTCATCGGTGAATGAGGTTCGTGCGGAAAAACAGATTTTGAAGAATAGGTCAGCCGACAAAAACGACCCCAACCGCATTCAGGTCAAAGATGTACAGGCCTTTTTCAAACCCTAGCCCAAACGAACCCCGCGCATAGATAAACTCCCCATGGTCACTTTTTCGCAAAAATACTGAACGGTATCGTCGTCACGTTGCAAGGCAAGCAGATACAGGAGCGGCAAAAAATGCTCTGGCGTTGGTATGGCAGCATGCGCATTCTGCAACAGCTCGAAATGAATCAAAGCCGCATGATCATGCTCCAGAATGAATTTTTTCACAGTCTGATCAAACTGCGCTGCCCATTCAAAAGCCGTGTCTTGCCAGGCAATCAGACTCAGGTTGTGGACAAGATTGCCACTGCACAAAACGAGTATTCCCTGTTCCCTGAGTGGAGCAAGTTTCGCAGCCAGTTCATAATGCTGCTCGCCAGTCAGGTTGCGGTCAAGACTGAGCTCAACAACGGGAATGCTGGCATCGGGAAAAAGTCTTGATAATACCGACCAAGCGCCATGATCCAGTCCCCAATCATAATCGAGCCGGGCAAAAGGCAATTGTTTTTGCATCATTTCAGACAAAATTTTGGAGCCCGGCGCCGCATACACTGCCTGATAGAGCGTGTCGGGAAAGCCATAAAAGTCATAGATCGTGCGTGGAGAATCCATCGCAGTAATGGCTGTACCCGAAGTTTCCCAGTGCGCCGAGACACAAACGATGGCCTTGGGTCTGGGCAGAGACTGACCGATCTGTTTCCAGGTTAGTGAAAATTCGTTGTCTTTGATCGCGTTCATCGGATTGCCGTGACCGACAAAAAGGACTGGCATGCGAGTCATAAGCTGCGTCTCAATAATCAACAGGATCAACCATTGCTTGATCCAGCACCTCAATCTTTATTTTCCCTGGCAATAAGCTGGTTATTACTTGCAAAAGGTCATCAAAACCCAAACTTTGCAAATCGAAAACCGTTTTGGCTAGTTCAACAATTGCCAACTGTCTCTCTCTAGACTCAAGCCACAGAGCAGCCCGGTCCAGACTGGCACCAACTCGCCGCAGCACATTCTGATGAGAATCCTTGGTTTGGTTCAAACCGTCGGTTCTCGTCTCGTAGTCAAATAATTTAGCCATCTCCGTGCGCACGTTTTCCACCGGGACTCCAGCGCGCAGACTCTCGACAATCGCACTACGATGCTGTTCATACTCGTGATCACCACCGAAGCCAAACTCGACCGCAGATTGTCGCCACGCGGTGATCAAAACAACCGTGTCGCTTTCCTCCGCTGGATGAAGAGTTTCTGCTTTGGGCAAATTGTCCATGCTTCAACTTGCCATAAGAAATTATTCGTACCGAAGCGCGTCGATCGGATCCAGGCGGCTGGCTTTGAGTGATGGCAACGCGCCAGCGACAAAAGCAATGCCCATAATCAGCAACATGATTTCGACAGAAGGCAACAAGGGAAAAGTCAGCAGCTTAAACCCGACAAAATCTTTCAAAAAAGCACTGGAGGCATAGTTGCTAAAAGCGGTACCAATTCCCATGCTGACCAGGACACCCAGCAAAGCTCCCCAGAACCCAATTCCAACCGCCTCAAGCGCAAAAATGGCAAAAATGTTACGGCGATGGGCGCCCAGCGCTTTCATCAGGCCGATTTCACGGGTGCGTTCATTGACCGCCATCAGCAGTGTATTGACGATACCGAAACTGGCCGCAAGCAATGCAATCGCGCCAAACAGATTGAGGGCAATCAGGATTGAATTGATGATGCTGTTCACCGTACCCAGCTGATCTTCGATCGTCTGCGCTTTGTAACCGGCAGCATCAAACTGCTTTTTGAGCGCAGTCACTTGCTTGGTGCTAAAACTGGGATCATAGGTCACGGTAAAGGCCAGGTATTTATCTTTCATTTGAGGTTGCGCACCGCCCTGCTGGGCATTGATCGTCGCTGCCAAGGTACGGCTGATGCTGACGCCACCCGCACTCAGCAAAGATTTTTGTTGCACACCCACAACTGTGGCCTCTGTTTCCACAATTTTACCCAAGGCGTTGGTGAACCCAAGGGTAACTTTTTTGCCCACGGCTTCCCCTGCTGACGCAAATCCCAGCGGCGTCACATACGCAACCGGCAATAGAATGCCATCTTTGCTGCCTGACCCGAGTAGTTGACCGGCGGCCAACTCCAGGTTGAGTCCATCCACATATTGATTGGCCGTCATTTCGAATTTCTTGTCGCCAGCCGTGATGTATGCTACCTGCACGACGAGCTGCGGGGTAACGTCTTTGACTCCGGTAAATGTCTTCATCTTGGTACTGTCCGTCGACGACATCAATATGATGTTAAATTGCCCCACTTGTTTGTCAGGATTGTATTCTTTGATATCACCGGTAAAAGCTGCGCCGCGATCCTGTTTGGCTTGGACGATCAAGGTATCTTTGATACCAACGTTGCCCAGCTGTTTGTTGACATAAGACTTGACGCCGTTCCCCACACCATTGGTGAGCGAAATGGTGAGTGCCCCGATAAAAACCGCAATCACTGTAAGTGATGAGCGCAGCTTGGCATGCAGCATGTTGGTTTGAGCAGTTTGAAGAATATCCATAGCACGCATTATTGGTTCCCTCCTACAATTTGACCATCTTTAATTTTGATACTGCGGTTGCACATGGCCGACAAATCATGGTCATGTGTCACCATAATCAGCGTGATGCCCTGTTCTTTTTGCAGTTTAAAAAGCAGACCGATTACCAGCTGGCCATTTTCACTGTCCAGGTTACCCGTCGGTTCGTCAGCAAAAATCACGGAGGGATTGGCAATCAAGGCTCGTGCGATGCAAAGCCGCTGCTTCTGCCCGCCGGACAGGTCGTTGGCACGATTTTTGATCCGATCGGTAAGTCCAACCGTTTCCAGTATTTCCAACCCCAGTTTTTTGCGTTTGTCCGCTGCGACACCACGGATCACCAGTGGCATGATGACATTATCCAGGCAATTATCACGCGGGTTAACAAAAAACTGCTGGAAAACGAAACCAAATTTTTCGTTACGCAAACGATCCAGGTCATCTTGACCCAGTTTGGAGGTGGGTTTGCCGTCAAGCAATAGTTCGCCCGACGTGGGCCGGTCCAGTGTGGCCAGGATGTGCATGAGGGTTGATTTGCCGCTGCCGGACTTGCCAATGATGGCCAGACTTTCGCCTTTTTGTACCTGCAGACTGACTTGTTTAAGCGCTGCCAGTTCTTCACCGCCCGCAAAATAAATCTTGCTGACTTCCTTTAGTTCCAGGATATTTTCCATATAGCAAAAACCTTTCCTACCAACGTATTGGTTTGTTGTTGGTTATTAAGCGATAACAATATGGGCGACTATAAGCCGAAAGGGATAATTTGTCTAGATTGACTCAAACATCGAGATCCAAAAAAGCACGATGTTTCAGCTCCGCACCAAGCCTGGCGAGACTGTCGGCGCAGGCAATCCGGTCGCGGGTCACGAGCTGGAACAACTCATTCACCAGACTTTCTCGATGGGCAGCAATGGTTTGTAACGATGCTGGTTCACGCAGAGACAGTCGCCACATAAGAGCTCTCAATGACGCCAGTCCTTTTGGCCAAAATTGCCGTGATTGCTTTGACGTGAACAAACTTCCGCTATCAGTCAAAACTGGAAAAGTCTGTCTCACTTTAGCCCATTTGATTTGCGCTTCAATGGTGGCGGTGCTGGCGGCGTCAACGGCAGATGGGGCAATCCGGAAAAATCTGACAAGGTCGCGAACCAATTCGTCCTCGCGTTTTATCAGCACCCGTTCCCGCTGTCGTTCCTGCCGCAACCAAGCGTCGACCTCCCCGGCGGAACGAGAGGACCATTCGGGATTAAGCAGACATTCGCGCAAATGCTCAAGTTTGCCATCCTGCGGCACCGTGATCAGCAAACTTTTGGCTGCACGGGTAAGGGCGACGTAGGTGACCCGGCGTTCTTCTTCGGTATCCGCAGCGCTTAGCGCATCAACACTGTCAGCAAGATTTAACAGCACCACATATTTGAATTCACGGCCTTTGGTGGCATGAATCGTACTCAAAGTGACTTCATCCTCGCTCTCCGCCGCTAAAGATGCTGCGGGTCCGGTGGCGACATGGGTAGAACGAATCAGTTCAAGCAAGGCCTCCGCCGTTGGCACCGCTTGCGCCACAGTGGCCATCACCTCCAGCACCATGACGTCGGATGCCGTGTCAATATCGTGTCGACTGCTGGCATTGTTTTGAAAAAACTGCTTTAACTCAAACACATCCACAAGCTGCCTGACAAGCTCACCGGCATGACTGATGCCAGCCTTGGACTCCGACACATTGACAAGTTGTTTGGCCAAAGTCGCCAGGCTGCGTTGCTTCCACTTTTCCAGTGATGGCCTCCCACACAGGGCCACAAAACTTTCCCGGTCAACTACCTCACGGATCAGTTCACTGCCCAAATAACGGTTGGGCTGACGCAGCAGACGTTGCCAGTCATCTGCTGTGGCCAAATCCGGGTCGACCACCACCTGCAGATACGCCCCAAGTAGTTTGCCCGGCGCAGAACAAAACAGCCGTCGCAAATTCACCGGCGTATGCGCCACCTGCAATTGGTCAAAAATAACAGCCAGTGGAAACTGCAATTCATGGTAGCGAAACAGCACCGCAAAATCACGCCACCTGGACTGAGAATTCTGTTTTTGTTTCCGAATCCAGTCAGCGGCTGCTTTGGCCTGATCAAAAAGACTGGCGTGTTTGGACACATCAAAATCTCCAGGTTGCGCCTGTTTTTTGGGTTGAATATCTTTGGCCACGCGTCGTTGATTGTGTTCAATCAGCCAGCGTGAATGCCAGACCAGATTTTTGGAGGAACGATAGTTGGTCGAAAGTGTGAACTCACGACTACCGGGATAATTCACCGGGAAATCGAGGATATGCGCGATATTGGCCCCACGCCAGCCATAAATCATCTGGTCGTCGTCACCCACAATAAACAGATTGTTCTGCGGCAGCCCCAAAACATGCATAAACAGCAGTTGCGACTTGTTCA
Source organism: Candidatus Wirthbacteria bacterium (assembly GCA_903889905.1). GTDB lineage: Bacteria > Patescibacteriota > CG2-30-54-11 > CG2-30-54-11 > CG2-30-54-11 > CAISZI01. Next base: position 107,465 of record CAISZI010000048.1, read on the forward strand.
AATCCTGGAATTCATCCACCAGTACATACCGGAAACGCTGCTGGAGCTCCCGACGCAAGCTGGCATCATTGAGCAGTGCCTGCAAACTCAGGTAAATCATATCGTCAAAAGTGAGCACACGTCGCTCGCTTTGCAGTGCACAAAACCGTTCAAACAGTGGCTGCAGGAGATAAACCCCCTCTTCAAATTCGACAATGGCGCGAGCATCCAATGGGATTAGTTCGGTTTTGACTTGCTGGATACGGGTCAAAAGCAGATCGGCCGCCTCAGCCAGATGAACCGGCGCAACGTGACAAGCCTCCCGTACCACTTGCCTGGCGAGCTGCATTGGTTCATGCGTAGCCGTTTCTTCGTCATAAGTCCAGTGCAGATGGTCACGAATGATTTCGTACCCCAAAGCATGAAACGTACGGATCACCACGCCATCGGATTTGAGTGAGCCGGCAATGCGGACGCCTTTGGCCGCCAGTCGTTCACGCATTTCCCGGGCCGCTTTTTTGTTAAACGCCAGGGCCAGGATATGGTTGGCTGCAATGCCCTGATTTTGCAGATAAACGATGCGGTTGGTCAAGGTTTTGGTTTTGCCGGCGCCGGCGGGAGCGAGGACGCGGATCGGTCCATCCATGGGGGTAATTGCGGCTTTCTGGCTGCTGTCGAGCTCACGATCGAGCGGAATAAGGGGAATTTGTGCGGAGGGCAAATGCCGGCGCAAGATTCGGTCAACACACGAACGTACATTGGAGCGAATTTCCGATGCCCCAAAACGCAGCGTGACATAGCCACTGCGCCGGAATTCTTCTTCGCGCCATTGGTCACGATTGGAGGCATGTGCCTCCCGGTGATCGCACTCCACGACCACTGGCGATGGTTCCATGTCCAGCACAAAATCCGCACAAAACCGCCCCAGCTGCACCTGTCGCCGGTATGGAAGTTGGCGGGCGTCGAACTCGGTTTGCAGCTGTTGTTCCAGTGGCGTTTGCAACGGCGCCGTGGTGAGTGCTTTGTCAATAAAGTGCCAGTTTAAGTTGCTCCAGTAGAGTAATTGCCCGAATTGCTCCAGGGCAAGTTGTTCCAAAATAGTGCCTGTATCCTGATGCAATAATGTTCCCAACGCTTTGCTTTCGTCATGCCAAGCAGAAACCGTCAAAGTGTCAAAAAAGGACACCGGAATATTTCTTTGCCGCGCCGGTATGATCACCTGGTTAACCAGTTTGGACGCCACCTTGGCCAGTTTATCCACGTCAAGGTCGCTCATCATCACCACGTGTTTACAGTGCTTCAGGTTAATGGCAACCCAGGGCTCGGCCAGGGCAACAAAGTGAACCGCCTTTTTACCCAAGATCGCTTGCAGTTTTTCGCCAAAAGCGCGTGCATCGACCGACGGGCAGTGGCTCAGATTGAGTCCAATGCCTTTGAACTGGAAGTGCTCGAGGCGATCAAGGTAAGGAGAAAAGTTGATCATCAAAAAGGCTCAAATAATTGCCCCCTTTGTCTTACCTAAAGTCGCGGTAAAAAAGCAATATTTGAGCCCGAATTGACCCTGCCTTGATCCTGTTTTGAGCAAAAAAGGGTCAGCGAGTTTTAGCCCTGTTCCTGCCTGTGCTGCATCCATTCGTGGACAAAGACTTCGGCGGCTTCCGACTCAATACCTTCTACAATTTTCCGGGCAACATCTTCAGCACTGTCCGGTGGTTTGAAACCTCCTTCGTCGCCCGCATTCGATTTCCACTCGCGCGCCTCATGCTTGAGGGTATTTTTCTCAAATTCCGTCAATGTCATGTAGGGGTAAACCACGTTCACCCCGATTTTGTCCGCTTTGAGTTCTTCACGTGCGGTCAAGCTGATACCGACCAAAGCACGCTTCATGGCGGCATAAGCACTCATACCTGGAAGATGCATCAAAGCGAGACCTGAGCTGATATTGCTGATGAACCCACCCCCCTGGGCACGCATTTGCGGAATCACCTGCTGCATCGCGACCAGTGGCCCGATCAGGTCCAGTTCAAACAGATCCCGCAGCAAGTCTGTACGAATGTGTTCGACCGGCGCATCATAGCCTCGCCCGGCATTGTTAACCAGAATATCCACCCGACCCATGTGGGCCAACGCTTTGGCAACCATCATTCTGACCTCAGCTTCTTTGGCCATATCTGCTGGTACGACGAGCGCACCTGGCAATGCTTTGGCCAACGCCTCGAGTTTATCAAATGACCGCGACGTCAGCACGACTTTGGCGCCTTTCCTGGCCAGCAAACGAGCCGTTGCCTCACCGATACCCATCGACGCACCTGTCACAATGGCAACTTTACCTTGAATTTCCATACCAATAACCTCGGCAATAAATAATAATGCCTATCGGGCTTCGACAAATTCTTTGAGCGGGCCAAGGTAATAACGCTTCCAGCCATCATCAATGTCGTCAACTTCCGCCTCAGGCACACCACTTTGGGTCAGATGGAGAGAGGTGATGCCATCGGCAAAAGTCAGTTCAAACTTAACCTGTGATGGCTTGTCCCAATCGCCGCCAAACCAGTCCTGTTCCAAGCAGCTACCTTTGACCACCTTGGTATTGGAACCATGAATGTCTCCGCCCCAAAGCTTGAAAGTGGTGCCTGCCTCACCACGCATCACAGCAGGCCCGCCGCCCCAGCCCTCAATCTGTTCTGGATCTGTCAGCGCGTCCCAGACTGCCCGCAGCGGCGCTTTGATCGCATATGTTTGCTCAATTATTTTCATACGATTTCCTTAATAATATTGACCAAAAAAAATTTTGGGTACAAGCATACTGCACAAAAAAATAATGCCATTATCGTGCAGAGTTTTACAGGAATTCAACTTTTTATTCAATCCGTGCAAAAAATAAATTGACATATCCATACGATAATGCTATGAATTGTTCACATTAGTTTGACCCAAAAATATTTATAAAATGTTTTATTATTAAAAGAAAGTAGCTTCATGTTCAAAAAAATCATCCCGGTGGTCAGTCTGGTGGCAACACTAGGTGTCGCTGCGCCCAGTGCCTTTGCCAGTGTGCAAGTATCGTCGTCAAACACGACCAATTGTTCATTCAGCTCAACTTCTTCAGCCATGTTTTCGTCACCATGCTTCCCTGCAATCAGTCCCATGCCCATGATCACTCAGCCCATCTTCCCCGTCGTGCAACCTGTCATTCCTGGTTTGACCAATTTTGGCAGTCAAGGTCTTTTCTTCTTCTCCCCATTCCTCTCACCTTCGCTGCCGGTAATCATGCCTACCATGCCAAGTGTTTATTTCAGCTCAGGGCTACTCTTTAATAGCCCTGTTACCACCAATTTGGTGAATATCACCAATCAGGCCTTTGCCCCGCTCTCAATTGCAATTCCCGTCGGGACAACCGTCATCTGGACCAACCATGACACAGCGCCTCAGTCCATTCTCTTCTTTGATGGGACTTCCTCGGGCCTGCTCAACCCTGGCCAGACGTTTGCCCACACCTTTATGCTGCCTGGCATCATGACCTACTCGAGCAGCTTGTATCCAATGCTGATGGGTATGATTACGATTCAGTAAAGCGGCGATCAGCGCCTCATCCCTGGCTTTAACGCCAAACAAAAAACCCGTCGTACTGATGACGGGTTTTTTGTAATTACAGTTCATCCCAATTCTCGATCTCAAGGAATCGGCATGCGTCTGATCGAATAAGTGACGACACGAAATGTTTATGTTTTCCTTATCAACAGTGTCACTGATCCTGCGATACGCCAGGCCGGGTAACCCTTTCCTAAAACTCATGCCGATCCGAGACCAGCTTGCCACCGTCCACAACCAGGGATTGACCATTGATAAACGATGACTCTGGGCTAGCCAAAAAAGAGACGACGTTAGCAATTTCCTCTACCTCACACACCCTTTGCATCGGGTATTGTTTGGCAATATCGGCATACCAGATCGTCAGCTCCGCGGGCGTGCGACCATTTTCGGAATTGGCAATGCGAACAAAACCCGGGCAAATGGCATTGGCGCGGATTCTGGGCGCAAAGTCGACTGCCAGTGAATGCGTGAGCGCATTGATGGCTGCCTTGGAAACAGAATAGACGGCAAAATCCGGCAGTGCGTTAAACGCTCCGATCGAGGAAATATTGATAATGGTCGCCTGCTCGGACTTGAGCATGAGCGGAATGCAATATTTACACATTTTAAAATAACTGCCCAAATTCACGAGCATGGTTTTGTCCCATTCCGCTTCATCGATCTCGGCGACACTTTTGGCCATGCCTGGACTGTACCGGGAGACACCATTGACCAGGCAATCAAGTCGACCGTAGCGTTGTTGCGTTTGCTCAACGATCTGTTTAACACCTGTTGTGGTCGCCACATCCGCCCGCATAAACGTCGCCTCGCCGCCCTGCTCACGAATCAGCTCAACCGTGCGCGCACCCATCTCGCCTTCGTCTACGACCACCACCACAAAACCATCTTTGGCCAGACGCAAAGCATTGGCTCCACCGATCGAAGGCCCGCCAGATTGGTACCCCATGGCTGCACCGGTGACAATTGCTACTTGGGATGAGGACATTGGCGACTCCACTTTCTAAAAATTTGATCCAAGTGGATGTTAGCACAAAAAAAGGCTCAATCCTGGTTGCGTCGCAAAAAAATCCGCGCCAGACGGATAGCTTCATAGGAATATTTTTCACCCAGATTTTCCTTGGCCGCAACCAGCGACCAACCCGCTGCAGCAAGTGCACGGTGAATTATTTCCAGCTGACTTTCATCGGGTCGCAGATGTTCGATCGACAAATCTGGTTCCTGCTGCAACAATTTCTCAATATGCCCAAGCACGGTGGCTGGAACCAGTCCACGCCGAGCGGCAATGGCCTCCAAACCCAAACCAGACCGAAGCAGTTCCCTTGTCTGCGAATAGGTTACCCCAAGGTATTTGGGTGCCGGCGAGCGGGACACGGCGCGTTGAATTTCGTTCACTCCGGTTTCCCGCGCATAATCACGAACCACGCCAAGGAATTCCAACCCAAACTGTTCCCATTTTTGGCGACCCACCCCAAAAGTTTGCAACAGACTGGTTTCACTTTGGGGAAAATAAGCGGCCATTTCACGCAGGGTTTTATCCCCAAAAATCACATAAGGCGGCACGCCACGCTGATCTGCCAGCGACTTGCGCAGGATACGCAGACGATCAAACAGAATGGGATCAACGGGCATCGCGTCAATGGATTGATCCAATCCTTTGCCAGATTTGGGTTGCATGGACGATGACAAGCTCAAACTTTGCTTCTGCTCCAGGAAATCCCTGCCTTTGGGTGTCATCAATAGCACTGGATATTCGCCGGTGCTCTGGGCCAGTAAATGCAGGGAAATTAATTGACGGATAATACTTACCAGTTCGGTTTTCTTGTGTGCCTTAAGTGTGCCAAACACTGGCAGCAAGTGGTGATTAAAACGTTCGCTGCGTTCGTCTGATTTTCCCAGCAGCACTGACGCCACATAACCAATACCAAAACTCTCACGCGTTGCCTGGACAGCCGTCAAAATCGTCCGCGTCACATCGGTCGCATCTACCTGCACAGTCTCGCCCAGGCAATTGTCACAGTTGTCACACTTGTCCCGCGGCATCACTTCGCCAAAATGCCCGAGCAAATACTGACGACGGCAAGTGGAAAGGTCTCCAAACCTCAACACTTCTTCCAACTTGGCCCAGGCTTTTTGTTGTTCGGCTTCGGTTTCGAGCTGGTCAATGAAAAAAGCGTGTTTGCGACGATCGCCGTGTGAAAAAAACAGCACACATTCCGCTGGTAGTCCATCCCGGCCAGCGCGCCCGGTTTCCTGATAATACGCCTCCACCGACTTGGGTAAATCACAGTGCACAACAAGACGAACATTGGATTTATCGATGCCCATGCCAAAGGCAATGGTGGCAATGATCATGTCGATTTCGTCCCTGATAAACTGGTCCTGCACGTGCGACCGAGTAGCGCTATCCAGTCCACCATGGTACGCCGCTGCCTTGAAACCGCTGTGCTGCAAACTCTCGGCCAGTTCCTCGGTACCTTTGCGCGAAAAACAGTAGACGATACAGCTCTGGCCACGGTATTTGTCCAGAAGGTCATGTAAACTGGTGGCCATGCCTTTTTTGGGCATTACCACATACTTCAAATTAGGCCGGTCAAAACTGGCAAGGAAAACCGCCGGCTCCCGCAGCTGCAGTTGCGTGACAATGTCGGCCCGTACCTTATCCGTGGCAGTCGCCGTCAGCGCCATCATTGGAACGCGTGGAAACCACTGCCGCAAAATGCGTAATTCGCGATAATCCGGCCTGAAATCGTGGCCCCATTCCGAAATACAGTGTGCCTCATCAATGGCGATCAAACTGATGGGCAAGTCACGGATAAATGAGGCAAACCCCATGGCCGCGAGCCGCTCTGGGGCAATGTACAAAATCTTGATCTGGCCCGCTTGTGCGGCGCGCTGGACTTGGGCAATTTCGGCGCCAGAAAGTGAACTGTTGATCAAAGCCACGGCCACACCACTTACCCGCAGTTGATCCACCTGGTCTTTCATCAAGGCAATCAGCGGCGACACCACGATCGCCATCCCGGTCATTTTGATCGCCGGCAGTTGGTAACACAGCGATTTGCCGCCACCAGTGGGCATGATCGCCAGGGTATCGCGTCCCTGCATCACACTGGCGATGATCTCCTGCTGCAACGGGTAAAATGAATCGTACCCAAACACTTGCTTCAATAATTCCTGCATCCCGACTCCTCCCCACTAGTTTGACAAAACAGCAAAATAAATTTGCTGCTCCTTTATACGCGAGGGTCGAGCAGGAAAGCAATTTTTGCACCCAATTTGAAACCAACTTGATACTGTTTTGAGACGGTCCAATCACTTCTGCCCCTAACCGAACGTAAACGTGTAGGCCAGAATGCCCGGTGTTTCGAACTCCAACCGCAACACATGCTGCTCAGTTTTGCCGCGCAAATCCACCAGGTTATACAAACGGTCACGGTCGAGGATGACTGCGCTATTTTGGACATCTGATCCCGCCCGTAACGGATCAATCCGGTTGCCATCCAGATAAACGTTGACTTTGCCACCCGTCGCCGTGCCGGGCCGCAGGATGATAAACACTTTGCTGGCCAGAAAGTTTTCACTCAGCGTGGCCTTTTCCCCTGCCTCGGCAAATTCACCCGCAATGCCCCAACTACCGCCCAGACTGAACGTTCCTGATGCCGGATTTGAGCTCAATGTGAACTGCCTTGTTCCGTTACCGAGGCTACCATCAGGATAATAATACTGGGCGCGACTGGAACCAAAATACGTTTCCGGCGTGAGTCGAGTTTGCGGTGTCTGGTCAGGCAAAGTCGTCACCGTGGCAGTCACCGTTTGACCTGCTTCAAGCAGTAACGCCCGGATTGCCTGTTCCATCTCGTCATAACCACCTTCGCCAAAATCCGTCCGCCGGATTATTCCTTTGGCATCAATCAGATATTCGGCAGGCCAGTATTCATTGTTGAAATTATTCCAGGTGGCATAGTTATTATCCTGCGCCACCGGATAATGGATTTTGAACTGATTGATGGCGTTTTGGACATTCTGCGTTTCTTTTTCAAACGCAAATTCTGGCGTATGCACCCCAATCACTTCCAGCCCTTGGCTATGGTACTGGTCGTACCAGCTGGTTACATGTGGCAAGGTCCGCAGGCAATTAATACAGGTGTAGGTCCAGAAATCCACCAGCACCACCTTGCCCCGCAAATCCGCAAGACGGAGCGGTTGATTGGTATTGAGCCAATGGTCAATGCCGGTAATGGCTGGTGCGGGTTGGTTCACATTAAATAAACCCGGAACTACCGCCGCTAAAGCAGAGGATTTGCCTTGCAGTTGTGACAGCTGCTGCTCCACAACAGGGCTACTTTCAAATCCATTCAAAGCCGTAGCCAGCGCCGGAAACTCGTTGAGTAATTGCAATTGCAGTGTTTGGGCATAATTTGTGTAAAGCGCTACCGCAGCCAAAATCATGACAACACCAAAGCCTTGCCGCAGTAACTTGGTATATCGACCCAATCTGCGCGTCCGCCCTATCAACCGTTGCCCGCCATAAGCCATGACAAAGAGAGGAATACCCACGCCAGCAACATAGGTCAGTGTCATCAGGACGACAAACAGGGTGACTTTGCCGGTAGCTGCCAGTGCTGCGATTGTCGCCAAAATGGGTCCGGCGCAAGGGCTCCAGACAATACCGAGAGCCCATCCCGTAAGTACCCCCGGCCAAAACCCCGTGCGTTGGTCTCTGGGGTGTCCAAAACGTGACGAAAATCTTGATAAAACAACTTCTAACCGCGCACCCAGTTGCGGGATGACCATGCTGATGCCCAGTAGCCCTATCACCCACATCGCCAGCAAACGTAAACCACTTGGATCGAGGTGCAGGAGGCGCACCAGTATTGCCAGTGCCAGGGTAAAAAAGGCAAAACCTCCCATCAACCCCAGACAGATTCCCAAGGGGCGCCAGATATTTTTTTCCCCAGCCAGGGACGCCGACAAAACCACGGGCAGCAATGGCCAGATACACGGTGCTGCGATCGTTACCAGGCCGGAGATAAAAGCAAACAGCAGCAATAGCATCGCCAACCTTTACTTAAAAACGTCACAAATCAATGGTTGATACGGAAAAACTTTGTAAACATATATTACATCAAAATTGGACAAATTAAGATAAATTTAGTATTAATATAAACAATCCAAAATTGCACTCTTTTGAATTTACCTGTCTTCACCTTAAATAATTCTAATAGCCAGGAATTAAGCAGTTTAGTGTGACTATTTCAAAAAGTATTTGACATACTAATAGCAAAATGATATCAGATGAGATGAAATCACTATTCAACAAAAGGAATACCAATGCAAATCAAGAAAATTCTGCCAATTATCACCCCAGCCGTGCTACTGATTACGCTCGCCGCCATGACCGCCACCCCCCTGGTCACCGCCGCCATCGTCACCTGCAGCAACACCAATACCCAAAGTGGCTCTGTCAATCACTGTACCAATACGGTTTTCCTGCATGCAGCCATTTCCAATGCCCAATCCGCAATGGTCGCAAATGCCAGCAATCAGACAGGCACTACCGGTGGCAATGTGATCAGTAATATCAATGGCAATGTAACCTACACTACGGGTTCTGTGGACACAACTGCCAGCGCCCAGACCACAGTCAATCAGACCACCAATACCATTGCCGCTGCGACCGACGCCATTGCGGTCTCTGCCAGCAATGACAAAACGGGTGCGAACTCAACAAATACGGCTGCCAATACCGTTGTCGTAGATCAGACGGTTGCCACCATCAATACTATGCAAACAACCAGTACCGCCGTCGTTAATAACAATTCCGGTCAAAACGCCGTCACCGCCGTCAACGGCAATGTGACGGGCTCGACTGGCCCAGTCAAATCCGCGGTCACCCAAGCCACCACTGGCAACGTTGTCCAAAACAATATCGCGCCGCCAGTTGCCATTACTGTCAATGCGAACAACACCAATACGCAATCCAACTCAACCAATACCACCACCAACACCACGAGCAGTACGACGAACGTAGCCAACAGCAGCACCTGCGGTGTCAACAACGTTGATCTCGTCGCCAACAACTCCGGCAATAACGCAAACGGTTCCGTCAATGGCAACATTTTCATCCATAGTGGCGGCACAACCTCCCAGCTGAATCAAGGTTCTCAATGCAATCAGGCCACCACCGCCGTCAACACACCGCCTACCACCCCTGTTGTTCCGACGACTCCCCCAACGACGCCCACCACACCTGGGACCACCACCACGCCGACGACCCCACCCGATGCAACCAAACCCGCGGGACAAGTGCTGGGTGCCGAGACAACCAATACCAATACCCCTGCCGATACCACTTTGACCAAGCCCAGAGTTTTGGCAACTGTGGTTACCAAACTTGCCACGACCGGGTCTGACCTCAGCGTCGTCATCCTGATCATTTGCCTGGTTACAGGAGGCTTTGGGTTTTACCAACTAAGTCGCCAGCTACGCCAGGGTAAAGACATTTTCTCGAATCGTTAAAAACCCGCCAAGAATCAGTTGCCATCCCCAAAAACCACCTCGCATGAGGTGGTTTTTTTTGGGATCTGGCAAAACCATTTAGAAGACATGATAAATATCAAAAATCTAACAGACTTATTTCCTGAATTATGGTCTGACGCTGCAGGCCTGATCAAATTATTGATGATCGGTCATAGTAAATAAAAAAATCATTTGCTTCGCATGACCGGACTGCTACAACGAAACCCTACGTCATCGATATTGGTCTTGGCGGCAACCGGACTTAAATGAATACAAAAAGCACCGGAATCATAACCATGCCGCCAGTTGCCGCCCCGGATAAACGTATAAAGCGTCGTGTTGGTATCATGGCTTGCGCTGTAATGATAGATCCTGCCGACGCCATTCGTGGAATTCCAGGCTGGGTTGGTGGGACGGAACGCGTCATAACCCAAACTAGGTGGTGACCCGTCATCCGTAATCACGGTGCCAAGTCCGCCGGGAGCAAATTCACTCCACATCCACCCCTGATCCAGTTTGCCCGATGTTCTCGATTGTGGCTGCTGGTTGCGGGGAATTTCGGCATCAACCCACTGCCAGACATTGCCAGCCAGATCCCAGACAATCGTCCCGTTGCTTAATGCTAGTGTCCGCTTTTGCGAACTTTTGCCACCGCACTGATTGGAACCATCGGTGGTCGTACCATAACAAGCCTGATCGTCATTGCCGGCAATCAGGGCTCCATTTGTGCCCGCACCGGCCAGCGACTGATTATTGGCGTCGTTGTGTCCATTGGCCAGAATCATCCCTGCTGCTCCCGGCTGAGCCCCGCAATTCGTTCCGTTTTTATTACACCAATTGGCGTTTACCTGCTCGATATTACGCGCTATCGTCATCCATTCGTTGTTAGTGAGCAGATGACTGCCTTGGGCCTCACAATAAATTTTGGCACTGTTGGCTGTCCCGTCGGCTTCGGGAATATAGGTAATTGGAAAACCGGAAGCCGTGGAAACGACCTGTTTGTCGCCCGTGCAGGCGCAACCCTTGCCGTTATTGCGGTAGGTGCCCGTCAACAGATTGCCATTTGTCCCGGCGCAGCTACCGCTGACAGGTTCCAATCCCTGAGATAGATCACTGGTTGATGCGCATTTGGCATCATATTTCATCACGCAGAAATCTGTTGTCCCATAAGCAGGGTTCCCCGGAACCATGACAAATCCCGCCGGACAGCTCGCAATCGGTTGAGCGATGGGTGCGGAAACAACGGGCATGCTAACAGGCGTCGAAGGAACCGCGGCAAGTTTGCCCGGCATGACTGCAGCAGGACTAAGGTAGACATAAACAAGTAAACCCAATACCATTAAAACAACCGTCATGGCGATGGGGAAAAACATTTTTTTGATCATTTTTATGCTAACAAATTACCGAATAAAATTACCGGACACGGACCGGCAAGCTTCCTCCAATTTCGCCTTTCGCTCAGTGCCATCTAGACTATCTGCAAATTGCTTGATCCGGCGCCGCACGTCATTCAGTCTTCGCTCAACCTCGCTGTGTCCTTTGGGATCATCAAACCCAAGTCCGGGCTTGAGTAATGTACGGTGACTATCGGCCACACTTTCTGCCATGACAAGCTCAACAAACAGGTTGTATTTGTCATCCTCGCCAATAAATCCTTCGTCAGACCTGGCAAGCAGCATTTCTATGACATCAAGAATTAGATGAACGGATGCATAGGTATTCCCAATTTCCATTGATTCACCTGCTAATTTATTTTGTATTCCATACTCTTGATATTAAAGAACAATGGGAAAAATAACAAATATATTTAGTAACGACTCTCAACAATCCATGATCATCATGTTTCATGAGTGCCATTAATATTGACTTCGCATTGAGAATGCCGGCATTTTTGGTGAACCTGGTTAAACGTGATACAACTTTTGGTGACGCAATTCACCCTGGCCAATCTCGGCTTAATCTAACGAAACTAGGACAAAAAATGAACAGAGACATCACCCACAAAGTCATCCTGATTACCGGCGCCACGGATGGCATGGGCCTGGAAACGGCACGGGCACTGGCGAAGCACAATCCGAGACTTGTTCTGGTTGGGCGAAATGCCACCAAAGGTCAGCGAGTGGTGGAGGAGCTCAAACAAGAATCCGGAAACCAGGCGATCGAATTTATGCAAGCCGACCTTTCGGCCCAACAAGACATCCGGGAATTGGTCAAGACATTCAAATCCAAATACGACCGTCTGGATGTTCTGATCAATAACGCCGGGGCTTATATCCCCGTCAAACAACTTTCGGCTGATGGCTTTGAGATGACCTTTGCGCTCAATCACCTGGGGTACTTCCTCCTGACCAATCTGCTCCTGGACGAGCTGACCCGCTCCGCTCCCTCCAGAATTATCAATATCTCATCGGCTGCGCACGCCAGTGCGAGATTCGATATCAATAATCTCAACAGCGAAGGCAAATACTCCCCCTGGAACGCCTACGCCACCTCCAAACTGGAGAATCTCTACTTCACCTACGAACTGGCCGACAGGCTCAAGGGAACCGATGTCACGGTCAATGCCGTCCATCCGGGCCTGGTCAATTCCCAATTTGGCAAACAAGGCAGCGGCCCATTTCTGGCCATTTTCCGGCTTATGCAGAAATTCATCGGCAAAACAGCTGCCAATGGCGCCAAAACGAGTATTTATCTGGCGCTGGCTGATGAAGTTGAAGGAATAACGGGATCATATTTTGCCAATGAAAAAATGGCGCAGTCGAGTAAGGTGTCGCAGGATAGGGAGATGGGGAGGAAATTGTGGGAGATGTCGGAGAAGATGACGAGAATTAATTAATAGGCGAATTAACATGACCGAAACAACCTCTCTCCTCGCCGGTGTTGCTGGTGAATACTTTGTCGCGGCAGAGTTATCCAGGCGCGGGTTTATTGCCTCAATAACTCTGCGTAATACCAAAGGTGTTGATATCCTCTGTTCCAATCAAGACGCGTCAAAGACGATTGGAATCCAGGTAAAAACAAACCGGGGGAAGACCAGAAGTTGGATCCTGAAGCAAAAAGCTGAGGACTATATGGCTGATGACCTTTTCTATGTCTTTGTAAATCTAAATGACGGAGAGGGGCACCCCGATTATTTTATTGTCCCCAGTAATGATGTTGCGAAGTATGTCAGAGAATCACATGCAAACTGGCTCGATAAGCCAGGAAAAAAAGGGCAGAAACACAACGACACCACGATGCGACAGTTTCTTGATCGTGATGAAAAATATCGAAACAAATGGGAACTACTGAATCTATAGTCACTAGTGTTAAAAATCCTAAAACACACTCTTCCCATCCCCATAATACCCATCAAACACATGCGAGAAGATCGCCCCGCACTTCTCTTCGTAGAGTTTCTTGTCATAGATCGCCGGCAAGTGTTCGAGCGAGTCTTTAATTGCAACCTCAATTGATGCCCTGGCAAACTCTTTGGCTCTCCAATCAAGCACCAGAAGGTCTTTGAGCTTCTGAAGGAGCTCACGTGCTACCTTTTTGACATCTCCCTGCTCCTGCTTGTTGAGTTTTGGGTCTGGCTTGGTCAGGAGGTCAAAGATAGCCAGTTCTTCCTCGTCACTTAGCCCTTCCCTGACTGCTCTTTTTTCTTCCTCTTCCAGATCCGCGGCAAAGGTGACCAAGTCCTGGTAGATCTCCTCCAATGAATGGCTCCCCGCGTTGTATTCGGCGACCATGTCTTTGAATTTCTTCACCAAATCGATCCGGGTACGGTTCATCTCGAATAGATGATTCACTTTGCCTTCGAGCAGCTTCTGCAAGAGGTCAATGGCATGGCGTCTGCGGCCTTCCTCGAACTGCTTCGCGAGCTTGTCAAAGTCAATTTTGCTTAGATCCATGGGTTGGGGGGATGTAATCGAATACCCTGTTGTCCCGATCGTGTCATCGAGAAGGCCATCTACCTTGCGGACGATGCTGGTGATATCGACATCCGGTCGACGGGATTGGATGTTCTCGGCAATGGTCAGATACAGCTTGACCCGGTCATAGTAGGCAGCTACCCTGCCATCTGGTAGAACAGCTTTATAGAGCTGGTAGCACCCCTGCGTCATCTCCAGATAGTCTTTGCGGGTCTGCTCTGAGCTCATCAGGGCTTCAGAGGCGTTGTTGACTAGTTTTAGAAGCTCAACACGCTCCTTCCCAAGCATCTCTGCCGCTTGGATGCCGAGCTTGGCACAGAATGTGTTCAGTTTATCGAATCGATCTTCCAATTCCGCCAGAATCTCGTCTTTTTCCTTGATCGGGGTATCCTCTCCATCTCCTCCCTGGTCGGCACCATAGATTGCCAGAGCCTTCTGAAGATTCCTAAAGACACCGATGTAATCGACAATGATACCATTGGGTTTGGTCTTGAAGACACGATTGGCCCGGGCGATGGTCTGCATCAAGGTATGGTTCTTCATAGGACGGTCAAGGTAGACCGTCGAACAGGACTGGGCATCAAAGCCAGTCATCCACATGGCGCAGACAAAGGCAATTCGAAGAGGATGATCCGCATCTTTGAATTCTTCCGCCAAGTCTTCCTTGTTCATGCGATCCCGGTGGGGTTTGGCATCAATGCCATACTTTCGGGCATCATCGATCTCGTTCTGGCCTTGGGAGACCACCACAGCCATGTCAGTTGATTCCATGAAGTTGATTTTCGTCTCCAATGTTTCCAGCTTCTCGTCCCTGGCGTAGTAGAGCTCTTTGCGCAGGTCCTTGATCTTGGCATCCCAGTACTTCTTGACCTTTTCGAACATGCGATAGGTGGTCAGTTTATCAATGCTGACGATCATAGCCTTGCCAGGATAGCCCCGCCCGACAATGTGATCCACGATATCGCTCGCAATTCGCTCCAGACGTTCATCCCGGGTAATCAAGTGGTATTGCTTGGAAAAATACCGCTGGAGCTTCAATTCTTGCTCATCGCTGAGCTCCTCTTGCTCCAGTAATTCATCCAGTTTGTCCGTTAGCTCTTGCTCATCGAGCTGGAGCTCTGGAATACGATTTTCATAAAACAGTGGCACGGTGGCATTGTCATCCACAGATTGCTTGAAGTTATAAATACTGACGTAATCTCCAAATGTCTCCCGTGTCTTTTCCTCTCCGGCACCTTTGATCAAAGGGGTGCCTGTAAAGGCAATGAAACTGGCATGGGGAAGGCCTTCGCGCATGTTCATGGCCAAGGTGTCGTATTGGGAACGGTGGGCTTCGTCAGCCATGACAATGATGTCATTGCGGTCAGATAGGAGATCCCGATCACGGAACTTGTGGATCAAGGTAAAGACATAACGGTGATCCTCGTGCAAAAGCTTCTTCAGATGTTCTGCCGACTCAGCATGAACCTGATCTTCTGGTTCGGAGACGGCTCCCGCTCCAGCAAAATTTTGATAAATTTGTTTATCAAGCTCTTTACGGTCAGTTAGCACCACAAATGTCCAGTTACCCGGCAGCTTCCTGAAGATCTTCTGGGAGTAAAAGATCATGGAGTAGCTCTTGCCGCTCCCCTGCGTATGCCAAAAGACGCCGGCGGCACCCTGGCCCTTGGGTTTGGCTTTGAATACCTCGATGGCTTGATTAACACCCAAAAACTGATGATTCTTGGCGACAATCTTGGCGATGCCACCGCGAACTTCTACAAACAGGGTAAAATTCTCAATCAAATCCAATAGTCTCGTCTTGTCACAAGTTCCACGGATCATGGCTTCCAGGGATATCTGAGGCTTCTCGTCTTCCTTCTCTACCTTTTTCCACTGGCTGAAATGCTCCCAGGTGGCGCTGACGCTACCCATGCGGCTATCCGTACCATTGGTGAGGATGATCATGGCGTTATACCAAAACAGCTGCGGGATGGTGTCCTTGTAATCCCGGATATTGTCATCGAAGGCTTCCTTGACTGAATGGCTGGCGGATTTGTTCTCAATAAGCACCAAAGGGATGCCATTCACATACCCGATCAGGTCCGTGCGACGGGTATAGTACTTACCGGTGATCCAAAGCTGCGAAACCAACAAGAAGTCATTATCGTTGGGGTTATCCCAATCAATGACCCGCAGATTAACTGTTTGTTCTGTTCCTTGATCATCCTTGAAACTAACCTTGATGCCATCGTGGATGAGTGCGTAGACCTCTTGATTGGCCCTGGTTAGGCTTTTGGTACTGCGATCGAGGGTAAGTTGGGCTATGGCATCATTGAGGACTTGGGAAGGAACATCGGGGTTAAGTTTTGTCAGAGCTTCCCGAAGGCGCGGCAAGAGCAGAACATCAGCTCGGATTTGGCGCCCAAGGATACTGGTTGGGCCGGGGATTTCGTCAAAACAATCGACATGGGACCATTTCATGCCTTGGAAGAGGTCAATGCCAGACTTCTCAACGAGGGAATCTTCGGAGAATGGGTTCATGTGATGAAACTCAGATAATTTTCTTGATTCACGACCAGAAACGATGCCTCGGGATAGGTGGATTGAAAAATGGCAGGCGCTTTGGCCGTAGCCTTGCCCCACTTGAACTCGTACGCATCGATCTTGCCACCCTGCTCCTCGATCCAGTCGATCTCCTGCTGGTCATAGGTACGCCAGAAATAATTGCTCGTAGAAAAATGCTTATAGGTCTGATATTTGATACGCTCGCTAACGAGAAAATTTTCCCAGAGCGCACCCTGGTCATTGCGGGAATCGAGCGGATTAAACATACTGATGACGGCATTACGCACACCATTGTCGTAGAAAAAGTATTTGGGCTTGGAGGTTAGTTCTTTGCGCAGGTTGCGGCTGAAACCGCCGAGACGGTAGAGGGTGAATGTTTGCTCCAGGAGCCACAGGTAACGCCCAACTGTTTTGACATCGACCTCGAGCTTTTGAGCCAGCTCGGTATAGGATACCTCTGCCCCGACCTGAAAGGCGACAAGCTTGAGCAGCTTGACCAGAGTCTGCGGGCTACGGACCTGCTCCAGGGCAAATATATCCTTCAGCAGATAAGATCCGACTAGATCGAGCAGGTACTCCTCGCGGTCTGCGTCAGTTTTTTGATTGAGCACGTCCGGATAGTTGCCATAGATGAGGTAGGAGGTCAGGGACGATTTAAGTTCATAGGGATTGAACCTGGCAGAGAGCTCCATCTGGGACAGAGGATAGAGGTGCAGCGTTTTTTTGCGACCGACCAGCGGCTCACCAACCTGCCGGGCCAATTCAAAGGAGGACGATCCGGTAGCGATTACCCGGATGGGTTTGATCTGGTCCACGATGATCTTGAGCCCCATGCCGATATAGGGAACCATCTGTGCCTCGTCAATCACAATGAGTTCATACCCCGCACAGAATTCCCTGATCCGGTCAAAGTCCTGTGAACCCAACACTTCCCGTACCTGAATATTGTCTCCAGACACGAGCAGATATTTCCATTTCGTGGTACTCAAGTACCGCTCGATCAGCGTGGTCTTGCCAACCCGACGGGGACCAAAGAGCAAAAGTACTCGATTTGGCTCAAGATAGGATTCCAGATCCTGACAGTAGCGGGGTACGTATTCCATATTTTTAGCTCAATTTAAGGATTCGTGTTCCTCAAAATTATACCAAAACGTGGATTTAGCGTCAACTTACTTAGTATTCAGTCAAGGAAATGCCGAATTGTTCGACGAGGTAATCTTCGGAGAATTGGTTCATCGTGGATACACGCCTGTTGCTAAAGTCTTCAGAAAATCATCAATTCGTTGCTGAGACTCGCATTCCTGCTGGCCATGCATATAAATCTCGATGAAAACAATTTTTGCAGCGATCACCCCAAAGGCAAACACCAGTCTCATCTTGCTTGAACCTTTGAGGCTGCGGACCATGAGGCGGGTCTTGATAATCAATAACTGTCTGGCCGTATCACGATGGAGAATATCGTACCGATTATTGTGGTCAAAATCGACACCAACGATAAATTTACGGAAATTATCCAGATCCTGCGTCAGCGAGGCGCATTTTTTGGATAATTTTTTCAGATCACGATCAAAAGCCGGCAGTGACTCGAACTCAAATCTCGTCGTCATACTGCCTCACCGAGTAGGGATCATTGCGATAGAAAACACTTTCGTAGGAAATTTCCTCGCCGTCGTCGTGCGCCAGCCAGGGGACATCGCCATGCGAGTAGTCACTCAATTCCTTCGCCGATTTGTCTGCAAGTTGGGTCAGCACACGATCAATCAGATCGAGCTCACGACCACTCAGTTTGGTCAAGTCAGCCACAGCGCGAGGCAGGAATTTGCGCTGGTCAAACATAAAATATTTGCTTTTGACTTCCTCCATCTCACCGTCCTGCTTCATTTGCTCAATCACCTTGATAAACTCTTTTGGGGTGGGACCATGAAGATTTTTGATATAGGTGAGGCCCATGAGCTGTTCTTCGTATTTTTCGTAGTAGTCAAAATCGATGAAGTACAGCAATTTGTACAAAACTGTGAGACCCACGTTGGGTTTGGCGCCCACCTTGCCCAGGATATAGAGCAGGACCTGTTTGAATTTGTCCAGATGCTGCTGGGGGATATCGATGCGCATGGTCGAAGGAACGCTGGCAGGCGAAGTAGCGGCTGCCAGCGAAAAAATCTGCTCCAGTTTTTCACGTTCGGCGAGGGTCAGCGGACGCTTGCCTTGTTCAATTTTGACCAAAGTCGGACGGGAGACACCGAGCCGCGTGGCCAATTCTTGCTGCGACATGTGATATTGCTGGCGTAGTGAATGGATTTCGATGGTGGTTGGGGTAGTCATTGGAGTATCCACATATTCATATTGATGACACTATTTTTGTGAAATAACAATACATGGATAGCGAAACAATGTCAATGTTTACAAATATTTTACAATAATTTTACAGAGACCTCTCCACTCATCAATCTTGGCAATAACAAATTCCTCGTTATTCTAAAATTTTGGCTCTGCAAGTGAAGCTTCTGAATCAAGTCAAACATTGGCCTGACAAGTTTTGAAAATCGATCCAGACAAATAACCGGAGGTTGCGAGAGCAAGTATTGGTTGAAGCAACTTTCCTGCACGCGTTGGCGTCCAGACGCCCCCGTCATGCTCTTTATTGCATGTTTTCGAAATTCGTCACTACGAGCCAATAAATATACATACTCAGGTGTAAGTGAATGTGATCGCATAACAATATATTCTGTCGATCCAAAAGCCACCGCTTTCTCGTCAGGCAGAAATTGCACAAAACCCGTTTTACCATTTTCCAGACAGGGTGTTATCCTCGCAAGTAGTGTGTCTCTATTTTGAAATTTAGCACCGCTATTGCCTGTTCGAGATTCAACATCGGTGATTATTATTGAATCCGTTGAAAGACATCCCATTGGGACAAACGCCTTTTCTCCATCACGGGGAACAGATACTCTTGGGTTAAAATCAACACATTCAACCACTTTCTTCACCTCCCACCCCTCCGGCACCATCCCCAATTCCGTCCCCGAATCCACCATTTTGACCTTCTCATGCCCCGGGAACCGGAACTCCACAAACCACTCCCGATAGAGCCGCCTCGCCATTTCTTCCAGGATCTGGATGCGGCGGGTGTTGTTTTCGATTAGGTCGTCGTAAGCGGAAAGAATGGAGGCGATTTTCTTTTGAACATGCAATACTGGAACATCGATCTCAATCGTCGACAAATGATTTCGATTTAATGTTGGTACTCCTGCGCCTGCGTTGAAACGAGAAAAATCTAATCCAATCAATTTAAAATATACATATCTAGGGTCATTGCCCTTGAAATCCTTAACCCAAAGAGACGTATTATGGGGCCAGTACGGATCTTTAACATATTGAACCGTTCCTAACGATCCGCTGCGTCCAATTACAACGCCAGGGGCATCCGCTTTAAATTCATGATGATACCCGATTATCGAAGTGGATCCGACCACTGGATAAATACCATCATTCATATTGATTCTTGTAAGATCGAAACCCCTTTGTAGAGTAATGAAATCATCAAGTCTCATCCGGATTCTCCATTTTCTTTAACTTTTCACCCTCAATTCTCTTCCCCGCTTTTTGGACACTATCGGGCGTCGGCAGCTGTTCGGGCATGGTGCCGCCTAGTTCTTTGATCGTCTCCCGCACCTTTTTGCCGACTTGCAGGTGGGTCAGATTGGCTTTGTCCTGACCTTTGATGCCTTCTCTCCTGAGCTTGGCTTCTGCCTGCGTCGCCCGGAATAAGTTAGCGGCCAGCTCTTCACTGCCCATGTGGTCGAGGATTTGCTGGTTTTTTTTGAGTTGTTTGCGTGCATGAATGTCTTTTTGGGACAACCCGCCGTATAGCCCCATGTAGCCGTAATTTTGAAACGTCCCAAAACTGACCACACCGGCATCGTCAGCAGCCTTGGCCAGTTTTTTGTTGTGCGTTTTCATTTCTTCGCGTAGCAAAACCCGTTTGTGATCCTCGATCATCTGATCCGCCACTTCTTGCCGGTGCGTCTGGATGGCAAAGTAAGTTTGCCCCAGCGCGACGATTTCTTTGGACGGATCGGCATTCTGAACGATCAGATAGCAGGCATAGCGAGACAACCGGATATCTTCGACCTGCCGCCTGGCTCCTGAGCCAATTTCGACCATATCGTGCACATCCTCGAAATGGTCTGCAATTGCTTGACCACTGTTTTGGCAGGCAATCTTGGCTTTATCAATAACTGGCACGAAGAAACGATACTCGGAATACCCCAAAATTTTGGAAAGTTCCCTCGCTGACCAGTATTCGGACTGATATTCATTGACCTTCTTGATCGCATCGAACTGGTTGCTGGTCATCTATTACTCCTTGTGATTAGTAAAAATTAGCGCAACGTTCTTACTGATGGTTTCTTCCAGCCCATTCGCCTCAGTAGTCAGAAGCTCGAATTCATCGTTAAGAGTCCTCAACTTGGCCTTGAAATCCTCATCACTGACTACTTCGCCATCGGCAATTCCAACATATAGCCCTGGATTTAGGGACCAACCTTGCGCCACGATTTCCGTAGCCGTCGCTACTTTGCAAAGCCCCTTCACATCCCGATATTTGCCGTCCGGAAAATTGGCTTTAAGCAAAGCATTATCAGAGTATTCCGGCACTTTCCCCCGATACATCCGGACAATGTCTGACAAAAACTGCAAATGTTCTTCCCCAAACTCCCGATGCGCTCGATCTACCTGCACGAAGTGATGCCGGGCATCGAGAAATAGAACATTGTCTTTGCGGTCCTGTGGCTTGCCCTTGTCCAAAAACCACAAAGTACAAGGCAACGTCACCGTATCAAAAAAATTGGGAGATATAGCTACCATCACATCTACATGCCCAGCTTCGATTAACTTCTGGCGGATCGCCATCTCACTATTGCGCGCATCGCTGGCAGAATTGGCCATGACGAACCCGGCACGCCCAGTCTGATTGAGCGGGCTATAGAACTGCTGTATCCATAGGTAATTGGCATTGGACGTGGACGGCATCCCAAATGGAAACCGTTGCCGATCATCCTTCATCCGGTCCTTGTCCGCACCTTCATTATTGAATGGCGGATTAGCCATCACGAAGTCGCAGCGCCCGACGGCATGATGAGGATCTTCATAGTAGCTGTTGCCGGTACGAATATCGCCATTGAGCCCATGGATGGCCAGGTTCATCTTAGCAAGGTTGGTATTGGAGGTCGTCAGCTCCTGCCCAATGATCGAAAGCTCCGAGATAGGATTGTGCTGATGCCGTGCAACGAAGTCCGCACTTTGGACAAACATGCCACCCGATCCGCAAGCCGGGTCATAAATCACCCCATGGTAGGGCTCGATAATCTCGACAATCAGCTTGACCAAAGATGTCGGGGTAAAGAACTCCCCACCCTTTTCCCCAGACTTCTTGTGAAACTTGCCCAGGAAGTACTCATAGATCTTGCCAAAGACATCGCCTTCAACCTCAGTCATCTCCGTGCTGTTAAACGTTTTGAGCAAGTTTAGTAGCACCTTCTTGTCTATCCGGGCATATCCGCGAGGTAAAACGCCCTTCAAATCAGTATTTTCTTTCTCTATCTCCTCCATCGCGTGGTCTACTGCCTTGGCAACATCATCACCATCCGTGAGGTTGATTAAATAAGAATAACGGGCCTCGGGAGTCAAATAGATCGCCCGACGCGCCAAAAAGTCCGCCTTGCCCACGGTTCGACGGCTGGAAGTGGCTTGCGAGCTTAGTTCCTGCTCAATCCGGGTAAATTTGACGTCTGCATATTTCAAAAAAATAAGACCCAAAACCGGCATCGTGTATTCCGATGGTTTCAGGTCCGCATTTCCCCACAATTGCTCAGCCGATTCCCACAAAGTGGCTTCGAGTTGTTTGTTATAGGTCATTCATTTCCTCGTAATTAAATCACTACCGCCATTATAGACTTCTGCATTAACCGCAGCAAATGTATACAAACCAGCCGATATTGTCAATATTATTGTTGACAATATACAATATATAGTAAATAATATTATTGACTAATTCAAAGGAATCCCATGAACACCCGCACCACCCAACTCGCCCGCACCCAGCTTGACGCCACGCTCAAGCCTCTAACCAAACTTGCCTCGACTTCCCGCCCACCCAAAGGCTGGATCCGCGCCATCCGCAATGCCCTGGGCATGAGTGGCGAGCAATTGGCGCGTCGTCTCGGCCTGACCAAACAGCGCATCGGCCGCATCGAACAAGACGAAGCTGGGGATGGCATCACCTTCAAAACCATGCGCCATGTCGCCGAGGCGCTGGATTGTCATTTTGTCTATGCACTCATCCCCCGCACCAGCCTCGAACAGTCCGTCCGAGACCAGGCTGCCAAAGTTGCTGCCAAACGACTGGCGCAAGTAAGCCACTCAATGATGCTCGAGAACCAACAGCTAACTGATGCAAATCAAACAAAAGCCTTGCAGTCCGAGGTCGAACGACTTATTGCCTCTTTGCCACGGACACTCTGGGATGACTAAATCAAATTCCTTCGGCACCACCCCGATATCGCCGGATGAGCTGGACGGACTCAAACTGACCCATATCACTACAACGGAACAGCTCAATCGCTTCGAACAGGACAACATCACTGAGGCCATGGACTGGCTCTCACGCCGTAAACCAACCAAGATATTGAACGAATCCTTTCTCAAATCCCTGCACCAGCATATGTTTGGGCTGGTGTGGAAATGGGCCGGAAAATTCCGCGCCACCGACAAAAATATTGGCATTCCGTGGCAATACATCGCGGTAGAAGTCCGCAAATTATGTGACGATACGCAATTTCAGATCGACCATCAATCCTACTCACCCGATGAGATCGCTGCGCGCTTTCATCACCGCCTGGTACAGATCCATCCATTTCCAAACGGTAATGGCCGCCATAGCCGACTGATAACAGACATTCTGCTGCAAAATGTATTACAGAAGCCGCCTTTCACCTGGGGCGGTGCAGCACTGCGTGACGCCGACGATCCTCGGCGTCAATATATTGGTGCGCTGCAAATGGCGGACAAGGGAGACATGGAAGCGCTGATGAAATTCGTGCGGTCCTGAGAAACAAGAAAAAACCATTTCCCGCGTTCTTTCCTATCTCTTGAGCATCATCATCACCAACCCAATCATCCTCTCCTTGTCCACCGGTTTGCTCTCGGCAATCAGCAGTGTCAGTGCGGTCAGGGCTTCGGGTGTAATCCGGGTCATGTCCAGCAGCCGCGCCCGTAGCAATAACCAGACAAAGGCAAACGCACCCGAGCGCTTGTTGCCATCGAATTCGATGGAATCAAAATCAGGATTATGCAATTTCTCCCATAGCCCCAAAAACTAGATCGTGCCGGATTTGTATTGGTAGATGACCAGGCCTTGTTGGGGGGTATTCTTTGGCATGGTTACTTCTTCTCGGCTTTAGTGATTGGAGTCTTGAGGTATTTCTGGGCGACTCGGTCAAAATCCGACTCAAATGATCTATCCTGATCGATTCTGAACTCGTCGTATTCCTTCTCGGCTAGTTGCTTGGCGACGTCCGATGAAATCTTGCCGGAATCGGCCAATATCTCATAATCATTGAATTGCAAAAATGCGTCCAGCCTGATAGCCCAATCTTTCATGGTCATGGTCTTGTGGCGTTCGGCCTGGGATTCGGCGTAATACGGAAACATCGGTTTTGAGGATTTTTCCTTTGGGACTGTTCTTCCAAGTTGTCAGGCCCATGTGCGGCCTGGAACTACTCGCACGTGAGGCGACGATCTCGGCGGCAGTGTGACCAGTGATGGCCCAGTGCAATTTGTTCTGGACGGTTTGGTAGAATTGGTGGGTGATGTCGGCCTTGGGGTCATAATCAATACTGCATTGCGCGTAGATATCGGTGATTTTTTGATAAAACCGCCGCTCCGACGCCCGGATTTCACGAATTCGTTCGAGTAACTGATCAAAGTAATCCTTGCCAAAGAAGTTGCCGTTTTTGAGACGCTCGTCGTCAAGGACAAAGCCCTTGATGATAAATTCCCGAAGCGTTGTGGTTGCCCAGATGCGAAATTGAGTCGCTTTTTGGGAATTGACACGATAACCGACGGAAATGATGGCGTCGAGGTTGTAAAAATTGGGTTCCCTCTCAACCATTCTCTCGCCTTCTTTTTGAACTATTCGAATTTTTCGAATAGTTGCCGCTTCATCTAGCTCGCCGCTCGCAAAAATCTCCTGGAGATGGTAGTTCACCGTATTAACTTCCACATCAAACAATTCAGCCATGGCTTTTTGGGTCAGCCAGACAGTTTCGTTTTGAACCAACACCTCCATTTTCACGTCGCCGTCGGGTGTCGTGTAGAGAAGAAATTGTGAAGATTGCGTCACGAGTTCTTTTTTTGCCATAGGTCCCTCTGGTTATTTTATCCGCACTGCCGTCATTATAAACTTCCGCACTTACCCCAGCAAATGTAAACAAACCGCTCGGCTAAAGAATCGGGCAAAAAAACACCCAACCAGGGTGGTTCAAAATGACTTCTTCGGCAATAGCCACAAGCCGATTCGATCTAAGCTCACGGTCCAAGACGAGCTCCGCGAGTCGAATGGCTGGGCCACTTGGTTTAGAACCAGAAATGAGACATTTGGGACAGTATAAAAAAGGGTGTCTCAATTTGTGAGTAAGCAAGCAAGTAAGTTGTCTTATCGGAAGTTTAATGGTATTTTATTAGTATCGCCAAACTCCAATTGAGGTAGTCTTTGTATACTCCCAAATTCACCATTACCACATCTATTGCCCAGGCATTGATGCGGATAGAAGCACACAAACAAGCGATAAGCGACCTGCCTATCACGCCGGATGTCCTGCTCCATCTGCGGGAAACCGCGCGTCTTGCAACGACTCATTATTCGACTGCGATTGAAGGTAATGACCTGGAAGAAGTAGAGGTTAAAAAAGTTATCCAGGGATCATCCAACATTCAGGGAAAAGAACGTGACACCGCAGAAGTCAAAGGCTATTATGCCGCACTCCAGAGAGTAGAACGACTCGCTGGAAAAAAATACCCTACCGAAAAGGATATCCAGACTATCCATGCACTCGTGATCGGTGGTGGCAGAAACCAGGTGAAACCTACACTCTATCGGACAGAACAGAACGTCATCAAAGACAGTCGATCCGGGACAATAGTCTACCTGCCACCCGAGGAAAAAGACGTTCCCCAGCTTATGGAGGATCTTGTTCTCTGGATAAAAAGCAGTTTGTACGAGCAGATCCCTCTACCACTCCGTGCTGGCATCGCCCATTATCAGTACGTCACGATCCACCCCTATCTGGATGGTAATGGCAGAACCGCCCGCCTGCTCACTACACTCATCGCTCATCAAGGCGGATATGATTTAAAAGGTATCTTTTCTGTGGAGGAATACTATGTGCAGAGCCTCCAACAATACTACGATGCCCTCTCACTCGGACTTTCCCATAATTATTACTTCGGCAGGCATGAAGCAGATATCACTCCCTGGCTAGAATACTTCTGCGCTGGAATGGCGGAAAGCTTTGATAAAATTCATCGTCAGGCGCAGAAGGCTGCAAAGGCAGGGCAACAGGATTTCTCACCCATTCTCCGTGACTTGGATCCGAGGCAACGAAAAGTACTGAGTCTATTCGTTCACAGTACCAGGATCACGACACGAGAGATCGCCACTTGTCTGAATATTTCGACCCGCGCTGCCAGTGCATGGTGTCAAAAATGGGTCAATGACGGATTCCTTCGGATCATGAATCCAGCCAAAAGGAATCGTTCGTATGCACTGGGAAAGCAGTACGAAAGTTTGGTTGTTTATAGCTGAGATCTGATGATAACCATCACTGACGAATACCTTGATCTTTATGCCTCTCTCTTTCGTGGTCGAGAGGAAACTTACGCACGCCATTGGGAAAAAAATGGGAGAAGCGGATACAGTCCTGCCTACGATCTGGACTGGTCAAAATTCATGGCGTTCAAAGCTCAGGGTGGATCGCTGAAAGACTTCCCAGACAAAACACCTTTGCCGCTATCTCGGCTAGTGATCAAAAATCACCTCCTGGGAAAGCATGCGATCGGTATCTATCCACTCCTCGAGAATAATGAATCGTATTTTATTGCTGCCGATTTCGATGGGCAGGATTGGATAGGCGAAAGTCGAGAACTCCTCAATTCATGCAAAGCCTATGGGCTGCCAGCGTATCTTGAGAGATCACGATCGGGAGGAGGGGCGCATATCTGGTTATTTTTCGCGAATTCTTATCCAGCTGCAAAAAGCAGGCAGATCATCTTTGCACTCTTACGAAAAGTCTTGCACGTTTCTGAATTTGATAAGGAAATCAGTTTTGACCGGGTGTTTCCAAACCAGGATTATCATTCCGGCAAGGGGTTCGGTAACCTCATCGCCCTGCCGCTGAACGGAATTTCAGCAGACCAAGGAAACAGTGTTTTTCTGGATCCAGAAAACCTCACACCCTATACAGATCAATGGGAATACCTTTCGCATGTGGAACGGATAAGTTCCGACACTCTCGACCGAGTGCTTGATCGAATTGCTGGTTATAGCCCCTTCAAAACGACAGTACGTGGAACGACAGAACCTCAAGCGTCTCTGCAGATATCCATTCGCAACCAGATATATTTACAGAAAAGTAATCTAAATGAACAGATCATTCGTTTTCTGCGTGATGAGCTGAATTTCGTCAATAGCGAATATATCATCAAGCAAAGGTTGGGACGGAGTGTGTATCAGACCGAAAAATACTTCAAACTGATTCAGGAAAATGAACACGAAATAATGATACCCAGAGGATTTGTCAGTCAGCCGACTACCTTTTGCCAGGAACATGAAATCCTCTATCATCTCGATGATCAGCGACAACTGCATTCACAGATAGAGTATCAATCAAACATTAACCTTTTAGATCACCAAAAATCTATTCTTGATGCCGTTTCAGATGAAGACTATGGTGTCATAGTCGCGCCTGCCGGGAGTGGCAAGACGATCATCGGTCTGGAGCTGATTGCGAAAAAAGGGCAACCCGCGCTCATTCTGGTGCACAGGAACCAACTCCTGCAGCAGTGGCTCGAACGTATTGAAGCATTCCTGAGTATCCCGCGACGGGAGATTGGTCAATATTCAGGCACCAAAAAGAAGATCGGAAAGCAGATAACCATTGCTTCGATGCAGACATTAGCCAGAATGGATAACCTGGAAGAACTGCGCGATCAATTCGGGATAATCATCGTCGACGAATGTCACCATATTCC
>CAISZI010000049.1 GCA_903889905.1 Candidatus Wirthbacteria bacterium
ATTCTTTAGCGCAACTTTTCCCGTCACTGGTCACGAATAATGCGAAGCAGACGCTTTACCGAGGCTACTATTATTCCGGGTACAATTCTTTAAATCCCATTACCAATACAAACTGGCCTGTTTACTGGTGCGGTGCCGGAAAAATGGTGCAACAAGAGATTGTTGATTGTGTGAACACGTATTGATGTTCGCAAACAAATCATTCAAGGAGTTGTATATGAATAAGAATAGAATTTCTGTTGTACGATCATTATTCTTGGTTCTGATCCTAACGCTGCTCGCAGGATGCGCAGGCGGTTCCGGTTCCGGTCCTGGTACAACCCCACCGCTGAGTGCCGACAACATCAACCTGATTTTCGTAGTAAGCCCGGATTTGGCTTACCAAACACCCGGAGACATCAATCCAAACACGGCAAATCTCACCAATCAGGGGCTGCAACGCTCCCTTCTCATGGCGACATATTTGAAAGCGCAGGTACTGGGAACAAAGAATGTAACGAGCATATACGCACTCGCACCGATGACGCATTTGCAGACCGCAAACAATTACCCTGATATGGCAGCCATCGGGTACATTCAGCAGTTTGCCCTACTCAACCAGATCACCCTGCCGGTTTCAGATACATCCACCTACACCGCCAACAGCTACCCGATCAACGCGGCTTATGCCTCAGGATCCGTGCCCAACGGTGCTATTGTCCAGCTGAATGGATACTGCCCCAATTGTACCGGGCTGGATTTCAACAACACGAACGGCAACAACGACGCGTTGGTAACCGGTATCATCAATAGAAAAATCCCGGGTTATTATGTTTTTTCGGCGCCTTGGGAGACCGTCAGCGTCTTGTTGGCAAAAATAAGTAATCTTTATGGAAATAGCCTGAATCTTCCGGCGACCTATATGGGTTCAAACTATGTCTACGCGATCTCGATCCCGTCGTCCGGAGTCGCCAGTCTGTTTACCTACAACAGCAATCTGAATCCGCCTGCCACTTACCCTGTGCTACCTTCTCCTGTGGCAACCACTTCATGCACATACTCGCAGCAGCCCTATTTCAAAGCTGTACTGACCGGCGGGGTAGACGGCGTCACAGTTCCTGCCAACAGCAATAAGAACCAAACGGTATACATTGTCCGGCATGCAGACGCCCATCCTGACCCGGCGTTTGTATTTGATGACGGCAACTATGTGGGTGCGGGGCAATGGCGCGCGCTGGACCTTTCCAATGCTTTGCGAGGCAAAATAAGTCCCAACATGGTTTATTCCATCGACCCCTCACAGTGGTACAATACTTTTGGTCCTCTCAATTTTTCGTATGTCAGACCTTCATTAACGGTAATGCCCTATGCAATCGCCAATAACTTGCCATTTTATCTGGTCACGAAATTTTCTATAACAGACTCGACCACAACTGATCCGGACATAGCCCAGGCCACCAGTGATTTTTTCTTCACCAACGGAAAGCTTTCCAATCAAACAATACTGCTGGCATGGGAGTCAGGACATATTAGACCGTTTATAAATTCGCTTATGGCTTCCTATGGCGGCAACAACCCCCCGCAACTTCCGACTGCAGGGCCACCGCTAGGTGGCTGGCCGCACCTGGATTACGACACCATCTGGACCGTGACGCTTGACGCCCAAGGCAACCTGACGGTGGATAATGCTCTGTGTGAAGGCATCGATTCCACTCAATTG
>CAISZI010000050.1 GCA_903889905.1 Candidatus Wirthbacteria bacterium
ACGAAGTGGTATTGAATATCATATGTTGCGTTACTAGTACTCTTTTTCATACCCCTACTTTATCACGCTTCTGACCTTGCTTTAAGGTGTCGTATTCATCCCCTGGCTTAAAAGCCAGGGGTTTTCTACGACGCAATAAATATTATTACGGAATAATACATATGGACAGAGAACGCATTTCCATTACAGTCCGCAAAAATCTGCTTGCCAAACTCGACAGTACCGTCGATGGCGTCAAAATCCGCAGCCGCTCACATGCCCTGGATTATTATCTCAGCAAGGCGCTCAGCCCGTCGGTGAGCAAAGCCATCATCCTCTGCGGCGGCATGGGAACCAAGATGCGACCTTTTACCTACGAAATGCCCAAAGCCATGTTGCCCATCCATGGCCGGCCACTACTGGAACACACAATAGAACTGCTGAAACGCTATCAAATCACCCAGATTATCCTCTCAGTCGGTGACCTGGGCGACAAAATTCGTGACCATTTTGGCAGCGGTGAAAAATTCGGGGTCCGCACCACTTATCTGCGTCAGCCTGGTGCGGTGGGCACGGGTGGGGCGCTGGCCATGGCTGAAGGCATGCTCCAGAACGAAACCTTTCTGCTCATGCACGGCGACATTCTGGCCGACATCGACCTGGATGACCTGATCAGTTTTCACCAGGAGTCGGATTATGTCTGCAGCCTGGCGCTGACTTCGGCCAGTAACGCAGCCGACTTTGGTGTGGCGCAGGTCAAACGCAACCAGATCGTAGCCTTTGACGAAAAACCTGACCCCAAAGATTCAGCTTCCAACCTAGTCAACGCGGGTATTGCCATATGCGAACCAGCGATTTTTGCGCTGCTCCCGATCCGTACGCCTTGCTCGCTCGAAAATGACGTTTTTCATCCCATGGCCACTCAAGGCAAACTCGGAGGTTATTTTTTTGCCGGCAAATGGTTTGACATTGGCACGCCAAAGCACTACGAACAGGCGCTTAAAGGCTGGCATAAAAACCCTGCTGCTTCACTCTAGAAAATAGGAGCTCAATATGGAAAAAGCACTCGGACTGGACCTGCTACGGGTCACCGAAATGGCGGCACTGGCAGCAGCCCGCACCATGGGATGTGGCAACAAGGATTTTTCTGACCAGAAAGCCACCTCCAGTCTGCGCGAGGAACTGAACAAACTGCCCATGCGCGGCACGATCGTGATCGGTGAAGGCGAACGCGACGAAGCTCCCATGCTGTATGTCGGCGAACATGTCGGCACCTGGGAAGAAGGCGCCGGGATCATAGAGGTGGACATTGCTGTAGACCCGTTGGAGAACACCAATGCCACTGTTAACGGTCTCAATAACGCCATTGCTGCCATTGCAATGGCCGAACGGGGCGGCCTGCTGCATGCGCCGGATGTATACATGAACAAAATCGTCGTGGGCCCGACCGCCGCCGGTTGCATCGACATCAATGCCTCACCCACCGACAACATCCACGCGATTGCCAAAGCCTACGACCGCATGCCCAACGAAATCGTCATTGCCGTGCTCGACCGCGACCGTCATAAAACGCTGATCGCCGAAGTACGTTCCACCGGCGCCCGCATCAAACTGATACCCGATGGTGACTTAAGTGCCGGCATTGCGGCTGCCATGCGTGGAACCGGTGTGCATGCCGTACTCGGCATTGGCGGCGCGCCCGAGGGCGTCCTCACGGCTGCGGCACTGCGTTGCCTGGGTGGTGAAATGCAGGCCAAACTGGTCGCGCTGAGTGCCGCTCAGACAATCAGACTTCAGGAACTTGGCGTCAACGACCAGGACAAAATTTACAATACCGAAGACCTGGCACCCGGAAATGAGCTGATTTTTGCCGCCACCGGCGTCACTCCTGGTGATTTGCTTCAAGGCGTCCGTTTTTTCAAAGGTGGCGCACGCACTGAAACGCTGATCATCAGCATGCAAAGCCGCAAAGTACGCTTTGTCGACACGATTCATTTGCTCTCGCACGACCGGGTCAAAGTGATGTTTAAATAACAGCTTCGTTTGTCAGCCAGGCTTTCACTTGTTTTGTCAGCAGTGTTGGCCTATGCTTTTTGGGAATTCAGGCATTCCTTCATTTATTAATGCTGTGTAATAACTTGGACCACCGCGTTTATCTCTCCGACGCCCGCACCATGGCACAACTTCATGTCGAAAGCATTGACCTGGTCTATACAGCGCCCCCTTTTTGGAACCACCTGAAGTATTCCGACGACAAGGCGCAACTGGGCAACGTTAATGATATTGCGACGTTTTATACCGAGTTGCTGCAAGTTTTCCGCGAAAGCGTGCGCGTCCTCAAAACAGGACATTTGCTGGTATTGCAATGTTTCGACTTTTATCAAACAAAAACCGGCGAAATCGCCGAGCTCATCCCGTTTCATGCCCGGATGTTGACTGACTTGCCGAGGCTCGGCCTGGTTCCCGTGGATCATAGCATCTGGCTTACACATGAAGCCAAAAATAACCCCACATTGCCACAGGACGGCAACGCTCTCCGCCAAAGGCAGGATTTGCTGCAGCAACGCCTGACGCATGTGCTTGTCTTTGTCAAAGGCCAGGTAACGGCAGCAACCCCGGCTTTGACACAGAATTACTGGCAGCCGGTCAAGCGCAGCACCGAGCACTCCCGGTTACTGCATTCGCATCAGCTTTATCGCGTTTCCCGCTGGCTGCTGTCCTTGCTTCCCCAAAAAACAATCGATCGGATCAAGCGCATTGGCAACCAGAAACAAGTCGTACAGCACACCGCTCGTCAGTATGAAGCAGAATCGGCAGCGGCCCCCTGCGAGGACGCGATTTTGCGTTATTCCAAGCCAGACGAAACTGTGCTGGACCCCTTTGTCGGAAGTGGTGTCACCATTGCCTGCGCTGAAGCGCTTCAACGCAACACGATCAGTTTCGAAATCAACCCAAAAATGAGCGCCATCATCCAGGATCGGCTCCAAGACACCCAAATTGTATTTTTAACTTGATCCGATTTCTCTCGCCTGACTCCATGTCTATCTACTCAAAAACAATCATACTTGATTATCAATGAGTTGATTGCAATAATGCGACCATGTGTTATTAAAAAAAAGGATGACAACGCATGTTTCAATGCCAGGAAAGATATGATGTGATTGTGATCGGCGCCGGGGTTGTCGGTTGCGCCATTGCGCGCGAGCTCTCCAGGTTCCAGCTCGACATTCTCGTCATTGAGAAAGAAGACGACGTCGCGAGCGGCACGTCCAAAGCCAACAGCGGGGTCCTGCACGCCGGTTTCAATGTTCCTACCGCATCGCTCAAAGCCAAAACTAACGTGGATGGTCGTGCCTGCTTTGAACAACTTCACCAAGAACTGCACTTTCCCATGCGCATCGATGGCAAGCTGGTTATTGCCAAAAATGATGAAGAACTCCCCTATCTGGAAAAGCTTCTGGCCCAAGGGCTGAAAAACGGCGTCAAGGGGCTCGCGATCATTGACCACAACCAGATTAAGCATCTGGAACCCAATGTCGAAGGCAAATACGCACTCTTTTCGGCGCTGACCGGCGTCATTTCACCCTACCAGTTCACGATTGCGCTGGCCGAAAACGCCGCCCAAAACGGTACCCATTTCCTGTTTGACGAAGGGGTAACCGAATGCCGGCCTGCTGCAGGCAAAGAAGAAAGCAATTTCACCATCGTCACATCTGAAGGCAACCATTTTAAATCTCGCTGGGTGATCAATGCCGCTGGCCTCGCGGCGGACAAGATTTGCCAGCTGATCGGCGAGGATCGTTATACTGTTTGCCCCTGCAAAGGTGAATATTTCATTACCGACAAAGTCCCGCCCAGTGTCCTGGGCCGTCCCATTTATCCGGTACCACCCAAGCATGGTGCGGGCCTTGGGGTACATCTGACCGTCAGCATTGACCGCAATGTGCTGATCGGGCCGTCGGCTGAATACTGTGATTCAACCGATGACATCCAGAACACGCAAGCAACCATGCAGGTGCTCAAAAATGAAGCCTACGAACTAATGCCTGTGCTGCGGGACGTTCCCTTTATCCGCAGTTATGTCGGCATCCGGCCCAAGTTGATCCAAACCAAAAGCCGGGAAAATTTCGCCGACTTTGTCATCCAGCCCAATCAAAAATTTAATCATTTCATCGAACTGGTGGGCATCGAGTCGCCAGGACTCACCGCTTCCCCCGCCATTGCCAAAATGATCGTGGACATGATCGGTGCCCAGGAAAAGTTGAAAAACAGAGAACGCTGGAATCCCGAACGAAAAACAACCCCGTCCTTTCACACTTTGCCCGTAGAAGAACAAGTCAAACTCGCTGACCAGGATCCGCTCTATCGCGAAATCATCTGCCGTTGTGAACTGGTGACCAAACGGGAAGTGGTGGACGCCATCAATAACACTCTCGGTGTCACAACGCTGGATGCCATCAAACGACGCAGCCGGTCCATGATGGGCCGCTGCCAGGGAGGTTTTTGCTCCACCAAAATCGTCGACATCATGATTCGTGAATTCGGGATCAAGCCAGAAGCGATCCGGGTCAATAACAAACAATCAAACCTTTTTGTGGGGAAGATCAAATGATCGAACGCAACGTCGACGTCGCCATCATTGGTGGTGGCCCATCCGGCCTTGCGGCTGCCATTGCCGCCAAAAGAAGTGGAAGCCAAAACGTCCTGATTCTCGAGCGCAACAATTTCCTGGGCGGAATTCTTATCCAATGCATTCACCCGGGTTTTGGCATGCATTTATATCAGGAAGAATTGACCGGCCCGGAATTTGCCGCGCGGCTCATCGCTGACGCTGCGAAAGAAGGTGTCGAATACCTGCTCAAAGCCATGGTCGTCGATTTAAACGACCAAAAAGAACTGATCGTGGACTCACCTCAAGGTTTGATCAAGATCAAGGCCAAAGCCGTGATCCTGGCCATGGGTTGCCGCGAACGGACCCGAGGCATGATCGGGATCCCGGGATTCAGACCTGCCGGCGTCTTCAGTGCTGGTACGGCACAAAACTATATTAATATGCAAAACCTCCAGATCGGACGCGAGGCCATCATCCTGGGTTCTGGCGACATCGGTCTAATTATGGCACGGCATCTAACGCTCGAGGGCATTCATGTGATCGGCGTTCATGAAGTGCTGCCGTATTGCAGCGGCTCGATCCGCAATCGCGTGCAGTGCCTCGAGGATTTCGGTATTCCACTCCATTTGTCCTCAACCGTCACCGACATCCACGGCAAACATCGGCTGGAAGCCGTCACGGTGGCCAAGGTTGACGGCAAGTTGCAACCCATCGCCGGAACCGAGCAAAAAATCGCCTGCGACACCCTGCTGCTCTCCGTCGGTTTGATCCCTGAAAATGAACTCGCCCGCAAAGCCGGCGTGAAACTTTCGGTACAAAGCAAAGGCGCGGAAGTCGACGACCATCTCGAAACATCGGTGCCGGGAATATTTTCCTGTGGCAACGTGCTGCACATCCACGACATGGCCGACTACGCCAGCAACGAAGGACTGACAGCCGGTCAAAAAGCCAGCGAGTACGCCAGCCACAAAACCCAAAAAGTGCAAAACTTTTCGGTCCACAGCGGCGAGGGCATTGCTACGGTCATCCCGCAATTTGTGCGTCAGGATACACGCGAAGTTGAAATCAAATTCCGCATCAGAAAGCCAATGTATGACGTCCAGCTCCAGATTACCAATCGCGGTCAACCCATTCATACCCGCCGTTTCCAGACCCTGCTGCATTCCGAAATGCAGTTAGTCAAACTCAAGAGCACAGAACCGCTTGATGATCTCAAAATCGAAATCGTTCCAATTAGCCAACCCAATGCAAGGTAGCAACAGATGACCGAACTCAAACAAATCTACTGCATCCTTTGCCCCAATGCCTGCGCGATGGCTGTCAGCGTGGACAGCGAAAATAAAAGTATCGTCACCGTAAGTAACAACCGATGCAATCGCGGCCCCAAATACGCCGCTCAAGAAATCCTGCTCCCCAAACGCACCCTGATCACCACCATCCCGATCGACTCCCAAGACTGGCCCGTGGTCAGTGTCCGCACTGCTACCGCTATCCCCAAAGAACGCATGTTTGATGTCTACAACGAAATCAAACGCTGCCACCTCGCCGCCCCGGTTACCATTGGCGACGTGGTGATTAAAGATGTGTTAGGACTGGGAACGGATGTAGTGGTGACGAGGACGATCCGGTAGAAACACGCAACAAAACGGCCCGACCAAGTTTTTAAAAAGCCTCCGAAGGTGTCGGAGGCTTTTTAAAAGGATTCATAATCTATTCTGACCAATCTCAAAAGATCTCAGCTCTTGACCGTCAGGATCGCGGAAGATCAGCTCCATTGTAGTAGGTAATACTCTCACGTCCAGAAAACCGTATTGCTGCGGGGCATACCAGATCGAGGCAGGCGATAGATGGGAAGCTCTCGGGTCAAGCTTACCGCCCATGGCACCCACCACAGCGTAGCTGACGCCATTATGCTGCAGGAACTCCAGGTCATGGTCGTGGCCAGAAACGACCAGGTCAACTTTGTATTGCTCCAGCAGCGGAGCTACCTCAGAAACCATGTCGGCAGGGTCATACCAGGCCATACCGTTGAATTCGCTGCTGGAGGCGTAGACCATGGAATGGAGCATAACGATGGTCCAGTCGTCCACGGGGATCGCTTGAAGTTGTCGCTCAAACCACTGCCGTTGCTGCGGGGAAAAACTCTCGACACCCCACAGCATTTTGAGCAGAATAAAATGGACTCTGCCTGAATCGATGCGATAATACGTGGAAGTACCTGTTTGTGTAGCCATGCCATTCGGGTACAGATAGGCGACATACTGCGGGCTGCCGTTGATGATCGCGTCATGATTCCCCATGAGCGGCCGCCAAGGCACAGCACAGGTGGATGGCGCAAACGTATTCAGGGCTGCTTTCCAGTCGCCGATGCTGGAACCCATATTGACCAGATCGCCGGTGATGAAAAAGGCGTGGAAACGGTTTTGTGGTGCAGCGATATAGTTCAGCATCTTGGACGTGACTGCGACGTCTCCGCTCGCGCTGTCCCCCAGACCCGCGCCAAAATGCGGGTCACTGCCGACGGCGAAGTGGTAGAGCGCATTACCATCAGTAGTAAGTGGTGGGGTCGTGAAGGTGCAGACTTCGCCGTCATCCAGTTTCCACTGGTACCGGGAATCTGGCAGCAGGTCTGTGACCGGTAGGACGTGATTCGTGGTCGGGCCAGACTCTGTCACCACCTGGTCGAACGAATCGATGCCGTACCTGAGGGTGCGGATAGATTTATGAGGCGTACGAAAAACGAGCGCGAGATTGGGGACTCCGCTGGATCCTGTGCCGTCGGCCATCAGCAATAGCGGCGGAGTGGACTCTGCAAAGATGAAGGAAGTGCGTAGAAAATACCCGCCGATTGCAAGAGGAATAATGATGCCAACAATCGCGAAAACAATAGAAAGACGTCGAAAAATGGCGAACCGGCAGCCGGCAAATGCAAGTAGTGGAGCGACCAACCCAAGTCCGCCGACAGCGTAGAACAGGATTCGGTATAAACCCATCCATTGGAACAATCCCAGTGTACCATCGACGCTGAAGAGCCACAGCAATACTGCTGCCGTAGATGCCGGGGCAGCAGCGATGAGGATCAGGTAGAGCACTTTGTGAAAGCGATCTTTCATTTTTTTGTTTCTCGTCAAAACAAAACTGACTTACCGAACTATACCAAATCCAGGCATGCTTCAAAACTGCCATTGCTCTTCAAGTCTAGGATACACGGGCAAGAATAATATTCACGGTGGGTATTTGATACAAAAAAAGGGATTTCGACGATTTTCATCATCAAAATCCCTTCTGGGGTCAGTTGGTAAGCGATGTTATAACATTTTTTTCCAACTCACTTCAGCCAATACATATTCCACAATGCCAGGCAAAACAATAAATTCCATCTGTCCTTGTCTGTTGTTATCCCTACGCAATATACTGACAGTGTTAATACTTTAGAAAGCTGAAATGACCGATCAATCTCTATACCTATTCTATGATGAATATCCTGCCGATTTACATCAACAGGATATTATGTTTGGAGCGATTATTAATCATCCTTCTGTACTGGATTCCAGCGTTATTAATGATGAAAAGTCATTTCAGACCGATTTGCAAAATTACTGTACGTGTAATGAACTGAATAAAATTGTCGGTTTTGTTAGAAAAACAGAATTAATTAAAAAATACCTAAATATTAGGATAACAAACTACAGAGAAGAGGCAGGAACGTTTTCTGGAACTAATCAACTATGGCTGAATTTATTAGCAACATGCGTAAGTATGTATCTCATTAAATATTACAAACTCAATAAACCGCCTGACATAATTATTGTGTACGATCCCAAGAGTCTGAGGAATAAACATCAATCACGTTTTTTTACCTTCATGAAGGACGAATTCAACCAGTTTCAAAAACAATTCACAAAATATGACGTAAACATTAATTTCCAGCTAGGTAGCAAAAGCATGACAGGAATTGCTATTGCTGATCAAATTGTCAGAGCTGCTTTCTCAACACAAGTTGGAAAAGATTTAACGGCATACATCGAAGAAGTGGTTAGAAGCAATCCAAATGTATTTCGTTAATTTTGCAGTATTAATGATCTAATTTCCCCAAAAGTTTCGGGGAAATTTCTCTCGCTAATAATCGGATTCCTAGGACTCCGTGGCGTCAAATACTTAAAATCTTTCAAAGCCGGTACAGATTTTAACCAACGATCTTCTCCACGCATTACGATTACTGTTGCTTTGCGGCAAAGAACCGCGGTCAGCAGATCAAAACCGTACTTTTGCGACTCCAAAATACTATTTAAGGCTTGGGCTTGCACCGAGTGATAAGGTAAATATTCCAAACAAGACACATTATTAGCAATACGTTGATAATCCTGAATATCTGAAATCATAGGGCTAAAAATTCGCGACCAGTAACGGAAACCACTTATTAACCTGTGGGCGGGATTAAGATAATAAAAAGGGAACTCACCATACCGATGAATGATGTTATTCCGATTATCCTGATCAAGGGTGGGAAATATCTGGTGTTCTAAAATCTCATTTGGTTCAATAAAACCCGGCGAAAAATCAGAACCAGGATTTAACTGCAATAAGATGACCTTCGCCGTCATTGGATCGCCAATGAAAGGGAGAGGTGGGGTTTGCAAGTTGAATCGATATTCTTTAGTTGCCTCAATATTAAATTGGTCAACAATTTGTCGATCACAATCCAAAATAAATGGTGCTGATAACGGGAGATTTACCCACGGGTTTTGCATTGCTAATAAACCATAAAATATAATTTCGTTGAAAAGTGTATCTCCATCCTCCATGCAAGACAATCCTCACCGACGTTCCTTTAGTCAACAACTAAGGAGGCACTATGTTTACCGGCTACCTCGGGATTCCACAAGACGGGATCGAACCGCTCCCAAAACAATGCCCAATGGTCAAAGACTCAAAATCGCCACATTATTTCTTTAACGACTATAGAATCGCTATTGCATATCACCACAACAAAAAAGACCAGACCTCGGGTATCGGAATTATGACTTTTGCTCCAAATGGTCTTCTTTGGTGTAAAACGGGACGGTACGCCTTTGACTTTAATGAAATAGGTGGTATTTATCACGGCTTAGACGAAGCCTTGGTTGAGGCAGACAAAAGCAAGGCAAGGAATATTACTGTTATCCTCAACAACGCAAAAATAGTGGAGATGCTGAACAGCTCACAGCCATTCGAGGATCCAACCTATATGCAGTTACATGCCTCTATTAAAGACAAACTTGCAAAATACAATAGTTTCCAAGCGCTCTATCGAAAATCTTTACCCGACACTGTCCAGTCAAGGTTGAACGAGCAAGCAAAGCTGGCAGCAAGACCACCCCTATTTGATGGACACAACAAACACTGGCTTAATGCACCAGACACCATTTATGGCAACATAGTTTCAACAGACGAAGAAGAGGAATTGTGGGCCAAGAAAATGGCTAATTTGCTTTTAGATTTCACACTAAACTACATGAATGAATACAAAAAGGATTACGGAAAAGAAGGTCTGGACAAACTAAACAAAAAAATCAACTCTGGCAAGGCAAAAGGTCTCCCCCCGTTAAAAAAGAATCTGGATAAGCAGGTAAAATTGGTGAAGGCCAAGGAATTCAAACCTATAAAGAAAAAAGTCCTTTGTCATCATTGCCAAAATGAAATGGACTTCGAAGAATGCCTTCTGGAGAAACCAACTGGAAACCTCAAATACCATTACCGCTGCAAAGAATGCCTAGCTACAAAAGTCCTTAACGATCAAGGACGGACGCTGCTTTATGGTAAATATCCACCAGAAATTAAAAAACCACCTATTCAGTGAACCTTCTGGCTTTCTTGTTCCTCTGATCAATTTCTAATAACAACTTAAAGAACCTCAAAAGCCGATCAGCGGCCTCATTTGCCTCAATATCGCTTAGATATTCACCCTTCTCGACATAAACCCGCTGGAGCGACACTGCGAGGTTATTTAGACTTGTCATAAATTCCTCCCTAAAAAAAGGTTGTATTTTCATTAATACAGTCCCTATATAGTATTGGGAAGGGAAAAACTCCCTCGATAACAACCTTATGCGTTTATGAAAGGATTTATATGCAAAAGCGCGTCATCTCTTCAAATCTCGAAATCAAATCAATAAATGGCTCCACCTTATATTCATTTCCATTTCAGATTCAAATTGAATCATCACTCATTACATTCTCCAGCAAATTAAACAACAGCAACCTTAAAATAGATCTTCCACATATCGATTTTGTGTCCAAAAAAGACTATGGAGCTATGTTAAATTATCTGATTACAATTCTTGGACTAGAAAAGGCAAACTGC
The DNA here is from genome assembly GCA_903889905.1 of Candidatus Wirthbacteria bacterium. GTDB lineage: Bacteria > Patescibacteriota > CG2-30-54-11 > CG2-30-54-11 > CG2-30-54-11 > CAISZI01. The sequence goes on from CAISZI010000050.1 coordinate 10,935, forward strand.
CCAAAAGAAGAACAAGCATGGCATGAAGAAGCTGAAACATTCTTTTTGATTCACTATTACTTACCAATTGACGATTTGAAAAGAAAACGTAAATTTTGGTTAGGTAGTTTTGATAAAGTAGATTCCCTACGTGAACTAAAAAAACTTGCTCTTGAAAAAAGAGATAAAGCAACTGATTCATCAGTTGAAGCGGTCTTAAAACTAGCAGCAATTCACTCTTCGGAAGACTCACAAACACTTTACAAAAAAGCTGTCTACCTCAATACAACTATTGTACTGCCTTATAAATTCGATAGATATGAACAGTTTAAACAAAATATGCTGAAAAACTTCAGAGACTTTGTAGATACTATCGAAAAAGGGTTTGCCCAAATTGAAGGATCCCTAGCAGGCCATGCTGAGCTTCGAGAAAAACACATCAACAAGATTCTTCAGGAAGCAAATACGAAATTCCGAAAAAAACATGCCTCTTTAAATGATGTAAAGAAAAGCTGGATAAAACGTCACTTCGACAAACTTAAACAGCAAAGCCAAAATTTTGCTCATACTTTTCATGATATCAATCAAGAAGCACATTCCCTTCTGCAGACCTCCTATGGCAAAGCCGGAATTAGTTGTCGGAAAAATGAATTAAACCTCAAAGATGGCGAAAGTCTAAAACATAGCAAAATCGAGTGGCATAGACTTGAAGACAATTTTGACATGACTAGAGCATCGGAATTAATGGATCGGCTCATATCTAGAATGCAAAAAAAATATGGGTACCCAGCAGTTGAATTATCCAATAAAGCCGAGATCAATAACCTTCTCAACAATAAAGAAGATGGTTTAATAGGTTTCTATCTATGGGCGAACTACGCCAGGGATAAAAACGACTTCATAAGTCTTTGGGACATCTGTATCCAAATAACTGATCAATTTGTCTCTGAGGAACAAAGTCTCGATTTGTTTCTACGTGACTGTGATGCCATGTATAACAATGTCCTGGCTGTTGGCTATGAGGCAGTATATAAGGCTATCAGCGATCAACTGTCACCAATTGAACAAAGGGTTTACCAGTTGTCTTATTTCAGGCAGGCGATGATTGACAACAGAATTCCTCTATTTGAACCACTGACAATGAATTTTCTGAAAGAAATGGGCACAAGCACTGTCGGATTGGTGATTTTAGTCTTAATTTTGCAAAAAGACTCACTATGGGACAACAAAAATCTTTCTAATGAACTAAAGACTCGTTGGTTATCATACTTAAAATTTTATCCCTTCTGGGTCGAAATAATGCAAGACAGTGACCGAGAAAAGTATTATCAAGAAACAGTAAAACCAAGCATCCGTTCCTTATCTGAAACTATCTCAGAGGATGGTTCCATTACTCTAGGAGACACAATCAAAGACGAGTCTCAAAACGATGCTATTTATCCCAACATGCTCCAAGCCGTTGTTCTCAACCATAACGCCGAAAAATTTGAGAATTGGATTGACTCTTATTGTACAGACAAACAAAAGAATATTTTGCAAGCTTATTTTTATAATGACTTCAACCAAAAGGAAATTGCCCAAAAGGAGGGAATAAGTCAACAAGCCGTCGCTAAAATGCTCAAACAGGGCATTAAACGACTTAATGAAGGCCTAACCAGTCAAGGGATTATCTCAACAGATGTCTAAAACACCTCAACTACAGTTAGAGCAGGAAATCGAAGAGCTGATTCAGTTACGCCTGGCACTCGTACTAATACCTGCCAAACGGGTATTTAAGCGGGCAGGTAGTGAACAGTTGTATCAAGAGATTTGTAATCTAGTTCAATCTACACGTCCAAAGATCACTCAAATTATTAGCCAATTCCAGGTAGAAAGGAAACCCAGCAATGCCAAGTAAACAGACCTATGAAACAGCAGATTTTTATCTCGCTGCCTTCCTCAAAGCAAAAGGACTTAAAATTGACAGAATCGAACGAGACGGACGCAAAACGATCTTCATCTTTGAGAATACCGCCACCAGGGAAGGATTAATCAAAGACTTCTACAATGAAGGATTAGTTGGCGTAAACGACTACAAAAACGCCATCCAGGACATGCGGGCTATCGTCTACAACTGGTAAGACGATAAGTCCAAAGTTCACCGTAAAAGCCAGTATTCTTATGCAAAGATGAAATTATGCAATGATATAGGGATACTGGATTTAATTTGTCTAAAAACCGTGATTTCACCCGCAGGGCTTCGACAGTTTAAGGACATCTACCTTAAAAAATATGGCAAACAGCTTACAGACCAAGAAGCTCTTGCTATTGCCTTGCCCTTTCTCAGCTGCATTAAGGTCATCTACCGACCACTAAAGAAATCATGGGTTGAAAAACAAGGATGCAATGATGAGCAAACGCAAGCACAACTTACGCCTGATTAAAGCGAAAGATTCATATTCCACAAAGGAAATTGTCGAGCTTCTCGCAGTACATGCCAAAACAGCCCAGAACTGGCTACGTGATGAAACTCTAGCAAAAATTGAAGGAATTTACCCTCCAGTTGTTCGAGGAATTGATCTTAAAGAATTCCTGACAAAAAGGATCTTAAAGTCAAAAGTGACTTTGGCTAATGATGAATTCTATTGTCCCCACTGTAAGGGAGCTCGGAAAAGTAGAATTATTACCATCGAGAGTAACGGCATAATACTAGGCAAAGATCATCAAAAAATTACAATTAAAGGGAAATGTGAAATCTGTATGACGCAACTAAACAGATTTGACACTCAGGACAACTACAATCTCAGGCAGCAAGAACCCATAAGTCAGGACAAACATGCATTAGAAGCACGCCAGCAGCTTAATTTATTTGGGTAAATGGCCGGAGTGAAGCAAGGTATTAAGTATGTACTAATATCCCTGCTCTAACACTCCTTTCCAATCACCATTAGTAAGGAGAATATCATGTCATCAAACAGGGCAAAAAACGAAAAGATAAAACGCCAGTATTATCATTGGTTAAGGGAAGCTCAGAACAGTTCCGAGAAGACCGTCGATGCCATCAAAAAGGCACTCTGGGTTTATGACGAATTTTCTAATTATGAAGACTTAGGGCTGTTTGACGGTAATCGAGCTGTCGAGTACAAAAAGTGGCTTGCCGTAAGAAAACATCCCAAGACTGGAGAGAAGATTTCCCCAGTTACCCAGTATCACTACCTCAGACACCTCAGGGCATTCTTGCTTTGGCTATCAGATAAACGTGGTTATCGATCAAGGATTTTTCCTTCAGACATCGCCTTCCTCAATATGGATAAGAAATATGCTAAGGCAGCCCTGGATCCCACAAAGCAAGAATATCCCCCTCTGAGTTATGTAATCGCCCTTTGTAGATCAATAGATATCGTAACTGAGATTGATCGCAGGGATAGGGCTCTTATCGCCTTCACGGCCATAAGTGGCGCCAGGGACGAAGCAATTTCCACTCTGACTCTGCAATGCTTTGACGAACAAAAGCTTGTTATTTACCAATATAAAAAATACGGTGTTCAAACCAAGTTTGCTAAAGATATCACCACTTACCTGATGGTATTCGATCAGGAATTGCTTGATTACTTTTTGGATTGGGTCAAATACCTACGGCAGGAAAAACATGCCTCATCGAGTTTTCCGATTTTCCCGCAAGACAAGCAAGAATGCTTACGGGACAATAATGTTTGTTTCTTTGCAGAACATGTTGACGACAAGCCCTGGAGTGGTGCTGGAGGCATCCGCAAAGTATTCGAAAAGAGGGCAAAAGCCGCAGGGATGGATTACTACCCACCTCACAAATTTCGTCATTTAGCAATAGAACTTGCCAGGGGAAAATGTCACGATCTTAATGAACTAAAGGCAGTCTCTCAAAATTTTGGGCATGAAAACATTGAAACAACAATGGTTTCCTATGGGAACTTCAATGCAACTCAGATCGGTAAAATCATTGGAGAAATTGATTTCCAAGGAAAAAACACCAGCAAACTTACGGAAAAGGAAAAGCTAGAATGGATTAGGAAAATTAAAGCGCTTTAATTAGTCAAAATCCTGTGCTATATTCCCTGTAGTGTTTGATAATGTTTAGTAAAGTAATTGAAAAGGGTAACTATGTCCCGCTCACAGGATTTGGCAGCAAAAGTTATCTTCGCAGCGATGCAGATACTCAAAGAAAATGGCGGGGAATTACCAGGCAAAGAAGTCATCGCCCAAGTTGAACAAAAAGTGGATTTTGACCAATGGGCAAAAGAAAAATACGAAAAAACAGGCTATATCCGCTGGCAATCGATACTACACTTCCACACAATCGGTTGCATCAAAGGCGGATACCTAATTAAAAGGAAGGGCGTCTGGTATTTAACACCAGAGGGGGAAAAGGCATTAGAAAAAGGAGAAGCAACTTTTTTTGCTTTGACGAGACAAGCATATGCCGAATGGAACAAGCAACATCAACAGGAACCAACCGAATCGATAGTAGATCATGTTGAAAGTGAAGAAGAGCAAAAGATTACCCTAGATGAGGCAGAACAAGTAGCCTATGAAGGATTGAAACAACATGTTCGGGAGATGAACCCATATGAATTCCAGGAATTAGTAGCTGCCCTCCTGAGAGGTATGGGGTACTACACTCCATTTGTAGCCCCCAGAGGTCGTGACGGTGGGGTTGATATTATCGCCTATCGAGATCCCCTCGGCACTATCCCCCCACGTATTAAAGTACAGATCAAACACCGCCAGGACGCCGCAGCCGTTGATGAAATCAGAAACCTAATGGGTATTTTGCAACAAGACGATGTAGGAATTTTTGTATCAAGTGGTGGTTTTACTTCTGATTCAAAGACTACGGCAAGACAAGCTCATGTTCACGTTGAATTGATAGATTTTACAAGGTTTCTTCAGCTTTGGCGTGAATTCTACAACAAACTGACTGATGAAGATAAAAGTCTGCTTCCCCTATACCCTATCTACTTTTTAGCACCAGTTGAATAATGGCAACCTTAAAAGACTACCTTACGATCAAAGAAGTGGCGGAATTGCTCAACATGTCTCCAAGCACGCTTAGACTTTGGGACAAACAAGGCAAGCTCAAAGCTACGCGCCATCCGCTCAACAACTATCGGTTATATAAAAAAGCCGATATCGAAAAGCTCATCAATGCAATTACCAAGGCCTAAAATGTCACGACAACTTATCGAAAATTACCTAAGAGAAGTTGAAAACATCAAGCAATACGGTGGGGAAAAAGCCCAGAATGAGGGATCTCTGGAAGTTGCCGTGATGAACTTAATCCGTGGTTATTGCCAGTCCAGACACTATATTCTTGTACCAAAACTAGCATACAAGGCTGATCGCATAATACCAGACGGAACCATAAAGAATGCCCTTCGTCTCGATTGCGGATACTGGGAAAGTAAGGATAAGTATGACGACCTCGACACCGAGATCCAAAAAAAAATTGAAGCGGGCTACCCAACAGACAATATTCTCTTTGAGGACAAGGAAACAGCCATTCTAATTCAGAATGGCAAGGAAGTTCTACGGGTTAAGTTCCAGGACGAAGAAAAACTAAACACTATCCTGAATACTTTCGTAAATTATGAACGTATAGAGATTACCGAATTTAATCAAGCTCTCGAACAATTCAAACATGACTTACCTGCAATCCTGGATGCTTTGCGAGATGTTCTTGATGAACAGGGGGCATCAAACCAGAATTATCAGAAATCCAGGGATGGTTTTTTAGAGCTGTGTAAAAAAGCCATCAATCCGACCATCACGCTTCTCGACATCCGAGAAATGATCATCCAGCATATCCTGACCGAAGATTTATTCATGAGCGTATTTGACGAGACCCAATTCCATCGAGAGAACTCAATTGCCCATGAATTGTCGCATATCGTCGACACATTTTTTAGCCATGAAGTAAAACGAAATACTCTAGATCGCATCCAGCATTACTACAAAACCATCAAATCAAGAGCCTCTCAGATTGCCGACCATCATGAGAAACAACACTTTTTGAAGGTGCTTTATGAAAATTTTTACAAAGCCTATAACCCCGATAAAGCTGATAGGCTAGGGGTAATCTACACACCCAATGAAATAGTGCGGTTCATGATTGAGGGGACAGAGCACCTCCTGCAAAAGCATTTCAACAGACTCCTCAGTGACCCAAATGTTGAGATACTCGACCCTGCTACAGGTACAGGCACATACATCACGGAAATCATCGACTATCTGCCGACCCCCAAGCTCGAATACAAGTACAAAAACGAGCTACACTGCAATGAAGTCGAGATTCTGCCTTACTACTTAGCCAATCTCAATATCGAATTCACGTATCGCCAGAAGATGGGAAAATACGAAGAATTTCCTAGTGCCTGCTTCGTGGATACTCTCGACAATATCAATTTTGACTACAAAGGCAAACAACAGGACTTTTTCTTCAACCTAGGCGATCAGAACCTGGAACGCATCAAGCGACAGAACAGCAAGAAAATATCCGTTATCATCGGCAATCCGCCATATAACGCCAATCAGCAGAATGAAAACGACAACAACAAAAATAGGGATTACTTCAATGATCAAAAACGTAAAATAGGCGGTGTGGATGGTAGAATCAGGCAAACCTATATAAAAGAAAGCACTGCTCAGAAGACTAAAGTAACCGATATGTATGCCAAGTTCTATCGTTGGGCGAGCGATAGGCTAGATGATAACGGAGTGATCGCCTTTATTACCAATCGATCATTCATTAATAGTAGATCGTTTGACGGATTTAGGGCATGTATCGAAAAGGAATTTGCATTTGCCTATATCATCGATACCAAGAGCGATGTTCGGGCAAATCCCAAGATCACTGGAACTACACACAATGTGTTCGGGATACAGACTGGAGTGGCAGTGATGTTCTTGGTTAAGAAAAAAAACGAACAGAACCAATGCCAAATTCAATACTTCACTCTGAGGGATGAACAGAAACGTGAAGAAAAACTAGAATGGTTTGCGAATAATCATATTAGGTCAATCCCTTTCGACCACGTCACGCCAGACACGAAGCACAACTGGATTAACATGGCCGATAATGATTTTGATGAATTGCTTCCCTTAACTAGTAAACAAACGAAATTTTCAAAGTCGGCAAGTGGAGAGAACGCTTTATTTAAAGTTTTTTCGAATGGAATCAATACAGCAAGAGATGGTTGGATGATCGATTTCTCCAGCAAACAATTAGTGAAAAAGGTCACCTGGTTTATTCAAGTGTATGAAAATGAAAAACAAAACACCCATATCAAGTGGTCAAGAAACCTCAAAAATCGTTATCGTCAAAGTCTTAAAGAACCCTATAGGTCATCAAGAATTGTAGAATATTTTTATCGTCCATTCGTAAAAAAATATATTTACAAATCCGACATTTTTATTGATGAGCTGGGACTTGATAAACAATTATGTATCAGTCCAAAGAATGCGGCTATTTGCCTCCGTCATGTATCCAGTTCAACAGACTTCATGACTATCGTTTCGCCAATAAGTGTGGATTGGCATTTTCTCGGTGATACAGCATATTTCACCTTAAATCGTTTTGACTCAGCGGGTCATAGAATTGACAATATTACAGAATGGGGATTGCAACAATTCCAAAAAAAATACAGCTCTATTCAGATTACTAAAACGGATATCTTTCAATATGTTTATGCAATTTTGCATCATCCTTTATACCTGGACAAATATAAAGTTAATCTCAGAAGAGATCTCCCTCGAATCCCTTTGTATGACAATTTCTCGCAGTGGGCAAAATGGGGACAAGAATTGATGAATTTGCATATCAATTTTGAAACAGCGAAACCATTCAGATTAAAACGAGTGGATCTTAAAACGGACAATTCAGACAAAAAGCCAAAACCGAAGCTGAAAGCAGATAAGGCATCCGGTGAGATCATCCTCGACGAAAATACAAGTTTAACCGGTATCCCAGCGGAAGCGTGGGAGTATCGCCTGGGTAATCGTTCAGCTCTGGAATGGATCCTTGATCAGTACAAAGAAAAAAAGCCAAAAGATCCAACAATACGGGAAAAGTTCAATACCTATTGCTTTGCTGACTACAAAGAACAGGTAATCGATCTACTACAAAGGGTTACAACAGTAAGCGTTGAAACATTAAAAATCATAAGGGAAATGGAAATCATTAACGATGGAGTTGCCAATGATTGAGTTAAAACTCACGGAAACTCAGTTTAAAAACCTTTTTGACACATTTACGATTGGCGCAATCGCCAAATGGTATTGGAATGACATTCAGAATATTGCACAAAAGCCAGATGAAGAAATGACAATTTTTATGCAAAGATTAGCCGCACTACACTATCCTGAGACAGTAGCAAAAAGTGAACAACATGATATTGCATACAATGCTGACTACCATGACAAGATGCAGGACATTTTGATTGCTGCTATCGATTACATGCTTAATCAGTGATTGCAATGCATAATCCTCTAAAATACTTTATTTACGCCCGTAAATCTTCCGAACCAGACGAGAAGCAGATGCTTTCGATCCAATCTCAACTTTTCGAAACCCAAGAAAAAATCATTACTCCTTTAGGCGTTGAAATAGTTGACACGATCACTGAGTCACACAGCGCCAAAGCCCCTGGCAGACCCGCATTTGATCACATGATTGAACGCATCAAAGCAGGTGAGGCAAACGGCATCATTGCTTGGCATCCTAACAGGCTCTCCCGCAACTCAATTGATGCAGGACAGCTAATCTATATGCTTGATACCAAAGAGTTACTTGACCTTAAATTTTGCTCATACACGTTTGAAAACACCCCAGAAGGCAAGTTTTTCCTTAATATGATGTTTACCCAGGGCAAATACGACGTCGACAAACTCTCAGTAGACGTCCTCAGAGGCTTTAGAACCAAACTCAGGGATAAAGGTCAGCTCATCACCAGAGCACCTATCGGTTATCTGAACGCTGGGACGGAAAAAGGCAATAAACATGCCATTGTTGACCCTGAACGATTCCCCGTTATACGCAGACTTTGGGATTTGATGTTGTCAGGGAACCATTCTGTTGGCGATATTGTTGATATCGCCAATAATGAATGGGGTTTCCTGACGCGTAAGACTAAAAAGAGAGGTGGAAGCCCACTTGCAGAAGGCACCCTCAATAAAATGTTTCACAACGCATTCTATTGTGGCCTTTTGACCTATAATGGCCAAGAATATAGCGGCACACATACTCCAATGGTTACGAAAGAGGAATTTAACCATGTCCAGGACTTATTGCATGGCAGAAGCTCTCCTCGTCGCCAAAAACACGTATACGCCCTAACAGGACTGATCCGCTGCAAAGAATGCGGAAGCATGTTTACAGCCTCTCCCCGCCGCAACAGGCATGGCAAGCTCTACGACCACTATCATTGCACAAGGAAGAATAAGGCCGTCGAATGCCATCAGAGCGTCCTACAGAAACATATACTGGAGACCCAAATAATAAACGAGCTCAAAACGCTCACTTTTGACCAAGAATGGCTTGACTGGGCCATCAATGAGATCGAGCACCGAAAGCCCCAGGAAGAAGCCCAAATTGACTCTACAGAAGCTTCCATGCAGAAAAAACTTGAAGCTCTGGAAAGCGAGAAAAGAAATTATGTCCGTATGAAAGCTAAAGAACAAATTAGCGAGGAAGATTTTGTTTCTGAAGTCAATCGTGTCACTAAAGAACTTGACCAGATTAAAAGTAAACAACAAACAAAAAAACGTCCCTGGGAAGAGACGTTGGAGCTTTCAGCCAAAACATTTAATTTCTCGTTTTATGCCTCTCTGTGGTTCCTAAATGGGATCAACAACGACAAACGGGCCATTTTCAACGCAATTGGTTTGAACCCTCAGATCTTCAATAAAGAACTAGACTTTGAGGTCAAAGAGCCCTTTTATACTTTCAAAACTGGTCTGGAAAGAATCAAAAGGTTTGAACCCTTGGGTTCTGGCGTTATACCAAACAAAAAAGACGCCGAAGCGTCTCTTTATCAACTATGGGGTGACTGAAGGGACTTGAACCCTCAACATCCGCCTCCACAGGGCGGCGCTCTAACCAGTTGAGCTACAGTCACCATAAACTCCTGAACCGATTCCCTGACTAACACCTGCCGTTCCACTACTTGTCCCCCGAAGCTGCATCAGCGTAGGGGGAAGCTACAGTCACCATAAAACCGAACGAAAATTATACTACCAAATTTTTGCACCAAAACTCAACCGCCTGCCTATTTTACCATAAAAACCTTATAGCACTATCAGTCCATTTATATCGACCTTAGGGAAGGTAATTGATCCCTAGCATCGTAATTTTCTGCGTACTTACACCCAAAACAGCAAAGACTTCTCTAACCACCAGATAGGATCCATAAATAATTACCAATCCAATAATCGCATGCATAAATGTATCCCGGGCATTCTGGGCTTTTTTCTGGTCCCCGGCTGCAGCAATATACTTCAAGGCGCTCAAAAAAATGTACAAAAGTGCAAGCAGTGGTGCAAAGGCATAGACATAGTCCAGCACGTGCGAAATCAGCGGCAGCAAACTCTTGAAATCACTCACATTGGTCACCTGATTCATCGCCCCTGCTCCTATTCTCAATTAGTCTCCCATCCCCAATTGTAATCCGTTTGTTTTACGCAGAGCCGTCTCAAGTAAAACAAACACCTTTTGTTTCTTTTTGCCCACTTTTTACTTTTTGAAAGAAAAAGTGGAAGCTTCCCATTCAAGCCCGATGACGGGCTTCCAGGGATAAGTTCAACTAATCATTCGCAGACTCATGAAGTTGAGCTTTATGGCGTCCCGGGTCGGAGTCGAACCGACGACCTACTGCTTAGAAGGCAGTTGCTCTATCCAGCTGAGCTACCGGGACATAGATAAACCGACTTAACTACTGATTTGCTGAAGATCCTGTCATTCGTCCTGTCCGCCATAGCCATGCGACGGCGGAAGCTTTATGCGAAGGATGAACCGGGACACAACCAACATCAAAATTATAACAAACATCCTTGCCAGAACCAACGTTTGCTAAACCTTATTTTACAACATGTAGTCGTGTTACAATATTTTTGATCAATCAGAAGGAAAACCCTATGCCAGCTCCAGCTTCCCTCCAAGCTTTTCAAACTCAAATCAACGAACAACTCCGTATTTATTTTGACGCCGAGATTCTCCTCGCGCAGCAAGTCAATCCCTCCGCCGTGGCCATGATCGAAACGATCAAGGAATTTACCCTGCGCGGCGGCAAACGCGTTCGCCCCGCGATTATGTTTCTAGCTTACCAATGTTTTACCGCTGAGAAGCTCAATGATGCACTGCAAGCCTCCATGTCCATTGAACTCATGGAAACATCGCTGCTGATTCACGACGACATCATGGACAATGCGCCACTGCGTCGGGGCGGCACTACCGTTCATCTTCATTACCAGCAAATTGCCAGTGACGCTGGCTATGGTCGTTCCTCCGCCATTTTGGCGGGCAATGTGGCCGGATATCTGGGGACTAAAACACTTATCCAATCCAACTTCCCTGATGATCGGAAATTACAGGCGCTCGCTTTTTACCAACAAGTGATGACCGATGAATGTTATGGCCAGCTCATGGATTTAAATGGCGAAAGATTTGGCGAAATCAACGAGCAACAGGCACTGAATATTATTTATTACAAAACCATCCGCTACACCTTCGATGCGCCACTGTGTATGGGAGCATCCCTTGCTGGAGCCCCAACCGAGAGCTACCCCATCCTAATACTGATTGCCCGTGAACTGGGCAATGCATTCCAAATCGGCGACGATATACTCGGCGTTTATGGCGACGAACAAAAAACCGGAAAAAGCAGCCAAAGCGACATCAGCGAAGGCAAACAAACCGTACTCATTCTGCACGCCTTGAAACATTCTACGCAAAGCGACCAGACCCAATTGAAATCCCTGCTGGGCAAAAAAAACCTGACAACATCAGAGCTACATCAGGCACAAAAAATCCTACAAAACACTGGTTCCAAACAATACGCCCTCGACCTCGTCAAATTATCGGTCAATCGGGCAAAACAGCTCATCAATCAAACCAACTGGCGGGATACTGGCAAACATTTCCTGCTTGAAATCGCCGATTACCTCCAAACACGCGAAGTTTAGTAACAACAAGAGTCACCCTCGGGGATGACTCTTGTTAAACACTGATGATGACTCAAATCAGACTTAGAATGCGACTTTGACGGCTTCGCGGGCACCGGCTTCGGCTTCGAAGAATTGCTCAGCCTGGAAACCCATCATGCCGGCAATAACCACAGCCGGGAACACCTGGATCTTGGTGTTGTAATCCAGCACGTTGGTGTTGTAGAACTGGCGAGCATAGGCGATTTTGTCTTCGGTGTCGCTGAGTTCAGTCTGCAGTTCCTGGAAGCTGGCCTGGGCTTTGAGCTCGGGATAAGCTTCGGCAACGGCAAACAACGTTTTCAAGGTCCCGGTTAAAGCATTGTTAGCATCGGCTTTTTCTTTGACTGATCCAGCACCCATTAACGCAGCGCGGGCTTGAGTCACTTTTTCAAAAACTTCTGCTTCATGTTTGGCATAGCCTTTGACAGTTTCGACGAGGTTGGGGATCAGGTCAAAGCGGCGTTTGAGTTGCACATCAATGCCTGAGAAGGACTCTTTGACACGCATACGTGATGTCACCAAACCGTTATAGGTCATCCACAGAAACCCGACGATCACCACAATTATCAGTACTACCCAAATTCCCATTTTTTCTCCTTGTTAAAACAAAATTAATCAGCCGGCATTACTGGCTGAAATGCTACACCTAATCCAGTATTTACGCCACTTGTGTGGAGGAATGATGAAGGCTAAATCAAAAACAATATTGAAGCCCTCCGTCGCATAAAGCTATGGAGGGCAGCCTTCGCTTTGCTAGCCCACATCAAGATTCCAATGTGGCCTGCCAGCCGAAGCGGCCTCGCGAAGGCTGGAGCCAACGGTCGGAGTTGAACCGACGACCGACTGTTTACGAAACAGTTGCTCTACCAACTGAGCTACGTTGGCAAGGATTCGACTTTTCTTTCAAAAAGCAAAGTCGCCAAAAGAAACAAGTTGTGTTTATTTTTCTTGAAGCGCTTCTGCGAAAAATAAACCGATTGCATCGTGATGATTATTAAAGATCATTGTTTGTAGTGTTTGCGCCGAGGCGCCTCAAGCAAACGCTACTCCACTTGTTTTCCTTTTGGCCACTTTGCCTTTTTTGAAAAGGAAAAGTGGCTTCTTGGAGCGGGATGCGGGAATCGAACCCGCGTCTCAACTTTGGGAAAGTTGCATTCTACCATTGAACCAATCCCGCGCAACAAACCAACCGATGTCATCCTGAACTTGATTCAGGATCTAACCCTAATGTTCGCAACGCAAGTGACAGAATAACAAAATTGTCATTATTGGGCAACGGTTGCTTAAAACCGCCAAGTCATCCTACACTGTGGCTGTTACAAGCTTTAATCAAAGGCAACCCATGCGTTTTTTCATCCTGCACGGCTCGTTTGGTTCACCCGACGATAACTGGTTCCCATGGCTCAAAGCTAAGCTCGAAAACTTCGGACACGAAGTGCTCGCGCCCCGCATGCCGGTTGAAGATGAAGAGAGTTTCACCGCCGCTGTGGTAACAGATCCATCAACTCCTGCAACCAACCAGAATCTCACGAACTGGCTCAAGGCTTTCGAACCTTATCTCAAGCAAGCAGACAGCGAAACTGTTTTCATTGGCCATTCACTGGCTCCAGCTTTCATCTTACACTTGCTGCAAAAAATCAATACGCCCGTCAAAGCCTGCTTTTTTGTTTCACCTTTTTTGTGTCTGGGTGCGGGCGGTGCTTATGACGCGGTTAACAAATCATTTGTCGAAACATCTGTGGATTGGGATAAAATCACGTCGCATTGCAACGCCTTTTATCTGTTCTGGGGCAATAACGATCCCTATGTTTCGCGTCAAGATTTTGAAACTTTCCAAAAGGCGTTGCAAGCAGCGGCGACTAAACGTGGCATACCCGTTAAAGTGATCATTATACCCCAAGGTGGACACCTCAATGCGGAATTTGGGTATAGGGAATTTCAGCTTCTTTTGGAAAAGATCGAAGATGTGCTGCCGAAACGCAATTCACCCTCAGCTGTCTCTCGATGACTCGAGCCTCTTACTTCACCACCACGCTCAACAATTTACCAGCCACAAACACCACCTTTATGATTTCCTTGCCTTCCAAGTACTGCTTTACCTTAGGTAAGGCAAAGGCCATGGCTTTGGCATCAGCTTCACTGATCGTTTTGCTCGCCACAAACTGGTCGCGGATTTTGCCATTGATCTGCACCATGATCGTGCCCGTGTCTTCGACCAACTGGGCTGGATCAAACGTTGGCCATGCCTGATTATGCACACTATCTGTGCCCACCAATGCCCAGGTTTCCTCGGCAAAGTGTGGAGCAAAAGGGGCCACCAGGATTGGCACTATCTGTTGGATTTGTTGCCACTGCTTAGCCGAAAACTGCTCCAGGTTTTCCCGGATCCAATTTGACATCTCCATCAGGGCAGCAATCGCGGTATTGAATTGAAACTGTTCAATGTCCTCGCCGACTTTTTTGATCGTGGCATGCAGTTTGGCCATGGACACCCCTCCTGCCTTTGATGTCATGCCGAACTCGATTCGACGTCTCTCTTCGCCTTTACCGGGAGGGTTAGATCCTGAAACAAGTTCAGGATGACATCTGTCGGAGGTCAACAGATCCCACACTTTATCAAAAAAACGTACCGTACCCATGATCCCGCGATCGTTAAAATCACCGCCATCTTCGAACGGCCCAATGAACAGCATATAGGTGCGGAAAGCGTCGGCGCCGAACTTCTGCAGGTATTCGTCCGGATTCACCACATTACCGCGCGACTTGCTCATTTTGGAGCCGTCTTTGATGATCAGGCCTTGATGGCGCAAACGCGTCGCGGGCTCGTCAAAATTCAAATGCCCCAAATCATGCAAGACCATGGTGACAAAACGAAAATAAAGCAAATGCATGGTGGCGTGTTCGATACCACCAATATACATATCTACGGGTTGCCATTTGGCGTTCCTGACTTGGTCAAACGGTCGGTCATTGACCTTGCCTGCGCCTTCAAAGATGTCCACGGATGGATAGCGCAGTTGATACCAGGCCGAATCCAGGAATGTATCTGACACATCGGTTTCGCGTTTGGCGGGTTTGCCGCACGTTGGGCAAACCGTATTGACGAATTCAGGGACATTGGCCAAAGGCCCGCGGCCACTGCCATCGGGCTGGTAATTTTCAATCGGTGGCAATTTGACCGGCAAATCCTCGACTTTGACCGGCACCCAGCCGTGCTCATCGCAATGGATCATCGGAATCGGCGGCCCCCAGTACCGCTGACGGCTGATACACCAGTCGTGCAAGCGGTAACTGGTCGTACGCTTGCCCCAACCATTTTTCTCCATATGGTCCATGATCGCTTCCCGTGCTTTATCCCAGGTCATGCCATCCAGAAAGCCAGAATTGACGGCTTGACCGTCGTCTTCCCACACGTCATCGACGGTTTGGATCGCATCCATTTCGCCTTGTTTGGACAAGACGCGGAGAACGGGCAAATCAAACTTCTGGGCAAACTCAAAGTCACGTTTGTCATGCGCTGGTACAGCCACGACAACGCCTGTGCCAAAGTTACGCAGCACAAAATCGCCCAGCCAGATCGGCATTTTTTGCCCAGTCAGGTCGTTGATGCAATAACTGCCGGTAAAGACACCGGTTTTGACCTTGGCCATTTCGGTGCGTTCTAACTCGGTTTTCTTGCGTACTTCGTCGCGATAGGCGGCCACTGCCACTTTTTGCTCTGGCGTGGTGATCGCGTCCACCATCTCATGCTCCGGCGCCATGACGACAAAAGTGGCGCCAAAATTGGTTTCCGGCCGTGTCGTAAAGCAGGTGACAAATTTGTCCGGGTTGCCATCGATGCGATAACGAATGTCAATACCGGTTTTCTTGCCAATCCAGTGGCGCTGCAGGGATTTGGTGCGTTCCGGCCAGTCGATCTTGTCCAAGCCGGCAAGCAACCGATCGGCGTATTTAGTAATTTTAAAAAACCACTGCTCCAGGTCTTTTTGCACCACTTCGGTGCTGCAGCGCTCGCATTTGCCATCCACGACCTGTTCGTTGGCCAGCACAGTTTGGCACGACGGGCACCAGTCTACGGCTTCCTGACGGCGTTCCACCAGGCCGGCTTGGTGCATTTGGATAAAGATCCACTGTGTCCATTTGTAATAATTCGGGTCGGTTGTGTCTACCTGGCGCGACCAGTCAAACATGCAACCTAACTTTTTCATCTGATCGTCGCGAAAATGCTTGATGTTGCGCGGCACCACCACCTGTGGGTTTTGGCCGATTTTGATCGCATAGTTCTCGCTGTGGATGCCAAAGGCGTCAAAACCCATGGGTTCAAACACATCATAGCCCTTGAGCCGCATGTAGCGACCAAACGTATCAGTACCGCCATAACAGTACACATGCCCCACATGCAGCGCCTCGGCTGAGGGATACGGGAACATCGTGAGGTTATAGTACGGGTTTTTGGCGTTCTGGAAGTCCATTTCGTACAATTTAGACTTATCCCAGCGCTGCTGCCATTTGGCTTCCACGGTTTTATGGTTGTATTTGGCCATCAATCTGCCCTTTTGTGACATTAAAACGGCGCTAGTATACCATTTGGCAATATTTTCAGCCAAATGGTATAATGGAATGAAGCCTTATTTGCCAACATCATAGGTAAAGCACCACAACCATGCTCTCCCCCGTTCGTTCCCGCTATTACATCCAAATGATCAAAAACCACCTGAGCACGCTTGACGACCTCAAGTACGAAAGCGGTCTGTTTGCCGCATCCTCCAAAAAGGTGGCCACCGGCTATGACAAATCCTGGCTGCGCGACAACTTTTACGAATGTCTGGCATACGAAACGGTCGGCGACTGGGCAACTGTGCAACACACTTACGACGCGATCATGAAGATTTTCCTCAAACATGAAAAGAAAATCGATCACGCCATCAAGGTCAAACCCAATCACGGGTATGAATACATCCACGCCCGCTTTAATCCGCTGACGTTTGATGAATTCTGGGAAGAATGGGGCAACAAGCAAAACGACTCGATTGGCGCGATTTTGTTCAAAATTGGTGAAATCGAACACCACCAGAAATTCAGCCTGCTCAAAAACCCCGACTACCTGCGCATCACCCAAAAACTGATCAATTACCTCGAAGCCATCCAGTATTGGAAGGACAGCGACAACGGCATGTGGGAAAACGACGAAGAAGTCCATTCCTCCTCAATCGGGGCCTGCGTCGCCGGGCTCCAGAGTCTCAAACGCCATGCGCACCTGCATGTGCCGCATTATCTGGTTTCCCGCGGCCAAAACACGCTGCACAAACTACTGCCACGCGAATCCCAAAAACGCTTTGTCGACCTGTCACTACTTTCACTACTTTACCCTTATGATGTGGTGACCATTCCCGAGCGGACACAAATTCTGGACAACATCGAATACCACCTCGTCAAACAGCGTGGCGTAGTGCGCTACCGCAATGACTGGTATTACAACCGTAACCCCGATAGCTACAGCGAAGAAGCGGAATGGTGTTTTGGTTTCAGCTGGCTGGCGATTATTTATGAACACCTCGGCAACCGTCCCAAAGCCCGTTTTTACCTCAAAAAAGCCATTTCCGTCACCGACGAAGAAGGCAATGTACCTGAACTCTACTACTCAAATTCCCCCATTCACAATGAAAATACGCCACTGGGGTGGGGTGAAAGTCTGTTCGTCACCGCCATCTACAATTTGCTCAAAGCCGAGCTGCCCAAGGAACTTCCCAAACTGCTCCTGGACATGCATGTTGGCCTGAATTGGGAGCACACCAATGCCAAATAATCCACACAAATTAACCCCGCACGAACGCCGCAAACGCCGGCAAGCCAAGCAACAACCAGAACTGGTGCACTTTGTCCTGGGTGATGTCAATTCACCCGAAAGTTCCCTGATTGACCGCGAGCTGCACAAAATTTTCAACAAACTCAACCAGACGCAGTCGCACAGTTTCAGCGTTTATTCCCCCATGCTGCAGCACAAAGTAAATAGCTTTATCGATGAAAAGCGCCGCGCCAATTTTACATTTTAGGAAATACATTTCATGGATACCGTCAGTAACCCCAAAACAAACGAAAACCTGGAAGCTCTGTTTGACGAGACTCCACCTGAAACTGATCTAAACAAAATCAACAACCTGCGCGATTTTGACCGGTATCTCTTTGAAGTCATTCCACAGTCTGATATTGCACAGCATGCCTCAGAGCTCCTGGATTGGATCTTGAAGCAGGACAACCATAGCCGTTATGCCGCTATCGAAGTTTTGTGCCAGGCGCTAGGGAGCCGATGTTTCAACGAACTTAACACATTGCCAACCAAGAATAATTCCGCAGACAAAACTAACCAAACACTTGAAGAAAAACTGCAGAATGCCGATGCACAATTCGGCACTATCCTGTTTACATTTTTAAAAGAATATCGGTTGATCAAAGATGCACGAGACAAAGATAGGTCGCCGGATGAGACACCAAAAGACTCAGAAAATAGAAAAATTACACGCCAGCTTGACGCGGTGCTGGGTCCACCCATGACCCCATCTGATTTGGTCGAAAACATGATCCACATTGCCGACGACCAAGACACACCCGCATTACAAAAACGAGTCTTTGAATTCGGCATGACCAGAATTAACGAATTCGCCAATCACGCTGCCATTTACGACACCGCCAACCTCGATGCAGCCCAAAATAGTCGCTATCAGATTGACATCGAAAACGCTAATATGCTATTTGCAAAAGCTCAATGCTGGGTCGCAGATCGACACAGGAAAAAACGTAAGGCACCTACCGGTAATTCGTAAACTGCAGCGGCATCTTATAATCCAGCTGCTTCAGAAATCCGATCACTGCCTGCAGTTCGTCACGCGCTTTGGCAAACACACGCACGGCGTCACCCTGAATCTGGACGCGGACTTTGGGGTATTGTTCACGGATTTTTTTGTTGATTTCCTTGGCTTGCTCGGCGTTCAAACCCTGCTTCAGCAGAATTTCCTGTTTGGCTGTGCCGCCCAGGGCGGATTCGATTTTCTGTGGATCAAAAATCTTGAGCGAGAGTCCACGTTTGACCGCTTTGGATTGCAGGATGTCATAGAGCGCCTTGACCTTGTAATCGTCACTTGAGGTAAGTTTGATTTTGTCTTCCTCGAGTTCGATCTTGCTGTTGGTACCTTTGAGGTCAAACCGATTCGTGATTTCACGCAAAGCAATATCAATCGCATTGACCAATTCCTGATGGTCAAATTCCGAGACAATATCAAACGAACTTTCTGACGCCATGGGTGACTCCTTATGAAAAAAAATCCTTATGCCGTGGCATTTCTGCACAACCGCTTCAAAGAAATGGCACACAACTTTTTTCTTTTGCCTACTTTGCTTTCCAAAAGAAAAGTAGGAGCTTTACGGAATATCGCTTGTCGTCAATGCCCGTGTCGCTGCTGTCGCAGCTTTGCCCATGGCGCCCAGGTCCGTCCCATTCAATGTCAACACCGTGGAGCTGGCATTGTCAGTGGTGATGACGATACTTTCATTGGCAGTGAACTGATAATTTTGACCAGCGTAAAGGGTGATGGCAGCTTGTGGCGTTCGATCCACTGTTGCCCGTAACGTAGCCGTTTCTGGAAAAACATTGACCGTCAGCACCAATTGCTGCGCCGGGATGTTTGGGTTTTTGGACTGATTCAACCTGGTCTCGATTTCACTGAGGGCAGCGTTTTCCTCTGACGTCAAAGCGGACGTAATCGGGCTAGAAAGTGGCGTCGTCATCTGGGGGACATAGCTGTAGGTTCGAATATCATGATGACTTTGCCTGCCAATGGTGAGGAACAAATCGACTGTGTTTTTGCCTGGTTGCAGCGGGAGCTGGAGACTAAACCAATTCTGGGCATTAGGTTCAACCTGAACGTCGTTGATTACCAGGCTCATTCCGTTCCTTAGCGTGCCACTCACATGCAGCACTGGTTCATGCAAGACTGTCCCGTCAGCTGGGATATACAGATTGCTTTCAGAAAAAAGACGAATCAATGAAAAATTCAAGGCCGACTGCCTGTCTACCGGTTCCGCCTGACGCAGTAAAGCCAAAGGTTGCAGATAAGAAATCACCACGAGTACGGCAACGATCGCAAGTGCCAGCAAGGCGTAAACCGTACCGCGCACACCGCCAATATGATGTTGGCTGCGGGCAACCGTAAACGGGTGCAATACCTGGGTTTGGCCCACAGCAGGCTCTTTGATCTCATGCAAAATCACCTCGTCGATTGACAGCCCTTTGGGGGAACTGGTGCGTTTCGATTTGGGCGCTTTGTTTGGATTTTGCTTTCCCGCCGCAGCTTGTTTGGGCATTTTCGGCCTAATTGGGTGTCGATTAACCTAAGGGGCAATATCGGCTTTGGTCCAGGTACGAATGACTACCGAAGTGTCTCCCATCACGACTTCCGGTCCACCATTGAGGCTAACATAAGTGGCGTAGGCTTTACCAGAGTGGACCGTGATTTTGTCGGTTGCCTGCAGCACTCGCGTCTGGCCCTTATCGAGGATAAAATCCTGCTCTGATGAGCTGTCGGTCGTAATCCCAAACCAGACCTTGTCCGTCACCCGCAGCACCATTTCCAACGCTGTGGTGCGCGTTGCCGCCGGCGGGGTACTGGTCGTGGTAGCCGCCCCGGTCGTGGCCTGACCCGCAGGAGGGACGACAACGACTTCCGACGAGGGCAGATCAATCGTCACCATACGGGTCACTTTGGTGGTGGTACCGCTGATCCGGTTTTTGGCAACAATTTCCAGCTGCACTGGGCCATTTTTGACCGCACTGTAATCCTGCTCAAAATCGCCCTGGGAACTCAAGTTGACCGAACTGCCATTGATCGAGAGGTATGCCGATGGATCGGTATGGCCTTCGATCACGACCGTTTTGACACGATAGACATCCGAGTCATGCGGCAAATAAACCAATAGTTGCGGGGCAGCGTTCAGTGAACGGTATTCTTTGAACAAGTACCACAGCAGTGTCAGGCTGGCGACCAGAATGACAAACCCGATCAGTTTGCCCGCGGTCATGACAAAATGAATGCCATGCCGCCTTGATTCAGCTGGAGAAAGCGTTTCATTAATCCGCTCTGGCGAGTGATGATGGAGTAAATAGGCATCTTTGAGTTCTTTGTAGCCAATCCCCAACAGCAAACCGTAATTACGCAAAAACCCCAAGACGTAGGCGCCTTGAGGTAGTTCCTCATATCGATCTTCTTCCAATGCCGCGAGGTATTTTTCGCTGATCCGAAGACGTTTGGCTGCGCCACGCAGTGTGATGTGTTGAGTTTCACGCGCTTCCCGCAGCCTTTGCCCGATATCTCCCATGGCAACTGGCCTGATTATTATTTTGTTTTCTTGGCGGCGATCACCAGGACTTGTTGGCCTTTGTAGGTGCCACAGGTATGGCAAACCTGGTGGGGCAATTTCTTGCTGCCGCACTGGGGGCATTCGGTCAGGGTGACTTTGGTCAAGGCTTCGTGGGAACGGCGTTTACGGCCACGGGCCTTGGTCATCTTCTGTTTGGGTAATGGTGTCATCGTCAAACTCCAAAGATAAAAACAGGGGTATTATAAAACCAAAAACAAACCTGCTCAACCGCAGATGGGTCAACAGGCAGGTAGTTTAGCATTAATTACGGCATTTTGCCAGAGAGTATTTGGACAGAAAGGCGTATTTTGATTATAATTTTACTCCTGTGCCTATTTTATTATCCACAAGGTGACCTGTGGAATTTGATCAAATCTACGCAATGCCTACCGCAGAACACATCAATTTGGGTGAAACGGCCAGGGAATTTTTTAACGAGAAGGAAGCGTTAACATTTCAACAGGAGTTGGCGCAAGGCCTTGCGACACTCGAAGCCGTGCTGGACGAACTTCAGAATCCGCTGCTCGATATTCGCACTCGCAATGAATGGATGCTTGAGCTGCTCAATGAAGCCAGTCATTTGAACCGTAATAAAACACTTTTCTCGGAATTTGCTATCAAAGCATCCACTGCGGAAAAAATCCAGCAATTTGGTGAAAGAATTGAGCTGTTTCGCCAACAGTTAATGGCGCTGCAAATTCTGGAAGGACGTCATTTCCTCGAAACTCAGGAAAGTCTGGATGGATTGGGAAGTAGTTTTGTGCATAGTCTGGGCCAGGAGTTGGTCGCGCAGGCGTCCATGTCGCACCGCAGGCAATATTCCAACTTTGACATGCCCGTCACTGTGGAAAAAATTCCAGCCGGTGAAATCAAAGACCGTCCTAAGTCCGGAACATACCTGGGACTGCTCGTGGGTGGTACCAACACCAAATTGACTATGGTCAGTCTGAATGGAACAGGCACGCCAGAAGTACAGGAATTCGCCCTGGAAACCAAACGCCAATGCACGGCTGCTGAATTTGTCGAACACCTCAGTTCTCAAGTCAAAGCAAAACTCGCGGAGCCGCCACTTGCTAACAAAACCGACATTAAGGCGCTCTCGGTGGGTGTGGCAGGCCCGGTAATCGAGGGGCGCAAAATCACACGCCTCGGTAACCTGGATGTGGGTCAACCCGGCGTCCAGTTTGATCTACTGAGTGAGCTCCAAACCAGCCTGCAAAATGTCGTGCCCGTCAAACACATTGTCAATGATATGAAGGCGGCGCGACTCGCGTACCAAAGCCCCTCCTTCATGAGCGAACACCCCTGCGGCGTCCTGGTCATCTGTGGCACCGGCACAAATATTGAAGTCTACGTCACTGGCGCACAGATCAAAACGATGCTGCGCGAGCAAAAATTAATCAAAACCCACAATCAAGCCGAAATCGATCAATTTTATCAGGATAACGCAACCTATTTCATCAATCTCGAAGGCGGTCACTTTCGGAACAAATCATCCGACTATGACTATATTCCCTGCGGTTGCGGCAAAGGCGAGCATGGTGGTCACCTCGAAACGGAAGTTGCCGGCGCTGGCATACGTCAACTGGTCCAAAACATTGCCCATGACCACGCTCACAATGAACGCTTGTCCCATCCGCTGCCAACTGAACTTTCGGATATCCTGGAACAGTGCATCCAGCCACGTGGCAAAGACCCGGTTCCCGGTGCTCTGGACACGCGCGAACTCCATCAGCTGATTAATGCCAACGATAGCGAACGACGCGCCATCTTGAGCCGAGCAATCAGCCAGATCGCACCTGAGACTCAAGCGAAACTGAAAGCGGTTACTGCCGCTGACCTGGAAGTCCTGGCTATGAACAATCGCAACACCTTTGCTCGCGCTGGCGCCAAAAACGGTGCCATCATCACGGCATTAATGCAGTCATTTCATATGAAAAACCCGGCGATTATAGAAGAAGGTGGCCTGTTTGCCGCCGCTTACTTTGTCGAAGCATTAACCCGCGTGCTAAAGCAGACTGACACCAATTACCTGGAACTCAATGGCAGCAGCTTTGGTCCCACTTTCAAAGGCGCTGTCGGTGGACTGGGAACGGCATTGAGCGGCGCTATTTCCTCGAGTTAGGCCAAAGCCAAAGTTGACCTTCTGATCATCTCTCCCTACAATTGCCTAAACGACGAAGCACTAAATCCTTCCTCCTTCGCCATGAAGCTTCCGCCGTCGCATGGCTATAGCGGACAGTACGGAGGACAGGAACCTCCAAACGAAAAAGGAGTTAGAATTTTGTCGGTCGGCCAGGTTTGCTTATTAGCTATTAGTATTTAGGACTTGCTATGCAACATATGACCTCCAAAGCCATTCGCCAGGCTTTCCTGGATTTCTTTGTCAAAAACGACCACCAGTACTACGCTGGCTGCTCGCTCGTTTCCCCCGACCCATCGCTGCTCTTTACCTCGGCCGGCATGGTACAGCTCGTGCCGTTTCTCAAGGCCGAACAAAAGCCACCCTACCCGCGGCTGGTCAATTACCAAAAATCCTTCCGCACCGGCGACATCAATGACATCGGCAGCGATGGCCGGCACCTGACTTTTTTTGAAATGCTCGGCCAATGGTCCATTGGCGATTACTACAAGGAACGTGCCATTGAACTGGCTTATGATTTACTCGTCAATGTTTATGGTTTTGATCCCAATCTGATGTATGCTTCGGTCTTTGCTGGCAACGAACAACTCCCGAAGGATAAAGACTCGATCCAAGGTTGGCTCAAGGTTGGCATTCCACGCGAAAGAATCATCGAGCTAGGCTACAGCGACAACTTTTGGATCGCCGGCCAGACTGGCCCATGCGGGCCGTGCACCGAAGTTTATTACGACATGGGCACCGATGTGGATCCCAACGCCAAACCCGGCACCAACAACGACCGCTTTATTGAAATCTGGAATGCCGGCGTGTTCATGGAATACTTCAAAGACGAATACGGCAATTTCAACGCACTACCTCAGAAAAATGTCGATACCGGCGCCGGCCTCGAACGGCTTGCCGCCTTTATGCAGGGCAAAAAAAACGTCTTTGATATCGACTTGTTTCGGCCGCTCGTGGACCTGATCAGCCTGACACTCAAAGTGGATTACGACCATGATCCCAAAGCCACCAAGGCGGTTCGTATCATTGCTGACCACATCCGCGCTTCTACCTTTCTGGTGGGTGACGGCGTCAAACCTTCTAATGTACAGCGTGGCTATGTACTGCGCCGCCTGCTGCGTCGGGCCATTGCACAAGCTCGACTGATGGGCAATCAGGAACCGATCCTTGCGCGCTTTGTGAGTGAAGTGATCGACACCTATCAGGACGTTTATCCCGAACTCGACCAGAACCGCGCCCGTATCGTTGGTATCATTGAAGAAGAAGAAAAAGCCTTTGCCAAAACGTTGAATCAAGGCTTGCGGGAACTCGACAAAATTCTGGCAGCGAATCCCAAAGCCATCAGTGGTGACGATGCCTTCAAACTGCATGACACCTACGGCTTCCCCATTGACCTGACACGGGAATTTGCCGAGGAAAAAGGCATTGCAGTGGACATTGCCGGCTTTGACAAAGAATTGCAGAAACAAAAAGACCGCTCTCGCATTGGTAGTGGCTTTACGCTCGGCAAGACCATGGAAAAGGATTACGCAGAGACGCCGCTTTCGACCTTTGTTGGCTACGAGACATTAAGCACGCAAGCCAAAGTTGTCCAACTGAGTGTGATTGACGACGAAGCGCAACTCGTGCTGGACCAAACTTCATTCTACGGCGAAGGTGGTGGCCAGACCGGTGACAAAGGCGAAATTGTTGGCCCAAACGGTAAGCTGACCGTGACGACAACCAAGAAAACCAAACGCGGCGTGTTTGTGCACGTTGGCAAGCTCGCCGGAACGATAGCCGAAGGCGAGAGTGTAACCGCGACCGTCGACGAAATGAGCCGCAAACAGATCATGCGTTACCATACTGCCACACACTTACTCCACAAAGCACTGCGCGACACATTGGGCCCGCTAGTTCAACAAAAAGGTTCCTCGATCACCGCCGACCGACTGCGCTTTGACTTCAACTTTGACCGGCCGCTCACGGCCGAAGAGATTGTCAGGATTGAACAGATCGTCACCGACCTAATACGCAAGGATCTGCCGGTTGTGGTACAATATATGCCTTTGGCCCGGGCCAAAGAAAGCGGCGCCATGGCGCTGTTCGAAGGAAAATACGACCAGGAAGTGCGCGTGCTGGACATAGGTAGCGGTATCAGCCGCGAGCTTTGCGGTGGAACACACGTGACCCACACCGGCGAGATCGGCCAGATCAAAATCGACAAACAGGAATCCGTGGGCGGCGGGATACGCAGAATCAAGGCAGTGTAAAAAACTCCAATTGCTGTCTAAAAGCAAAACAAAAAGAGAACCGCAGGTATGGGTTCTCTTTTAGTTATTAACGTGGACGCCCCTTGGCCAAGCACCATCATCCCGACAAATACGAAAAGACATGGCAGCACACTGTCGAACAGCCCAAAAAACCGTTACCACAGTTAATTAACGCGCACGACTTAAATCCCCAACAATATGACTTGGCAAAATTAAATTTACGTTATTTTCCAAAGGAAATTCACGAAGGTGTCGGGCATTTGCTCGAAAGGACAGGCGGTCATGAGGAAATCTGCCTCTGCGTTAATTTGGGTCTGATGATCGTAGCTGATATCCAATTAACACCCGAAATCCTGAACAAAGAAATCATCCCTCGTGCTGGTCATGGCCATGTGCTAGAGAGGGCAGATTTTGAGGATCTCGATATAACCCTGAAAGATTTTATCTCTCTGGTTGAAAAATGTTCCGACTTGTTCCTGAGTTACCTCAAACGCCTTAAATTGCCTGAGGTGATTAAACAGTTACCTGTCGAGTTTGGCCCGCCCGGCGCCATCTACAGTGCAAAAAAAAGAGACAGGGCTCGACGGTTAGAATTAGACAAAAAAATGAAAAAAGGGAAACACCCACAACCCGCTGCTGACAGACCCTTTGGTCAAGAATCAATACCCATCCAAACCGCCAGACAATCACGCAAACAAGAACGCTTCCAGCGTCAAACCGAACAGGACCCCATTGCCAAGGATTTAGGGGATCCGCTTGTACGGCGTGACGACCTTTCCACAACTGCTGTTGTCCGTTCCGGACCGATTTTGACCGGAATAGCAACCAAGGAAGCAATCGGTCTGCTGGAAAACGCCGCAACAGTTGCAGCACTCGGCCTATCCGGAGACTCCACCTCCGACCCTGTCCTGGAGCGCGAAAAACTACCGTCTCACCGGGACAAATACACTATCGGGCGTAAGCTCCTCCATCGCCGTGACCATGTCCAGCCCCACGACAATGCCCTTCAAGTAGCAATTTCGCAGTTAGACCTTCACCTCAAGGACCAACCCAACTATCCCAAAGAATTTGAAATCTTCGACGCTGTGCGCAATGACTCTCCCACGATGGCCCTGTCGCCATATACCAATTTGATGCTGCAATCTATTTTGGAACTGGTGGAAATGGGAATGGATTTCCGGGACGTAATTGCCTGGGAGTTGGCTTGCGGGCGTGGGTATGCCGCTATTCTGCTTGCCAAACTCAAAGCCAAGGTCATCAGCACCGACTTCTTTCGTGAATGTACCGAAGCAACAAAAGCCAATGCGGCAGCAAATGGTATCAACGTGCTGTCTGAGTTCCCGAGTCACGAGACAAAAAATCGGGGAATCTACATTAGTCAAAGTGACATGCTGGAGCTGGCCATGGCAACCCAGAATCCTGACAGCAAAGCCGCAACCGCACTGACTGAACTGATTTTCATGACCACCAACCTGCCGCAGGTACGAGAACAAGACCACCCCCGCATCCGTGATAAAGCGCGAAGAAGTGACGCCGCCGTTATTGACGCGACGCTGAATGCGCGGCATGACCACCATATCAACAGAAACCGCGCCCAAGGGACAATGAATCCTGCCCTGCTCCCGGCCATCCGAAGACGCGAAGGCGTTACCCCAGACACCCACGAACACACGCTGCACGAGATCGACATGAGCGGAACAACTGTCAGGCAAGGAATATATGGTGCCGGCCAGAATGGCAGGCAATTTGTCAAAAAAGCCATGCATGATTATCGTTACTGCACCGAACCGGGGAGCATCTTGACAATCATTTTCAGTAGCATGAGCGACTTGAATGCCTATTTTGAACTGGCCGAGCTTCAAGGTTATAACGCTTCCATCCTTTGTGCTCAGGAACTGGAAATCCGTCCGCTCTATCGGCAGGCTTCCGGCGTTGACATCAATGCCAGTTATCATCACACCTTTGCCGACTACCTGCGTGAATGTGAAGCTGACGAATCGCCCAAGGTTCCGCTGGTTTTCAAAAAAGGGAATCAGGATACGGAACTGATCATGAGTGCCGCCTTAGTCCCGAGCAAAGAATGGTACACTTTTTTAGCACAATTCCGTCGTTCAGATAAAAAATTAATCCTTCCGCCGGAATCGATCGACCTCATCTGGAACGATCATGAAGCATGGTCCGATTTCATTGCGCAGGAAACAAATGGCGAGCTGGCTAAACTGACTAGTGACAAAGACGAGGTCATTCGTCTGGCTCGCCTATTTCTCGAAGGTGATTTTCGATCATGGCAAAGTACCACTGCGTCAAATAAATCATAGAACCAAGGCCAGTTTGCTAACGATACCAATTGCCACTACAATTACTCAAACTCCTCCTCGCCTATTATGAGGAAAACCCCAATGTCCAAACCCAAAATCCTGATCATCTCGATGGGCGGCACCATCACTGGCAAAATGTTGGCCAAAGGCTCGATCGCCTCCGGACAGTACGGGGCTGAAGAATTCCTGCGCGTGGCCCCCGAACTCCGCCAGGTTGCCGAGATGCACACGCTGGAACTGATAAACCTCGATTCCGTCGACATGCTGCCCGAGAACTGGCTGCAACTGGCTGACACTATCCAAACAAATATCTCCAAATTTGACGGCATTGTGGTCACACACGGGTTGGACACACTGCAGTACACCGCCACCGCCATTGCCTTCATGATGCAGGACCTTCCGATTCCGGTTGTCTTTACCGGGGCGCAACTGCCGATCCATTTTGTCGCTTCCGACGCCCGCCAGAACATTGTCGCCGCTGTCCAGGTTGCGGCCCAGTGCGATCTCGGCGAAGTCTGTGTCGTAAGCGATAACCTGATCCATCGCGCAGTACGCTGCCGCCGGCTCAAGGCTATTGAAACCGATGCTTTCAGCAGCCTGGGTATCAATCCGCTGGGCACCGTCCGCCATCAGATCGAAATGCGCGGTCATCAACAAAAAAGGAACACCGGCAGGCACAAATATGTCTTCAACCCTAGCCTCGACACCAAAGTTGCCGCGATCACGCTGACGCCTGGATTTGACCCCGAGCTCATCAATGTATACCTGGAGCGCAACTACCGGGCCTTGCTGCTCATCGGTTTTGGCTTAGGCTATGTTCCGACGCACAACCGTTTCTCACTAATCAAAGCCATCCAAGTGGCGACCGAACGCGGCGTGCCGGTGATCGTGGCGAGCCAGGCTAACTTCGGCCACTATGAAATGGAATTTTACGAAGTTGGTTCGCAACTGAAGCAAGCCGGGGCGATCTCGGCGAGGGATATGCTTTGGGAAACAGCCTTTGTCAAATTAATGTGGATTCTGGGCCAAACCCAGGATTATGCTGGTATCGTCAAACTTTTCCAAAAAAACTATGTCATGGAAATGGTGGTTTAACGGCTACCGTCCGACAAATTCATTAACGAAAGTTGCCCCATGACATCATCCCGGACCAGGTCCACAAAAAAAGTTCTGCTGTTATCAACCGGTGGCACCATTACCGCCAAAGAAATGAAACACAACACCTTGCATGCTGATATTTTCGACAAGCCAAGACTGCTTAAGGCCATACCGGACCTGGAGCAAATCGCCCAAATCGACATGCTTGAACTGATGCGGGTCGATTCTGTCAATATGACACCCAGCGACTGGGTCAAAATCGGAACTGCCATCAATGACAACATCAATGCTTATGACGGCATTGTCGTCCTGCACGGACTCGACACCTTACCCTATACTGCCTCGGCGTTGTCATTTATGTTCCGCAACCTGCCCATTCCGATCGTCCTGACTGGCTCAACGGCTCCGCTCGAGTATGTTTCCTCAGATGGCAAGCGTAATTTGATCGATGCGATTCAGGTCGCTGCATTGTCGGACCTGGCCGAAGTCTGCGTGGTGAGCGATGGACACATTTTTCGTGGCAACCGCATCAAAAAAGTCGAAGAAGTTGATTTTTGCACTTTCCAAAGCATCATCGTGCCGCCGCTTGGATTGATTAAAGGGAACCCGATCCTCTCCAATGGTTACCACAAACGAAACCCCAAAAAGAAATTGGTCTTTGACCCACGTTTTGAGACCGATGTTGTCGCCCTCATCACCTATCCGGGATTTAATCCCAGGATTTTGGACCACATTCTCACCCTCAACCCCAAAGGCCTTGTGCTGGTCGGCTATGGATCGGGCTGTGTGCCTGTGGATGGTGAACATTCCATTCTGCCCCAAATCCGTAAATTCAACCAACAGCAAGGCCATATCGTTGTGACTACGCAGGTCACTTTTGGTCAATGCTATATGTCGATGCACGAAGTTGGCAGATTAGCCTTGGAGGCTGGTGCTTTTTCGGCACTGGATATGACGTACGAGACGACCATTGTCAAACTGATGTGGGCTCTCGGCCGTAGTAGCAATAAGGAAAAGGTGCTGAAAATAATGCAAA
The DNA here is from genome assembly GCA_903889905.1 of Candidatus Wirthbacteria bacterium. Taxonomy (GTDB): domain Bacteria; phylum Patescibacteriota; class CG2-30-54-11; order CG2-30-54-11; family CG2-30-54-11; genus CAISZI01. The sequence continues at coordinate 41,382 of CAISZI010000050.1, forward strand.
CCAATTACGCCGGCGAAATCACACCCGACATTATGGAGGGTGGTGAAGACAGGTTTCATCAGTACCTCAGTTACGCGGATTATGTCTCGGAAAACACCTCCTCAAAAACAGAAGACTAATTCTAAGGTAAATCATGCATCATGAACACGGCTTCTCCTGCGTTAGAAAATACATTCGAACTCGAGTCCCCTGAATCTCATCTGTCCAGAGCACTGATTACTATCTATGGCAGACAAAACGTGGAAGCATCCATTTACAGTGTCTGGGGAGATGCTGTGAGTGATAATCCTATTGTTTTTTTGGAAAGAAAACTTCAAGACATACGACCCAAAACAGATATTAGCTACATACACGGTGGTGGATCGATTATTTCAGAAACAACGAATACAACTGGAGCACGTGATTACAAATCTGCTACTTTAGGTTTCACCTTAGTGCACAAACTGGTTCAAGATCTTCTATCCGAACGGTTTACAACAGATACCGATCGCAGCGTTACAGATGCGTTACATGAATTAATCGGACAATTAGAAATCATTCGGCCGGAGATTGCTTATGAAGGGGGTAGCGAAGAACTTGACGAGGCAATTGTTGAAGAGACTTTTATACCGAAGATAACCAGACAACTGGATGACGGTCGAGTCAAAGTAATCATGCTGACAATGGGAACGGATCAAATGGTTGATGTGGCTCAATACATCAAACAATATTTTTCAAAACGACCCCATAAAAATAATAATAAAAGAAAAAAACACGCCAGTGATCCGACTTTCCGTTCGCTGAATAAACCAATCATCATTACGGGCGCTAACTTTGGTTGGAACGAAACGGAATCCGATGGACCCATGAATGTGGCCTTGGCAGCAATTTGGGCTCGGCTGCCGAGTTTGCCCAATGATGTCTTCATCGCCTTTGGTGGTCGGATTATCCCTGCCCGTAATGCCGTCGAAGCTCCCAGCGATTCTTTTGAACCCGGCCTTAAACTCATTGATACTCGTAACGCTCAAGAAACTGCTTACGCCAATGCTTATCGTAATCTTGCAGCTACCCAGACCAACAATATTATCGAGGCTGCAACTCGTTTAAAATTACCCAAAACCAGCCAAACGTTGCTAACCGAATTCACGATAAGAGAACGACTTCGACTTTCGAGACCAAATACAATTCCTGCTCAGGAACAGGCTATTGCCGATCCAGACAGAATTTGCACGCAAGTGATCCATTTTGACTTGCATCCACTCTCAACCACCAATGATGCGCTCAAACCCTTACTTGAGACCGAGAATGCCCCGGTCCCATCTATTATTATTATTGAAACGCATCATTGCAGCTCCTTGCGCAGAGGCTTCCTCGAAGATATCGGAAAATTGACCTCTCTGGGACATGTGGTTGTGGTTATTCCACATACCGGCGAAAGACGAACAATGCTGGATTATAAATCCACGGAAGCCATTTTGTACAAGGGCGGAATCCCAGGACTGGGGGTTGACGTGGAGTCACTCAAGGTTAAATCATTGTATGCCTTGGACTATCTGAGACATATAAAAAGTAAAAGAGAAAACGACCATTTACCCCCGCTTACATTAAAAGAACAACAACGCATTATGATTGATGTTCTGTACTATGATTTCGCCGGAGAAATGCATCTCAGCGAAAATTTAACTGGAGCATTGTCGCCTGACAAACGGATTAAAATAGATAAGATTTTGGAAGGGTACATTTCGAGTCTCTGCGGTCCACCTTTCCTTCATCCACTATTAACCGCGAACAGGGCTCATGTTCTCAGAACCCGCCCTGCATTAGACGGCCTTTTTGAAAGACAGCAAAACAAGCATTAGACATCAATCAACTGCTCGTTTATACTCAATTCAATTCGATCCTAATTCGAGGAACTATTAATGTCCCTCCCCAAAATTCTGGTCGTGACGACCGGCGGCAGCATCAGCAACGAAGGCGATAATGCCAAATCCTTTGGTGCAGTGCGTTACAACGCGCCCAACCTGCTCAAGCTGATCCCGGAAATCAGACAAATCGCCACCATCGAACTGATGGACATGATGAGCCTGGACTCCATTGACATCCTGCCCGAAGATTGGCTGATGCTGGCTGAGTATCTGCACGACAATATCAACCGTTACGATGGCATTGTCGTCACCCATGGTCTGGATACCATGACCTACACCGCCTCAGCAATCGCCTTTATGCTCCAAAACCTGCCCATCCCGATTGTTTTTGCCGGTATTTACAAGCCATTATCCGAATCATCGTTTGATGCCCGCAACAACTTCGTGGCCGCGCTCAAAGTTGCCGCCCAGGCGGATCTCGCTGAAGTTTGCATCGTCAATGACCACAAGATTCACCGTCCAGCACTGACTAGATTACTGCGTGCCACTGATGCCCGCGCCTATACCACGATTGGCGTCCCGCATCTGGCTGAAATCAGTGATACCTTTCACTTCAACTTTCCCGTCAACCCACGCGGCAAACGCAAAGTCAAATTCACTCCGACGCTGGACGCCCATGTTGGCCTGATCGTGGTTCATCCAGGCTTTGATCCCGACATCATCAGCCAGTATCGTGACCACAATTACCGTGGCTTTCTCATCCTCGCCTATGGTTCCGGCTGCGTCCCAAGCCACAGCCGTTATTCCTTGCTCCCAGCCATCAAAGCGGCCACTGACGACGGTATACCTGTACTGGTTACCAGTCTGGCAGCTTTGGGCGGCGCAGTCACTGTGCGCGCTGACCTGGAGAAAAAACTGACCGCCTCAGGTGCCACCCTGATCCCCAACATGCTCTGGGAAACCGCCTGGGTCAAACTGATGTGGGCACTGGGGCAAACGAGTGACTATGCCAAGGTTTTGAACCTGATCAACACCAACTTTGTTCACGAAATCACCAACCCGGCCGACGCGTCGGACAAGATCAGTGTGGACTAAGCAGGCGGGTTTGCAGATAGACAGCGCCAGCAAAAATCTTTATACTCTGCGCGTGCGTTTTGGCCTGCAATGCACGCTTGTTTTTTATGTACAAAACCAACCCCATGCCTATTTTCGACAAAATCAAAAAAGCCTTTGTTCCCAACCTTTCGGTCGCAGATTACTGCCTCTCGCTGGATGTGGGCACGGAATTTGTCAAAGCATTGATTTTCAAAAACACCAATGGCAAAGCCCAAGTCGTGGGTGTCGGACGGTTTAAACAGGGACTCGAAGACATGCAGTCCGGCATGGTGACGGACATCGATGGTGTCGTCAAAAACTGCCGCGAAGCCATTGGCCAGGCCGAAGACCAGGCGGGCGTCTCACCGGATCAGGTGATCATCGGCATTGCTGGAGAACTGGTCAAAGGCGCTTCCACCATCGTCAAATACGACCGCGCCAAACCGACGACCAAAATTGAAATGAAGGAACTGGAAGAAATTGTCCAAAAAGTCCAGTGGCAGGCCTTTGACGAAGTACGCAAACAGCTCGCTGCCGAAACCGGTTACCAGGAAATTGAAGTCAAACTCGTCAATGCCGCAGTCGTGGACGTCCAGATCGATGGTTACCGTGTCAACAACCCGATCGGTTTTCAAGGCAAACGCGTTAGTGTCTCGATTTTTAACTCGTTTGCACCGCTGGTGCATCTCGGTGCGCTTCAAACCATTGCCGAAGAACTCGACCTGGACCTGCTCAGCATTGCCACCGAACCATATGCCGTGGCGCTCTCAGTCGGCAGCCAGGAAGCCGGCGAATTCAGCTCTATCTTTATCGACATTGGTGGTGGCACCAGCGACATTGCGCTCGTCCGCAACGGCGGCGTCAGCGGTACCAAGATGTTTAACCTGGGCGGCCGCGCCTTTACCAAACGCCTCAGCAGCCATTTCAACATCCCCTTCGACCGCGCCGAACAGATGAAACTCGATTACGCCAACGAAAAACTCGACCAGTCCTCGGCCAAAATGGTCAAGGAAGTGCTGTCCCAGGATGCTGACGTGTGGATGTCAGGTGTGGAACTAATCCTGGAAGAACTTTCGGCTTCCGAACATTTACCGCCGCGCATCCTCCTTTGTGGTGGTGGCAGCGCCCTGCCGGAGATCAAACAAACCCTGGACAAATTCGACTGGCAGGGAAAACTGCCGTTTGCCCGCAATCCTGAAGTCAGTTTTATCCACCCCGAGGATGTCAATAACGTCACGGACGAAACCGGCCTGCTGAGCTCCCCGCAGGACATCACCCCCATGGCCATGGCCAACCTGGCAAGGGATTTGATGGGTGAAGAAAAAGTCATGTCCGGCTTGTTGCGTCAAGTTGCCAAAGTGTTACAAAGCTAAACCAAAATGCCCACCCCGAGCGCCAAACTATCTGCCATTTACCTCGAATCCAACCACGAGATCACGGACGTCATCGACCAGATCAAATCGTCGCGTGAACATGTCGTGGCCGTGGTGTCGGCTGACCGCCATTCTATTTTACAAAGCATGGTCAACCTCAAAATTTTGATGCGCACAGCCAAAACGTTTGACCGCGAAATGGTGCTGGTCTCCACCGACCTGGTGACGCATTCCCTGGCTGACCAGCTCAAAATCCGTATTTTCCCCAAACTCCAGACTGCCCAGCAAGTCATTTCCGGCATCCCCATGACGGCGCAAGAAAGTGTCGTCGTCAGCTCCCCGGTCATTAACGGCGCCGACTACGCCAGCACTGCAACAACGCACCAGCCACCGGCGCCTGCTTACACCATTCCCCCTGACATGCGCACCGCAGCCAAATCAGCACCCCAAAAAATCGCCTTTTCCAGCGCTCTGCAGCACTGGTGGAATCGTCTCACGCAGCAGTTTGCCAAACCCAAAAGTGTGCAGCTTGAAACCACCAACCGGCCCGTCCTCATCCTGATCGCCATTTTCCTGCTTGGGATGACTATTTTTGGGGCTTACTTTGCCTTTGAAGTCATGCCAAATGCCGACATCACCGTCTCGCAACGCACCGAACCGTTTGTGCAGCAGGTAGAAGTCACTGCCAAACCAGCCGCGAGCAGCGCGGATTATGTGAACCGCGCCATTCCCTCCTATTATTACGAAAGCAAAGCCAGCAATTCCAGCACGGGCGCTTCCACGGGCACCAAAATCATTGGCAGCAAAGCCACCGGGACAGTCGACATCACCAACCGCGGTTATTCACAAACCGTTAACTTGCCAGCCGGCACCATCTTGACCAGTTACGACGGCAAAACCTTTGCCACCACCGACGCGGTAACCATTCCTGCAGCACAGCTCGATGCCGGACAAATCACGCCAGCGCACAGATACAAAGTTTCCCTGGTAGCGAGCGACGTAGGCGACAAATACAATGTCGACAAAAACCAGTTCTCGATTACCGGCTACGACGCCAAATACCTCTGGGCCGAAAGCAATACAGCCTTCACCGGTGGCGACTCGCACAACGCCGTGGTCGTCAGCCAGGACGACGTCGACAAAGTCCGCACCCAGCTGTTGCAGGACCTGATGAACAAGACCAATGCCGACACCAGGGCGCAGCTCAAAAGTGGCCAGATCTTCCTGGACACTGCGCTCAAAAATGTGGTCCTGAACGAAACGATCAATCCCGTCGTGGGGAGCGAAGCCTCGTCCTTCAGCATCACCGAACAAGTCGTCGCGCAGGGCGTCGCCATTACCGAAAGCGATATCCGCGACCTGACCGAACGCACCATGCAAAGCGCTGTCCCCGAAGGTTTTGAAACGCTGAACGGCAACAAATGGGACACCCAGTACCAGATCAAAAACCTCGACATCGATGCCCGCATGATTGTCCTCACCGCAACCGGTACAGGCCAGATCGCCCCCAAACTCAATGTAGCGCAAATCAAAATTAAACTCGCTGACCAAAGCCTGCAAACCGCCGGTGACGTGCTGCGCTCCTATTCCCAGGAAATCGATCAATTCGATATCAAACTACAGCCTTTCTGGGTAACCAAAATCCCCCATGCCACTGCCAAAATCAACCTCACACAGGTGTCACCTGCGGTGTTTGCAGACATGATGAAGAAGAAATGATTCTTTCTGCGTAGGGGCGGTTCACGAACCGCCCCTCTTTGTTTCCAGGCCCGGGCGATTCATGCATCACACCTAGATTATTTGGTAAAACTAACATGCCCCGTCTCCTCGCTATTGACCTTGGCACGAAACGTACTGGAATTGCCATTACAGACGAACTTCAAATCAGTACCCGCCCACTACCCCTCATTGCCCACCAATCGCAGCAGGAATTGCTTACGGCACTTGCGTTGCTTGTCAAACAGTATAAAATCACCACCGTCATTCTGGGGTTGCCCCTTAGCAGCGATGGCAGCGAAGGGCCACAAGCCAAGCTCACTCGCGACTTTGGCACAATCCTTCAAAACCAAAACCTGAGCGTTATCTACCATGACGAAAGCTTCAGTTCCCAGGACGCCGCATTGACTCAAAAGAAAAAAATCAACAAAAACAAACGTTCCCTTGATAGTATCGCCGCCAAGATTATTCTCGATGATTATCTGAAAAACCAACCATGAGCAAACCCGATTCTGAAATGGACGTTTTATCTCCCCAAAAAAGCAAAGGCTGTTTTGCCATATTCATTGTCATTGTCCTGCTTCTGCTTGTTGTGACTGGCATTGGCGGTTTCGCGGCCTGGTCATACTACGACCATACGCTCAAAACTGCAGTCAATACCACCGCACAGTTCCAAACCTTCACCATTGTCCAGGGAGAATCTGTCAAAGGCATTGCCAATAAACTTGAACAGGATAAATTGATCAACAATGCCCTGCTCTTTCGCATCGCTGCCAAACTGCAAAAAAAAGAAGCCGCTATCCAGGCTGGCGACTATGAAATCAGCGCCTCCCAAACCATGCAGGAGATCATCGACTCACTACAGCACGGCGAAGCCAAGGGCATTCCCATCACCATTTCCCCGGGCTGGCGCATCGAAGAAGTCGCCCATTATTTGGCCAACCAACACCTGGTGAATGAAGCTGAATTCCTCGCCGCCGCCAAAGCCGCCAATTTTGATTACACCATGCTCGGGAGCTCAAACCCTTTTGGCAAACCCAAATCCGCTTCACTCGAAGGCTACCTCATCCCCGACACTTACCTCGTGCCCAACAAGCCGACAGTGCAAGATATCATGGTGCGCATCCTTAACAATTTTCAGGACCAGTACGATCAACACGTCAAAGAACTGATGTCCACCAGCAAATTGTCGCTGTTTGAAGTCCTGACTCTGGCCTCGATTGTCGAGAAAGAAGCTTCCAAATCCGATGACCGCAAAATGGTGGCCGGTATTTACCTCAACCGCCTCAATTACGGTATGGCGCTCGGTGCTGATCCGACCGTCGCCTACGCTCTGGGCAGCTGGAGCGCACCGCTTACCACCGACAGCCTCAAGATCAATTCGCCCTACAACACCCGCGTCAACCCTGGTCTTCCGCCCGGCCCCATCGACAGCCCATCCCTAAGCTCGATCCTGGCGGTATTGGAACCCACCTCCAGCAACTACTTTTACTTCCTCGCCGATCGCAACGGCATCATGCGCTACGCCAAAACGCTCGCCGAACACACAGCCAACAAAGCGAAATACGGGTTAAGCGGAGAATAAAAAAATAACCCGGAACTTGGGTTATTTTCAGCTTACTCCAAACTCAACGCTTACTACTAAAAAACTTCTTCCTGGTCGGAATTTGCGAAAGTGTTAAAACTGAATTCCGCAAAGATTAGCCCGACACTCTCACTTACGTCATTTATTCACACACACGATATCATTGTCTTTCTGGCAAAAAACTCAAACTTTTTTTCTTGCCATTCCTATTAATACGCCAATCACTATTGCTCCAAAAAGTAACGGAGTTGATGGGAGTGTTGAATAACCTTTCACAATAGTGTCACCAATAGCAACGAGTACATACAAGACCATAGACACTACCGTAATTATGATGGCATTACGATAAGATTTTGCATTATTTTTCTGTTGATCCATAGCAAAACCTGCTTTCACTGATTATTTAAATCCTTTGTTTCGAGATGTTCGTCTGAAAAAAGTTTCGCGGTGCTCCGTGCGGGCGGAGGCACACGGAATGTCTCCATACTCAGCACTCATTACTCGAAACTTCTTCCGCTACACGCCGAAGACTGGACTACGGGATTAAGAATGACTAAGTTCATGCCGTCAATAAGTCATTCTTAAGGATTCAAGTCCCATTCCGTCCTGATGACAGGACGACAGGGACAAATTCGACTAAGGTTCGATGACTTACCAAGTCTTCATTTGGTCGGGGCGACAAGACTCGAACTTGCGGCCTCATGCACCCCATGCATGCGCGCTACCAACTGCGCCACGCCCCGACGACAAACAGCTCAGAACGTGTTGATTATAAAGAACCGAGGCCTTAGAAGTAAAGCAGTATTATAATTGCTCACTATTTTAGCCTCAAATAACTGCTTGTAATCCATTTCATTTCTCCTCATAATATCCACTTTGTTGGAACATTTATTTTTCAGGAAATCCTGATGCCGATCCGACCTCACTCCCTGAGCAGCTCTTTCTCAACGATGCGCGAACAAGGCCCATGATTGATTAGGTTATTTGCTTGCAAAAACCTTACTCAATTAACTTTGCCAACCATGTCACCCAATCATGCCAATAAATCCCTCCCCTGTGGCTCTTTGCCTGAAGTTATCACGCCCTATCTCAAGCAGCTGATTGCCTCCACCGGTGGCCCCCAGGGCCCAATCGGCCTGCAGTTTGTGGCGCAACCAGACATGGAACAAGCCCACCAGGAAATGACCTCCGACCCCCTGCACGAAGACGAACACGAAGTGGCACCGGCGTTGATCTACAAATACCGCGGCGAAGTGGAACAAAACGGTAAAGTGACTCGCTACGGCCGCGTGCTGTGGACGGTGACGCGTTTTTGTGGTTCCTACTGCCGTTTCTGCACACGTGGCCGGGAAGTTGGCTTGCCCGCTGGTACAACCATGGAATCGCACGCACGCATCACGCAGGAACCGTTTCTGACTGAGGCTGAGATCAATCAGGTGTTTGAGTACATCAAATCCCATCCCGAGATCAATGAAGTGGTGCTCTCTGGCGGCGATCCTCTTAGCAGCCCCAGACCTTATCTCACCAAGATCGTCCAGGGATTGGCCAGCCTGCAACAAGCAGGTCATCTGGATGTCGTCCGTATTGGCACACGACTCCCGATCGTCAGTCCCCATGCCATGCAAGAGTGGCACTACGACCTGATCAGAACCCTGCGCAATCCCTATATTCTGCTGCACATCAACCACCCCGCCGAAGTGACCGCCGCGGTCATCGCTGTTGCCCAAAAGCTTCGCGAAACCAGTTTTGCCAGCCTGCTTTCGCAATCGGTTTTACTTCAAGGCGTCAACGACAAGACCGACACTCTCTACGAGCTGTTTAATCTGCTGCACAAACACGCTATCCGCCCCTACTACCTGTTCCAGAATGACGACGTTTACTGGGCCAAACACTTTACCGTCGCCCCTAAGCGCGCCATCGAGATCTGGAAAAGCCTGCGGCCACGCCTTTCCGGGCTCGCCGCCACCGCCCGTTTTGTCATTGACGTCGAGGATGGTTACGGCAAAATTCCTGTCCCCGAAGGAGATTCCTGGCAAGTTGATCTCACCCACTTTCGCGACTTCAAGGGGCAAGTGCATTCCTGGTAGATCCAAAATCCCATCTATCCGTCATTGCGAGCATTGCTACAAGGCGTGGCAATCTCTCTCCAATGCACTAGATTGCCACGTCGATAACTCCTCGCAATGACAACAAATTCTCCCGTTGACACCCCAGCCGTATCTTGTATCATTGTTCTCACTCACTATCAAAAGGTACCAGATTGGATCCTGAACCTGACCCCAGCCGACCTCCAGGCTTTCTGACCCTACAACCCATATAGAATTTCCTGACCAGGCAAGGCCAATGAACATTGAACTTGTCTTTTTTTGTATCCATTTTCTCGCCACTTACAGCTTCACAAGGAGCTCACCAACATGCCCAATGGGACCCCGGCAAACGGAAACGGCAAAATCGACACACCCGTTCCCAAAGTCAAACACATCTTTATCTCCAATATCCTCGAAGGAGCTTACAAAGGCTATCACGGCCTCACTAACCAGGAGCGCTCATATTGGACTTTATATGATACCGTCGACAGTAACCGTGTCCTGTTTTACAACGGTGACGACAAGCTAGTCATCACCTCGGCGCCCATCCTGCCCGCCCACTTCGAATACTCGAAACAGCTCATGGGTTGGAAGAATGTTCACAACTACTACCCACGTTTCCCGTCGCCATTTATTTGCGAAGATATAATGAGCCAGGAAAAATTCCGTATCCGCATCGAAGAAGTCATCAGAGCCAATCCGGGTATCAACCTGATTCCCTATCGCTCGACGCCGGAATTTGCAGAAATGGTCAACTACTTCCGCCGCAAAAAACTAGAGTTTGAAACGCCGGAATCCATGGATTCAAATAACGAATTCGTTAATATTTATGCCCACTCCAAGCGCGGATTTAGGCACCTCTGGAATAAGGCTTTCCCGACGGGCTCATCACTTCAAATTGACCTTCCCTTGGGCTTTATTACCGGCAACCGCGACGAAGCCATCGAAGCGGCCTGGTGGTTCGCACAGCAGAAGAAGTCATTTGTGATCAAGTATAACCGCGGTATTCAGGGGATTGGCGTACTTATTCTTTATTATTCCAATCTGCCTGACACCAAACGTGCCTTTGTGCGCGAAATGCAGGATGAACTGCGCGACAAGATGTGGGACGAACCTTCGATCATCGTCGAAGAACTGATTGATATCGACAAAAACAACATGGGTGGATCTCCCAGCATTGAGTTTTTCATTGACCAGTCTGGCCGTGTCCATCCAACCTACGCTGGCGAACAAGTCATGGCCGATGACCGCAAAACCTTTCGCGGCATTTATATTAACCCCGAAATCATCAAGAACAAACACATCAAAACAGCTTTCAAAGCCGGCCACCTGTTTGGCAAAGAACTGGCCGACCTGGGCTATCGCGGTGTGTTTGACGTGGACCTGGTGGTTTCCAAAGACAATAAACTTTATGCCGTGGAATCCAATCTGCGCCGTACCGGCGGAACGCATGTTCACGAAGCTGCTGTCGAATTGCTTGGTGCGGACTATACCAGCAAATACCACGTCTTGATTGACGACATCCTGCTGCACGACGAAGCCCGCATCAATTACAAAAAAGCCATGGCGCTGCTGAGTGATATTTACTACAAACCCGAGTACAAATCGGGTGTTCTGATTGCCAACCCCGACATGCTGCAAGTCAATATCCTCAACATCCTGATCGTCACCCATGACGCCGAAGAAATGAAACGCCTGCGCGGTCTGATTAAACGCCGCTTCAAGCAGGACATGCATTCCAGCAACGTGGTTTTGTTTGAGAACAAGGATGGTTTTTAGCGAGCGCCCAGGAATTGGATTTTATTTTATCCAAACAAACAGAGCCGCAACCATGCGCAACGGCCAAAGCAACAACGACAAGATCACATTACCAATCCCGAAAGTCCGTCACTTGTTTGTCGCCAACAACCTCGAGGGATCGTACAAAAGCTACCAGAGCCTGCCGACCAAACAACGCCTCTACTGGACACTGTGGGACACGATTGAAGGCAACCGCTCGCTGTTTTATGACGGGGATGACAAAATTCTGATCACCTCATCTCCGATCAATCCCGCTCACCTCGAGCATACCAAACAGCTGATGGGCTGGCACAATGTCCACAACTATTACCCGCGCTTTCCGTCGCCTTCCATTTGCGAAGACATGTTTAGCCAGGAACGCTTCCGCGACCGGATCGAAGCGGTGATCAAGGCCAATCCCGGCATCCAGATCATTCCCTACCGTGCGACGCCGGAATTTTATGAAATGCTCAATTACTTCAACCGCCAGAAGCTGGATTTCAAAACGCCGGAATCCATTCCTCCCGAACACGAATTTGTTACCATGTACGCCCACTGCAAGCGCGGCTTCAGGCATTTGTGGAACAAGGCGTTTCCCACAGGATCAGCGCTCAAAATTGATTTACCCACTGGTTTTATCACCGGCAACCGTGACGAAGCCATCGAAGCTGGCTGGTGGTTTGCGCAGCAAAAAAAATCCTTTGTAATCAAATACAATCGCGGCGCCTCGGGTGTGGGCGTATTGTTTATGCATTATTCCAGGCTTCCAGAAACCAAACGTGCCTTTTGTCGCGATTTGCAGGACCAGTTGCGTGACAAAATGTGGGACGAACCCTCCATTATTGTAGAAGCCATGGTGGACATCGACCGCAAAGCCTATGGTGGCTCGCCCAGTATTGAAATCTACATTGATCAGGCCGGCCGGGTGCATCCAACTTATGGGGGCGAACAGATTTTTGGTGAAGACAACAAAACCTATATGGGATTTTATATCCATCCCGAAATCAACAAAAGCCACTACATCAAAACCGCGTTTGCAGCCGGCCGCTTGTTTGGCCGGGAACTTTCGGCCCTTGGTTATCGTGGTTTTTTTGACATTGATCTGGTCATTGCCAAAGACAAAAAACTCTACGCTGTGGAAGCCAACCTGCGCCGCAACGGCAGCACGCACATCAACGAAGCGGCCGAAGAATTACTGGGACGCAATTACACCCAACATTACCACGTCCTCTATGAATCCATCCTGCTGGGTGAAGAAAATCCTATCCATTACAAAGACGCGATGGCCAAAGTTGAGGACATTTATTTCAAACACGACACCAAAACCGGTGTGATCTTTATCAATGTGGATTTGATGCAATTGGGCATCCTCAACTACGTTTTGATCGCACCCAATGCAACCGAAATCAAACGCCTGCGCAGCAGCATCAAACGCCGTTTCAAACCAGTCAAACCAAGGATTGACCGCTTATAATTTTATTCCGAAGGATCCGTATGGCTGCACCAATCAAACTCCATCTCGAACACAACTGGCCAGTGTATGTTGGCTGGTCCCAACAACTCAATTGTCGCGGCGTTTTTGCCCTGCGTGACATTCAGCCTGGTGAATTGGTTGAACCGTGCCCACTAATCCTGGTTCCCTTCAAAAACGAAACTGACTTTGCCAACAGTACGCCAACCAATAGCCTGGTGGACAATTATTATTATGACTGGACAGCCGAGGAATGGTGCCTGCCACTAGGCTATGCCATGCTTTACAACCATTCCTACCAGCCCAACATGAAGTATGAACGCGACTTTGAGCAATCTCTGCTCAAATACGTGGCCATCAAAACTATTCACCAAGGCGACGAGCTTACTGTTAACTACAATGGCGACCCCAACGACCAGAAACCGATCGAATCCTGGTTCCACGAATATGGTGGACGGAAAATTATCTAGACAACCAAAAATCGTTCTCTTTATTGAATCGTCACCATGATCTGGCCACTAACCTGGGTGTTAAGATCCGTAGCTACCACATACACCGTCCCTTTTTTATTGCCCGCAGTAAAGAGGCCCGCAGGGGATATCGAACCACCAGTCATCGGAGACACTGTCCACAACATCTGCGTTTCGCTTACAATACGATTGCCGATGTCATAGGCCGTCGCATAAAGCTGTAATTTACCATTGACTTTGATCGTTGCTTGCTTGGGTTGGATCACGATACGCGCAACCGTAAGCGGGATCGTTCCATAATCGTCACTCGACAATCCCAATTGCCCACCGCGGTTTACCGGATAGACAATATAGTTATAACCCAAACCTGGTTTGGCCGCGGTGTCGACATAAACATTTTTACCAGCCTGGAAATTTGACATGACAATACTGATACCGCTTCCATCCAACAACATGCGTTCAACATGATAACCGGATGGCATGATCGGGGCACTAAGCGGTGCATCCCAAGTCAGAGTAATCCCTTTTTTGCTGGGCGTGGTGACAAAATTAGTAACCGGCATCAGCGAGTAATCATAACTATAAGGTTTCTCAGGCTGCAGCTGCGGCCCCGTTGTATTGCGCAAATAGGGTCCTACTCCACCTGAAGGAGTAATGCAGCTGACATAGTAAATATAATCTTTGTTCTTCATGGCTGAACTGTCGGTATAGTTCAAATTGCGTGTAAAGTTGGTCATCAGGCGCATATTGCTGTAATTGATGTCCGACCGCTCAACATAATAACCAACGCAAGTCTGAACCTGAATGACACTTGAGCCATAATTCATCCAAGTAGGATAGGGCATATTCCAGGTCAACGTGTAGCTGGTTGCTGCGTTCTTGCGCACCGCTAAATTCTGGATCCATGGCAGCTTGGGATCGATCGTGGGCGGAAATGAAGGCATCGTGAGGGGTACTGTCACTGGTGGCGGAATAGGCGGCAGGACCGGGGTCGTAACTGGTGGCGGAGCGACTACTGGAATCATCCCTGAAGCCGATGTCGCCGCCGAACTCACCTCTCCCAGCGCGTCAACGCTGCGTACCCAATAGGTATAAGCAACTCCGGGAACCGCCAATGAATCGATTATGCCCATGGATTGCGTCCAACTGCTGATCGTTCTGACATCATTGGGATTATTGTTGTTGCGGCGAATGACATGAAAAGCCACTACTTGATGATTAGGGTCAACCGGTGGCAGCCAACGGACAATGATTGAGTAAGTCGTTGCTTCGGCACGAGTTTCGCCAGGCATCGGGAGCAAAGGATTGACAATTGGAATGGTAGCCGGAAAAACGGCCACACTGATTGGCGGCAGCTTGGGAAAAGTCACCGGATTCGTCAGCGGCAACTCAACTTGCATACCATAGGCTGTGCTGCAGACTTTGCCTTGGGCATCAAAACTGCGGATAGTGTAGGTATAAGGCACACCACGAATCAACGTATTGTCAAAATAGCCAAACTGTCGGGTATAAGGAGTCATCACCGTCTGCTGATCCTGGGATCTACTCATGGCACGCGATACATAAAACCCGACCACCTGATGCGTTGGATCTGGTTCCAGGCTCCAGGCAAGCGCTATACCATCATTGGCCAGCCAATTTACTGGGGAAGCAAGCCCTGGCAAATCCTGACGCACCTGGAAGGGAGGAACCGGATACTTAATTGGACCACTGGCAGGTGGCAGCAGTTCAAAACTGATGGGCTGTCCTGTAGGCCCCGGAATGGGTGTGGTAATCGGAACCCCTGTTGAAGCGTGGCTAAACCCACGCTCCTGAATATACCGCTGCACGACAATGGTTCCTACCACCAGGCAAGAGAGTGCCAGCATCGCAATTCCCAACGCTAGGTGTGGTTTGCTTTCAGGCACAGTCGCAGACGATTTGACCAACTCGTGCTGCTGCTTTTTGTTTTTTTCCAACATTTATTTTCCCTTTTTTTATAAACCATCGTACTAGTATATCATAAAAAAACACCCCAGTTAAAAATATCTGTTATAATAACTTGATTACCTGTTAAAAAAGAAACCTTCAGCGTGCGTAAAATTTTTCAACATTTGCTTTGGCCCCTGATCGTCTGTTGCTGTTTTGTGCCAAAATTTCTACACTGGCCGCACGACGTGATGCAGGGCAGCCTGATCCTGCTGGTTTGCGTTTACATGGCATTGCGCAACTGGGTCTTCCCCAAATGGCTGCATGGCAACGAACTGCGCGTGCTCCGGCTGGATGTAATTTTTGCTTCTGCCCTAGTAATTTTGTTTACCAATAGCCTGGGCGGCGTGCTGAGCGAGTTCTTTTTCCTATATTATTTCCTCTCGATTGGCTCCGCGCTGCTGCTCGGCGCTGGCCCTTCGGTGGGATTGATTCTGACGGTCATTGCCTGTTATCTGCCTGATTTCCCACGCACCAGTGCCAACCAGCTACTGTTTGGATCATCCGATGTGGTGCCCTTTTGCCTGAGGCTGCTATTTTTGCTGGGCGTGGTACCAATCAGCGCTTATTTCGCCAAATCCTACCTGCTGTCACAAAAACTGCAAAAAAAGATTTTCATCCTGACCAGCCAGAAGAAAAAATACGAAGATGCCCTGGAATCAATTCAGGACGACGTCATTGCCTGGGGTGCCTTCCGCATCCGCAGCGCCCTCAGTACCACCAAAAACTACCTGGACGCCGTCATGCCCAAAGTCGATGATCCAACCCGGGAACCAGTACCCAGTGACCTTCAAGCCCAGTATATCCAGGTCGCCTTTGCCAAAAACGAAGAAGCCCTGCACGCGGTCAAGGAACTCGAGCTGCGTTTTTCGTCTGATCCCATTCGGGACATGATGGCTGTGGAAAAACTGCCCAAAGATAACGAAAACGCGTAAAAATGTTTATTCAGAATTTAATGTTTTCCCTTTGAAATTTTTGATCCTCCATTGTCCCTCGCCCATGACACGGATGTCGCGGCGTTCAAACAGTAGGTATCCGGCCAGTGAGCAGACAAACCCAACAACGACATACCCCAGGAACCATTTCCAATTCATGCCGTGAATGGCATCAGCACCCTGATAATAGTGGTTTGGAAGCAAATAGCCAACGTCGCGCAGCTTGGTCCCAATTTTACTCAGCCCGTTTAACAAAAATCCACCCACAACAAGCAAAGCCGTCACCATCGCCGCCAGTTTGCGCGAGGGTAACAACATGCTCATCAGCACGGCGACGCCAAAATACAAAAAAATGATTCCCAGGAGCGGCAAAAACGCGACCGCGAGCTGCGCCGGGTCCAGGCTAAAGGACGCCCACAGTTTGGCCAGGATCATCCCCAGCCACGCGATAGCCATAATCAAAGTGGTTGCCAGCACCGTCCCGCCAAAGCGTCCCCAAAAAAAACTGGAACGGCTCACCGGATGCGCCAGAATTAAATCCAGATTACCGTTTTCCTCGTCTGCCGCCACCAGTCCGCTTCCCACGAGCAAGGCAAAAATGCCCAGAATGATTGGCATCATGGAGAAAAATTCCGTATTCAAAAAACCCACCGGCGTGGAATACTGGCTAAAATCGCCAATGAACGCCATCATGTCTTTGGGGTAAAGTTTGAGCAGGTCATCAATCTTCGTGCCTTGCCCGGCAATCGTGTTGAAAAACGAGACCATCATCATACCAAACAAACCCAACGCAATCCCCCAGCCGATGATCTGACCGCGCAGTCTCTGCAGCGTTTGCTTAACGATGGTGATCATGGTCACCTCCGCCGTAATACGACAAAAATACCTCTTCCAGACTGGGATGCACCGACTCCAGATCCACCACTGCGTATTTGCCCAGCAGCTGCATCAAGGCCTGCAAACTGCCTTCCACCTGAAAGCTGGCCAAATGGTCACGGACATGCAAATGTCGCACGCCAAGGGCTTTGAGTTCGGCCACCGGCACTGTGTCCCTGAAGCGGACTTCCACGATGCGCAGTGAACGGTGTAATAAATCTTCGGTTTTGGCCACTTCGACGATCCGACCATCACGGATAATTGCCAATCGCGCAGCAATTTCCTGCACTTCGCTGAGCACGTGCGACGAAAAGAAAACCGTGGCACCGGCCTTGGCTGCTTCCTTGACCAGTTTCAAAACTTCCTGTTGAATCAAGGGATCCAGGCCGCTGGTGGGTTCGTCCAAAAGTAGCACGGAAGGTTTGCTCATCAAAGCCTGCACCACACCCACTTTTTGTTTGTTGCCTTTGGACATGCTTTTGACCGGCAAGCTTAGGTCCAAATCAAGCCGCTGGCAAAGTTCCTGTACAAAATTCCAATCCAGATGGTTACCGCGCAGTTGTGCAAAATACTCAAATACACCTTTGGCCTTGAGGTTGTCCTCTAGATGCAATTCTCCCGGCAGATAGCCGGTCAGGCTGCGTACTTTAACCGGATCAAGTTGCGGATCCAGGCCCATGATGGTGATCTTGCCACCATTGGGGTGAATCAAATCCAGCAGGCAGCGAATCGTGGTCGTCTTGCCGGCGCCATTGGGGCCCAGGAAGCCAAAGATCTCACCCTGATCAATCTCAAGGTCAATGCCATGCAGCACTTCGGTGCCGCCATAAGACTTACGCAGACCGGAAAATTGGATGGCGGTTTGGGACATGATACCTCTAAATCTTTATTAGTCGATTTTCCTGTCATTGCGAGGTCGTCTGCGACCGCGGCAATCTAGCTGTTTTTGTCATTCCGAGGGAACTGAGGCCTTAGTCCACTTTAGGGGGAATCCTTACTACTAGAGAACTCCAACGTTTGGTGGAACGACGTGGTGAAGATTCTTCGCTTCCTCTTTCGCAAGGCTTCGGAAGACAAGCCGCTCAGAATGACAAATTATTTGCACTTCACTCGTACAAAATAAAACTCGTTTTCCTCATCTCCCAATGCCTCAATCTTATGCGTGGAATTAGCCGGAATGGTGATAATGTCTCCTACTTTGTAATCTACCGTTTCATTTTCCCAATAAAACTTACCGATGCCACGCAGCACAACAAACCATTCATCCGTATCCGCGTGTTTGTGCCAGTCAAAAGCATTGCCAGGCTTGAGGTAGCCCTTGGTCATCGCCTCGAAGTATGGCGTGGTCAGCTGCTCTGGTTTAACCAGCACCTGACGCCCGCCCGACCCACCATGCGCTTCTTCAAACGGAATTTGGGTAATGTTGCTAATGGTAAATTTCATCAATGACCTCCCTCTTACTTTAAAAACTTTACAAATTTTATAACTTAATCCCCTACTTCCCCATCACCCGCTTCACAATTTGCCCAAAGGGTAATTTCGCCTTATATTCCAGCGCACCGATTTCAAACAGCTTGTACGCCAAATAAAAACTGGCGGCAGTGTAAACAGCCAAGGCAATGATTGACAAACCCATTTCCCACCACGGCAGCGCGTCAAGCGCATTGCGGAACAACAACACCATGGCCGCGGTGTAAGGGAAAAAACTGACTGCCCGGGCAATAGCCCCGGTCGGATCGGCGAGCAGAATGGTAATAAAGTAAATCGGGAAAATCGTGGCAATGATGAAGATTGAGGAGAAACTCTGCGCGTCGCGATAGGACGGCATGATTGAACCCAATCCCACCATGGTGTTGGCCATGATGAGAAAGCCGCACGCCATGCACCAGACGCCAAAGATCAGCTGCACCGGATCAATTTTGACGGCTGCAAAATTGATAGGAATGGGCAATTTAAGGCTCAGTGCCGAGAACCCAACCACGGCAAAAATAATCAGCGTCACAACTTGCGTCAGCACCACTCCAATCTGGCCAATGATTTTGCCAAAGATCAGTTCACGCGGCTTCACCACCGACAGGATTGTCTCAATCATGCGGTTTTCTTTTTCTTCGGCCACACTGAGAAGCAGGTAACTGGAGGCAAACATGATCATGAAGAAGTAAATGATCACCAGCGCGCCAGGGACCAGGAAACGTTCTAAACTATTATCGACCAAAGCGCCATTTTTGTAAGTTTGTAAATTTATATTGAAATTAGCACTGTAGGCGGCGATTTTTTGCGCATCACCAATGCTGCTCAGAATACTGGTTTTGAGCAAATCGGTTGCCAGAGTGGAATAGCCAGTATCATTGAGCAAACCTTTGCTTTTGGCATAGACGTCGATTTTGTGCGTCGCCAGGACATCGCTGGGGTAAACAAAGAGCGCGTCGGCACTACCATCAATCACCTGCTGGCGCGCCCGCTCCAGATAACCGGTCAGCTGCAGCGGCCCGGCGATATAACTGGGATTGATTTGACCGGATGGATCTGAAATCAGGATCAATTTGGACGCCGAGGCCTGCTTTTGGATCTGCTTAACGCTTTGCTCAGCGCTCAGGTTGGAAATGATGCTCACCGCAATGATGAATGTCGGCAGTGCCAGCGTGGCCAGCCAGAAAACTTTTTTGCGCACAATTTTGAGATATTCTCGTTTGGCAATCAACAGGATCTTGGGCATGGGTTATTCCTTGGATACCTGGATGAAAATCTCGTCCAGGGACGGGTTTGACACTTCGAATTTGAGGATTTTGACTTTGGCTTTGACCAGATGTTCCAGTAGTCGTTGTGGGCTGATGCCTTCAGCTGGCGTGAGTTCGGCGGTATTGGTCTGCACCACACCATCAAACACCGTCCGGTCCACGACCAACTGGCCATCAAATTCCACATGCACATTGTTGTGACCAAAACTGTTTTTGACATCCTCGAGTTTACCATAGAGGGCGCGTTTGCCATCTTTGATCATGAGCAGACGATGCGCAATCTTTTCGGCTTCATTCATTTGATGAGTACTAAAGACAATTGTCGTCCCTTTGTTGCGGTTCAAATCAAACAGGATGTCCATCAGCAGTTCACGGTTGAGGGGATCGAGCCCTTTGGTCGGCTCGTCCAGGATCAAAAGCTGAGGTTCATTGAGAATGGTGATGCCCAGTTGAATTTTCTGCTGCTGGCCCGAGGAGAGCTTGTTGATCGTGAAATCTTCCTTGCCCTCGAGGTCCACTTTTTTCAAAAATGCCAGGGACCGCGCTCTCGCCTCAACAAAGCTCAGTCCTTTGAGCTGGCCAAAATAAATCATGGTTTCCAGCACCGGACTGGTCACATACAGTCCGCGCTCCTCGGGCAGATAACCCAAAATCGCCGCCTGGTCGGGTCCAAAGCGCTTACCATTGATCAACAACTCACCACTATCCGGCCGATAGATCCCCAGCAATGCCCGGATTGTCGTCGTCTTACCAGACCCATTGGGCCCGAGGAAAGCAAAAATCTCGCCCTCCTGGATTTCAAACGAAAGGTCTTTAATCACATGCTGCGTGCCAAAGAATTTATTGAAATTATGGACCTGGATAATTGGTTCACTCATGGTACTCCCTTTGCGCTATGCACAAGCCTAAACCACATAATATTCCCACCATCACTACAGGAGGTCAATACCGGACAAACTAAAGCTATGATATAATTAAAAGATTTCTTCCAGATTTGATTAATTGCAGGAGACAACATGACACGTGGTCAATCTGTTTTTGAATTGGCGGCAGAAAATGTGGCAGATGAGATGAGAGGGCATATGATTGCTGGATCGGCAACAAATATTGATCATTCAATATTAGACGGTCAACCACAAACCACCTTAGCAGCTTTGGAACAATCCGTTGAAGCCATGGTTAGAGGGATAATCACAGGTGAATTCGATCCTGCCGCGAGACAAGAGGAAATTAAAACATGGATGAGTGGCCTTCAACAACAATACGATGCCTGCACTGAAGCCAGACGCTTTGAATTTGGGGGTGACTTGGACGACTTATGCGTAGAAATGGACCAGACGCGAAAGTATCTGATCGATAAAGACAATTTTTCCCAATCAGAACTGACTAACCGTTTATTATCCCTTAAGTCTGCACTGAAGGGAGCCAACAATAAAGCCAAAGCCAATTTGGACTACATTGCTGCACATCCTAATGACCAATTTGGAAATCATGACAAATCCCGGCTCCGCTTAGAAGGCAAATATAATCTTGGGGACATTCAAACTTTTATTGACCGATTAGGTCAAATGTTCGACCTTCCTTCGCTGAATCTCTGTCTGTGGTCGTTATCAAACGGGTTGGCGGCATATTGCCGTGCTGAAATGCCCATTGAAACAAGTATTACCACTGCCAGTCGATTAGAAAATATGATTCAAACTGCTCGTATGAGCGGTAACGTCGAGACCATCCACTCTGCGCTAAACTATATGAAACTTTTCCTCTCTGGCCCGTCCAATCAATAGTGTACATATTTAGTTCTGTTTTCCATTTCGCCCTGACACACCTCAACCAACAAATTCTCAATAACCTTGTCCGGACCATGCGATCATGGGCGCGTTCATACTAGAGCCCTTTTGCAATAAACACCAAACCATAGGCGCCCAGATAATCCCACTGGCACAAGCCAAGGTCAAGGGCATCAGTCATGCAGCAACTGCAGAGCAATAAGGTTGACTAGAAATGAGTTTGGCGATATAATCTAATGATCTGTCAATTACAATAAACAAAAGGAGAAAAAATGGATGGAATACAAGACCCGGGAGTAATGGACGTATCCTCCTCCGCAGTTGACGTAGTGATGCAGAAACGAAATGCCTTTTTGAATTCCCCATTTAATCATCCCACCGACAACACAGGCAGCATGGGTGAGCTCACCGCGGAACAAATCGAGGCCCTCCCCACCATACAACTCGATAGTCAAACCGTCGCCTTAATCGATTCACTCATCAAGCGCGAAATCGATCGCGGTGATGATGGTAGCGATGACGACAGATTGGAAACAGTCATTTACTTAAGAGATGGACATGGGGCACAAATTGTTGCCAGAATGACGAATGAAGGAACCATCGAGCTCCATGCGTCCACCCCAGAACCGAATCCCAAATTCCCTGACCAATGGCACAAAGTCGTTACTGACAATCGGCTGACAGTCATTAAAGATGCTGACGTCAAGAATGCTGACGGCAAAAATACCGCCTGCTTTCGTGTAGTCCAAGCTGACTATAATCGGAGTGAGAACGGAGGATATTACAACGGAAACACGACAGAAGAGATGCAGAAATTTATGAGGGAAAATCCATACAGGCATCTCACTGCCGATTATGTTAAAAACACAGCCTCAGCTCGGGGCACAGATGAAACACAACATGATATAGGAACGGATGAACAGGAAGAATTACTGCGAATTATCCAAGAGAATATGAAAACTATATACGATAAAGACCTCAGAGAAGGAGAAGATTGGGACGTTGCTATGTTAAAAGAAGCAGAAAATGATCCGACTCAAAAGCCACGCAATAAAAAAAGAAACATGAGTTCCAGGCATTAAACTATGGCCATTTAAGCTACCCTCTATGGCTCCCCTCTTGGCTTTCCCGAAATGGTAGCAGTTATCCTGACACACTTTTGTTTGAATATAATACTTTCATTCACAATAGCGACACCCCTCCCTGATTCAAGAGCGACGGAGCCTTGACGTTTTTAAGCGCAGGCACGGGATCCCCCATTGCTTTGGCGAGTTTGGCTTCCTTGTCCCAGGCCATATACCACAGGTACAGATTGGCCGCGTATAGTTGCTCGACATACATCGAGTAACTCCAGGCGATGGCGACATAGAGCATGGTTGCCAGCCAGACCGTGTCAGGCAAAACAATCTTGCCTTTGGCGGTAATGACAAAAAGTAGCGCTGGTGGAAAGAACACGATCACAGCAATGGCTTCGGAAAGGAGATAAGCCCTCACAAATCCTGACTTGTTGCCTTTCAAGACAGCAAATCCTTTTTTGACCGCGTTTGACAAACTCAGGTTTTCCCAGGCGATCGCCGGCATAATCAGGAAAACCACCATCCGTACCCCTTGGTTCACGGCAGAGAAAAAAGCTTCAGAAATCGACACTTTTTGATATCCGGCCAAAGTTTTGGCAGCATTCTCAGCATTGATCGCGTCATCGTTATTTTTGCTTTGACGCGATGTCAATGCCGACAGCAGTAGTAACAAAAACCAGACAACGCTCCACATCAACATCAACGGCAGCATGGTGATTAAGTTTTGGTTAATGGTGTCACCCAACGCTTGGGTAAAACTGGGTCTTTGCCCGTGTTCAATTTGCTGCAATAATTCCAGCACCAACGAACAGGAAAACATCAACAAAGCAGAAAAAATAAAAATCACGACAAACACCAACAACAATGTCTGTCCCCAGGCATTGGCGTCGGGTTGATATTTGAATTTTAGCCACAGGATGATGGGCGCGTAGATAATCCAGACAATGATGAGTGGCAGCAGAAAAATGGGATATTTCACAAACAACCGCAACGAATCCATGAAAACGCTCGCTTTTTGGGACAGAGACAAAGTGGCATTGGTGTCATCATCCGAATCTGGCGGCACTTGATCGGCCGCTTCGTCTTTGGCCAGTTGCGCGTAGACTTCCTGCAGCGTTTTACTACTCGTTTCGGTCATGGCCTGCTGCCTTTTTTCGGCTTTGGACAACATACCAGCGAGTGGATCATCCGCTTTCATGTCAAACTCCTTCTATAATTTACGGTTGTGTCCCCCTGGCTTTGCTGAGCGGCAGATCCTTTTCTATAAACTGCACCACCACGTTGCTCAAAATCTTGCCACCAAATACTGTAAAGTGCACCCCATCGTCCTGGCGTGCTTTTTGCTTGAGCCCAGTCTCATCGGGGACAATGGCGCTATAACGGTCATTCACCGCAAACCGGCTCCAGGTATCAACATATTCCACATTGGGAAACAGCTGTGCTTCGCTCTGGAATATCCGGTCCATGCGCGTGAACTTATTATAAAAATCCGTGGTGCCCGGTATTGGCTGACCCACCCAATAAACCGTATCCACCACCGGGGAAACCAATTTGAGAAAGTCATCTACCCGTTTCTGGTAAACCGCGTCCCAGCCGGCATTATCCAGGTGCACGGCTTTGCCACTGTCATCCAGAATACCCTGGCCGTCGTTGGCGCCAAACATCACCACCAGTACCTGCGGGTGGAAAGTCGCGATCAGCTGCAGCGCATAATCGTTCCAGTTGAAATAATCGCGACGATTGAGGCCAGTGGAATATTTTCCTGCCCGTTTGACGCTGTCCACGTTGGGTAATGTCAGCAGTTGCCCTTCCAGCGCCGGTCCAAAGCCTTCGAGGATAATCGAGTCGCCAATGATCAAAATACTGTAGGGAGCTTGCAGTTTGGGTTTGACAAGGTTGGTCGTGTTCACCAGCGGCAGACTTTGCGGCTTGGCGGAAGTGGTGGAAGTCGTTGGCGCGTTGATCGGTGCAGTATTGTCAGCCAGTGGCGCTGGCGCTGTGTCGTCAGCTGCGATGAGACTTTCTGTTTGTTTGAGCTTTTCCCACTGCCGGTTTTCCCAGTGTTTAAATGTGCCCCACGGTGATTTGGCGATAAAAGTTCGCAGGCCTCCAACGGGTAATCCCACATCCTGTGCAATCGCCAAAGAACCCGGCAGCTCAAACACAAACAAGATGCCAAATACCGCCAGCGCCAATTTGATCGATTTCCAATCTTTGGACATAGGCCTAAAAAGAGAAATAAACAAATGGAGGCACCAAATCCGGCTTGAGCCCGACGATCACGGCCAGACAAACGACCACGACCACGACTTTCGCACGAAAACTGCTGACATTCAAAATCGCTTCCAACCAAAAACCCACCCGGTGACCGATTAAGTTAAATAAGACAATCAGACCGAGGACAATAAGCAAAACCGGTTGAACCAGGGTGACGGTGTGGATTTTGGCAGTGGTCAGCCCGCCATAATACATCAGCGCTGAATCGAGCGTGGGTGAATTAAAGAAAACCCAAAGCAGACTGACGGTGGTAAACGTACCAACCCAGCTCAGCGTCCGCCGCACGACATTGTCCTGCCAGAATTTGAGCCAGAGCGAGAGCCGATGGTTGATTGCACTCGCTACCCCAAGGCCAAAACCCCACAGGATAAAGGGCCAGCCCGCGCCGTGCCACAGCCCCGACAGTGTCATGGTGGCAATCACATTGAAATAGCGGCGTGCGGGTTTGATCGGGGCGTAAGTGTCTGTCACAGAACCATCGAGGTGTTTTGCGGTGACTTTGGGCCCACGGCTGCCACCCAATGGAATGTAGACATAATCCCGAAACCATGACGACAGCGAGATGTGCCAGCGTTTCCAGAATTCGCTTAAATTCAAACTGGCATAGGGCCGGTCAAAGTTGGCGGCGGTATTGATGCCGAGCAGATTGGAAATGGCAATGGCCAGATCGGAATAGCCACTGAAATCCACATACAAATAACAGGCATACGCCAGCACCGCGATCCACAAATCCAGACTGGAATAATTCTGCGGCGTGGCAAACGGACCCTGGATGAAATTGTACAAAAAGCTCGACAGCACCAGTTTCTTCATCAGCCCCGAAATAATCAGCACAATCACCCGCGCTTCATTGTAAACAAAACCGCTGCGACCATTTAAATCGTCATAAAACGGCTGTGGCCGCGCGATCGGTCCTGAGGCAATGTGCGGGAAAAAAGTGATGTAGTTGGCATAATCCAGGAACGACGGGAGCACGATTTTGCCATGGTAACTGTCAACGAGGTGAGCGATGGTACGAAAGGTGTAAAACGACAAACCCACCGGCGCCAAGAGCGCCAGCAGGTTGATATCCACGCTGAGGTGGAAGACATGCAATAGAGAATACAGACTGTCGATGAAAAAGTTGAAATACTTAAAAATGCCAAGCTGGACCAGGTTCGCCACAATCCCGATGACCAGGAAAAGTTTACGGCTGTTTGTCCTTCGTAGCTTTAGCGAAGAAGGACTGGCTTCCAGCACAAAGTAGTAATTGACGAACACCGACGCCAACAACAGCAACAGGAAAGTCGTACTCCAAAGGCGGTAGAACGCCAAGCTCATGATCATGAGCCAAAGTTTGTACCACACGTTGCGCTGACGCAGCAGAACCACGCCACCAAAGGCTATTGCGAAAAACCCGACAAAGTTAAGCGTGGCAAAGGACATACGTTAAGTTTCTAGTCTTAAAAGTCGCTGAACCGACTTCCGTCATCATAGCAAAAGAGACATAAGTTTTACATAGATTAATGGCTGATTTCCTATTACAATACAAGTGTTCATTCCTTACAGACAGGAGGACTCGTGAAAATCCTCATCAAGCTGATCATCAATTCGCTGGCGGTTTATCTCTCCGCATTGATCCTCTCCCACGGCATTCATCTCAAGGACGCGATCACTGTGGTGGCAGTTGCGGTGATTCTTGGTGTGGTCAATACGTTCCTCAAACCTGTCTTGTTCATCCTGACACTACCGGTGACCTTGCTGACGTTGGGACTGTTTGCCCTGATTTTGAATGCCTTGATGGTGCTGCTCGTGAGCGCACTGGTGCCAGGATTTGTGGTGGACGGACTGTTTTGGGCATTCCTCTTTAGCCTGCTCATGAGTGTTATTCGCAGTTTTCTCTATACGTTTGAAGCCGATGCCAAATAAAGCCAAAATTATTTTGCTGACGACCTCTTTGCTTGTCGTCTCCCTCGGCCTTACCGCTTGCGGCCAACAAACCAAAGCCTCACCTGCCGGATCGCAAGCCAAACTACCGACGCGCGTCATCACCTTCATGAACGCCGACAATGACAATATCACCTTGACCGCCGAACTTGCCAGCACCGCTACCCAACGTCAAATCGGCCTGATGGGCCGCACCAGCCTGGGCGCTGACGAAGGCATGCTGTTTGTGCTGCCAACCCCCATGGTAACCACTTTCTGGATGAAAAACACCCTCATCCCGCTCGATATGATCTGGGTGGACGAAAATGGCAAAATCATCGATATCCAGCAGGCGGAACCCTGCCTGACCGCTACTTGCCCCAGCTATACGCCACCCGGACCGGTCAAATTTGTGCTCGAAACCAACCAGGGCTGGGCACAGTCGCATAGTATTGACAGCAGCGCCACCATTTATTGGCCGAGTGTTTAGGAAGCAGTTTCACTACCGCCAGGCAATCTTCTGCTGTTATTTCTCAAATTCTTTTGAAGCCAAGGAATTTGGGGCCAGTGTCCCTGCTCATTGGCTTGACGCTTAAACACCGGCCCTAGCGTCCTGCCATCACCGGTGCCAACAACTGCCTCAAACCCCAGGTACCGGGCAGCCGAGACTGTCGCTTTGCTTGCTTCACAATTTACTCCAACCATGGATTCATCCAATTCATGCCCAAATTGTTTGAGATCGACTGTTGGTTTGGCAGATTGCGTTAAAAATTGTACAAAACTGTTGCGTACGCCTGCTGGCACATTCCCTTCGGCATTCAACTCCTCAATCATCAAGGTATCTGCCGGACAATTCAATTCCAGACAACTGAGGATCAAACCCGTGGCCCTCAGCCACATTTCGTTGATGGAAGGGCGTCTGATCGAGCTCCCGATGTGCCTGATAGCTCGGGCGTTATGACGAAATCAGGTGTTTGCCTTAGCCCCAAAACGTCCTTCATCTGTCGCAAAACCAGCCCCTGCGCAGAATTCGAGACATATTGTTTCTCACCCGCAAGAACGGCATTCTCAATCAGATAATTCATGATAAAGACTGGCTTGGCATTTTCATCTAAAACACTATAAACCTGTCCAGCTATTGCTTGCGTAGCATCAAAAACCAACCCCCTCGCAAGCAGTTCGGGCAATACCGGACTACTTTTGAGACGATAATCGAGCCGCAGTCCATGTGGCGCCAAGGCGTCGACCATTGCCGGTGATTTGACCCTCGCCACCTCGAAACCAGATCCAAGCAAAGAAACTCCCGCGCATTGCATGACAATATCGTCAATCGCACGTGCCAATGCGAAACCAACCTGCTCTTGTTCGCCAGAACCTATACCGTCTAACCCTTGAACCACGCCATTTTCCCCTGGGATGATAACCAAAAGGTACCTATGATATCATACAATAGCTTGCTTCTCTATTGATTGAATCTGTCATGCTCCAACTCACTATCGACAAACTGATCCAGGGCGGCCAGGGTATGGGCCGACAAAAGCCCGACAAACCTCCTAATAACGATCCCATTGAAGGGGGCGAGCTTCCAAGCGAAGTCTCCGGCGGCTCTGCCGGAGCCGACGGAGGCAAAACGATTTTCGCCTGGAACGCCCTTCCTGGCGAAGAAGTAGAAGTCGAACTGGTCCACAACAAAAAAACCTGGGCTGATGGCGTGGCGGTTAATATCCTCAAATCATCGCCCCACCGTATCTCTCCACGCGAGGAGCATTTCCTCTCCTGCAGCCCCTGGCAAATTCTCAGCTGGGAACAGGAAAATACCTGGAAACAGGAAATCGCCCGTGAAACCTACGCCCAGATCGGCGGCCTCCCACAGGATCAGACCTACGAGATCGTCGCCAACCAAGACCCAACCTATGGTTATCGCAACAAGATGGAATACTCATTTGCAGTGGACGAAAAAGAACAAATCCGCCTTGCCTTCTTCGGCCGCGGTCAGCACAAACGCTTTGCCCACGACGGCTGCATTCTGGCCGAAGATGGCATCAACCAGACAGCGTTGGCAATCCTCAATTGGATCCGCACGCAGCCCAGCATTACGCTGCGCAACCTCAAGAGCCTGATCATTCGTTCCAATGGTGAAGGCCAGACCATTGCCGCACTGTTTCTCAAAGATGTGATGGAATTCGCTGACTATCCCGTTATCCACGACAACTGGCTGGGTTTTCAGCTCTACCATTCCTTTTACAAATCACCCGCTTCGGTGCCTACTAAATTGCTTTATAGCGTTGGCCAAGACTTCCTGATCACCCACCTCAATCAAACTCCACTCAAATTCGGCTTACTTAGCTTTTTCCAGGTTAACATCCCTCTGTTTCAGCAAGCGCTCACGACCATGGCGTCGTTTGTGGATGACGACAAAGAACTGCTGGATTTCTATTCCGGCGTCGGCGCAATTGGCCTGCCGCTTCAACACCAGGCTCGCAAGGTAACGCTGGTGGACAACAACGCCGAAGCCATCCAGTATGCTCGGGATAACATCCAGCTCAACCAGGCTGATAACTGTGAAGCCATGCTCTCGCCCGCCGAAAATGTGACCGAGCTCATTACTACCGACAAAACGCTGATCCTGGACCCACCCCGCGCCGGCTTGCATGACGACGTCACGCAGCGAATTATCGACCAGAAACCCGGCCGCATCCTCTACATGTCGTGCAATGTCGCCACTCACGCCCGCGATATCGGTTTGCTCAAAGAACATTACGACATCAAATTCCTCAAACTATTTAACTTTTTCCCGCGAACTCCACATGTCGAGAGTTTATGCGTGCTGGAGCGGAAATAAACATTAATACCATATTTCTCTTAATGCTTCCTTGTGTGCTTTAGAATACGATCCGTGACATAATTTAACTAATCGTTGCGCATTTCGATAGGCTTTTGTCAAACTCCTACGTTTTTTTGCTAGTGCTGACAATCCAACTGTTACCGTAGGGTATAATTATCGTATTTGTCTCGGGCTTAGGATTTCCATGGATTAATGGTTGATAAAAGATAAATACTAGGACAGAACTTACACCAATCATGTCGGCGCTTAGTTCATGTTACACTAGTATACTTCCATCTTATCAACTTGAGACACGAATTGCCCTACCGCAACCTCGAAGCCTATGAACTTGTACCCAAAGCACAACCGAAAGTACGTCCGCCGATTGGACTGGAGGCTGCGTGGCCAGAAACTGAAGGCGACCGGCCGGATTGGGTGAAAGCGCTTACTGCTGGGCAACGATTTGCGGCTTATGACGACATTGTCATGGGTAGTAGCCCAATGCTCGACCTCACTTCGGGGCAGGTGAACACTGGCCGACAATCAAAACGCGATAGCGCCATTTTAAAACCACAACATCTGTATCTGATTCCCATCAATTTAGATGAAACTATCCTTCCTCGAGGCTATCTTGAATGGGTTTGCGCACAGCTTCAGGGACAACCACGGCAGGATGATTCCAGTATGACTTGCGGCGATAATTTTGCATGTGTCAGCCTTGAACAGGTGACGCAAGTCTTGAATTGGGAACACAGCGCAACTCAATCTGAGCTCAGCAGAAATTTACTAACAATGGGTACTCGTTCCACCGCTGCCCAATCTGGTCTTAATATTTTGGAAACCATCTTCCACTCTAACGCTGACAAACTGCAGGCACACCTTTTGGTCCACAATATTGGCATGCCACTCAGCTTGCTGCCAGGCGATGAACTGGGCAGTGTCTACTCGCCAGCTAACGCCGAACTGTTAAGCGGTGTGGACTTGACTGCAGCCATCCAAAACAATGCCATAGAGATTAGCAATCCCTCATCACCTAACGCAGGGCATGGTATTGAAACGCTCGGCCGCGATTGGGCTTATTTGACACCTGAGGGGTTGCTCACAACCGATGCGACCGTGGCCACGGCCATTGCTCTGCGCATTGGTAACGAATTTTACCGGCTCAATCCACATCGGAGCAATTTACCCAGAATCCTGCATCCCGATGCTATTCGCTCTAGAAAATACCGTCACTACATGTCTGACAGACGTTTTCATTTGCGCTTCGACGCCTCTAAGGGCGACCCCATGCCACCGTTTTGGATTGGACAAACCCGTGCCTCAGTTAGACTGGCCACCGGACGTAACCTCATTCTCGACTCCAACATGTGGATTGGCGATTTGGGAGGCAAAGTAACTGGCGGCGTGGCGGAACACATTAACGCACTCAGAATCGACCAGAATGGAACCGCCAATCGCTGGCCGCTGCGTGTAGAAGTAGCGCAACATTATCCCGGCCTGGCACGACCACAACAAGCCATCTGGACCGCAGCGTTTGCTTACCAGGATCGCGCACTAACTGTCGACAATCCCAATCGGTGATGTCCGTGGTCAATCGCTATTGGCTGTGATAGATTGGTAGGTGTTAATACTATCAAAACTGTAGGCGCATGCGCCAAAACAAATCCCAAATTGCATCCCTGCTCGCCGTTTTTTGCAGCATGCTGCTCACCATCCTCAAACTGTCCGCTGGCATACTTTCCAACAGCCAGTCACTGATCTCTGACGGGCTCAATTCCCTGCTCGACATTGTCTCGGGAACCATCATCTTTGTTGCCATTCGTGTGGGTGGTAAAAAAGCCGACGACAAACATCCCTTTGGCCACAACCGCGCCGAACCCATTGCCGCACTTGTGATTGCCATCCTGGCTGGCATTCTCAGCTTCGAAATCATCCGCGACGGCATCACCTCCATACTCCACCGCACGCCAGTTGAAGTCACCAATTTTACGTTTTTTGTGGTTTTTTTCTCGGTTGGCCTCAAAACCATCATGATGCTTGCCTTCCGTCGTATCGGCCGCGCCAGCAACAGCCCTTCGCTCAAAGCTGCCGCGATTGACTTTCGCAATGACATTTTCGCTTCGAGCATGGTCATCGTAGCCGTAATCACCGCCAAACTCGGCCTCTCGGTACTCGACTCCTATATTGCCATATTGCTTGGACTCTGGATCGCCTACTCAGGTTTCAACATCGCACAGGAAAACCTCAAATACCTGATGGGCGAGTCACCGGATGGTGAACTTCTAAAGTTGGTACACGACAAAGCATCAGGCATCCTGGGCGTCAAACAAATCCATGCTGTCAAAGCCCAGTACCTGGGTTCGGAAGTTGAAGTGGTGGTAGATATCGAAATTGACAAACGACTCACATTGCAGCACGCCCACGAAATCGGCGAACACGTCAAGCAAGCGCTCGAGGAAACCCCTGAAATCTGCCACGCCTTTGTGCATATCGACCCGGTCTAAAACCCATCCTACCGTAGCACCACCCGACGCGATTGCAATGGCGCACTCCAACTGGGATCATAAGGCTCTGCGCTTCGTACCACAGGAATATTCCACTGGGTTTGGACGTAGTCAAACATATTTGCAATAGGGAATTTCATATCATTTTCTCCCACAATTCCCTGCACCAGATCCATCACCATGCGCACCGCAAGGGGCTCCTTCAACACGGGCAAAAAAGCTTTTGCCATGCGGTCGAGGTTCCGTTTGGCTTGCTCTGCATCGGCCACAAATTTATCCTCAAGCTCCATCACGCCCAGCTGACCATCCAGCACATCCAGCAACAATATTAAATGGTAACTAAAATCATCGACTGTTACATTCGTCCCGCGTTGAGTAAATCGTCGATAAACCTCTTTAGCTTTCTCACGCATTTGATGGCGCTGGGCCCTGCACTGTAGAGGACTTAGTCTGACCATGGCATCGAGCAATTGACCAGTACAACGCTGCTCGCGCACATCCCACTCCTGCTGCGACATCCCGGAACCATTGACCGTTTTGGCAGAATGCGAATACACGGCATCGCCATGCACCGCTTCCCCGATATCGTGCAAAAAAGAACCCAGCACGACTTGGTGGTACCCATTCTCACCTAACCGTGCTTTGATTTCTGGGTATGCCGACAACAGCTGTTGAAGTAACCGCAGCATATTTAAAGTGTGTTCCAGATCCGTTTCGCCGTCTCCCGCAAAACGCCGAACTTTGTTCAACAAATAAATCGAGGCCGTCACCATTCCCATTTCCAGCTCACCAGACTCCGTCAAACCCAGCGCCCGAGTCAGAATCCTTAGCATTTCCCCATTGCCGTCCAACAACTGTTGAACCTCGGCTGTGGCCATGGTGCGGTGATTTCTACCGCCAAAATTGCCCACCTCAATCTTATTTTTGGCAATGGCGTCTTGAGTGCCGTCAAGGCAACTTACGATTTGCTCCAAAGACTGCTCATCAACGTTGCAATGAACGGACTCGCTCATATCTCTCTTCGCTAAAAAGTCAGGTGTTCATCTTAACACAAAAATCACTCGCCTTCACATTGTCTCCACATCCCTTGCCTATAATTAATAAGATCAGCCTCGTTTTTTGCACAACTAAAACGTGATACCATTAGCTTGAAATACCCTCAATGGGCGTTTATCAACTCAAAAAGACAAACCCATGAAAAAAATCCTCCTGATCGAAGACAATGCCCAGATTCGTCAGACCATCCGTGACTTTCTGGATGCCAAAGGCTATTTCGTCGTGGAAATTGACAACGGCACAACCGCAGTGCAGGCTTTTTTTGATGAACTGCCCGATCTGGTGCTGCTGGATTTGAATCTGCCTGGCAAGGATGGCGTGGATATTTGCCGCGAAATCCGCGCCAAAAGCCTGACGCCGATCATCATGATCACCGCCCGCCGCGAAGAAGCCGACCAGCTGCAGGGGCTCGATGAAGGCGCCGACGATTACATTGTCAAACCCTTTAGCCCCAAAGTGCTCGTGGTCAAAGTTGAAAAACTACTGGAACGGCCACTAGCCGAAAAACCCCAGATCGTACGGTTTCTGGACCTCGAGATCAATTCCGCCTCCCGCCAGCTCAAACGCATCCTGCCCAACAAACAATACGAAGTCATTCACCTCACGCCGGCTGAATTCAACCTGCTCGAGACGCTCGCTCTCAACAAGCACAAGGCTTATTCACGCGACGAACTGATCGATTGTGTCAGTGACGATCCCTTGGGCGCCGACATTTTTGACCGCACCATTGATTCCCATATCAAAAATTTACGCCAAAAACTCGGCACCAAAGACTACATTCAGACTGTGCGTGGGATTGGCTACCAGGCGGCTGAGGAATAACCATGCCCATTCATTTGCATAAGCTCAAAGTCAACCTCCGCTCCAAAATCATCTTGCTGGTCGCGGCGATGACGCTGCTCGCCATTGGCTCCGCCGCCATTATCATCAACATGCGGGTCAGCATCGCTTTTGAAAACTTCCTCGAAAGTCAGTCCAATATCTGGCGCAGCGTCGGCAGTTTTGATCAAATGCTGAGACTCTCGCCCGACTATCGCCGCACGGTTTTTTCATCCTTTCTGGAAAGCCAGTTCAAGGAGCAAATCTGGCAGGGTCTCGCCATTGCTGGCGTGTTTTCCGTAGCCTCGGCCATCCTGTTTGGTGCCTACCTCTCAGACCGCATCAGCGAACCGCTGCGGGAACTCAAGACCCAGGTACTGAAACTCAAGGCTTATCATCGTGGTGATCCGATCAAAATTGGCGGGGACCCGGAAATTGCTGAAGTCAGCCACGCGTTCGAGGATTTACGTCAGGAACTTAACCGTGTCGAAGAGTTACGCAAAGATGCCATTTCCGACATGGCGCATGAAATCATTACCCCACTGCAGTCGCTGCTGGGTACAATTGAGGGTATCGAAGAGGGTATTTACAAAGCGCCGGCCAAAATTGGCGAGATGAAACAATCTGTGGAACAAATCCGCGCCATTGTCGACGACTTTCGTTTTTTTAGCCACGCCCGCGCCAAAACCAAAGACCAGAAACTGGAAGCTGTCGAACTCAAACCCTTTGTCACCAACCTGGTCGCCACCGTGAGCCGCAGTACTGGCAACAAAAAGCTCAAATTAACCACCACGATTCCCGCTGACATCGTCCTCAACACGGACAAACAGATGCTCAGCCACATCCTCACCAACCTGGTCAAAAACGCCGTCCAGTACACCCCCAAAGGCGAAGTCAAAGTCAGTGCCGAGACAGAAGGCAAACTGATTTTACTCAAAGTCTCAGATACAGGACTCGGCATTGACCCCGAGGATTTACCCAATATTTTTGAACGCTTTTACCGCGGCCGACGCACACGCCCCTCCGAAGCCGGTGGCACCGGACTCGGGCTCGCCATTGTCCGTGAATACATTGACCAGTTGCATTGGCATATCGACGTCGCCTCGGTACCAGACCAGGGCACGACCTTTACCATCACCATCCCGCCTGCCCAACAGGACAAACCCGAAGCAGAACCTCAAAAAGCCTACAGCAACGGCCGCAAATCATAAACACGATATCCGGCATTGGCATAGACGAGTGGCAGGACAAGTTGCGTGTCTGCCTCAACCACCACCAAACTGGCGCCGTATTTTTTGGCAATCATGACAAAATCAACAACACGGTTGGCTGCGTAGGCAGTTTTAAAAAATCCTCCATGCAGCGAACTGGAGTACAAACCTGCCTCACCACGATTCAAAACTTTTTGAAACGCACCGCCCGTTAAATCATTCCACTTTTGTGTCACCGGCACTGCCCAATCGACGTTGAAGGCAGCTTCAGATGGATCCCCGGCTGTCATCACCACTGACCGCTCGGCTATGGCCCGAAAATCCGGCACATGCAAACCGCTTTGGTACGGCGGCACGATCAGTTTCGCGTCCTGCGGTGTATGCTGCCGTATCCAATCCTCGGTCGCCCACAAGTCGTTGTGCTCAGGCCAGATACGCACGCCTGGCCACCAGGTCTGCGCTACCCACATGGACACCATCATCGCGACAAATCCAACACCAGCCAGCGTCGCATAAAACCAATGCAGGCGCGGTTTGTCTTTGACCCAAAGGCCAAAAAGCAAAACCAGCATCGTTAAAAATGGCCAGACTGAGGCCCAAAGGACAAAAACACTGATTGCCAGCCACCAGCGCAGCAGGCTTTTTTGCTCGTAAAGTTGAAAACCGTAAGCTGCCAACAGGATGTAAGTCAAAAGCAGCAAAAATGTATTGGCCCGGATCACTTGCAGTTGCACGAGCACTGTGATCGGCAGGACATGCGCTACCAAAACCGCCAGCAGGCTCAGGACCAGCAGTGCCACGACAAAATTCCGCATGATTTGCTTGTGCCCCAAATCCGGCCATCCCAGTTTCCGCCAGGCAAACACCACCATCGCCATACTCGCAAAACCTGCCAACAAAGTTATCAAAATTTGCGGGTTCGTCATCTGCAAAAACTGATAAAACCCGTCCTGCACCACCCGCATGAACGCGAACCATGATGGATGCACCCCAAAATCAATGCCTTGGCTCACCCCGCTACGCCACAGCAGTGTTGGCAAACAGACAAGCACAGCCACAACCAGTCCAAGCAGCTTCTTGCCCAAATCACGGCGCCCGCCAAGCGCCACATCGGTTGCAAACATGGCCAGCACAAACATCGCCGACATCCAGTGCAGGTTGGCGACAAGACCCACCAACAAAAACGCCAGGACGGTTTTTGGGCGCAGATAAAGACGGATCGAGAGCAACAGCAGTGGCAACACCACCATGCGTGGCAGCATCAACGCATCCAGCGTGCTCACGAACCCAAACGAAAACTTGGGTAACATCAGTGCCAGGACCGCCATTATCGCAATGGCCCGCCGTCCAAACATGTCCATGGCCAGCCCGTAAATCTGCGTGAAAAAGAAAAAAAGTGCGACAACAAACAAACCAAAAAATACCCATTCAATACCAAACATCCGAAACAGCGGTAGCAACAATGACCAAAAATAGGTCGGCTTGGTGTTGCGCAACAGGACAAACGGATCGTTGGGGTAGAGTGCAGGATTGAGCATCTGTTTGAGGTACGGCAAATGCACTTTCTGATCCTGGACGCCAAAGGAATACCCGTTCCACACCAGGGCAAACAGCGTGGACGCCAAGCAGAACAAAACCATGCCATTTCTGCGCCAGAATGGTTTCTGTAATATCAATTGCATTTTTTGAAGTCGATTGCCCATACCACAAAGTTCCCAAATCACCATCTTAAACTGCCACCATGCTATCACAACTTATATTCTAGAGCTGCCTGCCCAACTCTTTTTGACACAAAATCGCGATCTGGGTTTATAATCATCCTACATAGAGTCGTATCGTAAATACGCAATGCATGCGTCTCCCCCTTTCATGGTTTGGCTGTTAGTTATTAGAATTTAGGATTTATTGCCTTGTCCCAAATCCACATCGGCTTCGGCCAGCAACCCAATGGTTTTTTTCCCAAACGCTACCTCGTGGCCAAAATCCAAAGCGCCCGCGCGCTCCAGGCTCAAATCGGTGGTGAGATCATCTTTTTTTACCACGACAGCGATCACGATTACCGCGAAACCGTGACACCACTCATCGACAAAGCCAACGGCAACCTGGTGCGGTTAAACTTTACCCAGGAAAACAAAATTCAAAAAAAATTCTCGCCGCTCTACCGTAAACGCATACCCAGCGGCTGGCAGGAAGAAATTGCACGTAAACTGCCGACGTTTGTCGACAAGCCACTAGTGGAACTGTTCAAGACCATCCATGCCAGCACCGTAGCTGACTTTTGCCTGCAGACGTATCAGCAGATGGGGTTGCTGGAAGGGATAAAAGTGGTGCGATCGAGTGACAAGGAATTTCGAGAAACTGCAGAAGAATTGCGTGGCGACTATTTTGCCGACGTCCCATTCGAAAATGAAATCGTCCGCGCCCGCCTCCTGGACGGAAAATTCAAGCTACACCAGGGGGGCAACGAATACATTGAACTGCCTTTCCAAAATGTCTCCAAAACAGAGAAATCCTCCAGCCGGGAATCCCGCTTTGAATGGATGCAATCCGTCTTGCACCTGACACATTATGTCACCGGTGGCGGCGAAGAAAGCTACCTGGATAAAACAAAATGGCCTGAGGTGAATTTCATACTCAGAGACAG
The DNA here is from genome assembly GCA_903889905.1 of Candidatus Wirthbacteria bacterium. Classification (GTDB taxonomy): domain Bacteria; phylum Patescibacteriota; class CG2-30-54-11; order CG2-30-54-11; family CG2-30-54-11; genus CAISZI01. The sequence goes on from CAISZI010000050.1 coordinate 79,422, forward strand.
CCTGGAGAACTTACTGGAGAGTTGGACGTCTATAATGTGAGCAATGCATCCGCGTCGTGGATGTTGATATTTTCCTTGCACACAAAAGGCTCCCCATAAGTCTTTTTGATCTGTTCCCCCCAGAAGCGATTGCGCTCACTGACTTTTTCAAAAACATTCGCCGTGTTGGCTTTGTGCGCAAATTGCGACTGATACGCAGTCAGAGCCTTGAGTTTTGTCTCCATACTTTCGCTGATGTCAAAAATAAACGATGGCATAAACCTGACAGCAATATGCGTCGTAATATAATGGAAAAACTTGTAGGGGTAATGCGGCTCAAACGGTAAATCCGTCTTGACAAACTTGGCATAGAACCGTGCCGCAATGGCCAGGCTGGAAGCCTCAATATGATCGGGATGGCCATCTTCCCAATACGGGATAAAGAGTGTTTTGGGCTTGTATTCCCGGATCACGGCGGCCAGTTTTTTTCTATTTTCGACTGTATCAAAAATTTCACGGTTGGTGATATCCAGCGTAATCCGTTGCGTCACACCAAGGGCTTTTGCTGCTGCGGCTGCCTCTGTCATGCGAAGCTCATGCGTTCCATGCGGAGTGGGCTCGCCATCGGACAGATCCACCAGAACCACTGATTTCCCCGCCTTGGTCAAAGCAGCGATGGTACCGCCCATGCCAATTTCGACATCATCGGGATGCGCCCCGATCGCCATTACATCGATTGCCATTTTTGCTTCTCCTGCTCTAATATTTGTTGATAATAATGAAGTCGTTTACTGGGGTCATCCAATTCTGCCCCAAAAGACCGTCGCACATGAAAATAAATCCGATCAACGGCAATTTCTTTGACTTTCATGCCCAAAAAATAAGCCTGAATCCAAAGTTGCAAAGGAAAGGCATAACCCATTTCAGTCAGCGAGAACTTATTCAGGGCGGAAACCTGGTAAGCCTTGAATCCACAAAAAGCATCCGTAATGTCAAATTGGGTTAACCGATTGATCCATTCTGATACTGTCAAATTGATGGCTGGTCGATCCTGTGGCGGCTTTCCAATCACTCGGCTATTGGGAAGATAACGACTTCCCGACACAATATCTACATTTTTTAGCGCTGCAAAAAACTGTGGCAGATAGGCTGGTTCGTGTTGAGCATCGCAGTCCATGGTCACCACATCATCATAATCATTGGAAATAGCATAAGTAAAAGCATCCAGCAGTGATTTTCCATACCCCTGATTGCTGGAATGGTGAATGACTTCCACCCGTCGCCGGTGGTTTTTCCAGATGAGTGGAATGGATCGATCAGTGGATCCATCGTCAACGATCAGGATGTCGTTGTGATAAAACTTTCGAATTTGATTCAAAACTCTAACGACCGTTTTTTCTTCATTATAAAGTGGAATGATCACTAAATGCCTAAAAGGCGTGCGCGGATTGCATAGCATGTGTATAATGTCCTTACCTTAATCACTTGGTATGAGTAAATACGATGACTTCACTGCAATTCTTTCTCTCTTTCCTGTCCAACAAAAAACGCCGTCTAGTGTTCATCTCTTTTTTGGCCATGGTTTTCCAGGTCTTTTCGCTGAGTGAAGCTTTTTTATACAAAGTCTTGATTGATAATTACCTGACCAGAATTGCCTCAATCTCATCAGCGACTTTCTTTCGAGGCGTCATCATCATTATGATCCTCTGGGTCAGCATTGCCTTTATTGCCAGGTTAGCCAAGCTCAGCCAACGCTATTTTGCCAAACTGCTGGCCAACCAAATCGGCATCGAAGTCTTTGAGCAAGGCTATAAACATGCCATCAATCTGTCCTTGGATTACCATGAAGTGCGAAAAACCGGGGAAGTACTGCGCAAACTCTCAAAAGCCAAGGATGACGCCGAGTCAACGATCATTGCCATTTTTGACAATCTGATCATCCAATCGGTTTCCTTCATTATAGTCACCATCCTGTTTTTTGTCATCCGTTGGCAAATCGCGTTGATGATGCTTTGCTTTATCCCTATTTTTCTCATCATTTCCCGGTATTTTTCGCAGAATATCGGCACGATCCAGGACCAGAACAATATCAAACTGGAAAAAGCGCACGGTTCGGTGCAACAGGCCTTGGATGCCATCATGGTCGTTCATTCCTTTAATCGCCAAAGCAAGGAAGTCCAAAACCTGCAGTACAACCACCAACTCTCCACCGAAGCAGTGCGTGACAAAAATCGGGTCTGGCAGAGATTTGGTTTTGTGCAGGGAACGTTCATCAACCTGGCCAGGCTCACGGTCATTGCTACCAGTGCTTACTTTGTTTATATGGGACAAATGACGATCGGTCAGATCATCCTCCTTTCCACCTGGTCGTTTTACATTTTTGGTCCCATGCTGGATGTCTCCGAACTGATCGGCACGGTCAAAGAGGGATTGAGTTCCCTCGGTCGTGTTAACGACTTGCTCGCTGTGCCTGTCATGATCAATTCTCCGGCAACACCTTTTCATCCAACCCCATCCATGCTTCCTGCCGTTAGCATGGAGCATGTTTCCTTCTCCTACCCGCTGCAGTCTCACAAAATCATCGACGACATCAGTTTTGCAGTGGCACCCGGAAAAAAAGTTGCAATCGTCGGGCCATCCGGAGCCGGAAAATCAACTATTACCAAAATGATTCTGCGCTTTTATGATGTTACAGGGGGAAAAATACTTGTCGGTAATGAGGACATCCGGAATTGGGATCTGGAATCTTTAAGGGATGCCATTGGTTTGGTGCTCCAAGACAGCATTCTTTTTAATGATTCCATTTTCAATAATATCCGTTATGGCAAACTGGATGCCACCAAAGCAGAAGTTATCTCTGCTGCCCAACGAGCCTATTGCCATGATTTTATCGTTTCACTTCCCGAAGGTTATGATACGATCGTTGGTGACCGGGGAATAAAACTCTCGGGTGGTGAGAAACAACGTGTCTCGATTGCCCGCACCTTGCTCAAAAATCCCCATATCCTGATCCTGGACGAAGCCACCTCCTCCCTCGACAGCGAATCAGAGGTAATCGTCCAGCAGGCCTTGAACGAACTCTCCCGTAATCGTACGACGATCACCATTGCTCATCGACTTTCGACCATTATGAACAGCGATGAAATCCTTTTTCTCCAAAATGGCAAAATCACCGAACGCGGGACGCATGACAAACTTCTTGCTCTTGGTGGAAAGTACAAACAATACATTGACCTGCAAAAAAAACGAGAAGCTTTTCCGTCTGCCAACTAATTATTAATCGGAAATGAGCCATGCCACAAATCATTGACCTCGAGACACAACAGAAACTTCCCGCCAATTGCTTCATTTTCAAACATGGAACAGACTGTGTGATTTCATCCAATGCCGCCCGTATCGTTCGCAGCCTGAATACCGATTTACCTATCTACTGGATTAATGTCAAACAAAACCGCGAAATCTCCACATGGATTGCCACCGAGTATCAAGTTGAACACGACTGGCCTCAACTGATTAAGGTCGTTGATGGTAAAGTCGTCAAAACACTGACGCATTACTTCATCAGTGAACGCAATCTGAACAAGGACTGACTTCCCCGGACTGCTTGCGACACAATCTGTGGTAAAATCATCGAGCGCGGCACCCACGACCAGCTCATCCAAATCGGTGGCAAATACAAACAATACATTGATCTGCAGAAAAAAAGACAAGCACTCACCGCCTGATCGACCCGACATTACTTATTACCAACTGTTTGTACCATGGCCCAAATCATCGACCTCACCGCTTCCCAGGAACTTCCTGCCGACTGCTACATTTACAAACATTCCACACGCTGTCCGATTTCAGCTTCGGTCGCCAGAACACTGCGCAAATTTGAAACTGACCTGCCCATCTATTGGATTAACTGCCTGGAGAGCCCAGCCATTTCCGACTGGGTTGCCCACAAGTATCATGTCGAACACGAAACCCCGCAACTGATCAAAGTCCAGGAAGGCAAAGTCGTCAACACCCTCGCCCACTACTTTATCAGCGATCGTAACCTGCAAAAGGCCTGACATGCCGGAACTTCCCGAAGTCCAAACCGTGGTAACTGGCCTGCAACAGATTGTCGGCAAAACCATTCTGTCTTGGCGCGAGCTGCGTTCGGGCACGGTGCTCCAACACCTGCCGTCCAATACGTCCGCCCAGCACCTGGGAATCATCAAAACGGTCACACGTCGTGGCAAGTACATCCTGATCACCACTTCAACACAAATAACCGTCGTCATTCACTTACGCATGACAGGACGGCTGCTCATGAAAAATAAAAACGCTCCGTTGGCCAAACACACCCAGGCACTGATCCAGTTTCAGGACAACACCTGCCTGCACTTTGTTGACCCGCGTACCTTTGGCAAAATAGAAATCTACCCTCACGACCAGCAACCACACGCATTGCAAGTCATGGGCCCGGAACCACTAGAGAGTGCTTTCAATCCCGCTTATCTGTTGGCACTAACCAGGCGCCGCACGGCACCGATTAAGAACCTGATACTCAACCAGAGCGTCGTGGCTGGGCTCGGCAATATCTATGTTTGTGAAGCACTCTACCGCGCCCGTATCCGGCCCCAGAGGACGGCAGCAAGCCTGACCCTCCCCGAAGCAAAACGTCTTTATCAGGCTATTGTGGACCTACTCGCGGCAGCAATTGCTCACCAGGGCACCACTTTTTCTGACTACCGCACGATCCGCGACCAGTCCGGCAATTTTCAACAATTCCTGCGCGTTTATCACAAAAACACATGCCCTGAGGGCCACATTATTAAAATCATCCGCCAGGCTGGCCGGTCATCTTTTTATTGCCCAACCTGTCAAAAATAGTTACCATGCCTCTACTCCATGCAAAGCACTGGCATGTCGCTTGCATCAACAAAGAGCACTAGACAAATATTCATACGCGCGCTATATTAGTATAGTCAACATGTTAATCAATATCAAAGGAACGTTATGTTAACCCCCAAACTCAAAGCTGAGCTCAACAACCAGATCAAGCATGAAACCGCTTCGGCGTTCGCCTATGCCGCCATGGAATCCTATTTCCAAACCCAAAGCCTGAGCGGTTTTGCCCATTTCTTCCGCCTGCAAGGCAAAGAAGAGCTGAACCACGCCAGCAAATTTGTTGAATTCCTGTTTGACCGTGGCGAAGGCGTCACCTACCAGACCATTGAAGCTCCCAAAGCTGAATTCACCTCAGTGCCGGAAATCTTCGACGCTGCACTCAAGCATGAACAGTTCATCACCAGCCGCATCAACCTGCTCATGGATCTCGCCATCGCCGAAAAGGACTATCCCACTCAATCGTTCCTCAAATGGTTTGTCGACGAACAGGTCGAAGAAGAACAAAACATGCAAACCATCATCGACCAACTCAAACTCTCTGGCGGCCACGGCGGCGCACTGCTGATGCTTGACCATCGCCTGGGCAAAAGAGAATAAGACTCAGATCAACAATTTTTCCCATAAACAGCGCCCATTAGGGCGCTGTTTTGCATCTGTGGCAAAAAAGATACTTTGCAGGTATAATTACTATCCTGCCTTTTTTTAATGAGCTTCCAGTATGGATTTACGTGAAAACACATCAGGCTCTCTGGATAAACTTTCGACTCTTGGGTTTATATTACCCGATTTGGCAGAATTACCCTTCAATCCAGATTGGCGTTGGTTCAATGCTGTCAACCAAGAAATTTTCCATACCGACGATCAGGGTGAATTACTTTTACAAACACAAGTGGAAAATACCGATGGCAGCGTTACTGTCATTGATGCCTACTTCGCAAACAAAACTCTTCGCAAACTTGTCAAAACTGACCTCACAAAAGAATCGACGAAATCCGGTATCCACGTTGTTTTCGCACAAACTTTCACCACCTCGACTTTCGATTATCAGCTCGGAACATTTAGCGTCGAAACAATAACGCAAACTGCAAGAATCGTTCAAATACCTGGAGCTAATGCAGGTGGTATAACAAAAGATTATCAAACAAATGCGCCGAATTCCCCCCTTTAGAGAGATCTCTTTCTGATTTCAACCACGAAGAAATCACACAACATAATAATGCCCTGGCTGCGTGGAAAAAAATGGTGCAGCCAACAAAGGAAGAGGTAGGCGCTCAAGGGGTTGGGGATGACAGATCCTTACGACGGGCCCAGCCTGTTGACCCTAATTGATAGTTTCGCCCAGTACACTATTCCAGAACTTTATAGTACTTTTGCATCAACAATGCATCTTCTTCCAGATTCGGGCTTTCGCACACTACTTCACCTTTGACGTCAAATTCACGTAACACGTCCAGGATCTCCCGCCACTTGAGGTCTGACTCCTCCAGCACGAGGTGATGCTGCTCACCCTTGTCGCTGTAAGCAATGCCGGACATGTGAATATACATATGGTCAAGCATCGCACGGCCCAGGCCTTTTTCTAACGCTGTCATGATCGCGCCAAATTCTTCGGCTGTATTGTTCTTTCCACCCGTACGCGCATGGGCGTGAGCAAAATCAATGCACGGCAACACACCCACCACTTCCTGGCTCAAACGAATCAGCTCGTCCAGGTCGCCAAATTGTGTGGCTTTGCCCGTGAGCTCAGGCCGGATCATGACATCGTCGATGCCTTCGTCATGCATAGACTGTTTGAGTTTAAGCAGTGCGGTTTTTACCAGGCCGTAAACGACTTCTTTGTCTTGTTTCTGATAAAAGGCCGAATGGAATGTGAACCATTTTGCGCCCAGATGGTGACAGGCACGAGCGGTGTTGAGTAAATAATGATGTGACGCCTCAATCTTGGGAGGTTCCAACGAGGCCAAATTTACATAGTAAGGTCCGTGCGCCGACAGTAGAATCTCCTTGGCTTTGGCCATAGAACCTACGCGCTGGGCTTCTTCAGCTTTCATGCGTGCCCCATGCACAAACTCAATTTCCATGGCCCCGAGTCCAAGCTCGGCAATGCGTTCGACGCCCTCAAAACTGCTGCGTCCAGCCGCACTTAGCGGCGTGCCACCAGTCCCGAAAAGCAACGTATCCATGTTGCCCCATTTCTAGAGTAAGACGACTTTTTCTAATTGCAGTAATTTACTTTTTTTGTCTATGCCACCACCGTACCCGCCCATGCGGTGGCCTTCTGCCAGTACCCGATGACAGGGAACAACGATCGGGAGCGGATTGGCACCACAGGCCTGACCAACAGCTTGAAAACCTTGCGTTTGTCCAATGGAACGACCCAGCTCGGCATAACTCTTGACCTGACCGTAGGCAATTTGGGCAATCGCCGTCCAGATTTTTTGTTGATAAGGTGTACCACGTGGATCCAATGGCACGTCAAACTGAACAAGTCTGCCTTTGAAATAACGCCGCAGCTGCGCCTTCATTTTTTTGAGCAGTACATAATCCCGTTCAATGGCATCCACCGCGTCCACATGTTTTTTGAGCCATTGTTTAAAATGGGCGCGACTTCCAAATTCTATCCTGCATACCCCTTTGGGGGTTGCAGCGAGGTACAATTTACCGAGCGGGGAAGCAAAGGAACTCACATAGAGATTTTCCATGATGATCCTCGTTGATTTAGGCATCCCAATTCAAACGCATTGTAGCATAAAAAAAGAGACAGCCCCGAGGGGTTGTCTCTTTTGTGATATCAGAGGGAAGGAGAACTACTTGACGGAATCCTTGAGGCCTTTGCCGGAAACGAAGGCTGGGGCTTTGGAGGCTGCGATCGGGATGTTCTCGCCGGTGCGGGGATTGCGACCAGTGCGGGCGCTGCGATGACGAACCACAAAGGTACCAAAACCTGTAACTTGCACTTTGCCACCTTTTTTCAAGGTCTTGGTCACGCCTTCGATCAAAGCTGCCAAAGCGTCGCTGGCGGCCTTCTTCGTGATATTGGCCTTGCTGGCGATGTAGTCGATGAGTTCTGTCTTGTTCACGGGAATCCTCCTATTTGGATAAATAAACGGAAAAATCAATTTGCTGGTTTAAACCCTTGGGTAATATAGCCTAAACGATGACTTAATGCAAGTGCCCCAAGGGGTCTGACGTTTTTCATTGAAATTCCCTCCACTGTCTTAACGGGGGAGGGCAGGGTGGGGGTAATTTCTTACTTAGCAAATTCCACTGCGCGCGTCTCACGGATCACATTGACTTTGATCTGGCCAGGATACTCCAGACCTTCCTCGATTTTCTTGGCAACTTCAATCGCAATCATTTTGGACTTGAGATCATCGACTTCTTCGGGGTTGACCATGATGCGGATTTCACGACCTGCCTGAATAGCAAAGGACTTCTGCACGCCCTGGACGTTGTTGGCGATTTCCTCAAGCTTGGTGAGGCGTTCGATGTAATTCTCAATCGTCCCGTGACGTGCGCCCGGACGGGCACCGGAGATGGCGTCGGCCGACATGACAATAAAGTCTTCGGGGGATTTGGGTGGTACATCTTCGTGGTGGGCACGCACAGCATAGACAACGCGGTCACTGAAACCGAGCTTCTGCAGCAAGTCCGCGCCAATCGTGGCATGTCCGCCTTCAACTTTGTGGTCAATGGCTTTGCCAATATCATGCAGCAATGCGGCTTTGCGGCAGAGTGCCACATCAGCGCCAACTTCGGAGGCCATCAAGGCCGCGAGGTGGGACGCTTCGATACAGTTGCTCAGAACACTTTGACCAAAACTGTAACGGAATTTCAGGCTACCCAGGAGCCGCGTAACGTCCGCCCGCAGGCCAGGGACCTTGGCTTCAACGGCAGCTTTCTGCCCTTCTTCCATAATCACTTTTTCGACTTCCTTGGTCGACTTCTCCACCATCTCTTCGATGCGGGCCGGATGAATACGACCATCCTGAATCAACTTGCTCAGGGTGACACGGGCCACCTCACGACGGATCGGATCAAAGCTTGAGATGACGATCGTCTCAGGGGTGTCATCAATAATGAAATCCACACCCAGCGCTTTTTCCAGGGCACGGATATTGCGGCCTTCACGACCGATAATCCGCCCCTTCATTTCGTCGGTGGGTAGCGGTACGGAAGTCGTGGTGACTTCGGAGGTATGCTCAGTCGCCATGCGCTGAATCGCAATGGTGATGATTTCGCGCGCCTTGCGGTCGGCTTCTTCTTTGGTTGCGGTTTCGACCTCTCGGATGAGGCGCAGGGCGTCTTCCTTGATATCGGATTCAACGCGGGAGAGCAACTCTTCTTTGGCCTGCTCCGCAGTCATTTCAGCAACTTGCTCGAGTTTCTGGTTAATTTCTTTGACACGTCCTTCTACTTGTTCCCGCTGTTTGACAATTGCCTGGCCTTGTAAATCCAGTTGCTGGATTTTGCTTTCAACCGTTTCATAACGTTTATCGAGTGCTTCTTCGCGCTGAGACAACCGCTTTTGCTCGCTTAAAATTTCAGCCCGCATTTTTTCGGCGTGGCTATCGGCATTTTCCTTGATCTTCAAAGCTTCGGTCTTGGCTTCCAGGACTAACTCTTTTTGTTTCTGCAACGACTCAGAGAGTTCCTGCTGCGCTTTGGCTTTTTCCTGTTCGAGCTTTTGCTTGTTGAGCATTGGCAGCAGCAGAAAACCAAACCCGACTCCGATTGCCCCCCCCAGCACCACGGCGATGAGGGCAACAATTAGCATGTCCATGCTATCCCTTTATATATGAATAAAAGGGAATAATTCTGGGTGAATAGAACAACCGAACGGGCTATCCCCCGTTCTCCAGGCAGCGCATAAAGGCGTTTAAATGCTTTTGTTTCAAGGTTGATGGGTTTCAAAGGAATCAAATCATTTTTTAACTGCGACTGGGTTCCAGACACTCCAGAACAACTCCCCTAGATCGACGATAACGGGTTCATTATGGCGGCGAGGGAGCGGCCTGTCAAGCAATCCAAGCTGGTGTAAGCGTAGGGGAAATTCATGAATTTCCCTTTCCTCTCCCCGGATCTGCCGCTTCCACCGCAGTGAGCAGTCGCTCATAACGTTGCTTTTTCACGATTTTGGGCACGTCATCCACCCAATGCGTGGCAGCAAAAGTTCCCGGCCGAGGAGAATACATGGCCAGGTAAGCCACATTAAAACGAACCGTTCTTACCAGCGCAAGCGTTGCCTCGAAATCCTCATCAGTTTCACCACAAAATCCGACAATCAAATCCGTGCCCAGCTCAATATCGGGGACAGTCTGACGAATCCTTGAGGCAAGGTCGGTAAATTCCTCGGCCGTGTGCCGTCGGTTCATGCGCTTCAAGACAGCGTTACTACCCGACTGCACGGCCATATGTAGAAACCGGTCGATTTTGGGCAGTTTGAGCACCTCAATCATGTCCTGCGTGAAATCAAACGGATTGGAACTAACAAAGGAAAGTTTGCTCAAGCCTTCCAACGCATGGATCTCACGCAGCAAACTCGCAAACGGAAGCGGCTGATTGGAATTAATCCGGATTGCCTTTTTTTCCTCTGGTGATGCAATGCCCCATGAATTCACATTTTGACCAAGCAGCGTGATGTGCTCATAGCCCTGCCCCACAAGTGCCTTCACTTCGTCCAAAATCATCTGGCGATCTTTGCTGCGTTCCTCGCCACGCGCATGTGGTACCACACAATAGGTACAAAAATTGTCGCAACCTTCAGAAATTTTGATATACGCATGTGATCCTTCTTTCCGTCTGGCCCGTAGGGGCGTGCCGTGGCCCGCCCTTTCCCCTCCCACCACCCCCGACGTCATCCCTTCCTTCATCAAAATCGTCGGTAGTTGCTCGCCGTAGCTTCCCTGGTCCACAAAATAATCAACAAAATTCGCCCGGCGCGCCAGTTCTGTTTCATTGATGCGCTTACGTTTGCCGCGCGCCGACCCGACCATGCAGCCGGTCAGAATGACAAGTGGCAATCCGTCTTGCTGCACTGCCTCACCACCGGGCAAATTGCCGCTACCAAAAATCCGTTTGCCTTGCTTCTCCCACTTCTTGCCCCAGCCGTAGACTTTGTCTTCGGCAATCTGGCGCACCGAACAGGAGTTTAGAATGACAACCTCGGCATCCCGCCAGGTTTGGGCCGCGACCAGTCCTAACGCCTCACACAAACCAGCCATTTCTTCGGCTTCGGCCGTGTTCATTTGACAGCCATAGGACTGGATGAAATATTTTTTTTGGGCAGTCAAGTTTATCCCCAGATTTCTAGACTTCTCGTTTTGACGAGTTCCGCAACCTTGGCGACAAAGTCTGCAACGGGTACAGCACCTTTGTTTTCTTCTGTCCGCAAACGAAGTGCCACAGCGTTGGCTTCAATTTCCTTGTCTCCCACCACCAGCATATAAGGAATTTTCTGCAGTTGCGCGGCGCGGATCTTCTGGTTCATACGTTCGCCGCTAGCATCGATCTCTGTGCGAATTCCGGCCGCAACCAGCTGCGCCTTGACAGTATTGGCATACTCAAGATGACGGTCTGAAATCGGCACAATCATGGCCTGCACCGGCGCGAGCCAGACCGGGAATGCACCGGCATAATATTCAATCAGGAAAGCCATGGTACGTTCAAAAGCGCCAATCGAAGAACGATGGACGACGACCGGCTCCTGTTCCGAGCCATCCGGTGCCACAAACCGCATTTCGAACCGCTTGGGCATGACAAAGTCGTATTGCACTGTAAACGCCGTCTCTTCTTGACCACTGATCTTTTTCATCTGGATATCAATTTTGGGACCATAGAACGCAGCTTCTCCAGCCGCTTCAAAGTAGGGCGCCTTTTCTTCGATCAAAACTTCACGCAAAACATTCTCGGCATGATCCCAGGCCGCGTCATCCTTGTAATATTTCTCGGTATTGCTGCGATCTCCCAACGACAAACGATAACGGTAATCCTCGCCACGTTTGAGGCCAAAGACCGCATTGATCTCGTCAATGAGCGTCAGCACCCGTTTCACTTCTTCTTTGGCCTGCTCTTTTTGACAAATGATGTGAGCATCGGCAAGACAAAACATGCGGACACGCATCAAACCGGTGAGCTCTCCGCTTTTTTCGTACCGAAACTGCGGGCTGAGTTCGGCGATTCGAAGCGGCAACTCGCGATAGCTGCGTGGTTTGGATTTATACAGCATAAAGTGGTGCGGGCAGGTCATGGGCCGCAAAATCAGTTCATCGTCATCCACCTGCATCACCGGGTACATAGTGTCTTTGTAATACGGATAGTGGCCGGACGTTTTATAAAGTTCAGTCTTGGCAATCGGCGGCGTGATCACGTGTTGATAACCCCAGGCATTTTCTTTTTCCAGCACCAGTTTCTCCAGTTCGCGGCGGATGACCGTGCCTTTGGGTGTGAGCATCGGCAATCCCTTGCCGATCAAGTCGGCAAAGACGAACAAGTCCAAATCCTGACCCAGTTTGCGATGATCACGACGTTTGGCTTCTTCCTGGCGGAAGAGGTAATCCTCAAGTTCCTGCTTGGTATGAAATGCGGTGCCGTAGATGCGGGATAGCATCTTGTTTTTCTCGTCGCCATGCCAGTAGGCGCCAGCCACGGAAAGAAGCTTGAACGGTCCGATCTGGCCGGTCGCTTCCACGTGCGGGCCTCGACACAGATCGACAAACTCTTCGCCTGTCCAATAAACCGTGATCGTCTTGTCTCCGCGCTGTTCAAAAATATCTAACCATTCCAATTTGTAAGGGTTGTCTTTGAACATGGCCCGCCCCTGGTCAAAGGTCACTTCTTCGCGGCGGATTGGCATGTTGGCCTCAACGATTTTCTTCATTTCGGCTTCAATTGCCGGGAAATCCTCAGGTGCAATCTTGAGGCTCGGATCGACATGATCGCTGTCATGATAAAACCCTTCTTCCGTGGCTGGCCCCATAGCCGCTTTAATCCGATCGGCGCCATAAATCCGGTTGAGTGCCTGATGCAGCACATGTTCTGTGCTATGCCGCATGGCGGCTAAATCGACTTTTTCCATGGTTTCTCCTTGGTTAGTGGGATAGTCAGGATTGAAGTGTAATTCTGATTTACTCATTTTTCCTCCCTGTTATTCAAATGTCCGATTGTGTTCAGCTTCAACGTCCTTGATTCCCTTCCGTTGAAACAACGGATGATCTTCAATGATTTGCCACATTTTATTACGTGTTTCTTCATCCAACTTTTTTCCCTTGAGGTCAATTCCTAACGTTTGCAAAAACTGCAGTTCAGCATCGTTCATATCTTACTCCTGACAAAAGGTAAACGCGGACGAAAATAAAAAATCCCGCCTCATCCAAACGATGAGACGGGACTAAAGTTCCGTGGTTCCACTCAATTTCTACTTGATGTTGATAAGGCGGTGGCGTCCGCACGACCGAAGGTGGTTGTTGGGGATTTGCCGGCTTGCACTGTTTCCGGATCGCTGTGGCAAAAAGTATAAGACAAAGGTTCTAAAAATGCAAAATCCCATCTCAGATTGAGATGGGATTTATTCATTTTGCATTTATTCTTTGTATATTAATCCACCCAATCCATTGGAGATTTAAAATGAAGCGCATAAGCCTTCAATTCAGCCGCACTAACATCAGCCGGATGATATTCTGGACCGTTGGCTCCCTGTACTTCCCACATAGCCCCACCGCCATTTTGAAAATTGATTAGAAATTTAGTTCCTTCAGGAAATTTCGTATATTCCAGTTGCAACCTTTGTAGAACTCCTTCAGCTACTTCAGCTGTCTGGCGTGGTTTAGTGTCAAATTCAGATCCGTCAGCCCAATGCTCTGGGGTTAACACAGAAGTCAATCCTGTTTCTGATTGACTTGTGCCATGTTTAAATGTTCCCTCATCTGCTAATTGTGAACCCAACGTTTGCCCAGCATCTGCTGCATCCTCATACTGTTCTATTTGACTGCGGGTAAAAACTGTCAAATGCGCAGCAAACTCTGCCTGTTCTTGTTCGCCGGAGATGACAGGTCTACGTACTTCGCTATAGCTTTTCCACGGGTCAGTTCCTGCTGGAACATCTAACGGCATCTCTTTTAGAACATCTCCAAAACCCTGTGCATTACCCATTGATAATTCCTCAATAAATAAACTAATCATTTAATTGTACCACAAAAACACAAATCCCGCCTTATTTGCCGGCGGGATTCGTTGCTATCAAGCCACAAAATCATTTTACAACGGACACGGCACATCAATAAACTCAACCCCAACCCCAAACTCCCTCACCACCAACTCTCCCAGTGCCTTGATCCCCAATGTCTCGGTATTGTAATGCCCGGCATAGATCACATGGATACCTGCTTCCTTGGCTAGATGAAAATTGGATTCCTTGGACTCGCCTGTGACAAAAGCATCCAATTTCAATTTCACCGCATCCCTCAAATGACCCGCCCCGCCACCCGAGACAAACCCCACGCGTTTGACCTTGGCTGGCCCAAACGGCAATACCAGCGCTTCGGTTTCGAGTTTATCCGTCAGCCGCTCCGCCAGCTGTTCTATCGCAAGTCCCCGATGCTCTCCAATGGCACCAACCGAATTACCTTCATACACGGCAAATGGTTGCGGTGACAATTTGAGCCCAGTCAACTTGACCAGAAGCGCATTGTTCCCAATCTCACGGTGTGCATCCAGCGGCAAATGATACCCTGCCAGAGTTATGTCGTGCTTAAATAGCACTTTGAGCCGATCCTTGCGCATGCGTCCAATTATCTGGCTGCCGTCCTGCCAGAATTCGCCATGGTGGACCAGAATCATGTCTGCTTTGGCTTTGGCAGCCTTTTCAAAGAGTTCCAGTGAAGCACTCACGCCAGTCACGATTTTCTTGACCTCGTCCTTGCCGATGACCTGCAACCCCTTAGGACAAAAATCCTGGAAGGAATCGATATGGAGGTAGTCGTTACAAAAACGCAGAATGTCGTCGCGAGTGGCCATCAGCAAAACCTCATATTAAATGAAATACTCATCATTCTCCCAAGCCAATGGATTATTGGCAATATATTCTTGGATCTGTTCCAGATCTCGGTCATCGCGAATGACATGTTCAAAGTAGTTGCGTTGCCAGACATCCAAAGTGGCATCATTGGCAAGACGGCGGATTTGGTTGGTTACGGCAGACTTGAATCCACGAACAATTGCTCCCAGGTTTTGCGATGGCGATTGCAACCCATGACCCGTAGGGGCGTATTGCAATACGCCCTCACCACCGCCGTCGGTCAACACCACAATTCCATGAAAATGGTTTCGCATAATTTGATAAATATCCATTGCCACATTTTGTCTCAATTTCTCCGTTTTCAACCATTCTTGTTCAACAATCTTGCCCCAGGGCGTCAAATCTATCTTGTCGCCGAGCTTTTTCCCAAATAGTTGTTTCCTGCATTTGGTACAAATCGTCACGAAATACGCGCCGCCCTGGGAATAATCAAATCCGGTAATACGGATCGAACGACGATGTTTTAATTGTTCGTTGATCATGGTTAATCTCGTCAAAGATGGGCGTAAGCATTACGCCCCTACTCTTTATTCACCCAATCCTTTAATTTTCGCAATGCCAAGGCCCGATGTGAAATCTTGTTTTTTTCCTCGGTTGTCATCTCCCCGAACGTCCGCGTCTCACCCATCGGCACAAACACCACGTCAAAACCAAAACCACTTTCTCCACGCGCTTCATCGGCAATCGTGCCCGCAAGCCGTCCCTCAAAAAGAAGATGTTCGTGGCCATCATAGAGGTCAAGCAAGGCAATCGCTTCTACATATCGATCTTTGGTCTGACGCATGAGTTGCGCTATGCCGGCAGGCGTAATGGTTTGGTTGACCCATTTGATCAGTGGCCCGGGAAAACCGTTCCAGGCACGCACCTCAAATGACACATCTTCCACCACCACGGGTGCCTGCACAAATTGGAAAGCAGTTTCGGCTTTGGCCTTGACTACCGCACGTACATCCATGGATTGAATTTCCGGAATGTCCAAATCCACCCGTTCTATCTCGTGCCCGACAATCGCCTGCATTTCGGCCAGTTTGTGATCATTGGAGGTGACGTAGACAAGTTTGGGCATGAATTAAATCCTAAATTCTAATATCAAATCACCAAACACTGACAAAAATCTTTCCTTTTCACTTCTTTCCTTCCTCTCGCCCTAGGGGAGAGAGCCAGAGAGAGGGGAATTCCCTTTCCTAAATCCTCCCCCATCGGGGAAGGAGAAGATATTTCTCCGTCTTTCTTTAGGACCCCGTTTGGATGTCAATTATTAGTATTTAGTGCTTGTTTCTTAACTCCCACCCGCCAGCTAAGCCACCACTGAAACCACATCCAGGTACAGACAATGCCCATAAAAAAACAATAAAAAATCATGCTCCGGTCAAAGTAAAAAATCACCAACGTGATGATCAGCAATATCGCAAACCGTTTGGGAAAATGAAAAATACTATCTAATCTGGTTTGCCGCTGATACGTTTCAAACTGTTCCACCAACTCGAGCTGGATCGCTTTGGGGCGTTCATGGCTGGGCTTCTCAATGGCCAGTTCAATAAAGGGTTCGCCCTGTTCAGAAACCCAGAACAAGACCACCCGCAGCGATCCCGCTGCCACACCCACAAGTAGCGCCCAGTACTGTTTGAAATACCAGGTGGCGCCAACTGTGATCAACGTAAACAGGAGTGCGACCATAAATTTGCGCCAGCTTGCAAACAAGTCTTCCATGTTATCCCTCGGTAATAGCAGATGAATTGGGCCGGGGAGCAAGCCGGGAAGAGGCTATGCCCAAGCCAAACACAAACCAGATATGCATAATATAAAGCGTGGAAAACGTTACATACTGTACCCAAAAACCCACCATGGTGGCAATCAGCCCCATAAGCAAAATACGATCCTCAAGCAATACGCTGCGACCGAACGCCGCCAGCGCCTGCACAAACCAGACGAGCACGGCCAGGAGCAGGGCGAGCGTGCCGATCAGTCCCACTTCGTCCAGCAGCTCCAGATATTCATCGTTCACAATATTCCAACCACCGGTTGGAGCTCCTCGGTAAACGCCACTAATGTACGCGCCATAATTGCCCGGACCAAACCCCAGCAGCGGCGACACTTTAAATGCATCATACGCCGTACGATACTGTTCCAGCCGTTCATAATCCCCGGTGGAGGCGATCAAGGTCGTGGCGCGCTGCGCCAGATAATCCACACTGAGTTTGGAGGACACTTTTCCCGAAATCGCCATCACCAGCCCAAAGCATAATGCCAGCGCCAGGACCAGCATGACAACCCGTTTGCTGAACAAATCACGGTAAGCGAGCAGCAATACAACCAACAATGCTGCGGCCAATGCAATGTACCCGCCGCGCGACAAAGTCAAAATAAAGGCCAACCCAGTCGTCACCAACACACCAAGCAAAAACCACAAAGGAAAAGGAAGTCGAAGTTTGGCTGTCTTCCACTTGCCGCGCGCCTGCACTACAATTAAGGCCGCCACAAGCGGAATAGCCGAAAGCAGATAATTGGCCAGATACAAAGGTTCCAAGGAAAACGCCTGCACACGGGTCATGCCCAGCACGGCTTTGTTATACCAGCCCCAGCGAATCAGCGTAAGCGCGGGCGACAAGCCAATTTCGTCGCCCACAAACTGAAACAGTCCAAACAGGCTGGTAATAAACGCCGCCCCGATCATCACTTTGACGACAAGCCAAAGTCGATGTCTAGTGTCTACCAAATCCGCCACCAGCAGTGAAGTGAACAAAGTAAAAGCAGTAAATATCCAAACATTAATACCGCGCATAACATTGATAGCGTTCAGAATCGAGAGCAGTGCAAATAATAAAAAAACGAACAATGGCCAAAAGGTTGGATTGAAGTGAAACTGCAATTTACTGCGACGCGTTTTGTGCCACAGCCAGCTCAGCATGGTGAGCAAGGCAATCACCTGGCTGATGCGGAAATTCGAGCCACCTACCGCCACCCCGCCAATACGTTCAAATGGCAAAAAAAAAGCAATGCCGAGCACTCCGGCAAACGGGTTGTTCACGATTTGGACAATACCCCAAATCGCCATCACTGCCGCCACCAATCCAGCCAGCACCAGTGGTGCAACCAGAATCAGAATGGCAGCAATACCGGCCAGAAGCCCAAGTCCAACGTAGATAAGTCGTCGTTTGTTCAATAATCATTCCCTATGTTCAAAACAGCGCTATTGTCTCAAGCGGGGTGAAGAAATGTAAAGGGCCACAAATTACCCCCGCCTGTATCCTCCCCCGTGAAACACAGGGGCGGAGAAGACTAAAGATCCCATCCCTCCCCCTGCCTTAGCGGGGGGAGGGTAGGTAGGGGGTATTTCCTTATATTCCTTATTGCTGTCAATGAGAGATTGCCGCGGTCGATGACTTCCTCGCAATGACAGAGTCTCCTACCCCCTTGCAAAGGGGGCGCAGGGGGATTTTTCACTGCTTTGTAACTTTATCAACTTCCCTCTTTTTTCACTTCTTCTGTTTTCGTCTCTTCTGTCCCGGTCGCTGCTTCCGGCCGGGTCCAGGTCGCGTATTTGCAAGTCGGGTAACTACCACAGCCGTAAAAAATCTTGCCACGTTTGGTGCGTTTGGTGACAATGTCGGCGCCGCAATCCGGGCATTTGGCGCCGGTGGGTTTGGGGACAAAAAGGTTCTGGATATTTTTGCATTCAGGATATTTTTCGCAGCCCCAGAACTGGCCAAAGCGGCCACGTTTGAGCACCATTTTGCCACCGCATTTTTCGCAAGGTTCGTCGCGCACACTTTTTTGCGCGGAAGTGGATTCCTCGCCCGTGGTGGCGTCTTTGGATTTGATCTCACTTTCCATCGGCTTGGTGTTACGGCAGTCGGGATAACCACTGCAGGCCAGGAATTTACCAAAGCGTCCCAATCGAATGATCATAGGTTTGCCGCATTTTTCGCAGACTTCATCGGTCTTCTCATCTACCACGGAACGTTTCTGGACTTCTTCGGTTTTGGCAGTCAAATTACGATGGAACGGTTCATAGAATTCACGAATTACCGGCACCCACTCGCGGCCGCCTTCGGCTATGTCGTCCAGGTTCTGTTCCATGCGGGCGGTAAAATCAATGTCCACCACATCGGGGAAATGCTCGACCAGTAGAGTCGTCACCACTTTGCCCACGTCTTCGGGTGCAAAGCGCTTGTTTTCCAGTTTGACATAACCGCGATCCTGAATTGTGCTCAAGGTCGGGGCGTAGGTAGAAGGGCGGCCAATGCCGTGTTCCTCGAGTGCCTTGACCAGCGTGGCTTCAGTAAACCGTGGTGGTGGCTGGGTAAAATGCTGCTCAGGTGTCAATTTGTCCAGATCCACCGACTCGCCTTGTTCCAGATGTGGCAGACGTTTGTCTTCACCTTCTTTTTTCTCGGTTTCGTCGTCTTTGCCTTCTTCGTAGACAGCCAAAAAGCCAGGGAACTTGACCACGCTACCCGTGGCACGGAACATGGCCTGTTTCCACTGCGACTTTGTTAAAACGCCGACGATGTCCGCCGACGTCTGGTCCAGCACAGCCGGTGCCATCTGGCAGGCGATTGCACGTTTCCAGATCAATTCATACAGTCGGAACAAATCTTTTTCGAGCGCATCTTTGACACTTTCGGGAAGTCGCGTGATGTCGGTCGGGCGAATGGCTTCGTGTGCTTCCTGCGCTCCTTTGGCTTTGGTGTGATAGAGCTTGGGCGCAACCGGCACGTAGTCTTTGCCGTACTTTTCGCCGATCAAAGTGCGGATCGAGGTCACGGCTTCGGCAGCGAGGTTGAGTGAATCGGTACGCATATAGGTGATCAAACCGGTACGGCCCGAGCCCACGTCCACGCCTTCATAAAGTTGTTGAGCACAATACATGGTTTTCTTGGCCGAAAAGCCCAGTTTGCGGGCGGCTTCCTGCTGCAGAGTGGAAGTCGTAAACGGTGGTGTTGGGTTACGCTGGCGTTCTTTGCGTTCCACGGACGCAATCTGATAGATGGCAGTTTGCAGAGCAGTTTCGATGTCGTTGGCCTGGTCGCCAGTGATGATCTCAACTTTGACACCGTCCAGGGTATGCAGTTGTGCGCCAAAAATCTTGCCTTTGGATACGGTATTAGAGCAGACAAACTGCCCGTCGACAGACCAGTATTCCTTGACCACAAAGGCGTCACGTTCGGCTTCGCGCTCGACGACTAAACGCACAGCCACCGATTGCACGCGACCAGCCGAAAGACCGGGCATAACTTTTTTCCAAAGGAAAGGACTAAGTTCATATCCCACCAGCCGGTCCAGAATGCGGCGAGCCTGTTGCGCGTCCACTTTGGGCATGTCGATCAGGCGTGGCGAAGCCAATGCTTTCAAAATTGCGGTCTTGGTGACTTCATGAAAAACGACCCGTTTGGTGTCCGCTGGGGAAACGCCCACGGCCTGCGCCACGTGCCAGGCAATGGCTTCTCCCTCGCGGTCCTCGTCGGTCGCAAGAATCACCTCGGTACATTTATCGGCTTTAGCCTTGAGGTCTTTGACAGTCTTGGCCTTGTCGCGCGGGATCGTATAGGTGGGCTGGAAATCATGCTCGGTGTCCACACCCAGTTTGGATTTGGGCAGATCACGGATGTGGCCCATGGATGCGACAACGCTATAATCCTTACCCAGAAATTTTTCGATCGTGCGCGCCTTGGCCGGAGATTCCACAATGACAAGTGACTTGGGCATGACAAACCTCAATAGGTAAATTGCGTTTCTTAAAATAGACATGCGCCAATGGGAATGTCAAGCAACGCCCGCATCTCAAAATGACTTTTAAATAAGAATCATTTATAATTATTATTATTTTATTCAACCAGAAAGCCTTTGTGAAAACAACTAAAACAGATACAGGCTATTCGTTTACAGTAAGTCGGTACAGGCTGGTTAATTACTACTGGCTTAGTTGCCTGATGGTGATTGCCATAAATTTATTTTTATTTTATTTAATCTCATCCCAAATCACTGCACACGCCCGCTTTGATTTGTTTGGTTGGCTGAATCACAGCTGCCTGCACAACTGCTCAAATGACAATACTTATATTAATCCAGTTGTATGGATAGCCTTCCCTTTTTTTGCTCTCTTCGCCTTGTACCTGTGCCTCAATTTTGGGCGTATTTTTATTAATCCTAAAAACTATCTCAGGATTGACGATGCTGGCATTTATTTCCGCAACCAGCACCCCATTGCCAGCCAGTTACTTCCCTGGAGTGCGATCACTTCTCTGGTGCTGAATTTTCAATTTATCGCCATTCCATATACCAAGACTAAAACACAGCCCATTTTGGTCATCGGTTTTCATCAGGTTGCTTTAATCAAAATGGACTCTACCTTAATCGTAAAACTGCTCGGTATTACCGGCAAACTCCGGCGCGAAAAGGAATTCATGATTCCCTTGCATATCTTAGGACTCAAGAACAACGATAACTACAAAAAATTCATTTTCTCAATCAATGAAGTTGCAACCAGGAATGGTCATGAACTAAAAATACCGTCGTCTATTATCGTAAATAAAACATCTAGCCAATGATACGTTTAGTCAGTTTTAAAATTTCTTCTGCCTAGATATTGTTGGCAAATAACAATGGCAGCGTCTCTTTGCCTGTTGCCAATGTGAAATGTAAAAAAACTCAAACCAGACGATATACAAGCAAATTGTTGCCTACCTCATTTTTTGAATATCGGCAAACTTAATTTTAAAGTTATCACTTGGAGAAATTAACTCCTTTGTCTGTTTGTCCAGAATAATTGCTTTGGAATGACGTGTATTCTATCGGCAGTTTGATTTCACGATTCTGTGGCATAAACAAGAAGAAAAAGACATATCAATCTCCCCTGTTATTTTTAAGCATCCCATTAAATAGTTAAATTCTATTATCAGCCCAAGCCATTCTCCCTTCTCACCGCTTCCCAATTTGTGCTACTATTACCACGCTTTGATCAAGCGTTTACTCATTATCTGTAGGAAAAACCATGGCCACCATTTCATCCCTCAAAGCCCGTGAAATTCTCGACTCCCGCGGTAACCCCACCGTCGAAGTCGATGTCACTCTCAATGACGGCAGTTTTGGCCGTGCAGCTGTTCCCTCTGGCGCCTCTACTGGTTCCCATGAAATGCTCGAACTCCGCGATGGTGACAAAGCCCGTTACCTGGGTAATGGCGTACTCAAAGCTGTGAGCAACGTCAAAGAAATTATCGCGCCCAAAGTCATCGGCATGGACGCCAACAACCAGGCTGACCTCGATCACACCATGATCGCGCTCGACGGCACACCCAACAAATCCAAACTCGGCGCCAATGCCATCCTGGGCGTTTCTATGGCGGTCATGCACGCCGCGGCTGCTGCCAAAAATATTCCACTTTACCAACATGTTGGTGAACTTTTTGGCAACACGAATTTCATCCTGCCCCAGGTCATGTTCAATGTCCTGAATGGCGGCAAACACGCCAACTGGGCGACTGACGTGCAGGAATTTTTCATCATCCCCACCTCCAAAGCCATTCCCAAATACGCCGACCGTCTGCGGGCTGGCGCTGAGGTTTATCATCATTTGAAAAAGATTTTGTCCGCCAAAGGTTACACCGTTTCCGTGGGCGACGAAGGTGGCTACGCTCCCAAAGAAATGTCCTCCAATACCGAACCTGTCGAAATCCTGCTGATGGCCATCGAAAAAGCTGGTTACAAAGCGGGCACCGACATCGTCCTCGGCTTTGACGCCGCGGCTTCGGAATTTTACAAAGACGGCAAATACGAACTCAAAAAAGAAGGCAAATCCCTGACCTCATCCGAGTGGACCGAAGTCGTTAAAGGCTGGTGCCAGAAATACCCAATCTTCTCCTTTGAAGACATGCACGCCGAAGACGACTGGACTGGCTGGCAGGAATTCACCGCCACCGTGGGCGCGGATCATCAGGTCGTGGGCGACGACTTGCTCGTCACCAATGCGGAACGTGTGAAATTGGCCATCGAACGCAAAGCCTGCAATTCGCTGCTCGTGAAGGTCAACCAGATCGGCTCCATCACCGAAACTTTTGACGCCATTAAGCTCACCAACAGTGTTGGCTGGACCAACGTCTTCAGCCACCGCAGCGGCGAAACCGAAGACAGCACCATCGCCGACCTCGTGGTCGGAACCGGCGCTGGCCAGATCAAAACCGGCGCTCCTGCCCGTGGCGAACGCACCGCCAAATACAACCAACTGCTCCGCATCGAAGAGCTGCTTGAAAACTAAGGCCCAAAAGATTTAAACTACGGTCAATTGAGTCCTGTTCTTCGCTTTCGTTTAAACTGCTTGAGACAAAACAAAATGGAAATGGACACGCTTTCGCCTCCGCCTGCTGCACCGGTTGATCCCAATGATTACGCAGGTTGGTTACGCTCCTTCCGCCGCATCGGGCCCAAAATCACCGAACACATCATGGCACTCTACCCCAGCCGCGCTGAACTCGCGCAGGCCACCGCCGAACAGTTGGTGCAAAAAATCAAAGGACTGACGGCCATGAGCGCCAAAGCCATGATCGAAGCGGCCGCACAGATTTCGGCCAAGGTCGAAAGTGTTCCTACCGTAGCCGAAATCCGTCGCACGCAGACGACCTTTACCCCACCGGTGGAAGAAGCAGAAGCCGAGGAAGAAGAAGCCAGTGCCGATAACACCGACGCTGGCATGGGACTGTTCAGCAAACCACTGGATTTTCGGCCCGTCCGCGAAAAACCCGTCACACCGCCTGTGTCAATTGACGCTTTGCGCCGCCGGCAACAAATGCCCAATTCGCTTTCCTTTGGTCCCAAGCCTGCAGAACAACCCGCCGAAGAAGCCAAAGCCGACTTTGCCACCTTCAAAAAACCCGACGTCCATGTCATCTACAGCGCCGGCAAACAAAAACAAGTCCGCGCTGAACCCACTACCAAGGCACCACCGGGCAATCCCCTTCTGCACACCGTGCTGCCGGTACTTTTCATCCTGGTGGGTGCCGGCCTGATTGGCGTCTCAGCCTGGTTTTTGATCAAATCCAATGCCGACAATCCATCTGTGACCAATAGCGCACCCGTAGCCCCCATCTCCGCGCCTGTCTCGGCCACGGTTTCGGATATTGACCTGCAAAAACTGCAACAGGACGCACTCAAACTCATCCAGAATCCCATCCCAACGACCACGCCGCCCGCTACCGCCCCTGCCATAACACCTACGCCAACGCCAACGATCCCGACGCTCAAACCGGCCGACATCTCCGTTCAGGTGCTCAATGGCAATGGCATCAAAGGTGCGACCACCAAAGCCTTCAATCTGCTGAAGACGGCCGGGTTCAATCCCACTGCCTCCAACAACGCCAATAATTACGCCTATAAGTCGACCATGCTTTACTTCAGTACCGCAAACCTTGCCAAAGCTGAACTGGTGCAGACGGCACTTACTGCCCAGTATCAGATCACCATGACCCCCACGCTCTATACCGGCCAAAAACTGGACGTCGTTGTGGTACTCGGCGCCAAGTAAAAGACATCATCCCATCGAATTTCCCGTAGGGGCGATGCAGGCATCGCCCCTACTTTTTTGTCTGTTTTTTGTTTACAATACAGGCTGCCACCATTTTATTCAGCAACTGGCGTTTTTGATGTCGTTTTGGGATAAATACCCTTTTGCCAAACTCCTGCTGGTCGAAAGCTGGCTGTTTGTGGCGCTGTCATGGCGGCTCGACAGTTACAACACAGCAGCCGTCGCTTTGATTCTGTGCGCCGTTGCGCTCACCTGCCTGCAAACGGTCATTTTTGAAATTTTACTCACCGCCATTTGCCCTTTGCTGTTTTTTTACAACTTTCACTTTCAGATTCCTGCCTGGCCAACGCTGGTGTACTTTGGGGCATTGATTGTCCTGATCAAAAACATCACGCTGCGCCCCGCGCCTGCCCCCAAAATCAAAACAAAACCTTTGCCCAAAGTCACTTCTTCTCCCCAGCGCCAGTCCATGCCCGAAGCCTCCTATACCTCGACCATGGCGGGCGTGCTCAATCTACGCAATCCGACTTTCACGGTTCCAACCCAGGCCGCTCCTTCCGCCCCGGCCTCCTGGTTTAATGATGCGGCAGAAAACGTTGCCACCGATCATTTTGCTTTTCTTGCTAAAATTCAACTGGGCCTCAGTCAAAAATTAGTGCTGCTAGCCATCGGGTTTACATTGGGATATTTCTGGATTCACCCGTTCTGGCTGGCCAAAGCCAACAGCACTGACACCTATCATTCCTACCTGCGCACAATTTATCCACCCACGCAGCTCATTGTCACCGCCGGCAGCGATCCCATTACCCTCAAGACACAACCTTCCAATAACTATTTTCTTGCTCCTCCCGCCATTTCCAAGGCCCTTTTCTGGAAATTTCCCGTCCCTCCATCCCAATAACGCCCTTTCTTTCACCCATTACACAGGGATAGCCATGTTTGTCTTGATTCCTGCCGGCGGGTCCGGCTCTCGCCTCTGGCCACTAAGCCGCAGCCATTTCCCCAAGCATCTGCTGGATCTGACCGGGCAAGGCAGCATGATCCAGGTCACGATTGATCGCATTCGCGACATTGTTCCTTTTGACCAGATTTACGTGATTACCGAGGCCAGCCACGCCGACGCCATCCGGAAACAATTACCACAGATTCCTTCTCCCAATTTCATTGTCGAACCTGCACGACGTGAAACTGCTGCTGTGATCGGCCTGGGCACGCACTTCGTTCACCACCACGACCCCAAAGCCGTCGTTGCTTCGCTGCACGCTGACCATATCATTACCAAAGCCAAAGCCTTTCGTGAAATCCTGCAAGCCGCCGAACAAGTGGCCACCGCACAGGACGTGATTGTCACCATCGGTATCCACCCAACCTCACCGGCAACCTGCTACGGCTACATCGCCTCGGGCAAAAATATCTTTGAAGTGGGCTCCACTGCGGTGTTCAAAGTCGACCGCTTTACCGAGAAACCCAATCTGCCCACAGCGCAGGCATTTCTGGCAGCCGGTAATTATTTCTGGAACGCCGGCATGTTCATTGCCCGCACCGAAGTGCTGCTCCGTGCCTACCGCCAATTCGTGCCGCAGCTCGCGGACAAACTCGACGAGCTTGCCAAGTACATAGGGACGCCGCAGGAAAAGGAAATGATCCAGAAGCTCTACGTCGAACTGCCCAAAGAACCGATCGACACCGCCATCATGGAAAAAGCCGACAACATCGTCGTCATCCCGGCCGACATTGGCTGGAGCGACATCGGCAGATGGGACAGCCTCAAACAAGTCCTGCCCAACGACAGCCAGGGCAACCTGATCAAAGGCGACCATATTGGCATCGACACGCGCGATAGCCTTATTTATTCGTACGGCGGCCGCACCATCGGCACCATCGGCCTCCAGAACATGATCATCGTCGACAACGGCGACGCCATCCTCGTCTGCCCCATGGACAAAGCCGAACTGGTGAAGAAGTTGCTCAAGAAGGTGGAAGAAGAAAAGAAGCATTTGGCGTAACTCGTTTCTTTCCCGCTTTAAGCAGGGGAGGGGGGATTTTCTCTGTCATCCTGAGTGAAACGAAGGATCTCTACTACAAACGTATTAAATCGTTTGGTTTAACCACTTAACGAAAGTCACCCATGCAATGCGAAAAATGTAAGGTGGAAATGATTAAAGGACGTATTAATGTTTCCTGGCTACCACCAAAGGTAAAAAGCCTCGGAACGGCTCTATATCCCTTAAAAGGTGAAGAAAGAATGATCGCCTATAAATGTCCCACTTGTAGCAAAATCGAACTTTACTCCACAAATGAATATTAATTTCCATTATTGGAATCGGCCCTTTCTCCACCCATAAAGGCAATTCAAAATTGCCCCTACACCACCAACCACACAAACCAAAATCCCCGCCCAAGACGTTGCTCTGGACGGGGATTTGATTATCAACAAAGGATCAAATTAAAAACCATCCTCGTCTGATGGACCTTGCTTTGCATTTCGATAGACTTCCCCTTCAATCTCCGCAAACCTATCCTCGCTGACACCCAATGCCTTCACTGCAGCAATAACTCTCCGTTGTCCCCGAAGATCCGTCGGCATTCGCCTTTTAGAAACGGCTAATAATCTTAACGTCTCGGCTAATCTAAACGTCTTGGCTGCTTTTTCTTCAGAGGTCAAGGGTTGAGTTGTATTATCGTCTGCCATCTTTTTCTCACAATTAATAATTCTGGAGTCCAAATTATACAATATCCACCCAAAACTTGCTATAATCTAATCCATTCGCCCATTATGCCAGCCAAGTATGTCCCCGCTTGATCCCAAATCTTATCTCCTTTGCCTCGCCCAAATTCCTGGTGTGGGGCCAGCCACACTCAACAAACTGCTGCTGACCTTTGGCTCGGCCAAAGCAGCCTGGACAGCGAGCGCGCAACAAGTGGCTGCCGCCGGTTTTCAAAACGATGTGGTTAAAAGCTGGGCTGCGACGCAAGTCGCGTTGGATCCCACTGCCGAATGGTCCAAACTCGCCGAATTCCAGACCACACTACTTACGCCCGACGACAAAACCTATCCCGACATGCTGCGTGAAATCGTACCCATGCCACCGCTACTCTTTGTCCGTGGCAAAGTGGAACTCCTGAACACGCCCTGCATCGCCGTCGTCGGCACGCGCAAACCCACAGCCTATGGCACGCAGGTCGCGGAAACGCTGGTGGCAGAACTGGTGCAGGCGGGACTCACGATTGTCAGCGGTTTGGCCATGGGCATTGACGCACTGGCGCACGAAACGGCTCTGAGGCAACATGGCAAAACGATTGCAGTACTCGGCTCTGGCGTGGACAGGATCACACCACAAGCCAACTTTTTCCTGGGTGAACAAATCCTCCAGGAAGGTGCCCTCGTCTCTGAATTTCCTTTGGGCAGCAATTCGGATCCGTTTCATTTTCCCCAGCGTAACCGCATCGTCAGCGGCCTCAGCCTGGGCACGTTGGTGATCGAAGCCGGCGACAAAAGCGGCACCCTGATCACCGCCGCCTGCGCCCTGGAACAAAACCGTGATGTCTTTGCCATCCCCGGCCCCATCACCAACCACAAATCCATTGGCACGCATCGCCTGATCCAGCAGGGCGCCAAGCTCGTCACCTCGGCCCAGGATATTCTGGACGAACTTAATTTGGAGCAAACCACGGCGATCATGACGGCCAAACAGGAATTACCGCAATCACCACTCGAAAAAGCCATCTACACTCTGCTCATGGAAGACAGTCAGCATCTGGATCAAATTTCCCGTACCCTCCAAAAACCCATTGCCTTGATCAGTTCCACCTTGACCCTCATGGAAATGAAAGGCATGGTACATTCTACCCGCAGCGGCGACTATTCCATTAAACGGTAACCCATGTACATCGACACGCACGCCCACCTCACTTCCTCACGTTTTACCAACCAAAGCGTGGCCATTGTCGACCGCGCCACCGCAGCGCAAGTCACCACCATCCTCACCATGGGCACCGACTTGCACGACAGCCGCAAAGCAATTTCCGTGGCCCAGCATTTCCCTCGCGTGTTTGCCGCTGCCGGTATTCACCCCGAAAATCTCGACCACCTGTCTGAAACCTGGCGGACGGATTTGGCAACAATGCTGCATCTGGACAAAGTCGTTGCTGTCGGTGAAATCGGTCTGGATTATGTCAATGGCAGCCCCGACCATGCTCTGCAACAAAACATTCTGATCGAGCAGATCAAACTGGCACGGGAATTAAACTTGCCCGTTATCCTGCACTGCCGCGAAGCGTTTGATGATTTGTTCAAACTTATCCAACCTTTTGCACCGCTCATGGGTGTCATGCATTCCTTTACCGGCAATGCCGCTCAAGCCAGGGAGACGATTGCCGATGGGCTCCATCTTGGTCTGAATGGCATCGTCACCTTTAGTAACGCCAAAGAATTGCAGGAAGTGACCAAGGGCATTCCCCTAACCCGCATCGTCCTCGAAACCGACTGCCCCTACCTTGCGCCCCAACCGGTACGCGGCAAATTGAACGAGCCCCAGTACATTCCGATGATCGCCACCAAAATTGCGGAGCTGCTCGAAATTCCTGTCGCCAAAGTCGCTGAGCAAACAACGGCAAATGCCAGCACACTTTTCAACTTGCCTCAATTTGAATAAAAACAACTCCTTGTCTCACAATAGTAAGGGTTGGCGATGATTTTGCCCGCGCAATAGACGAAGCCATGCCCAAAACTATTCCTTTTACAACCTAACCTCCCACAACACTCAAGTTGTTTGCACGGGCAAAATCATCGCCAGCCCGGCGCCCAAACGTGCAATCTCACCATTTTCGAACTGTTCTGAACCCGTCCCCCAGACGTCCTTAGTGGATCAAGTAATTTCTTACCCAGTGTGCCCATGGAAGACTTAGCGCTGGTCAAAGCTTTCCAGCAAGGTAAAACGTCTGCCTTCAATGCTCTCTACGACCGTTATGCCGATAACGTGTATCGTTTTGTGCGCGCCAAAACGAGCGAGAACGAAGAGGCCAAAGACATCACTCAGAATGTGTTCCTCGAGGTCATCCGAACCCTGTCCAAAGCCAAAATCACCCGCACCTTCAAAGCCTGGCTATTTGGCATAGCAGCTAACGAAGTACGCGACTTCTGGATCAAACATTACCAAATGCCAATTGATTCGATTGATCTGCTGCTCGAAAACGGACACGAAGGTCTGCTTCCCCAAAAACCAGCAACACCCAAGTCAACCAAAGCCCAGGCAGAACTGCTGCAAAAACTCTACGAACAAATTCCCCCAACCCAAGCCAGGGTCATTCACATGCGTTTTTACCAGGGGCTTACCCGCAAAGAAATTGCGGCAGAACTCCAAGTCCCCGAAGAAACCGTCAAAACCTGGCAATACCGCGCCCTCAAAGTGCTGCGCAGTCTCGACATCCGCGACTTTTCATCGTTAGGAGGTGCGGGCCATGAATAATCCAAAGAATGAACCCATGCATAATATTGAACTCTACCTTGAATCCATTCTGGATGGCGCCAGTCACCCGCTTCCCAAGCTGACAGCCGAAGAAGCCGAGTTGCTGAATTTCGCTCTCGAGAATCGCCAGATGGATTCGCTTACCGACGCCGACAAACAAGCCAGCAAAGCACTATTTGCCCAGCACCTTGAACAGATGCCAGTCGCGGCTCAAACCCGCCCATCTATCAAGGAAATCATCATGAACCTATTTACCAACACCACGCGTCCCTATTTGCTCGCCAAAGCAGCCATCGCCCTGATCGTCATTCTTGGCGCAGCAAGCTTTGTTCCCAGCATTCGGAATCTGATCCTGCCACAAAAAGTTTCCGCCCAGTCCATCCTCACCAATCTTGCCAACCACATCAGCGACTACCAGAACAGCGACGCCATCCTGCACCGCAAAGAACGCACCCAGACTTGCATCCTGGACGACAAGGAACAGAACCTATGCACCACCAAACAAGCCGAATCCTGGAACCTGGGCACCGCTTATCTCATCATCAACCAAGACGGAACAGGCAAAGCCTTGAATACTTCTATGCTCTATGACAGCTGGTTCTACGGCTATGAAACGGGTGCCAAGAAAGCGGCCAAAGCTAAAACAAACGGAACCGGGCAACCCATACTCCTGCCTGGCGCATCCACTGCTAATGATCGCCAGACACAGGACGATGTGATACTTAAATTCAAAACCGAATACGGCAATGCCACCACCTTGGGCCAGGAAAAAGTGGATGGTCATGATACCTACAAACTAAAACTCCTCCCGCCCGCCGGCCAGAACAGCAGCGTGACGGCTACGGTGCAAAATAACTCCGCATCAGTTCCCCAAATCACCTACTACGTCTGGGTTGACACCAAAACCTATAGCGAAGTGAAATACGAAGAATGGATCACCCAAAACGGCAAAGATTACCTTTCATTCTCGTCCGAAATGCTGATCAACGAAACCTTGCCCAAGACCGACGCCAGCAAAGTCTTTAAGTTTAACGTACCCAGTGGCGTGGAACTTGTCGATATTTCGTCGCTGATGACAACTTCGACACAAATAAACGACAGCTCTGATCCGGCCAATAATTACCTACTCAGTGGTCTAACAATGGCACAAATTGTTGCACAGTCGCCGATTCCACTATGGATGCCCGCACAGCTCCCCTCAAGTGTTAAACTGGAAAAAGTCGCATATTCTCTCTCACCGGCATCCCTATCTGATTATAGCCCTCGCGATTTTACTGCCTCGCCAGAAACTTTTGACGCCAGCTATCCAGACCAGACTCTGTTCAGTTTGAGTTATGGCAACACCGGTATCGATGTAGATGGCCTGCACATTGCCAGTCCCAACGCGGAATACTACGACCTGATCGTCTGCAGCCAGGACCCAATGAAAATAGGTCAATTTGTCTATGGTCCATTTGAACTGGCGTCAATGACCAAACAAAAAAACCAAACCATTGCCGACAAACAAATCAGTTTTTATCTCGACAAGGCCGACAACAGTGGCAAACAGATGCTTTACATGGTTTGGCAACAGGATAACGCCTATTTTGTCCTCGATGGTGACAGCAAACACGAATCGGAGATGATCAAAATACTGACGAGTCTCAAACCGATTACAGCCAAAGACACTGCGACTATCGCCATGCTCCAAAAAGTAGCTGATGCAGCAATCACAACCATGAGCGAGTCAAGCACCGGCTCATCACAAACTGTTAATAAACCCAGCTTCCCCGAAATCGTCAGTAGCTCCAGAGTGGATATTTACTATCCAACTTACATCCCAACTAAAATCGATCTCCGATATCTCAACCGCTTTTCTGTTAACGATTTTACCAGTTCATTCCAAACGAGCGACAGTTCGATACTGCTTACACTTACAGTGAGAAATTACTCAATCGGTGATACCCCCGAGAACAATATCAGCATTCCAGATGATATGTCCCAAGATCAAGTACAAGCTTTATTAAATCGTCCCATCAATGTCAAAGTTGGAAATCTTGATGCGCAACTCTGGGCGCTCCGTTCCAAAACCAGTCCATATCCCAATATGGCCCTAATCTGGCGTGAAAAAACCAACAACCTGATGATCATCACTACTGGCATCAGCGAAGAAGACTTGCTCAAGACCGCTTCCAATCTGCGCATCATCACCCCTCAGGATACGGACTTGATTCAAACAATTCAAACCAAAATTGCCGCTGTCAGGGCTCATGAAGACCAAACAATGCAAACTGAAGCCTTGGCACTTAAAAGCTTTATTCACGACAATCTGACAAGTCACAAAGTTGCCCTACAATACCCCACCTATCTTCCCGCTGACTATAGTCTCGGCTGGGTCAGCGCCCAAAGCGATACCCAAGACCAAAGCCTTCACCTGACGTTCGCCACAGGCAGTCTGAAAGCCGCCCAAAGGCCTGACAGTATCGACCTCACCATCAGTATGGACCGCTACAGTGGCAGCCAAACCAACACCGATCCGGATTCGCATGCCCTCACCATTGGCGGACACGATGCGGTCATGACCTATCCGGGTGGCAAAAACGATCCCAGCCGCATATTGTATTGGAATATCGGCAACGTTTATTATTCCATAATGACCAATAAATTGTCAGATGCCGAAATCGTCAAAGTGGCTGAAAGCGTCGCAGACATTTCGCCCCAAAACACAACCCTGCTAAGTGAATTGCAGGCAAAAATCGACGCAGCCTTCAATCTCACACCCTAAGCGCCAAATTAGCTTCGACACCAAAAGCGACCGATCCCCGGACCGGTCGCTTTTTGGTGCCGATTTCGCTAAAATGGAAACATGCAATTTCCCGTTTGGTTTTTCGAATTTAGTTATTAGTATTTGTAAGTATGCGCATCGGTATTGACGCCCGTTTCATCAGCTACACCGGCATTGGCCGACTCATTTACCACCTCGTGACCAAAGTCCCGGCACTGGACCATGGCAATGACTATGTCATTTTTCTGCGTCCCGAAGACATGCCTGACTTTAATTTTACTCAAACCAATGTTCGTAAAGTCCAAACCATTTCTACCTATTATGATGTCGCCGAACAAACGACCCACTGGCGCATCATCCAAAACCAAAAGCTGGATCTGCTACATGTGCCGCACTTCAACGTTCCTCTCCTCTATCGCGGCAAACTCGTTGTCACTATCCACGACCTGATCCAGGCCAAACTACCCAGCCGCAATACTGTGCCCGCCAGAATCAAACGCCAGGTTTACAAACAAATCATTCGTTCGGCTCTGGGCAAAGCCAATCAAGTGCTCTGTGTCTCCAACTTCACACGCCAGGATATCATCGACACTTTTGGCACAGCCCCTGGCAAAATCCAGGTCATCCAAAACGGCGTGGAAACAAAGTGGGTGACGGCACAAAATTCACCACAGAACCCAGCCCAAACACTGACCCGTTACCACCTCAAGGCACCATTCTTGCTGTATGTTGGCCTTTCCAGCTTGCACAAAAACTTGGCTCGCCTGATCGCAGCCGTGGCCAAAGTCAATCAGACGAATCCCATTCAGCTGGCCATTGTTGGCAAAAAAGACCCACGCTATACTCCTGCCCTGGCCTCAAAAATCGCACAGCTTGGCATGCAGTCACAGATTATCCTGACCGATTTCGTCCCTGACCAAGACCTCAAGCTGCTGTATCAACTGGCTAAAGCTTTTATCTTTCCATCGCTCTACGAAGGTTTTGGTTTGCCGCCACTCGAAGCACTCTCACTTGGCCTCCCCGTGCTTAGTTCCAACACCACGGCTCTCCCCGAAGTCCTGGGCGGCAACGCCATCTATTTTGACCCGCACGACGCCAATGA
This sequence comes from Candidatus Wirthbacteria bacterium, assembly GCA_903889905.1. Taxonomy (GTDB): domain Bacteria; phylum Patescibacteriota; class CG2-30-54-11; order CG2-30-54-11; family CG2-30-54-11; genus CAISZI01. The sequence goes on from CAISZI010000050.1 coordinate 113,208, forward strand.
CATGGCCGCCAAAATTAACGGTTTCCTGGATGGCTCCATCCCTTCCCCGGTGATCAAACCACACACCTTCAGCTGGGACAAAATGGCGCAGAAAACACTGGAAGTGTACAAACAAATCCTAAATTCTAAATCCTAATCACCAAACGACGACGCCCTCGCCTCTCCGCTTTCCAAACTCTAAAACTTTATGAACTCGACTACATTAGATAGGTCCTGCGAAGCTTGTCTGTTAACCAAACAGGCTTCATAGCGAAGAAGGATTACGAACTATCGTATCTGCCCCGTCCCCCGCATCACCCATTTATAACTGCACAGTTCATTCAGCCCCACCGGCCCGCGCGCATGCAGCTTGCCGGTCGCAATGCCCATCTCGGCACCCATGCCAAACACGCCACCATCATGCAGGCGCAGCGAACAATTGACGCAAATCGCCGCGGCATCGACATCACGTGTAAACAAATCAATCACGCCCTGGTCCTGTGCCACGATGCCTTCGGTGTGTTTGGAGCCGTGTTGTGCAATAAATTCCATAGCCTCGTCGAGTGCTTCCACCACTTTGAGGTTCATTTGCAGCGATAACCATTCGTGGTCAAAATCTGACGCTTTGGCCAGCTCAATACCAGTCAACTCACTCACCGCTTGATCACCTTGGAGTCTGACACCAGCCGCCTCAAGTTTGGCTTGAAGCTGCGGCAATAATTCACTTGCCACCGCTTGGTGTACCAATACTGTGTCCACGCTGTTGCAGGTAGCTGGTCGTGACGTTTTGGAATTCAGAATCACTTCAAGCGCCATGCCAAGGTTCGCCGACGCGTCCACATAAATATGATCGATTCCACTGCCATGATAGAGTGCTGGAATACGCGAATTCTCCACCACAAACCGGACCAGATCATATCCCCCACGCGGAATGACCACATCGATCAATTCATGCTGCTGCAACAAAGACAAGGTATCGAAACGGTCAACAGAATCAACAAAACCGACCGCGTGCTCAAGTCCATGCCTTTGCAGCACTGAGTGTAAAATTCCCATAAGCAAACGGTTGGTCAAAATCGCTTCTTTGCCACCTTTGAGGATGACACTGTTACCGGCTTTCAGACTCAAGCAGGCTGCCTCGATCGTGACTCCCGGACGTGCCTCGTAAATGATCGCCAAGACACCAATCGGTACTCGCACCTTGCTCAATTCAATGCCGTTTTCCAATGTTTTGTATTCAAGCACCGCACCCACCGGATCTGGAAGGTTAACCATTTGTTCCACACTTTGCGCCAAAGCTTCCAGGCGTGCTTCGTCTAAAGCGAGCCGATCCAGGAAAGCATCGTCCTTGCCATTTATTATGGCTGCGTCGATATCAGCATGGTTGACGGCGACAATCTCGAGAAGCTTCAAACGAACGGCAGTCGCCACTTCCTGGAGCAAGCCATTTTTCGCCAATGTCGGCAATTTGGCGACAAGTGCAGCGGATTGATGGGTTTTGTTAACCAGAGCTTTGATGTCCATTTTCCCTCCTATAACAAAACAAGATCGTCACGATGCACCACTTCGTCGGCTTGACTTTCTCCCAAAATAACTTTGATTTCTGCGGACCGCTTGCCACGGATTTGTTCAATCTCACGGTCCGTAAAACGAATCAAACCCACCGCTTTCTCAGCGCCATCTGGGTCGCAGATCGTCACCGCATCACCGCGCCCAAACTTGCCGGTTACCGCTTTGATACCAACCGCGAGCAGACTGCTCCCGCGCTCAACCAAAGCTTGCAGCGCACCCTCATCTACCTTGATCATCCCTTTGGCTTTGACGCCAAAGAGCAGCCAGCGTTTGCGTGCTTCCAGCTTGGAGGATTGTGCCAGGATACGTGTACCGACAGGAACTCCGTCAACCACCAGCTTCAAGACTCCACTCGTGGCCCCGTTGCAGATCACCGTTTCCACGCCAAATTCCGCTGCCATGCGCGCTGCCTCGAGTTTGGTCTGAATGCCTCCTGTTCCAAGCGCCGAGGTTTTGTTGGTGGCAAAAGACAGCAACAAGCCCGCAAGGTCCGTGTAAGCAATTTGTGCCAGTGGCCGCTCACCTGCAGTGGCCGGAAAATGCGCAAACACACCATCGATGTTCGACAATATCACCAGCTGTTCGGCATCCACGAGTCCCGCCACGGCCGCAGCCAGTAAATCATTGCCACCAAAACTACCGGCCGTGACCACGTCGTTTTCGTTGACAATCGGGATAACGCTATGTGCCAGCAAACCAAGCAGCGTTTCACGCGCATTGAGGTAAAGCCGACGATTGTCCAAATCCTCCCGTACCAACAATATCTGCCCCACTGTAATTCCATACTCGCCAAACAGCGATGTGTACTTTTGCATCAGAAATCCCTGCCCTACCGCTGCCAGCAGTTGCTTGCGGTGGTGGCAAAAATCTGCCGCCACGATTACTTTTTGCGCACCCGCCGCAACGGCACCCGATGTCACCAGCACCAAACGGTAGCCCGCAGTGTGAAGTGCCTTCAATTCCACGACAAGTCGCGTCAGAGAAAGTAAATCAAGTCTTCCCTCAAGATCAACCAGATTGCTGGAACCGACTTTGACTACTATCGTTTTGGACATCAGTTTTCCTTTCCATACAATACTCCTGGGCCGCACAACCATTTGTCATCCTGAGGCTCCTGCTGAAGGATCCTTTCTACAGGCTGTCACCAAACGTTTTGTCACGCACGTAGTAAGGATTCTTCGCTCCGCTCAGAATGACCGTTACTAAATACAAAAAAGCTTCCGCCCTATGAATTCACCGCGGTCTAAAGACACGCGGTATCTAACTTACTAAGTGTGCTACCTTTCCTTATCCTGGTCTTGGATGTACTTTCTTACCACCTCTTCTGTCACACTGCTATGGGTGGACACATAATACCCATCCGC
>CAISZI010000051.1 GCA_903889905.1 Candidatus Wirthbacteria bacterium
GCGGATGGGTATTATGTGTCCACCCATAGCAGTGTGACAGAAGAGGTGGTAAGAAAGTACATCCAAGACCAGGATAAGGAAAGGTAGCACACTTAGTAAGTTAGATACCGCGTGTCTTTAGACCGCGGTGAATTCATAGGGATGTTCCGCTAGATTGATGCCTGTCTTGCGGGCGCCAAAACCGGGCTTGGTGATCTTGTTGTAAACCAGTTCGTATAGTTTTTGCAGTAAAGAATCAAGTTTGTCATTTGTGAGCTTTGGAATTTCCGCCGCAAATTTCACTCTTGGTTCGGTGTCTCGAGAATGTTCAAAGTGCATCAAGAGTCGTAGGTAAATGGCGGTAGATTGGTTCAGAGTATACATGGGCAACCCAGTCGCATCTCCTGCGATTTTGTCCGTTTGAGAGAGCTGTCGCAGTCCATTATCTGCAATAACCTGTTGCAGCCGATAGGTTGGGCTTTTTTTGACGTCCATCAATGCTGAACAAAGGAAACTAATGTCCTGGTCAGTCAGACTATGGTCAGTGTATTCCGCAACGATTTGTGTGATGGCGGGCTTAAAATCATGAAAGGAATGATAACTGCCTGTATTAGGGATCCGGTCAAAAAGATATTTGGCAACTTCCGTACATAGGGAGAAGGAAAGATTGGATAGTTTGTCCGTCGGTTCTGATTGCACTTTGGCGAGCAGTATTTGCGCCAGGCGCCGACTCCCCAGGCTCCATTTGCCAATAAGTTGTGATTGCGCGCCTAGAAGTTCCGGTGCTCCTTCTTTGACCATGGTGATAATTTCATTGGCAGTAAAACCACTGACGTTGATAACTGTATCTACTTTGACGGAACGCTCAGGGTCAAATACCCGTCCTGTGCAAAGGTAAATGCCAGGCCGGCTTTGATTGGTCAAAAAAGGGTCCACCTCATCATCCAGCACTTCTATACCATTTTGGCCAAGGATAGTTTTGATGGATTGCAGGATTTGCGATTTGCCGCTGCCGCCAACCCCTTCTTTGAGTTCAATGATCATGCCACGGTTTAGGCGTTCGGCTTGAACGTTGCCCAAATTTAAGTCGCTCAAACAGGTGGCAATCTGGGCCAAAGCGGTTTGTTGTCCTTCGGATGGTTCAATGACGACAACATCTCCTCGTCCGTCGCGCCGATGCGTTTGTGCATAAGCTCGAAAGGCGTTATTGAATTCGTTGAGAAAGCCATTTGCTTTGAGATCTCTCTCGTCCAACATTGCAAGTACCATCTAAGGAAAAAAGAAACAGGATGGTAATTTTACACCCAAGTGATTACCCATGCCAGTGTCTGGCCCACAGATGCAGTTCAAAGTGTGGCAATTTTTGCCGGTGCAGCATAGTGAATCCCAGCCCGGCAATGACCATGAGGCCACCAATCAGGTGGTAGGGATGCAGCGTTTCGCTGAGGAGAAAACGGGAAAAGATGACGCCAAACAGTGGTTGGGACAAGGATACGGACGATACCGTGCTGGCGGAGATCAGCTCCAGTGAGCGGTACCAAAGAATTTGTCCGATGAGGATAACGCCAAATCCCAGGATCAGAAGGTAAATGAGGTTGGTTCCGGTTAAAAGTGACGCCAGGTGCAAACCGCTTGGAGCCAGCACGGGGAGCAGCAGGAGCAGTATGATCGAACCAACCAGGTTGCGCATGAGCACTACCAGTTTGGGTGACAGGTCGGTGAGTTTGGCTTTGAAAATGGTGTTAACCACGGCGTAGCAGAGCGACGAAAACAGGATCAGTAAATCACCCGGGTTGAATTGCGCGGTATACCTGAAACCTTGACTTACAATGAAGTAAATGCCAAGCAGCATCAGCACCACGCCCGCCACTTGCTGGCGGGTGACTTTTTCTCTGAGCAGCAGCGAGCACAGGAGTGTCGTCAGGACTGATTCCATGCGGCTCAGAAGTACGGCGTTGGTTGCAGTCGAAGCTTGAATGCCGGCAAAGAGCGCGAGCGGTCCCAGCACGGCAGCCAATATTCCGACCAAGAGCAGATAGAGCAACGTCGAACGCTTGCAATGCAGGATCTGTTTGATCTCCGGCAGCGCCCCCCAGATCAGCACGATCGCAGCCACGGTCATAAGCTGGCTCAGCGCTGCAATGATCACGGGTGGTGCCACCGCAAGCAGCGGTTTACTAAGTGACGCCACAGAAGCAAACAGAACAGTGGCAATTAAAGCGAGCAAAATTCCGCGGGAAGAAGGGGGCATAGGTTTAAATTCTAAATACTAATAACTAACAACCAAACTGAAACCGCTTCCTTTAATTATAGCATGCCCGTTACCCTGTGATATAATCTTTTGATATACTGCAATTACTTGTTATTTAAAACCAAAGCCATGAAAGACTATTACAAAATTCTGGAAATCAGTACAACTGCCACGGACGAAGAAATTCACAAGTCCTTTCGGCAGCTCGCGCAAAAGTATCACCCGGACCGCAATCCCGATCCCAAAAACCAGGAACGCTTCCGTGACATCAACGAAGCCTACCAGGTGCTGCGGGATCCCAACAAACGGGCCGGTTACAGCCTTGACCGGATGCGTGAACAGCAGAGCTATGCGGCGCCAGCTCAACCCAAAGTCGACAGTCAGTACCGGCCACCGTCGTATTATCAGCAGCGCGGCGGGTATGCGCAACCGACGCGGCCGAGCCGTAACTATCCCAAATGGCTGGTCATGGTGAGGGAAGTCTTTTTGATCCTGCTATGGGCGATCGTTGGTGCCGGGATTGGCCTGGCGCTGGTCCTGGCCCATAGCTATGTGTTGAGTGGGAACAGTGATGTCGTTTTGCCGCTCGACATGCTGCTTGCGGGAGGGATTCTGGGTGCCGTGGCCGGGATCGTGCTGCCGCCGCAGAACGCCTTGCAGCTGATCTTGAAAAACAAACTCAAAGACACCTTTTTGTTGTTCAAAGCGATCGGCGCGGGACTCTCTGGCGTGTGGGCCGGTGGGCTGATTGCTGATATTCTATCCTACAACCTCAACACCGCCCACAGTGCCGCATTTGCGATTACCGGTATGCTGCTGGGTCAGATGGTGGCGGGGATGGCTGTGGCGGATGACGAGTTCTGGGCCAAATTACGCCACCCGCATCAGTATTTTTCACTGTTTTTTGTCCTGGTCCGCATGGCCAGTTTTGCGCTCATGACAGGGCTGGTGGGATTGTTTACGGCATACGCACTGCTACGGTTTGCACCAGCAGTGGATATTACGCAATGCGCATTTTTGGGTGTTTCGATTGGACTCATCCTGGGCACGTTTGAACCATCTGACCTGCGCGCATACACACGCTACGCCTCGGCCTATGTCGGCAAGTGGATGGTGTTGCTGTTTGTGGTGCTCGCACTGATCATCGGGCTGGCGCTGGGAATTGCGTTTGGGCCGGGGATCAGGGGAATGGTGGGGCTGTAATCGTCAAAAAAATGTATTAAGGGTTGGGAATTTTGTCTCTGCGTGCGGCATCCCGGCTCTTGGCTGCCGCAGTTATTTGCGTCGTTGTCTTTAAAAATTCAGGATGGCGTCCGAAAAATGCGACAAAGCTGTCTGATAAATGGCGTATTTGAGGGCTATTGGCATAAGGCAATTCTGCCATGATGCGCAGTTGACATTCACAGGCATGGGCAATGGGTTTTAGTTCGGTTGCGACAAGGTTGAAGTATTCCGCCAGGTCGGTATCGTTCATTAGACCTGGCTCTACTTGTCCCTCTGTTTGTGCGGTGAATTGGCCAAAAAAACTTTCTAATTTTGCCGTCAGTTCCATAAGGCGTTTTCGTTAAAAAGAATTAATTAAAACGATAGCCGGGTGCCCATTGTGCAAAGGCATTCTGATTTGGTGAGAGACTGATGAACGGGGCAACCGTTGGAGCAGGCCCAAAAGGGATTTGGCCTTTGCCAGTAAAGAAATTCCATTGGGCAAAAGGGAGAAAAAAGGCCCGGTCGCCAATGGGGCTGACCTGGGGAGACAGCTCTCCCGTACAACCGCCACAGGCAAAGCAGGCGCCGCAGTTGCTGCGGGCACAGTTGAAGTTGTAAATGATGTCTTCGTAGCCCCAGTCTGATTTGGAGTCTTCCCAGGCATGGATACGGTTCCCGCCACTTTGGGTCACAAGCAGGTGTTGAATGCCGCCATCCTGGCTGTACCCGCCGCCATAGTCGGTCATGTAGGTCCAGCCACTGCAGCCGGAAATGGTGCAGGTGACGAGGTACAGGTAAAAAGGGACCGGAATGTAGAGCAGTGAATTAACGCAATCCGTGCTGTTGGTACCGTTATTGTTGCAATCGTTGATGTTCCAAAACGAATCCATCACTTTGTGGGTGGGGTCATTGGAAAGGTTAATGTAGGTGGTCCAGGTGTTGTCAGTGGGAGTGGTATGCAGCCCCAGGAGGTCGGTTGCAGAAATCCAGAAAACGCGATCATGAAAGTTGATGATTGGGTTTTTGCCTGTGAATTTGACCCAGTAGTACCCGGCAGGATAAGGACTGGGGTAGGTTGAGGGGGTGGGAGTCCCGGCGGCAAAGGTGGTTTGCGTGCCAGGCAACAAGGAAAGCACGCTGAGTAACAACAAAGAAAGTAATATTTTTTTCATGGCGATCATGGTTGGGAAATTAGACGAGTCAGTTGAATGCTGGCCAGGGTTCCCTGATCAGCGTTAAAATCGCTGACGACCATGTCAACGTTGTCTCCCACTTGAAAGGCGTCGGTTTGGGTGATGATGGTCCGCATGCGTTTGTGTGTTGCCATTTTGAGCGTCAGTCGAGCCGCTGTTTGTCCGTCCAGTTCGGCTAAATTGGTCAACATAAATGGCAGTATCGGAGCTTGCGTTGGAGCTTGGCTGGCGTTGTCATAGGTGCCAGTCAGTGCGTTTTCATAGTCTTGATAGGTTTTGCGGTCAGCAACGGTGAGTGGTGAAACAGTGTTAAGCAGGTAAGTGGAAAATTCAGTGGGAATCATGATTATTATTTGTGTCAGGTCTGTTTTGGCGGCGGCATATTGGGCAGCGGTTTGAGCGGATGATGTCCAGGTGAGCTTGACTGTTTGACTGGAGCCAATGGGTGCAAGCAGTGCTGAAGTGGTAGTGCGGGCAGTAACTTTGGCTGCGATATACACGTCGAGATGCGCAGAGTCGCTGCGGGGTGTGGTGAGTACACCGGTTGCTTTGAGCAGTGTGGCGTCAAAGTAAACGGTGTGTGGAGCAGCCATGGCGCCGATGTCTGGCAAATCGGTGGCAAAGCCACGCGTGCTGGCGGAGCCGCAGGCGGCGTTGGTGACTGTTTGTGTTAGCGGCCCGGTGAGCGGGCAGGATAGCGGGCCACTCGCTGGTGTGACTGTGGCTTTTGGTCCCCAATAGCGTTGCAGTTGATGGATGGTGAGCCAGGCTGTTGCGAGCAATAGGATGAGCAGGATCAAGATCCCGATCAAGCTGCGTTGTATTGTTTTCTTGGAGAGCTGCATGTTTGTTTTGAGGTGTGGTGATAACTAAGGTAGAATGGATTAATCTTAGCATTATTCAAGGGGAGCGGCAATTTTAGAAATTAGAATGTCTTGTTTAAAATAATGGGAGCAGGAACATGAAAGGCATTCGCTTTACCCTGCAATCAAAGCCTCTGGCGAGTTGGTTGTTTTTGAATTTGTTGTTGTTGTTCGCTTTACTTTTGGTCAATCTGTCCCTGGGCCATCTGGCCATCGTGGCAGCACAACTTCAGCATTTCAATGGGGGAGCTTGTTTTGCTGTCGTTTCTGCAACTTGTAGCAAATCCAATGGTTTTGATATGTCTGTTTTGCTCTATACCTTGATGATTTTTGCGTTGTCGAACGGGATTATCAGCACGCTTGTGAGCAAGAATTTCCGTCATGCTTTACTTAGCATTGTACTTTGGTCAATTGTTTTGGTGATGGGGATTGAGCTTCTGGTAAGAGTTATGCAAATTCCGGTTCTCCAGACTGAATTTATGGAATCAAGGCAGTCGATGACATATGGCTTTATGCCAAATTTTGCCTGGGATTTAGTGGTGCTTTGTTTGTCCACTTTTATTGGTACCTGCGGAGTTGTTGTTGGACATGGTGTTCGTTTTGTGGAAAGACAGGGCATGGGCAGGCGGGCTGCATAGGGCAAAGAGGAATCGACTAATGAGAGAAGACAAAAGGTCCGCCCAAGAAAAATATGTTTCAAATGGGACGATAAGCTGGGTGGATAAATTACCGAGTCCCGCACTTATGTTCGACTAGCATCCCTCGCAGACTCAGGATATAAGAGCAAGTAGTATGAAAAAGAGGCTCACCTTTGGGTAAGCCTCTTTTATCTGCGTGACTAACAAAACTGGGAGAAAGATCGCCTAACCCCGCATTGCTATGCGGGATAAGTCGAACGGGAAAATCAAAGAAGGCCTTCTTGTGATGTTCGCCTAACCTCCTTCGCAAGGCTTCGGAGACAAGACCGAGTAGTTTAAAAAAAGGGTTTGCCACTTGGACAAACCCTTTTTTCTTCGACAAACCTAAACTCGGTCTAGTACTCAGGCATCTGGGGAGCAGCTGGGGCTTTATCTTTTTGGGGCAGTTCCACCACAATCGCTTCCGTGGTCAGGAACATGGCAGCGATAGAGGAGGCGTTTTCGAGGGCAGAACGGGTGACTTTGGTGGGGTCGACAATGCCGGCGGCAATCATGTCAACGTATTCACCCTTGAGAGCGTTGAAGCCAACACCTTTTTTCTCGCCTTTGACTTGATGCGCCACAACCTGGCCTTCGTAACCAGCGTTTTCGGCAATGCGGCGGATGGGTTCTTCGAGGGCACGGCGCAAAATGCTGAGCGCGACTTTTTCTTCGTCATTGGCAGGTTTCATCTTGTCGAGGCTGGGCAGTGCGTTGATCAAGGCGGTTCCACCACCAGGCACGACACCTTCTTCGACGGCGGCACGGGTTGCCGAGAGCGCGTCTTCGATACGGTGTTTGCGTTCTTTGAGTTCCACTTCGGTGGCTGCGCCGACTTTGATCACGGCGACGCCGCCGCTGAGTTTGGCCAACCGTTACTGCAGTTTTTCGCGGTCAAAATCGCTTTTGGTGTCTTCGATCTGGACCTTGAGCTCACTGACGCGGGCTTTGACAGCTTCCTTGCCGCCACGACCATCGACGATGGTGGTATTGTCTTTGTCGGCACGTACGATGCGAGCCTGACCCAAGTCAGCCAAAGTCGCAGTGTCGAGTTTGCGGCCGATTTCTTCGCTGATCACCGTCCCGCCGGTCAGGATGGCAATGTCCTGGAGCATGGCTTTGCGACGATCGCCAAACCCGGGAGCTTTGATGCCCAACACAGAAATGGTGCCGCGCAGTTTGTTGACGACCAGGGTGGCCAGGGCTTCGCCTTCAATATCTTCGGCAATGATGACCAGGCCTTTGCCGGCTTTGGCAACGCCCTCGAGGACAGGCAGCAGTTCCTGGATGGAGGTGACTTTTTTGTCAGTGATGAGGATGTAGGGATTTTCGAGTACAGCTTCCATGCGGTTGGAATCCGTCATCATGTAGTGGCTAATGTAGCCGCGGTCAAACTGCATGCCTTCGGTGTATTCTTTGACCAAGCCGGATGTCTGGCCATCTTCAACGGTGATGACGCCATCTTTGCCAACTTTGTCCATGACTTCGGCAATCAGCTGGCCGACTTCGTCGTCCGCAGCTGAAATCGAAGCAACCTGGGCGATTTCTTCTTTGGTTGAAATCATTTTGGCGTTTTTCTTGAGGTCTTCAACAATGACTGCGACAGCTTTTTGAATGCCAGCGCGGAGTAACATGGGGTTGGCTCCGGCCGTGATGTTTTTCATGCCTTCCTGAATGATCGCTTCGGCCAGCACGGTTGCCGTGGTGGTGCCGTCACCCGCCACGTCGTTGGTCTTGGAAGCGACTTCCTGCAGGAGCTGGGCGCCGACGTTTTGGTAGGGATCATCGAGTTCGATTTCTTTGGCAATCGTGACGCCATCGTTGGTGATTGTGGGGGCGCCAAATTTTTTGTCCAGAATAACGTTGCGGCCTTTGGGGCCGAGCGTGATTTTGACGACGGCGGCGAGTTGCTGCACACCGCTCAAGATCGATTTGCGGGCGTCCTCATTGAATTTAATCATTTTCGCTGCCATGAATTCTCCTTGATAAATTGCTTGGAATGTGTGTAGTTGTCATTGTGAGCCCCGTCTTTGGGGCGTGACAATCTTGCTGAACAGGAGGCTAGATTGCCACGTCGGGGGCCTCTTCGCAATGACAGATGGAGAGAAGTTTTATTCAACCACGGCCAGAATGCCGCTTTCGTCAATGATATACAGGTCTTTGGTGCCGTCTTTGATTTCGGTGGTGCTGTATTTTTTGAACAACACTGTGGCGCCAACCTTGAGTGCCGGGTCAACCGGGATACGTTTGCCGTCTTCGCTGACTTTGCCCGGGCCAAAGGCAATAACTTTGCCTTTTTGGGGTTTTTCTTTGGCTGTGTCGGGGAGCACAATGCCGCCAGCTGTGATCTGGTCGCCTTCAATCGGTTCGACCAGGAGATTGTCCTGGAGTGGTTTGATGGCCATGATTCCTCCTAAGTGGATAAGGTTAGTAAACGATTAAATGCTATTTAGCACTCTTATTTGACGAGTGCTAAAGACAAGCCAAATTATAAGCAGCATTAAAGTTTTGTCAAGCCTTCGAGTGGCTTGTTTTTTGGCTATTCACTAACTGGTCACTGCCGATGTGCTATAATCGCCGTTGCTTTAGATCAAAGTGCTGAAAAAATCGTTTTCTACTGGGGTTATTTCTTTGACCAGATCCCGTTTTAAAGCATTGCGTATTTTTTGGGCACGGCTCTGGATGTTTTTGCAAAGGCCGGTGGTCCTAAGCCTTTTTATCGCGAGAGCAGCAGGTTCTCTAGCCGCCGGCCTGAAGTGGGTTTTTTATTGGCCAACGGTTATTTTTAGACGTTTTTTGCAGCTTTTTACCCGGTCGATCGGGACAACCCGCTACATGATGCATGCGTTTGTTGTGATGCTGGTAGTGGCGGTTAGCTTGACGGGCGTTTTTGGACAGCAGCAAGTAACGCAAGCCAGCGACGCAGGTGTGAACCGTTATGTCGTGGCGTTTGGGACAGCAGTGGCCTCCACCAAGTATGCAGCAATTTTGAGTGACGGGTTTTTGATCAAGAGTGATATCGCCACCACCGATACCCAGGCGCGCCGCACCGAAGGCATTGTTGATTATCAGGTTCAGCCCGGGGATACCTTAAGTTCGATTGCAGCGCGTTTTAAAATCACGATCAAGACGATCCAGTGGGGCAACCAGGTTCAGGATGTTAACAAGCTCAAACCCGGACAGACGATCACGATTTTGCCGGTGACTGGGATTTTGTACCAGGTAAAAGGCAGTGAGCAGTTAATTGATCTGGCCAATAAATATGGTGTGTCCGTGAACGACATCGCGACTGCCAATGATTTGATCTTGCCAAGCAAATTGGTTCAGAGTCAGGAATTGGTGGTACCACTCGCGGATAGCCGCATCCCGGACATGCCTAAACCGACCCCGCCACCCGTGGTTGCCAAAGTGAGCTCCCCAACCAGCAGTGCGGGTGTGGGGCGTGCCGTTCTAAGCACGGCCGGAGTTGGTGAAGTGGTGGGATCCGGGCAGTTTGTCTGGCCGACAACCGGGATCATTACCAAGAATTATGCGCAGCATATACGGACCGACGGGTGGCGCGACGGTGCCATCGATATCGCGAGCAATCGCTTGCCAGTGGTCGTCGCGTCTGATGCGGGGGTTGTTGTTTTTTCCGGCTGGGATACGACCGGTTATGGTAATCGTGTCGATATCAATCATGGCAATGGCTATGTGACACGTTATGCCCACCTAAGCGCCATTTATGTGGGATCAGGAGATCATGTCGACAAAGGCCAGGTGGTCGGCAAAATGGGCTGTACCGGGCATTGTACCGGGCCTCATACGCATTTTATGATTATTTTAAATGGCGTTCCCCAGGATCCACTTAGATATTTGCCATAACGCATGACCAGTATTCTATGGTTTGACCAATGTGCATCTACACAGCTTGTCGCGGCGCGCTATGCTGCGCTGGGGGCGATGGATTTGGCCGTGGTCAGTGATACGCAAAGCCAGGGGCAGGGACGATTGGAACGGAGCTGGGAATCTGCAACAGGCGGGCTTTACGTCAGTTGGATCCAGATGTTGCGTGTCCTGCCATTATTCTCCTGGCTGTCCCTGGCGGTGGCGCTGGCTGTGGTCGATACCATTGCCGCGACCAGTTTGCTTGCGACCCGGATCAAATGGCCCAATGATATTCTCATTGATGGCCGCAAGCTCGCCGGCATCAAGGTTGATACCCGTATCCAGGGGAATATTGTTCAGGCGATCATCGGCGTGGGGTTGAATGTGAATCAGGCCGTTTTTGGGGAAGTCGCATCTGTGGCGACCTCGCTTGTGCTGGAGACAGGCAATACCTTTTCTCTTGCACAGGTGCTGCGTGAACTGGATGCGCAGCTAAGGCGCCAGCTTGAGCTTTTGCAACTGGATGTTGGCCTGATCCAAATGCGTCACCGTGAACTGAGTGCGACGTTGGGGCACTCCGTACGGATTCATGGCGTGGCCGGCGAGGCTTGGGGTGATGCCATTGGTTTTACCGATCAGGGAGCCTTGCAAATCCAGACCCGAAGTGGAAAGATAGAGGTATATGATGGCAGCGTAAGTTGTGATATACTATACTGATTAGTCATTAATAAAACCAAAACACATGTTCTGCCCCAACTGTGGTTTTCCGGTGCCGACAGCGGATAGTTATAACTTTTGCCCGAAATGCGGGTCCAAGCTGGTTGTTCCTGTTAATGCTCCGACGGTGATCGAAGTAGCGGCAGAACCAGCTGTGCCAACCTATGGCATTGGCAATTCTACGCCTCTCCAGGAAGTGACTAATCGCGGTATACAAAAGAAAATTTTAATTGTTGAAGACGACTTATTCATCCGCGAACTCTATCAGAAACAGCTTGAAATTTCCGGTTACGAAGTAGACGCTGCCGTGGATGGGGTGGAAGGCCGCGACAAGGCGTTCGGCAAGGTGTTTGACCTTATTTTGCTTGACATCATGCTGCCCAAGATGAACGGATTGGATTTACTCAAACTGCTCAAGGAAACCGACAAAACCAAAGCCGTCCCTGTGATCATCCTTTCCAATCTGGGTCAGGATAGTGTGGTGGAAAAGGGGCTCAGTCTGGGTGCCATCAATTACATTGTCAAAGCCGATATTACCCCCATGGAAATGCTCAAAGTGATTCAGGAAAAAATCGGAGCGTCTTAGTTTTTAAATAAATAAATCCCATGGATGTCAAAAAAGTTTTGATTGTTGAAGATGATTTTTTTATCCGCGAACTCTACGAGCGTGCGCTTGGCTTGCACGGCATTGCGGTGGTCACCGCAGCCGATGGCAAAGAAGCGATTGAAGTGTTTGAACGGGAAAAACCAAATCTGGTACTGCTGGACGTGATGCTGCCCGAGATCAGTGGCATGGAAGTACTCAAATACATCAAACAGAAAGCCAAAGAAAATAATGATGTACCCGTGGTTATGGTCTCCAACCTGGATACAGACGAAAGTATCAATGAAGCCATGCGCCTTGGGGCCAATGGTTATAAAGTCAAAGCCAACAGCAATCCGGTGCTGATTGCACAGGATGTGCAGCAACTGTTGAATGGTTAGGCAGGAAACGTGTGATGTTGAAAGTTGCCTTGCGCAAAATCAAGCCACACAAGGGAGTTTACCTGATCGGTTGCCTGAGCCTTGCACTGATCTCTGGTATTTTTTTGTTATTGCTGAATAACCCTGATCATCAGGTTGACTTGATCCTGATTGTTTGCCTGGAATGTCTGACGCTCAGTTCCGGCGCCGCTTCCATCGCTGGACTGGGGGGCCATTATTTTCAGGATTTTGTAACTCTGCAGCAGCTGCATTTTAGTACAGCGAAGCAGAGAGAAATCTGTTTGCTGGTTGCTTTGCTGTGGGTTTTGCCTGCTGCCTTGATCGGGTTGGTGGGAGCGCTGCTTTTGAGTGTCCCGGTTAGTCTGCCGGTTGTGGAGCGTTCCGCTTTGATCTTGATGAGCTGGGGAATGGTTCAGGTTTTGTGGATGTGGATGCTACAACTGCTGCACATCAATCGTCGGGGCGCGCATGTTCAGTAAGCCCCTTATTGTGCTGCAGCACGTGCAAGTCGGAGGAGTGGATTTGCTGCAGCCGACTGCGGCGCAGCTGCAGGATTTGAGTTTTACGCTGCTGACCGAACAGATCGTTCTGTTCGAAGCCAGCAGTCCCGGCGAGCTTGCCTTGCTGCTCGATGTCCTGCGTGGCAGAAGCAAACCCCAGGGGGGAATCTATGAATTTGATGGTCGGCGAATCCTGTTTGCCAAGTCAGATGTCAGGGCACTGGAGAACCTTATCGTTTGCCTTAGTTATTTTCCGGCAATGCTCGAAGGGCATACGGTGGAACAATTTCTGCATCTGTCCTGCCAGGGAAAAGGAAATGATCCGCAGTGGCTGCAAACGTGTCCGGTTTGGCTGCAATTTTTTGATCTGGAAAATCAATCCAAGACGCCACTGGCGTCCTTGCAACTGGGTGAACAGTGGGCCGTGGGCATGATCAGTGTCTTTTTTTCGTCTGCCAGGGTGATCATTGTCCCAAAATTTCCAGATTATATTAGCCGTAAGCGGCGCCAGCAGGCAATCCTGGCCATTAAGGCCTGGACAGAGCTGCGGGGAACGGCGGCCATATTTGTTGATGCCACGGAAGTGGAAGGTGATTTGCCGCCTCCTTATTATTTGCACCATGGCACGATTATTAATCCCACGGCGACGTCGGCACGGATGAGTGAGAATAAAATCAATACTGGCGCCGCCGTCAGCCTGGATGGAACAGGCCGGATTGAATTCATCAGTCAGGAAGCCGCCAGGAAGTTCCAGTTTGACCCGGCCAGACAGGAAGGGAAAACACTGCAGGATTTGGTCTGGCTGAGCAAAGACCGGCAGGAAGCCTTTGACCTGATCGCAGCGTTGCAGGATGAATTCAAACAGAAACGAACTGCTTTTGAGAAAACCTATCAGCTCTATGCGCGGGGATCTGGCAAAGACCTTTATTTTTGGGAAATACAGGCATTCGTTGACCACCTGGCAGACGAGATCAAACAGATTGATCTGCTTGTTATTGACCGTACCGAACAACACGAACTGGAACGGATGAAAATCGATTTTTCCGGCATTATGGCGCATGAGCTCAGGACCCCTTTGACAGGGATCGAAGGTAATCTGTCATTGCTCAAGTTCAGGCTGCAGGGCAAACTGGATGACACGGATCTGCAGATGATCCGATCCATGGAAATATGTACCAAACGGCTGCAAACGCTGATCGAAAATCTGCTTCGAATTGCCTCTGACCAGACTCATGCGATTGAATTGCGGTTTAAAAACGAAAATTTCAGTGAAATTGTCAATACTTCCCTCGTTCCGTACAACGAGCTTGTGCGTGCCAAACGAGCCACGTTAAAACTGGAGATTGAAAATGCGGCACTACCTGTTTTATGTGACAGCGTCCGTATTGTGGAAACGGTGGAAAATTTGCTTAACAACGCCTTGCAGCATGTTGATGAGAACGGCACGATCCGTGTCGCGGTGGCATACCAGATCAAGGCACGCAAGGTTCAATTGACTGTCACCAACACCGGCAAACCTATCTCGCAGGAATCGTTGCCACATTTGTTTACGTTGTTTTATCGGGGCAACCAGGACAAAAAACATATTGATATGCACCTTGGGCTTGGACTCTATATTGCCAAACGAATAATTGAGTCACACGGGGGAGATATCTGGGTCAGTTCTTCCCAGGAAGAAGGCACTACCTTTGGTTTATGGTTGCCATTTGAACCACCCAAGTATTTGTTGCAAAAATGATTTGATCGGGTGGGCTGGAGATTCGTCGGGTTGTTGGAGATTTTTTTGAGGCGTGACTGCGGCAAACCCAAAGGGGTATTTTT
Source organism: Candidatus Wirthbacteria bacterium (assembly GCA_903889905.1). Classification (GTDB taxonomy): domain Bacteria; phylum Patescibacteriota; class CG2-30-54-11; order CG2-30-54-11; family CG2-30-54-11; genus CAISZI01. The sequence goes on from CAISZI010000051.1 coordinate 14,059, forward strand.
GACGCTGCTGGCGGCTTCAAGGTATCATGCGCGTGTCTCATTTGTTTTATGGGAGCGCATGATATGACCCAGGCAAAGCAAAGTTTTGAACTTAAAACAGGGCTGGCCCAGATGCTCAAGGGCGGGGTGATCATGGATGTGGTCACGGTGGAACACGCCAAGATCGCGGAAGAAGCTGGCGCCTGCGCCGTCATGGCGCTCGAGCGCGTGCCCGCAGACATCCGTGCGGATGGCGGGGTGGCGCGTATGTCGGATCCGGAGTTGATCCAGCGCATCATGGCAGCCGTGACGATTCCGGTCATGGCCAAGTGTCGGATCGGACATTTTGTCGAGGCGCAGATTTTGGAATCACTGGGTGTTGATTACATTGATGAAAGCGAAGTTTTGACTCCGGCTGACGAAGAAAACCATGTCAATAAACATCACTTCAACGTTCCTTTTGTCTGCGGCTGCCGCAATCTGGGCGAAGCCCTGCGCCGCATCCACGAAGGTGCGGCGATGATCCGTACCAAAGGCGAAGCCGGTACGGGGAATGTGGTAGAAGCGGTGCGGCATGAACGTGCTGTGACGCGTGAGATTGAAGCTTTGAAAACCATGACCGAGACCAGCCTCAAAAATATCGCTGCCGAATATCGGGTTCCAGTGGAACTGGTCAAACAGGTGCAGACGCTGGGACGGCTGCCGGTCGTGAACTTTGCGGCGGGCGGCATCGCGACCCCGGCGGACGCGGCGCTGATGATGCAGCTCGGGGTGGATGGCGTGTTTGTGGGCAGTGGAATTTTCAAATCAGGCGACCCCCAGAAACGTGCCAAAGCCATTGTGCAGGCCACGACGCATTTTCGGGATGCCAAAATTCTGGCTGACGTCAGCAAAGGCCTGGGTGAGGCCATGGTGGGGATCGAGATTGATACGATCGTCGAGGCGCAGTTGATGGCGAAAAGGGGAAATTGAAATAACTAAATTCTAAATACTAACATCCAAACGGGTGCGTATTTAGACGATTCTTCGTTTGGTGATTCGTTATTCGTTATTAGAACTTTACGTTTATGCAAATTGGTGTTTTGGCTTTGCAGGGTGCGTTTGCGGAACACGTAGCGATGCTGCGCCGTCTTGGCGTGACGCCAAAAGAGGTGCGCCTGCCGTGTGACATGGAAGGTCTGGATGGACTGATCATGCCAGGAGGCGAAAGTACCGTCATGGGCAAGTTGGCCACTGCGTTTAAGCTGATTGACCCGATCCGTAATTTTGCCTATGCCCGCAAACCGATCTGGGGAACCTGCGCTGGACTCATCTTTATGGCCCGCGATGTGGGGCATGTACAGCCACTCCTTGATTTGTTGTATGTGAAGGTTGAGCGCAATGCCTTTGGCCGGCAGGTGGACAGTTTTATTGCCGATCTTCCCATACCCATCGTGAACAAGGCGTTGGGATTGGTGGACACTCCTTTTCGGGCGATGTTCATCCGGGCGCCGATCGTAAAATCGGTAGGACAAGGAGTCGACATCCTTGCGCAGCTGCCGGACGGTAAGATCGTGGCAGTGCAACAGGAACACTTGCTGGGGACGTCGTTTCATCCCGAACTGACCCAGGATGGCCGGATGCACCAGTATTTTTTGAATTTGGTCGAAAACAGCTAACGGGAACACTATGGTTTTATTAAAAAAATGGCTTTACCCGGCACTTCTGGTGGTGATCGGGTTGGTGTTGTTTGCACCCTACTTTTTGTGGGGGAAGGTTCCCATCGCTGGTGCAATCCTGAATGCGGTTTCGCCCTTTCATGTCGTCAATACCAATCCCATTATTTCTGATCCGGCCACTGGTGTTTTTCCTTATCTGTCGCTGACGTGGGATGCACTACGCCATGGGCAGTTAATGTTGTGGAATCCTTATCTGTTTGCCGGATTGCCTTACATTGCCGGCAGCCCAGTCACCTTTTTGTATCCGCTGCAGGCGTTGGCCCTGCTTTTGGGAAATACGGATACCTATACTTGGATTGTTCTCCTGCAGTCGATCTTGAGCGGCCTTTTTATGTATTGGTTTTTGCGAACGCTCAAGCTGCTCCCGGCGGCCAGCTTGTTTGGAGCAATTGCCTTGATGTTGTGTGGGCCGATGGCCGTTTGGCTGGAATTTGGGAACATGGATGCCACTTTGATGTGTTTGCCACTGGCCTTGGTCTGCATCACTCGTCTGTGGCAACAACCGAAAATAGGGAATATGATTTTCACCACACTGGCGCTTGGGCTTGCCTTGCTGGCCGGTTTTTCGCAGTTTGCCGTCTATTTATTTTTTCTTTGTTTTCTTTATTCCCTGGCGCACTTCTGGCAGGCGAGAGCGGTCGTCTGTTGGCGGAGAATTGTGCTGCTGGGTGCGCCTTTTGCGCTTGCCCTGCTTCTGGGCGGTGTGCAACTTCTGCCGACCTGGGTGCAGGGCAGCGTTGCTTTCCATAGTCTTGAGCCAGGACCCATTGTCGGAAACAGCAGTTTTTATCCCATCGAGCACCTCATGACATTGGCTATGCCGGATTATTTTGGTAATTCTTTGCATGCCAACTACTGGGGAAAAAATAATTACAACGAAGCGGCTATTTATGTCGGTGTCGCCACTTTGTTGCTGGCAATTTTGGCGATGGTGGCTGTTTACCGACGGAAAGCGGTACTTTTATGGATCGGCATGTTGGGGGGCAGCCTTTTGTTCCTGTTCCATACGCCTGTTTTTGATGTGCTGCGTTATTTCATCCCTTTGCTGGGGCAGCATTCGCCGCTGCGTGCTGCTTTTATGCTCTCGTTTGCGCTCATCATGCTCTCCGCTTACAGTTGGGATTGGTGGTTGCGTCAAATCAATTTTGTGCACTGTCGTAAAGTTCTGTTGCGAGCTGTGATGCTGCTCCTGGTGATGGTGACCGGTTTGTATGTGCTGATGTTTGTTTTGCCGGGGTTAAAGCAGGAATTGGTTCTCGATGCGTTGTTGGCAGAGGGGCCGGTCTTTTTGGTTTTGCTGGTAGGCACAGTTGCCCTGCTGCTGCTGACGAAATGGCCACGATTAGATAAACGGTTGGTGGCGGTTGCTGCTTTATGTCTGAGCCTGCTGTTGCTCTCTGAGCTGGGGTGGAGGGCGTCTCAATACAACCCTTTTGTGCCGCGTGCAGCGGTGTATCCACCCGCGTGGCCCGTGGCTAATTTTCTCCACACGGATCCGGACCTTTACCGTGTTTATTTTCCCTCGGGCGATGGCTTTGATGTTTTTCTGCCGTATAAAATTCAAATGATCACGGGTTACGATCCGCTCTATCCTGCGCAATTCAAGCAGTTGGTGGAGGCGGGAAGCCAGTCCTTGACCAGCGATAGTCCACTTTGGCCCTATGGGATGTCGCCTTTACTGTTGAACCTTCTCAATACCAAATATGTAATTAATGAGTTTGCCTTTTCAGCCGATACGTTGCGCGTTTTCCAGCTCAAACAGGTTTATAGTGATGGCAAAGACTGGATCTATCTCAATCAGGCCGCTTTGCCGCGCGCGTACATGGCTTATCAGTGCGCATCCTTGACAGGGGAGGCTGTTTTGACGCAGATCAAACAGGGTGTATTGCCAATCACCGCAGAGGTGGCGATCGAAAGCAACCCTTCCCTTTGTGCGCAACTGGCCACGCATCCGGTCCATGCGGTTAGCAGTAATGGTGTCCAGATCGTCAGTTACAACAACAATCGTGTGCAGCTCGAGGTCTCAATCCCGCAGGCTGGCCTGTTGGTTTTGGGTGATAGTTTCAACCCTGACTGGAAAGCACTGGTCAATGGCAAGCAACAACCGGTACTGAAAACAAATTTCAACTTTCGTTCTGTTTATTTGCCCACCGCCGGTACGTATGCAGTAGAATTTGTCTATACGTCAAATGCTTTTGTCTGGGGAGTTGCAGCCACGGCGACCGGTTTGTTGATCTGCTTGTCGCTGTTCGTCCTTGGTGTTGTCCCCTGGCAAAAATGGAGAAGTCGAGGAAAACGCGGGTAGTCATTTTATTGTTTTAAATTTGTTTTACCAGCGTCTCTATATTCATCACTCAAGGGGTCATTCATGTCAACGCTCGCACCGGTCCGTGTCGCCAACGATGTATTGTCCGGTTTTTGTGCTCAGATTTTGCAAACGCTGAATGTCTCGCTGGAAAATGCCAACCTGACCACCGCAGTCCTGGTCAAGGCCGATTTGCGTGGCGTGTATTCGCATGGCGTGGGACGGATGCGGCGTTATGTGAGTGGCATTCAAGCCGGGACGATTTTACCGCAAGCTGAAGCAACGGTTGTCAAGGAAACGGCTTGTACGGCGTTGCTTGATGCAGGCGGCGGTTTGGGGCAACCGGCGGGCTGGTCGGGTATGACCTCAGCCCTGATGAAGGCCAAAACGCATGGCATCGGTATCGCGACCGTGGCGAACTCCAACCATTTTGGCATTGCCGGGTATTACAGCATGATGGCGCTCCAGTGGGACATGATCGGCCTGGCGTTTACCAACAGTGCGCCGCTTCTGGTTCCCACCTTTGGGCGGGACGCGCTGCTGGGAACCAATCCGATCAGCATGGCAGTGCCATCGGCCGCCGCGCCATTTGTGCTCGACATGGCAACAGCGATTGTGCCGCGTGGCAAGCTTGAGGTGGCTGCCCGTGAGGGCAAACCTATTCCACCGGGCTGGGCCACGGATGAAAATGGTTTGCCTACCACGGATCCGTTGCGTGTCATCCAGAACCTGAACCAGCGTCTGGGCGGCGGGTTGCTTCCTTTGGGCGGCGTGGGCGAGGAAATGGGCGGACACAAAGGTTATGGCCTTGCGGCCATGGTGGATATTCTGACCGGAGTGCTCAGCGGCTCTGGGTATCTGGGCAAAGTTTATCCCCAATCGCCCGATGGCAAACCGCTCCCGGCTAATGTCGCGCATACCTTTATGGCCATCAACGTGGCCATGTTCCGTGATCTGATGGAGTTCAAGGCAGACATGGCGGATTTTATGCAGATTTTGCGTCAGTCGGCCAAAGCCGCCGATGCCAGTCGCATTTACCTGGCCGGTGAAAAGGAAGCCGAGCTGGAGAACGAACAGCTGACGCATGGTATCAAGCTCACCGCCAAAGTGGTGGAAGATTTGCGTCAGTTGGGCCAGGAACTGGGCGTGGGTTGCTCTTTTTAATGAGACAGGACAATGATCAAAGCTTGTTTGTTTGATGTCGATGGCGTACTGATTCAGAGTATCCAGGCACATCGTGAGGCGTGGAAAATATTTGCCCGGGAAATGCAACTGGCGATTTCAATGGCTGAGTTGGAAAAGGCAACCCGTGGTTATTCCACCAGTGTCTGCATGCAGAATCTACTCGGTCGGGATTTATCAGAAGCAGCCATCCTGCGCCATGTGCAACACAAAGAAAAGCTGGCCTCAGCGTTGTTCAAACCGATAGAGTCGTTGACCCCAGGAATTGTGCCGTTTTTGACCGACCTGCGCGCGCGAGGGATCAAAATTGGTTATGCCACCAATACCGAGCGGGCCAATCTGGAGAGCAAATTTGTCGGTACACCGCTGCCTGAACTGGCTGATTTTATTGCCACAGCCACGGATGTCACTTATCCCAAACCGCATCCGGAGATTTATCTCAAGGCTGCGCAAGTGTTGGGAGCGGCTGCGTCGGAGTGCCTTGTCTTTGAAGATTCACCGCCGGGCATTACAGCGGGGCAAACGGCTGGTATGAAAGTCGTTATGCTTCGGACGGATTATAATCAAATGATTGCCGCTGACGACGTGGCCAAAGTGATCACGGATTTTAGGGAGCTGACTGCGGCAGCGGCGCTTAGTCTTTAGGAATCTGATGTTACGAGCCTGTTTGTTTGATGTCGATGGTGTCTTGATCCAAAGTGAATGGGCGCATGAAGCGACCTGGATGGATTTGGCGCGGGAGCAGAAATTGACACTTTCAGAACAGGAAGTTCACGCTCGTACCCAGGGGCATACCCTGGTGGAAGGGCTGAAGAATTTGTTTGGTCAGGATATTTCTGCTCGGCAATTGGCGGAGTTCTCGGCACGCAAAGAGGCGTTATTCCGGGAGCGCTTTGATCCGCCTCGGCATCTGACGCCAGGAGTCATGGATTTTTTGGAGGCACTGCATGCCAAGCGCATTAAAATTGCTTTTGTTACCAATACCAGCCGCGTTAACCTTAATCCGAAACTGTTGGGTACCGGACTGCCGGAACTGGCGGATACGATCGTGACCGCTGATGAGGTAAAGCGTGGCAAACCCGATCCGGAAATGTATCTATTGGCTGCTGCACGCCTGGGCGCACTGCCGGGGGAATGCCTGATTTTTGAAGATGCAGTTCCCGGCATCAAGGCGGCGCAGGCGGCGGGGATAAAAGTTGTTTTGTTGCGAGCCGAATACAATCGGTCGGTTACGGACAATAGTGTCGCCAAAGTGATTGGGGATTTCAGGGGGATGACAATGGAGTATCTGCGCGGACTTTAGTTTTTTTGCTGTCATTGCGAGCCTTGCGCGGCAATCTAGTGTTTTTTTGAGTGGTGAGCGGTGCAAAGCGACTAGATTGCCACGTCCCGTTGGTCCTCGCAATGACATTACTTTCATTAAGACAAAGGAGAAACTCATGAAATCCTATCGTCATGAAATCGCCCTCGACATTCCTTCTCGTCGAGGCTTCGTCAACATCACCCGTGACGTCGAAGCCTGTCTACATGAAAGCGGTATTCAGGAAGGACTTTGCTTGGTTAATACGATGCACATTACCGCATCGGTGTATATCAACGACGCCGAATCTGGTCTTCTGCACGATTACGAAAAGCTCCTCGAACGCCTCGCCCCGCACGAGCCCACTGGCCAGTACGAACACAATCTGACCGGCGAAGACAACGCCGACGCGCACCTCAAACGCCAGCTCATGGGGCGAGAGGTGGTGGTCGCGATCACCAAAGGCAAGTTGGACTTCGGGACATGGGAGCAGATTTATTATGCGGAGTTTGATGGAAAGAGGAAGAAAAGGGTGCTGGTGAAAATAATTGGTGATTAATTTGAGGAGAAGATGAAAAGTTGGCAAAAAGTAGCGGGTTGGGTCATTCTTTGTTTTTTTACGTTGCATCTGATCCGAGACCTGTCTCAGGACTTTGGCCTGAATGTATTTTGGGCAACGGTGTTAACGAAAACGCCTCGGACGCCTTACTATCCTCTAATTTGGCAAGTGTTTAATACCTATCTATTTGATTTAAGTGGAATTATATTGCCTGTCTTGTTTTTGAAACGAAATCGATTTGGTCGGCTGGGCCAAATCAGCGTGATTTTGAGTTTAATATTTATCGGATTGTGGTCCGTTAGCTGGCTTTGGCTCTAATGACCCCATTTTGATCCCTCATTGACACTGATTTGATCGGTCGATCCGGTTTACTCTTTAGACGCTTTATCAGCGTCTTTTTTGTAACCGGAGTAGGTATGATCGCCAAAGTCAGTAGTTGTGCCGTGGTCGGGCTGGGGGCGCAGCCGATTGAGGTGGAGGCGGATGTTGCCAATGGGCTGCCCAAAATGATTGTGGTCGGGTTGCCTGATACCGCCGTACAGGAGTCCAAGGAAAGGGTTAAATCGGCGATCAAGTCAGCCGGGATTCCGCTCCCGAGCAAGCGCATCATCATTAATCTGGCCCCGGCGGACTTGCGCAAGGAAGGGCCGGCGTATGACCTGGCGATTGGCGTGGGGATACTGGGCGGGCTGGGCATCATCGGCGACGTGGATCCCAAGTGGATCTTTTTGGGCGAGTTGGCCCTGAGCGGAGAGCTACGGCACACCACCGGCATTTTGCCCATGGTGATCATGGCCAAGGAATTGGGATACGAGAAAGTTTTTCTGCCCAAGATTGACGCCAACGAAGCGGCACTGATTGATGGGATCCAGATCATGCCGGTCGAAACCCTGACACAGTTGATTGAATATTTACAAACCCAGACTGGCATCGAACCCTTTGCCACACATGGCGCAGACCTGATGCGCAAACCGCGTGAGAGCCTGTATGATCTCAGCTTTGTCAAAGGCCAGGAACACGTCAAACGCGCGCTCGAGATTGCGGCAGCTGGCGGGCACAATATCCTGCTCAGTGGTCCGCCCGGCAGTGGCAAAACGCTTCTGGCGCGCACCGTGCCCACGATTTTGCCCAACTTTACACTCGAGGAAGCGCTCGAGGTGACCAAAATTTACAGCGTGAGTGGCCTGTTGCCGCCCGAGCAGCCCCTGATGGTGGAACGTCCCTTCCGGTCACCGCACCATACGACGTCACGTAATGCTTTGGTGGGCGGTGGCGGTTGGCCCAAACCCGGCGAGATTTCACTGGCGCATCGGGGCGTGCTGTTTTTGGATGAATTCCCGGAGTTTCCCTCCCAATCACTTGAAGCTTTGCGCCAACCCCTCGAAGATGGTGTGGTGACGATCAGCCGGGTGATGGGTTCCCTCACTTTTCCCGCGCAGTTTATCCTGGTGGCGGCGATGAACCCCTGCCCGTGCGGGTATGCCGGCGATCTGGAAAAAGAGTGTACCTGTTCACCGTTTGCCATTGAACGCTATCAGAAAAAAATTTCCGGCCCGCTCATGGATCGCATTGATCTGCACGTGGAGGTTCCCCGCGTCAAATACGAAAAACTGATTGAGCCGTTGCCGGCCGAGAAATCCGAAGATGTGCGTCTCCGGGTGCAGCAGGCCCGTGAAATGCAACTGGCCAGGTTTGCCACCCTGAATTCCAAAAGTATCTGCAACTCCGACATGATGCCCAAAGAAATGCGCGAGCTCTGCGTGTTGGACGAAGGCGGACAGGATCTCCTGAAACTTGCTGTTCGCCAATTCTTTTTGTCAGGACGGGCGTATCACCGCATCCTCAAAGTCGCCCGTACCATTGCTGATCTCTCTGGTGTCGAACAAATCGGTTCACAGCACGTGGCCGAAGCCATCCAGTACCGTTTTCGTGCTGAATGATTTTATCCGATTGTTGGAGGTCACAAATGCCCCATCGTTATTTTGTCTACATTGCCCGCAATCGGCATGGCCTGCTGCACATCGGGTTTACGCCCAACCTGGCGCACTATCACTGTGGCCCTTATGAAAGTGGCGAAGGCTGTCAGTTGATTCACAATGAGTCGTTTTATAACTTGTGGGATGCGATTTGTCGCGAACAGGAGCTGCGGCAAATGAAAGACAGGGAAATCTGGGCCATGATGCGCAAACGCCAACAAGCTTTACAACATGGGCACTCCCGCTGATTGTTTTTGTTGTGACCATGCCTTCATTGCAGTCTTTGCCATGGAGAAAATGGTCTTCGCAGTGTTACCATACGGCTGCATTATTGCAGGAGTATCGATGCCGCATTTGCATGCTCTGATTGACTGGACTGTCGGAGTTTTACACCTTGCGGGCACGGGAAGTCCTGGGCGAAACGGGACGATAAATTGTGGTAATATAAGCTTGTGATTTGTCTCCCAATCCCAAGGAGTCGTATGGCCCAGAAAGTACTTTTGGTCGAAGACGATTTTTTTATCCGTGATGTTTACCGCATGGCGCTGGAACAAAAAGGGTACCAGGTGCTGCTTGCCGAAGACGGCAAACAGGCGCTGGAAATTTACGATCGGGAGCTGCCTGACCTGGTGCTGCTGGATATCATGTTGCCACGCCTGGGTGGGATGGAAGTACTCAAGTATATTCGCAAAAAAGCAGACAAAACCGGCAAAACGCCAGTCATCATGATGACCAATCTGGATACAGCCGAAAGCGTGGAACAGGCCATGGAGTTGGGAGCAACGCAGTACTGGCTCAAATCGACCAAGGATCCCATCGCGGTAGCTTCTGAAATAAACCACTATTTCATTAGTGATTAAGTTGTTCCAGGTGAGCGCCAATCCATCAAACAAAAGGTAAGTTATGGGTAGAAAAGTACTCTTGGTGGAAGATGATTTTTATATCCGCGACATGTATCGCATGGTCATGGAAACACATGATCATAAGGTGGTTACGGCCACGGATGGCAAGGCAGCCTTGCAGATTTTTGTCCAGGAGCAACCCGAAATCGTTTATCTCGACATTATGCTGCCTGAACTTAATGGCATTGAGGTCTTGAAGGCGATCCGCGCGCAGCAGCCTCCGCTTTGTGCTGTGCCAGTGATTATGCTGACCAACCTGGATAGTGATGAAAGCATCAAACAATGCATGATGAATGGTGCCACAGCCTACCTGATCAAGGCCCAGCAGAATCCGATGACTGTGGTTGCCGAGATGGACAAGTTTTTTGTCAAAAAATAAATTTCAATTCTAAACTTTGGGAGTGGGCGTTGATGCAGACTGTCTTGTTGGTAGAGGACGATTTTTATATCCGTGATACGTACCGCATTGCGATTGAGCAGGCGGGCTATTTAGTGGTCGAAGCTGTTGATGGTAAAGAAGCCATCGCTAATTTTGATCAGACGAAACCGGACATTGTTTTGCTCGATATCATGTTGCCCGAAGTCAACGGGATTGGCGTGCTTCAGCACATTCGTGCGCACAAGGACAAATGCTGCAAAACACCGGTGATAATCTTGACGAACATGGACAGCGAAGAAACCACGGTTGAAGCCATGAACAACGGTGCGACGGCTTTTTTTGTCAAGCTGCACACACGGCCCACGGAAGTCGCGGCCTCGATCAAAAATTATTTCGGCAACCAATAGCCAAGGATGTGACAGCATGGCCTATGAACTCAGTGAAGCAAAAGCAATTGCAGTCATTGCAACCATCCGGTCAAAAATTCAACAGTACTTTGCTGCCAACCATCTCAAATATGCGGTACTGGGCAAATCCGAAGGTTTGGACAGTTCGGTGATTGCGGGGCTGGTGGCGGGGATCGAGGGCATTCAGCCGATTGGCGTAATCATGCCCGCAGAGTCCAAGCCAGAAGCCGAAACGATTGCCCGCGAGGTGCTGGAACATTTTCAGATTCCTGCGCTTAAGATCGATCTGACACAAGCTTTTGTGCAAATCAAAGAACTGCTGCGCGCTCCGAACCAGCTGGAGGATCAGCTCACCAACGTGGTGCGTATGCTGGGTGACCACAAAGCGCTGGAACGCATGGAAACGCGGCGCCCGATTGCTTATGGCAATATCAAGGTAAGGCTCCGCATGGTGACACTTTATCATCTGGCACAGCTGCTCCAGGGCGTGGTGATGAGCACCGATAACTTCAGCGAATACTGGATGGGATTCTGGACGATTAATGGTGACGTGGGTGATATCGCGCCGATCCAGCAGATTTTCAAAGGCAACGAACTCTACACCATTGGCAAAGTGCTGGGTGTCCCGGTTTCCTCTTTGAACGCCATTCCGAGTGATGGACTTGGGGTTACCCGCAATAGTTATGACCACGAACAGCTGGGCATGCAGTACCGCGACCTGGATCAGGTGATCGTGGGCATGCTCAAAGGCGAATACCAGAGCGAAACCGAAAGCATGCGGGCGGACATGGTGGAAAAATTAAGTGAGCAGTTGCAGCTCCCATCAGCTGCCGTTAAAAGTGTCGGCAACCGCCTGCTCGCCACGGAATTCAAACGCCACTGGCCGGTCGTATTCACGCGGGAAGAACTGGGGTTGCCGCCGGTGGGAGAATTGTAAATCTTACCTCCTTTGTAAAGGCTATCGTCACCTTTAGGTGGAAGGAGGAGGATTTTAATCCCCCTACCCCCTTCTAGAAGGGGGTAAATCAAAGAATAAAGGAGATTATTTACCATGCCCAAACATGCTTCCCGTCAGGTTGGTTTTGGCCTGGCGCTCCTGGCAACTCTCATGGGCGGTAGTTCTTATGTCTTCTCGCGCATCGCCGGCAAGGTGCTCAATCCCGAAAGCCAGCTCATCTACTGGTACGGTTTTGCCTTGATCGGTAACTTGATGCTGATTGGCAGCCGACGCAAATTATCACAGTTCTGGCGCAAATCCAATCTCAAGGTTTTTGTCTTTGTCGGCGTGCTAAATACAGTGTTCGCGCTGCTCTATTACCGGGTGATCAACCACCTGGGTTCAAGCGAGGTAGCGTTTTATTTCCGTGGCAACACCTTGCTGGTGATTGTACTGGCGGCGATCCTTTTCAAGGAGCGTTTGAACCGCCGTGAGTTTTTGAGCATGGTGGTTGCCTTGGGTGGGGCAGTGGTGTTGACGTTTTCACCGGAAGTGCATTTGAGTCCCGAACTTTTTCTGGTTGCCATTGCGGCGGTGTGCATTGCGCTTACTGACCTTTGGTCCAAGCAGTTTGTCAAAGCGATTCAGCCGGAAATCCTGTCAGGGATCCGGTTGGCGTCGACGCTGCTATTTTGTCTGATTTATATTGTTTTGTTTGGCAAGCTCGAACCGCTCACCTGGGGCGTTTTGCCGGCCGTTTTTTGTGGGGGAGTGCTGTCGGCTTTTTTGCGTTTTTATCTCTATTATGAAGCCGTGAAGCGTGTCGAAGTCAGTAAAGTTGCGGTGATTATGGTCTTTGAACCTGTGGTCCCGGTGATTATGAACCTGGTTTTGTACAATACCTTGCCATCCTGGCAGCAGCTGCTGGGCGGGTCGGTGATCACGGCCGGCATCTGCTTGCTAGTTCTGGCTTCCTGGAGTAAAAATAGGGTCACAACGAGTGTGAGTAATCAAATCATTAATCCATAGGCCTGACATGCAGAGACGTAAATTGGGTTATACCGACGTTGAACTGACGACCATTGGTTTGGGCACCTGGGCGATTGGGGGTGGTGAATGGGAATTTGGCTGGGGCGACCAGGATGATCAGGCATCGATCGCGACCATCCGCGAAGCGCTGGAGGCAGGTATTAACTGGATTGACACAGCCGCAGCCTATGGCTTTGGGCATGCGGAGGAAGTTGTCGGCAAGGCAATCAAAGGGCTTGGGAAGCGGCCTTTAGTCGCCACCAAGTGCAGCCTGCTCAATGACGGCCACGGTAAAGTCGTGCGTAGTCTCAAACGCGATTCGATCCTCAAGGAAGCCGAAGACAGCCTGCGCCGGTTGCAGGTTGACGTGATTGACATCTATCAGATCCACTGGCCCAATCCTGAAGAAGACATTGAAGAAGCCTGGGAAGCCATGGCCGAACTTGTCCGCCAGCAAAAAGTGCGTTATATCGGCGTATCGAATTTCAACGTTGCCCAGATGCAACGTATCCAGTCGATTCATCCGATCGCTTCGCTGCAACCCCCTTATTCCATGCTGCGCCGCCAGATCGAAGCGGAGATTTTGCCGTTTTGTGCAGCGCATAATATCGGGGTGATTGTCTATAGTCCGATGCAAAAAGGACTACTCACAGGCAAAATTACACCGGATTGGGTCAAGCAGCTGGGTGACAATGACCACCGCAAACGCGACCCGATGTTCAATTCACCACAACTGGAGATCAACCTGGAGTTTATTGCCAAGCTCAAACCCATGGCGGATAAATACCATATCAGCCTGGCGACGCTGGCCGTGAATGGCGTACTGCAGCAAAGCGCAGTCACTGCCGCCATTGTTGGTGCCCGCAAACCAGGTCAAATCTTGGACGCAGTGCGTGCTGCCGATGTCGAGATTGCGCAACAAGACTGGGATCAGATGAATCAGTGGCTGAATGAACGCGATGCGGCGGTGGCGAAGGTTGTTTAGGTGGCGGGCGCGGGGAGACAGGGAGAATTTTACAGCCAGCCAAAAACGCTCCCGTCGATCATGCTGTTTGTGGTAGCGCTTGTTCGTGATTTCGACATGTTCCTGTTATTTCAACCTAAAGTAGACAGCGCCTCTGTGTTTTTGGTATGTCTAGATGTGTCTGACTGTAAAATTCTCCCTGTCACCCAACTCCCTTTTTTAATTAGTCCGAATCCATGCACCACAGCGCCCAGAAACTCAATGCTTTGTTTCAGATCAGCCAGCGGATCGTGGCCAAGTATGATTTGCAGGAACTACTGGATTTCATCATCGGGCGCTCGCTCAAGGTGTTCGGGGCGCACACTGGCAGCCTGATGCTGATCGAGCCGCTTGGAAGTCGACTTATTATGAGATCGGTGGTCGGCCTTAGTGCCGGCACGATGCGGACGATGAAACTCAAAGTGGGCGAAGGCATCACCGGCACCTGCGCCCTGCATGGCAAGCCCATCCTGGTTCGCGATACTTCGAAAGACCCGCACTATGTCGAAGCTGCCAAAGGCACGCTGAGCGAGTTGGCGGTGCCGCTACTTTATAACGGTAAATGTTTCGGCGTGATCAACCTCGACAGCGACAAACTGGCGAATTTTACGAAACAGGACATGAAATTGCTTTCGGCCTTTGCGAGCTGGGCGGCGCTGGCGATTGAGCTAAAGCGCAGTCGAGGTCAGAACTGATTCATTAGTAGCGAGAACCGGGATCGCTAGATTCTGTGTTTATTGGGGCACCCTGAAGCGCCAGATCTTTTTGAATGGAATCTGCGACTGAGCGCATGTTGATTTTTAAGCTGGGGTGATCTGACCATAACTTGTATACCATTTGATCGATAGCCTCCCTAGTGCTTGAATCCCATCCACTCTTTCCATGAAAATGGTCCCGTTTGAGTCGGCCCAAGCGTCGGTTGTAGTCATCAAAATAACGTTTGTCACTTTTGCTGGGGGTAGTGATATTTTTGTATGCTTGTTCTTGATGAGTCCATTCGTTTGGTGGTAATGTTCCTGCTTCTTGTCTTCGAGATCGATCTTGTCTGAGGTTAGTGACTCGAACATCTTCCATTCCTGCCTGCAGTTTTTCCGAGTAATCAAGCAATTCCTGTTCCGCTTTTTGAACGAGCGCTTTGAGTTGAGAGGGCTCAATGTGATTGAGGATGAAGGCGTTCTCGATATTCATTTTTCGAATAATTGTCTGACACCCCTCGGTAAGCTGTTCGAGAACGCCACGGTCGACATGGCCGCGATGTCTTTTAATAGTCTTTTGCTGATCTTCGCTGAGTAGCTGTTTTGCCCTATTGACGAGGTCGTTGTAAGTCTTGTCGATTTGTGCATTCTTTTGTTTATCCTGCTGCAAAATATCGCGTTGATTTTCCCAATATTCGTACGTTTCCCGTTGGTAGCGCTGGTCCCGTCCCGCTGGTGTTGCTGTCTCATGGACAAAACGAGACAGACGACCGAAGAAGCCGAGTTCCATTGATTGAGTTTGTGTCGGCGCTTGTCTCTTAGATTGTTTTCTTCCCTTTAATTGCTCTTTCTTTTGTTCTTTTTCCCAGGCATCGTACTGCATGTCAGTCAAAAAGAGAGTACCTGGCTCATACGCATGCGTACTTCGGATGTAAGAAATAGTCTGACTGTTGTGTTCTACGGTTCCGTCTGGTCTGATCATAAATGACATGGTTACCTGCCTTTTGGAGCGGCTGCATGTACAGCATAACTAGTAAAATAGTTTTTGGTGGAGATTTATTATAGCAGACCAGTGGATTGTTTTCCAAGACCGGTGCAGTGGGTAGGGTGAGCTCTCTTTGGCACACCGGCTTCGGCATTGGTCAGAATTTGAACTCCGGAGTTTTTCATAATCCGTTGATTGGTGTTATAATTTTAATCCGTCATTTTTTTAATTAAAAAGTCGTTGCCATGGCCGCAAGCGGAATTGATGAGCCCCAAGGATGCGATGTCATCCCCAACGAGCAGTTGGCGCAACAAATACAGTGGGATCAGCTGGTTACTGCCTTTCCCGAACAGTTGCGGCAATTGCTTGAGCTTGATCGCCATGAACCATTGCATGTGCTTGACCTTGATCCGCACCAGCGTGCACAAGCTACAGCGTTAATGGAGCATGCAAGCAGTACGCTGTTCCGACTCAAGCGATTTGGAGCTGACGCTAAACGAAATTTGCAACGGCTGATGCTGGCGGCCATGCTTTTTGGAGCGCAATTTGTGGCCAGTGGACAGGGCGTTGCAGCAGCTCCCGAGCAGGACGTCGGGATGGGGATGCGTTTATTTGAGATGATTGTTCCAGTCAAGACGAATGTCCTTAGCGGTGGGCCGTTTGAAAGCTATGTGTATGGCGATGCGACGGTGTTGGTGTGGTTTGAAGCGAAGACAGAGTCGGGCGATATGCGGTTTCCCTGTGAAGCGGTGGTTACGACCAACACAGCAGAAGGGGCTATCCCCCGAGTTGATGCGGCTCGTTGTTTTGTGATGAGCTATAACAGCCAGATAGAAAAACCACAACTCACTGCCAAGATGGGTCCCGTTGAGAGTGATCTTTGGCTGAAAGACATTATCTTGTGGGGACATACGCGACAGGCAACAGGTACGTTTGGGCTGAAGGCTCCGTATATCTTTGACGAAGGTAGTTTCCGTGCCTATGACGTCGCTCCCAATCAGGCGAGTTACCAAACCAAATTAGGATTGATGGATTATCTAGGTGGTGGATCAAACCGTAACATTGACCTGATGTTCGCGATCAGCAAAAATTGGGACTATGCCAAGTCTATCGACCAGTTTGATGCCATCTTTGCGGATCACCTCAGAGCGATCAGTGCGGGCGGAGATATCTGCCTACTGCCACTCCAGCTCGAAATCGTCGACTGACGCCTACAGCACGGGCGACCCAAGCGTTACTTAATACCGAGGATAATCAGATTTTCAAGCGCAAGCTCCCGAAAACATCTGGTGCCACGGCGACGCCGAATCCGGATCAAACTCCCTATCCAGCATGTGACCAACTAGGCCAGGACCAAGTGGCGGGGTATTGCTCACGAGCTTGCGCCGATAAATTAGACACCGCCTATTCTCCAATTCTGGTCCAGAAAAGCGGAAGCGCGTGCGCGCCCTTAACTGCTAATCAACGGCAATCACTGGGGACAGCTCAGCCTTAGACGGTTGGGATGGTTTGCACAACCCAAAACAGTTAAGCATTTGATCGCAGCACTTTTTGCATTTGTTTTTCATGGTATCGGTCGATTTTGCCAGTCAACGCAATGCGCGGAGATAGGCGGCATCGGCAGAGCCGGAAAATATAACGAGAGACGCTAAGAATCATCGCAGCGACAGTCGGGCAGTTACCGCCTGGGTATTGCCGAAGTACCCAAACGGTGATTGCCTGTGTCGCTGCCTTGCCAGCAGTGGCGCGGGTCCAAAAAACGATGTGCTCGCTACCCAGTGAAGGGCGGCGGGCAAAAGGAGATGATAGAATGGCAAAATTGGGGAATATCCCCAAACCTATCCTTATTGGGATAGGTGTACTTGTGGTCATTGGCGGCCTTGTTGCCATATTTATGGCAGCAGGGTCGCCCTCGGCCCAAACGTCGACAGTTGCGGCCACTCAGACGGCGTTCGCGCCGACTGAACAGGCCGCTGTGGCAGCGCATGCCACGGCCGATGGGCCGCATGCGACCGCAGAGGTCGTGGTTACGGCTGTGCATGTCACAGCCGTGGCGCTCGGCATCGAGACGCCCTCGGCGCCGACCGAGTCGGCAAGGGAACTACAGAGTTCCCAGCCGACAAAGGCTCCCCACCAATCATTACAGGGGAGCGCTAGAATTAAGCCGGCAGGAACACCTGTCCCGGCAACTTTTAGCCCAACTTTGGGCACAAGTTGCCGAGGCGAAACCCCGAAATACGCCCCGGGGTTTAGTCGGCAAGATGACCCGTTTTGCTCACCCAATTGTGGGTGGAAATGGGTCAAAGGGGGACGACCTTGGTGCCAAACCAAGTAGTCCCCGTAGCGTCTCTCGTCCCGGTTTATCATTGATAGACCGGGGCTTTTTTGTATCCAATGGCCAACTTGACTGAGCGTCAGAAAATTGTTTGGTATAATAGATATTCCTAGGCAGTACGTTAACAAAAGCAATGGGTGTGGGCGTGTCAGGGGCCTAGCTCTGATTGCCTGCTGTAACGAGCAGACCTATTGCCATCCGATTGGTAGCCACTCTGGCTACCGTTTAGCCCAGTCCGTGGGGTGATGCACGGACAGGTTAGAATGAAAAGAGTTTTTGCACTGCCAGTCCTCGTAGGACTGGCAGTAATCGCGTGGGCGGCCCTGAGTCAGGGGACGTCCACGCTGGACCGGGCCCTCGGCATCGTTGGCGGTGCCTTGGGCCTGGCGGCTTTTCTTGCTCTCGCCCATGGGGCAAGAAAAGTTGGGCTCCACGAGCCCAGCAAAAAGCCGGACATCCGCGGGTCCAGCCGCTGGCCGCGGATCGTTTTGATGGTCGTATTGGTTTTTTTGCTCATGTTGGCGCTTGGGATCATCCATTAGGATGACCTCGGGCACTTGTCCACATTGCGTGGGCAAGTGTAGCCAACATGAGCAGCATTCGAAGACCACCGGTTTAAACTGCTCTTAAACCGGTGGTCTACACCTTTGTACTAATATTTCTCGTGAAAAATACCTGCCATTGACTCATATTGTTTTAGGTTTACAATGAAGCTGTCTCCGCCTTCTCGTTTACGATAGTCCGTTCTTCCGTCAGCCAATCGGTTCGTCGGTTCAGTCGGGTTCGTCGAGTAGGGAATTATTTTCAGACAGTCGGTGTTCTGGGTTATGGCGGAGGCACTCAGGGCAAGCCGGTGGGAGGGTTCAATGGTGAACTTCCCACCGGTTTCTTTTTTGGAGGAAGAGCGTTATTATTGATTGACATTCACTAAATTTATGTAATAATAGTGAACGTATTCACTAAATTTACATCATAATAGTGAGCAGATTGTGATATTACGATTGTTTGAATCTATCGTCAAGAAACAATTCTGGCAAGGGAAGGTGATCGTCCTGACCGGGGCCAGACAAGTGGGGAAAAGCACTTTGGTCGAGATGATGCTGAGTGACACGAAGAGTACTGAAATCAAACGCTTCAATGCGGATGATCCCCAGGATCGGGAGTTACTGACGAATCGCAGTTTGCCTTTTTTGCAAAATCTGGTGGGGGATGCCAGGATCGTGGTGATCGACGAAGGTCAAAAGGTGTCGACCATTGGCCAGACACTCAAGTTGATGGTGGACCATTATCGCGACCAGAAACAAATCATCGTGACGGGTTCGTCGAGTTTTCGCCTGTTGGATAGTACCCAGGAAGCACTCACCGGACGGAAGTTTACACATACGTTATATCCCCTCAGCCTCGCCGAATTGTATCCCGGCAGAGATGTCCTCCAGATGACCAGGGATCTGGAAAGCCTAATAATTTACGGATCATATCCCGATGTGATCACACAGAAATCCTATGCGGACAAAGAGACCAGATTAAGGGAACTCACGTCGAGTTATCTTTATCAGGACATTCTGGAATTCCAGCAAATCAAAAACCCGGAGTTGCTGCGTTCATTGCTCAAGGCCCTGGCCCTGCAAATTGGTTCGGAAGTGTCCTATACGGAACTGTCAAATTTGCTGGGAATAGACAAAAATACCGTCGAACGTTATGTGGATTTACTCGAAAAAAATTATGTCATTTTTCGGTTATCCCCATGGGCGCGCAACAAGCGCAAGGAAATTTCGAAATTACGCAAAATTTATTTTTATGACAATGGCATTCGCAATAGCATCCTGGGCAGCTTTAATCTCCTCGATAGTCGCAACGATACTGGGGCCCTGTGGGAGAATTGGATGATGGTCGAACGGCTCAAATACCGTACGTATAAGGGGATTTATCGTGATATGTATTTTTGGCGCTCATATCGTCAGGAAGAGGTAGATTTGGTGGAAGAGCAGGGGGATCGACTACAGGGATTTGAATTTAAATGGAAAGCGACAAAGTCCTCCAAACCGCCAAGTGGTTGGGTCGGTTATGGCGGGAGTTATGAAGTTGTCACGGCAGAGACGTTCCCGGCTTTTTTGTTTGGCTAAAAAAGGTGATGCTAATGTCGCGATCTAAAATTGCCGGACTATAGTCATGTGATTTAGCTAAATTTGCTGAGCGTAGTCATGGTTTTATTAACTTGTGTTGCTGTGGGATGGAGAGATTGATTCTTGACACTGGGACGGCTTGCGATTATAAGTATTGGCATTGGAGGGCGTTGCCTTTCAGGTTTGGGATTGAAAGTGTTGTACGGTTGGTGTAACCGAAGGTTGTGTCCTAAGTAGTAAGGACCCTTCGCTGCACTCAGGGTGACAACGAGTAGTAGATTCCAGCGTCAGGCCCGCGTTAAGGGTCAAAGTCAAAGCGTTCGATAGATTTCCCGGACTTGCAACCCAACACGTTGTCAGTCGCGGGAACACACAAAAGTCTGATCAAGCGGTGCTGCATTTTTTGCGGCGCCGCTTTTTTTGTGATCAAGAAAAGCCCCCTACCCCCTTTACAAGGGGAAAAGAGTACTTCACCCATCCCTTTCCTAATTTAGTAGAGGGCAAGATCATACCCCCTTGTAAAGGGGGCGCAGGGGGCTTATTCCTTAGTTTATTTCTTAATCTTTTTTGGAGGCATTTATGCCCAAGCTCACCAAAGAGCAGATCGTCAAAATGGTGGATGAGGAGGATGTCGCTCTGGTGGACCTGCAGTTCACGGATTACCTCGGTGCCCTCAAAAGCATCAGTATCCCGGCGGCCAAATTCAAGGACACTATCTACAACGGCTGCTGGTTTGACGGGTCTTCGGTGGAGGGCTTTGCTCGTATTCATGAAAGCGACATGTTCCTCGTTCCTGATCCTGACACTTTTGCCATTGTGCCCTGGCGCGCCAATGACGGTGCCGTGGCGCGGGTGATCTGCGACGTGCATCGCGCCGACATGACGCCGTTCGAAGGTGATCCACGCCAGATTTTGAAAAAGGTCATCGCCGAAGCCGCGGAGATGGGTTATATCTGCCACACCGGACCGGAACTCGAGTTCTTCATGTTTCCCAAGGACGAGGACGGCAATATCGAGTTTGAATCCAAAGGCAATGGTTACTACTTTACCCACGCCATGGACGAAAGCTACGACATCCGCAAGGAAATTGTGGAATCGCTCGAACAATTCGGGATCGAAGTCGAAGCCAGCCATTACGAAGTTGCGGAAAAGCAGCACGAGATTGACTTCAAATATGCGGACGCCCTGACCACCGCCGACAATGCCCTGACGCTCAAATACACGGTCAAGAACATTGCTAATCTGTATCGCTACCATGCCACCTTCATGCCCAAACCCCAGTTTGGCATGAATGGTTCCGGGATGCACACACACTTCAGCATGGCGGATATCAAAACCGGTAAAAACCTCTTCTACGATCCCAAAGACAGTTACAACCTCTCCAAACTTGCCTATCAGTTCATGGCTGGAGTGCTCAAATACATTGCCGAGATCAGCGCCATCACGTCGCCCACGGTCAATTCCTACAAACGCCTTACGCCCGGCTACGAAGCGCCCTGCTACATCTGCTGGGCCCGCAAAAATCGCAGTGCCCTGATCCGCGTGCCTGGTGTGAAACCCGAAGCGATTGCCGCCACCCGCATTGAAGTGCGCTGCCCGGATCCATCCAACAATCCTTACCTCGCCATTGCCGCACTGCTCAAGGCGGGTTTGACTGGGATCAAGGACAAACTCGAGATCCGTACGCCAGTGGAGGAAAATCTGTTCCATTTCGACGATGCCAAGCTGAAGAAGTATTACATCAACCAGCTGCCGGCGAGTTTGATTGAGGCGCTCGCATTGTTCAAGAAATCCAAGTTAATGCGTGAAGTGCTGGGCGATTACACGTTTGACCGGTATGTTGCCACGAAGGAAGCGGAATGGGATTCTTTCCGGCTGGCGGTGACGGATTGGGAGTTGAAACGGTATTTTGAGGAGGTCTGAAGATTCATAACGCCCCCTGCCCCCGCTTACCTTAAGCGGGGGTAAGAGGGATAGTCTATAGGATAAATCGTAGGGGCAATTCATGAATTGCCCCTACGATTGTGTTATTATTCCGGGTGTAAATCATAGGAGGGATTATGCTTACCAAGGAACAGGTTTTGAAAATTGCGCATCTGGCGCGGCTCAAATTAACCGAAGCGGAAGTTGAAAAATACCAGGGACAACTCTCGCAAATCCTGGATTATGTGGCCATGCTCGATGAGGTTGATGTCTCCAAAGTGGAGCCGACGGCGCAGGTCACGGGGCTCACCAATAGTATGCGGCCGGATGAAGCCAAGGTTTCATTCGGGCAATCTGTCTCGATCCGTGAGGCGGCAGCTACCCAAAAGGGTTATTTCAAAGTCAA
Organism: Candidatus Wirthbacteria bacterium; assembly: GCA_903889905.1. Taxonomy (GTDB): domain Bacteria; phylum Patescibacteriota; class CG2-30-54-11; order CG2-30-54-11; family CG2-30-54-11; genus CAISZI01. Next base: position 36,202 of record CAISZI010000051.1, read on the forward strand.
AGCGGTTTTATAGGAGCACTACACATGGATTTCAATGTTTTAACGATCAAAGGGGCGAGCGCGCTTTTAAAAAACAAGCAGGTCTCTTCGCGCGAACTGACTCAAGACGCTTTTGCCGCGATTGAGAAACAGGACGGCCAGATTCATAGCTTTCTGACCCTGGAAAAAGACGTGGCCGGCAAGATGGCCGAAGCAGCGGACGCGCGGCTTGCTGCTGGTAAAGGCAATGCCCTCACGGGTATTCCGCTGGGCGTCAAAGATTGCTACCTGGTGGAGGGATTTAAAGCGTTTAGCGCTTCCAAAATTTTGGACAACTACGAGTCACAGTACGAAGGTCCGGCCATTGCCAGGTTGCGCGCCGAAAGTCCGGTTTTTCTGGGCAAAACCAATACGGATGAATTTACCTGTGGGGCTTCCACTGAAAATTCCGCTTATGGTACCACCCACAATCCGTGGGATTTAGACCGTGTCCCCGGTGGTTCTTCGGGTGGTTCAGCCGCAGCCGTTGCTGCTGGACTCTGCCTTGCGGCGCTGGGCACTGATACTGGCGGCTCGATCCGTCAACCGTCCAGTTTGTGCGGCACGGTGGGACTCAAAAATACCTACGGACGTATTCCACGCTTTGGGGTGATTCCGATGGCGTCCAGTTTGGACACGATAGGAGCGATTACCAAGACCGTCGAAGACATGGCGCTGATGCTGCAGGTGATGGCCGGGCCGGATAGTCGCGATGCCACCACGCCCAATGCGCCGATTCCGAATTACAGCGCGCTGCTGGGCAAAGATATCAAAGGCCTCAAGGTGGGCGTGCCCAAGGAATACTTTGTCGAAGGGATGGAAGCGGGAGTGGAGCAGTCGGTCCGCGAAGGGATTAAGGAGCTGGAAAAACTGGGCGCGCAGATTGTCGATATTTCTTTGCCTTACACCAAATATGCCATCCCTGTGTATTACCTGATCGTACCGTCTGAGGTCAGTTCCAATATGGCACGCTTTGATGCCATGCGCTATGGGCCACGCAGCAAAGACGCCGCAGATGTGCTGGAGTTTTACCTTGAGAACCGTGGTATGGGTTTTGGGCCAGAAATGAAGCGCCGCATCATGATTGGCACGCACGCCTTGTCGAGTGGTTATTACGACGCTTACTACATCAAGGCGCAGAAAGTGCGGACATTGATTCGGCAGGATTTTGAGCAAGCCTTTAAAAATGTCGATGTGATCGTGACGCCCACGAGTCCAACCACGGCATTTAAAATTGGTGCCAAAAACGATGACCCGCTGCAAATGTACCTGGCCGATATTTTTACGGTTTCCATTAACCTGGCGGGTGTACCGGCACTGAACGTTCCATGTGGTTTCTCCCAACCCGCGGATGGGGAGCGGGAGCTGCCGGTGGGGATGCAGATCATTGGGCCGAATTTCAGTGAAGACCGCTTGCTGCAGGTGGGACACGCGTTTGAGCAGGCGACGGAATGGCATCAGCGGAAGGCGCAGATTTAGTTTCTTGTTGGATCAAATGATCTCGGATGTCATGCCGAGATCCTGTCCTCCGAAGCCAGGCGAAGGGGGATAACTCGGCATCTCGAATTAATAGCGCCAGGATGGGATTAGATGCTGAATCAAGTTCAGCATGACATCTATTAGCAAGAGTAGGATTAAAACAATGGGTAAAGCATTAGTCTTGTTTGCCGGTGGAACCCTGGCCATGGAAGTGGGCCGGGATGGCGCTTTGGTGTCAGACCAAAAACCGGAGAAGGTCCTAGAGCTACTGCCGGATGTGTCGACTATTGCGGAGTGTGACTTCACGATGGTGAGCAACCTGGATAGTTCCAATATGCAGACTGAGCATTGGGTACAGCTTGCGACCATCATTTACCACAATTTGCATGAATACGATGGTTTTGTCATCCTGCATGGCACGGATACGATGGCCTACACAGCCTCAGCTTTGTCATTTGCCTTGCTCGGCATTGGCAAACCGGTGGTGTTGACGGGAGCACAGAAGCCCGTTACCGACCTCTCGACCGATGCCGTCAATAACTTCGTCAATGCGGTCAAAGTGTCACAAATGGACATGGCGGAAGTCTGTATCGTTTTTGGCACACAAATCTTGCGGGGTAACCGCGCGACCAAACAAAGCGACATCCAACTCGATGCGTTCCGGTCGCCGATGCTGCATCCCCTTGGCGAGATCGATCTGGAACCGCACCTCAGCGGCTTGCAGCAAAAACGTCACCAACGCGATATGAAATTTGTACCAACTTTTGACAATCATGTGCTTGTTTTTCAACTGTTTCCCGGCATGGAACCGGCGCTCCTTTTGCAAGCTGTAGAAACGGATTGTCAGGGTGTTGTCCTGCTCGGATTTGGTGCTGGTAATGTGCCACATGTTGAGCGCCCGGTGGATGAAGCGATCAAAAGTATCGTGGAGCGTGGCATCCCGGTGCTGGTCACGACGCAGTGCAGTTCGCGTCAAGGCAGCATGCGCGCTTATCAGGCAGGTTTTGATGCCGTACAGGCCGGAGCGGTTTCGACGCGCGACATGACCGATGAGGCGGCGATCACCAAACTGATGTGGGTGCTGTCACAAACGCAGGAAGTGCATTATGTCAAAAGGATGATGGAGAAACCGATGTGTGGGGAGATGGGGACTTCATAACGCCCCCTAGCCCCCGCTTATCTTAAGCGGGGGGATAAGAAAGAATAAGAAATTTTGTAAAAGAGGAAACATGCGTTACCAACCGATTATCGGGCTGGAGATTCATACCCAGCTCAAGACCCAGTCCAAAATGTTCTGTTCGTGTGCGTCGCAGTATTTTGGTAAAGAGCCTAACACGCAGACCTGTCCGGTTTGTTTGGGTTTGCCCGGGGCTCTGCCTAGCATCAACCAGATGGGCGTTGAACAAACGGTACGCGTAGGCTTGGCCTTGGGATGTACCATTCCTGAAGAGTCGAAATTTGATCGCAAGAATTATTTTTACCCGGATTTGGTCAAAGGCTACCAGATTTCGCAGTACGACATGCCGCTGTGCCAGCATGGATATCTGGATGTTGACGCCCTGGGCAAGAAGAAACGCATCCGTATCCTGCGCGCCCACCTTGAGGAAGATACGGCCAAAAGTCTACATGAGAAAGACCCGGTTACGGGTGAAAGTTATACTTTGATCGACTGTAATAAATCGGGTGTGCCGCTTTTGGAAATTGTTTCCGAACCCGATCTCCGTACGATGGAAGAAGCCAGTGCCTATGCCCGAAAAATCCGGCAGATCGTGCGTTACATTGACGCCAGCGACGCGGATATGGAGAAAGGGCAACTCAGGTTTGATATCAACGTTTCGATTGGCATCGTGGAGGACGACGAAGTGTTGGGTGAAAATGATTTGCCCAAGCAGCACACACCAATTGTCGAAGTCAAAAACTTAAATTCCTTCCGTGCGCTCGAGAAAGCGGTGGACTTTGAGATCAAACGCCAGATTGAGGAATACGAACAAACGCACGAGCTCTATCACGCCGGCAACAAAACCACACGCGGCTGGGATGATGTCAAAGAAGTCACTGTGCACCAGCGTTCCAAAGAGGAAGCGTCAGAATACCGCTATTTTCCTGAACCCGATTTGCCACCATTGCATTTGGCCAGGGACTATGTCGAGAAATTGCGCAGTGAACTCCCCATGCTGCCTGAAGCCAAAGCCAAACAACTTGCTGAATGCTGTGGTCTCAAATTGTCTGACGCTGTTCTGCTTGTCGCCGAGAAGGAAGATGCAAACTGGTTTGATCAGGCGGCAACCGGTCAGTCACAGGTTTTGGTTGGGGAAATGGCCAAGTGGCTGCTGGGGGATATCGCTTTTTTTCTCAAGGAAAATAATCTTGGTGTAAGCCAAAGCAAATTGACACCCGAACATTTGCGCGAATTGGCTAGCTTGATCCAAAGCGGTGAGATCTCGGGCAAGATTGCCAAAGAGATTTTGCCGGATGTCCTGGAAAAGGGCCTGTCACCCAAATCCGTTGTCGAGTCCAAGGGATTGAAACAGGTCAGCGACGTTGGGGAGATTGAGAAAGTTATCGATGCAGTGATTGCCGAAAATGCCAAGATCGTCGCCCAGGTCCAGGGTGGCAAACCCGAAGCCGTGATGTTTCTGGTGGGTCATGTGATGAAGAAAACCCGCGGCCAGGCCAATCCGCCCATGGTGCAGGAAATGATGAGGAAGAAGATGGGCTTATAAAAGGCGTAGGGGCGACCCTTGCGGTCGCCTTCCTCAAAAGAGGGCAGGTGCTAGACCTGCCCCTACGAGAAACTTCTGATCTTACTAATTGTTGGTTTTTATGGATCTTTCCCCGGTCGCGGTGGCGCGCAAAATCGAACATACGATGCTGGACCAGTCGGCACCCATGGATTACATCCAGGAGGCAGCCGGGACGGCGATCAAATACCATGCCCGAACCTGCGTCGTGCGGCCTCAGCATGTGGGCTGGATCATCGGGGCGCTTAAGAAATCCGATGTCTGGCCTTGCGCCGTAATTGGCTTTCGTCGTTTTCACCTCAAACAAACGCCGCACATGACCAGCTCCGAATTATATGCACGGTTTGATATTGGGATTGAGGAAAAGGAACAGGAGATCAGCGGCGTGCTCAAAATTCTGGAACTCGAGGAATATTCAGGTGTGATCGAATTTGATTTGGCGCTTAATCTGCTCAATTTCATGCGTGGCCAGCCCAAGGCATTGGAAAAGGAAATGAAACAGTTAGTCCATTTTTGTAAACAAAAAGCGGAGGCCACGGGGCGTAAAATTATCACCAAAGTGATTGCCGAGAATGGCCTGCTTGAGTATCCCGAAAAATTGCAACTCTGGACCTGGGCCAAAGAAGCGCGGGCGGATTATGTCAAAACCTGCACCGGTTACACAGCCAAGGAAGCCACGGTTGAAGACGTAAAGCTGATGAAGGAATTTTTGGGCAGTAGTGTCAAAGTCAAAGCCTCGGGCGGCGTGACTCAGTTTAATTATCGTGAATTCCTGCAAGCCGGCGCCGACCGCATCGGGACGAGCAAAGGCATGGAAATTTTGGAAGATTGTCTACAAAGGGAGCCCTGACCTATGTCCGTATCCTTCAAAAAACCATACTTAGTGGTGCCACGGCTGATCGAACAGCCCAGCTGGGGTGGGGATTACATCCTCAAATCCAAGGGGCTGGATCAGAGTGACGGCCTAGTGGGGAAACGTGTCGGGCAAAGCTATGAATTTTTTGGGCAGAGTCGGCTTGTGGTGGAAAATGCCGAGGATGATCTGGCTTATGAGTGGGGATCGGCCATGAGTGCCGAGGCTCAGCTGGTGGGAAACTTTGAGCATACGGTTACTTTGCCCGCTTTGATTGCCATGAATCCCGATGCGGTGTTGGGCAAAGGTATTGTCAAAAAGTATGGTACCACGATGCCGCTGCTGATCAAACTTAACCAGGCATTGGGTAACTCGTGGCAGTTGCACATCAAACCTGCCGACGAAAAACCTGAGGTGAAGGCCAGGGTTCTGGCCAATCCGTGGATCACGGCAGCTGAGGCGGGTGGCTACATGGCCAAACCTGAAACCTGGTACTACTTTGAAAATGGCAAAGCAACGCTGGGGCTAAAGCCTGGCATCAATCCCGCTGTTTACCGCGTCTGCTGCGAACGGATTGAGGCTGAAGTGGCCAAGGTTGCGGCCGAGGTGAAAAGCAACAAGACAACTTATGACGCGGCGCAGACGCACCTGGTTGAATACATTGCCATGGAAAACCCATGGCAATATGTCAACGTGGTGACCATTCATGCTGGCCAAATGGTGGATCTAAGCCGCGGCGGTGTGCATCATTCGTGGGAAGCGGACCTGCAGAATTTTCCCTTGGGTAATTGTTTGTATGAAATTCAGGTGGACCGGATGGACGCTGTCTCCACCACCCGTTCCTTTGACCAGGGCAAGCTCAAGAGCGATGGCAGTTTTCGTCCGATTTCAATTGTTGAGTATTTTGCTAATCTCGACAGTTCGCCGCAGTCCAATGATTTACATCAATTGATTCAGTGGCCCAAGCCCATTCGTCGCGATGCTGACCATGATCCAGGTGGTGTGTATGAAATTGCCCGCACACCGTATTATGTTCTGCTGCTGGTCAAGTTGACCAAACATTTCAGTACCTATATGCCACAGGAATGCCGTGACAAATTCAGTCATGTCTTTGTCCGTCGTGGGCCGGTGGGCGTGTCGGCCAGTGATGTCAGCCTGGAGTTGCCCGAAGGCACGTCTTATCTGATGCCAGCTGAGATGGATGGGTACATGTTTGGTATGACCCACTCTACTGATGCCGAGGTGTTGATTGCCTATCTCCCCGATTAAAACCAGACAGCTTCCGTGGCTGTGGATTGTTGCAGCCGTGGTTATCTTTGTGGGTGGCTGGACCTATACACTGGTGGGCGCGACCACGGCACCAGTGCAGGATTTTCATCTACTGACCGGCGGACACGGTCTGGCTTTTGATCAACAACCCCTTTTGCCTGTCGACGAACAACCTATTTCCAGAGTAATCAACGAATGACCAATTCCATGCCAACCGAGTCGGATTGCATTGCATTGTGGGATCAGTACCACACGGCAATGAATGTGCGGGATCATCTGCGAGCCGTTTGCCAAGTGGCGATGACGGTTGCCAGGGCACATGCCGACAAGGGTGACAAGATTGACCTGGATTTGGTGCAAGCCGGAGCATTGCTCCATGATTTGTTGCGTTTCGTGGGCATGCAGCAACTCAAACTGAATTTGTTTAAAACCGCACCGAGCAACGAAGACCTGGAATGCTGGCGCGACTTGTCACTCAAGTATCCCCGCTTGCAGCATGCCGAAGCCGCGGCCCTGGAGCTGCGCGAACGGGAGTTCCCGGAGGAACTTTGTAAAGTGGTCAGAAAGCATGACTACTTTCTTATCCTCGACCCGATTGATGGGCCGGTGACGCTGGCAGAAAAAATCATTTATTACGCTGACAAACGTGTTTTGCACGACCGCATCGTCTCACTTGACGACCGGCTCAAGGACGGCAAACTCCGCTACCCGCAATTTGCTACATCAGCGCGGGCAGAGTTGGCGACGCAGGCGATTTATGAACTGGAGCGGGAGCTATTTGAGGGACTAAAGTTAAAGCCGGAAGATGTCGGATAATACTTCATCCTCCTTCGCCAAGGCTTCGGAGGACAAGTCCTACTCTCCTATGCACAGCACGTCGCAGACTCCAGTTTTAGGAGAGGGGGGTGATATTAAAGGAAAATCGAGATGCATGATAACCACAAACGTAACATGACGTTGATCGGCCTCTTGTTTGGAGCCTGGGTACTTCTGGGTATTTTCTATTATGTTCAGCACCAACCCAAAACCCAGCCTTCGTCTGCCCTTGTCATCCCGGCGCGACAGGATTCGCTTGTCAATGCTTCACCCCAACAACCGACGAGTTCACCGCTGCCGACCTCGACACCAAGGGTGGCTTTGGATGCGAAAAGTGAAAAAAAGCTGGAGATGCAATTGGCCGAGATCCGCGCTGAAGTGGCGAAGCTTTGGGGGCAACCATTTAAGCAGGACGTGGCTGTATACTTTGTGACCGCGGCGCAAATCTTCGCCAAAGCACAGGAAAGTTCCAATCCGGACAATTCCGGCGGTTCCATGAGCGCGGGCACGGAAGCGCTGCTCAAATTTATGGAGTTGATACCTGCCACGTACAACCTTGACCAGGCCATGGCCAAACTGCTTACCGAACAGATCGAAGGCCTGTATGTGCCCACTGAAAAAGCGCTTTATGTGGTAGCCAAAAGCGGCGACCTGAATTTGCTGGATCGCACCGTGATTGCCCATGAATATACCCATACCTTGCAGGATCAGTATTTTGACTTGGGCGCGATATTGCAGAATAAAACCAATGACGACACGTTCATGGCGCAGGACGCGGTGGTTGAAGGGGACGCGACCGAGGTTATGACTGAATACGTGCAGGATGAATATTTGCAGAAAAAAGTTTCGTTGGGGGATTTGGCCAGTGTCGTTACGTCGGCGTCAGGTTTGAGCCAGCAGGAATTGAATTCCTCGCCAGCCATTATCCAAAAAAGTTTGCTTTTTCCCTACGAAGCTGGTGCCACGTTTGTGACTTCGAGGCTAAGCAGTGGCAACGACAGCTGGCGTACTGATATGTTCACGCGGTTGCCAACCACGACCACGCAACTGCTGCATCAAACCCCATACACCAGCAATGCCAAACCGATGGCGGTGAAACTGGGAGACCTCAGCAGTAAGCTCGGTGTGGGCTGGCATCTGGTAACCGAAAATGTAATGGGCGAAGCCACCTGGCAGATGATCTTTGCCTACGACATGAGTGCCACGGCCGCGACCAAATCCGCTGATGGCTGGGACGGTGATTGGTATCAGTATTATGAAAATGCCAAGGGCGAAGGGATTTTTGTGACGCGCACGGATTGGGAGACATTGCTGGATGCCACGGAATTTGTGGTTGGCCTCAATGTCTACTCCAACCATCTCAAAAGTTCACACGATATCACCACCAATACCAACAACAAACGGGTAGATTTTATCCTCGCCAAAACGCCGGCGAATATGACACTGATGCAAAAGGCGCTGGGGGAATGAACTCTCCCTAGCCCTCCCTTTGGACAAAGGGAGGGAACTATGCTCTTTGGGGAAATGGGGAATGCCGTCCCTATTAGGGAGCGGTTAAGCTCAAAATTATAGTAATCTCAGCTTTTAGTTTGGGCAAATCCTGTTGTAAAATTTGCCAGATTTCCTCAGCGTCAACACCAAAGTAATCGTGGGCAATCAGGTTGCGTAAGCCTTTGACTTTGGACCAGTCGATCTGCTGGTGGTCATCTTTGAATTCGTCTGAAAGTCGTTCTACCATTTCACCAATCACAACAAAGTTCATCATCACCGCGTCAAATCGTAAAGTGTCGTTAAACAGAGCATCTGCTTCATGAAACGGTACGACGTAGTGGTTTATTTTGTCTATGGCATCGACGATGGCGAGGAGGTTTGTTTTGTCCTTATTTGGCATATTCGACTTCTGCTAAAATGGCTAGTTTGGCATACGGGTGTAAATATTTGGCGCGTGCCAAATCAATGTTGCGGTTAAATTTACTTTGCAGGTAGGATCGTAAATTGGCTTTGAGTTCATAAAGGTTGGGGGTGTTTTTTTCCATTTCAATCACGAAATCAATGTCGCTGGCTTCTTGTTGGTCGCCACGGGAAAAGGAGCCAAAAAGTCCAATTTGACGAACATGGTAGGTGGATTTCAGGTAAGGAAGTTCGGAACTCAGAGTGGCAAGGATTTGGGTTTTGGTGAGCATGATAGGATCCATTTGATTGAAGTATGACTATTTTACACTGGAAAGGTTGGGCCTTGCAAAAGGAAACAGGCAGCTTTTGAGGGCTGCCTGTCAGGGTATGTCAGGCGGCTCATCCACCACCTGACAAGTAGGCTATTTTTTTGAGGCGTTTTTGTCCGCCTCATGTTTTTCGGCGAACAGCCTGGGCAATGCCCAGGCTGCGAAACTGAGTAGTACTGTCAACCCGAGGGCTGACAGTACTACTCCCAAAAGATCCATTTTTTACCTCCTGTACCACGAAGTCTTATTTGGTATCACCGGGATGAGGCGGCGAGGCCAACGAACTCCGTGGAAATGTCGGTTCCCATTCAAATACTTTCCCCGCGATGGGGCGGAACCTGTGGGCAGGAGGATATATTATTATACCATTGAGCCAAATCGTCAGGGTAGGCATGAAAAAAAGCGGGCATCAATCCCAGGATTGCCTGAGAATGGTAAGGATTTATTCCTAATTGTCACCTACTTGGGATTGTCAGGTTTTGGCATTATAATGAAGTTCGCCTATTTGTTAGTTTGAAACGAGCTTATGGCTGGCATTCTGGGTTATGGCGCCTACGTCCCGAGGTATCGGATTACCACTGCAGAAATTGCCAAACACCATGGCAAAGACGCGGCGGCGATCAGTGTGGGCCTGTTGGTGAACGAAAAGTCCGTGCCCGGCCTGGATGAAGACAGTATCACCATGGGCGTGGAAGCTGGTCTTGCCGCCTTGCAAATGGCGAACGTTGACGCCAAACAACTTGGCGCTCTCTATAGTGGCAGTGAATCCAAGGTCTATGCGGTTAAACCCAATAGCACGATGATTGGCACCGCACTTGGCTTGGGTGAACTCTATCACGCCGCTGACCTGGAGTTTGCCTGCAAAGCCGGGACCGCAGCCATGCAGATTGTCTGGGCCATGGTCAAAGCCAATTTGATTAAGACTGGCTTGGCGATTGGCAGCGACACGGCGCAGGGGCGGCCAGGTGACGTTTTGGAATATTCAGCGGCAGCCGGGGCTTCCGCTTTGGTGATTGGCGAGGGGGTTGGCGTTTTGGCCGAGATTGAAGCGACCTGTTCGAGCGCATCGGATACACCGGATTTTTGGCGCCGGACCAAGGATGATTTTCCCACCCATTTGGGCAAATTCACGGCAGCACCGGCGTATGAAAAACAGATAGTGACTTGCGCCAAAGCGTTGCTGACCAAAATTGATGCCAAACCCGAAGATTTTGACCATGTCGTTTTTCACACACCCAATGGTAAGTTTCCCCAGCGGGTCGCTAAATTGTTGGGCTTTACTGCGCAACAGCTGGCAGCCGGCTATGTGGTACCGGAGCTGGGCAATACGTATTCCGCGGCTGCGCTGCTCGCACTTTGTGCTGCGCTGGATCAGGCCAAAGCTGGGGAGCGCATTTTGTTGGTGTCGTTTGGGTCTGGCGCTGGGAGCGATGCGTTTAGCCTGCGTACGACCAAGGCGATCGAGAGGGCACGGCAACGGCGCTTGGGGCCGACTTTACGGCAGCAGCTCGCGCATAAAATTTATCTGGATTATGGCACTTACCTGCAGCAGATCAGCAAGGGCCAGATTGGAATAACGCATGGCTAAATTGTTTCATGATGCCACCAAGCAGGAAAAGTTTGTCCTGCAGGAGGGTGAAACCATGGTTGATACTTTTCGTCCCCATCCGCTGGTGTTGGGGCCAAAACTGATGCTGTGGCTGGGAATTCTGATCATCAGTTCGCTTTGGGGACTGGTCGCGCAACGGGAGATTCCGATATTGCCACAGGCGTGGGTCCGACTTTTTTTACAACAGGTGGATCAGTTGATCGTGGGACTCAAAATGTCACCCTGGTTTGGGGTGCTGACCAGCGCGCAGTTGCAGTTCTATGGTGTAGCGATCAGCTGGTGTGCCATCATGCTGTTTTTTGGGCTGGTGGTGGCGTTATTGCGTTTTAAACTTATCTGGTTCTGGTTCTCGATTGGCGTTGTCCTGGCCGCAATCCTGGCTGGATTATGGGCTGGGAATCCGCTCACGTTGCCGCTTACGGGTGGGGCGATTGCCTGGTTTGTGATCGTGGGGATGGTGCTGTATGTGGGTAATTATTCGTATGTGATTACGTCGCAGCGGCTGGTGATGCGAACCGCACTGTTTGGTGAGAAATACCGCATACTGCAATTCAAACGGCTGGGCGATGTGCTGATCATGCAGGATTTTTGGGGACGTCGGTTTGGTTTTGCCACATTGATTCCGATTTCATTGCTTTGGGCCGAAGAAAGCGCCTACCTGCCCTCGGCCGAAGCGCAGTCAGAAGATTTTCTTAAACATTCGCACCGTGATTATGAATTGATCGGAGTGTCTGATTTTGAGCGCATCCACGCCGAACTTGAGCAAATTATTGCGCAGCATGACGAGGCTGCCCAGACTGAAGTTCGCCAGGCTAATTTAAAACGGACCAAGTTTTTAGGTCAGGTGGAGGAAACGGGTGACTAATCTAAAATTTCCAGTGATTGAGGCAGTTTGCCGGATTAAAGGGGGGGAATTGTGGAACCAGGATCTCATGGACCTGGTCCGAATGGTCGTGGACAAATTGAAGGCAGACGCTGGATTTAACTGGCAGCAAATCAGCGCGGTTTATGTGGCCAATTGTTTTGCCCAGGCGACTCATCAGATCGGGATGCTGGATTCGCAACTTGCGGATGCGTTTGAGCTCCCGATACCAGTGGCGTGGTGGGCAGGAACAGATCTGGCTGGCAGTAAAGCGCTCGAGCGCGCCTGTCTGGATGTGATGCGAGGAACACGTGAATGTATTCTGGTGATTGGGGTGGAACAGCTTTCCACTTTGCTCGAACCAGAACAACAACGGCTTTTGGCCAGTTGGCTTTTGCCGGTTGAGCAGCAGGCCGGGCTTGGGCTGACCGGGGCTTATGCCCTGATGGCACAGCAGTATCTGGCTAAATTTCAGCTGGATGCGGCGCAACTGGCGACTGTTAGCGTGCTGCATCATCGGCACGCGTTGGACAATCCTTTGGCACAGCTACGGCGGGAGCTCAAGGTTGAACCAGTGCAGCAGAGTGCAATGGTGAGTTCACCTTTGCGGCAATTGCACCTTGCTCCGTTTGGGGATGGAGCCGCTGCCGTGGTCGTACGCAAAGGGGCAGACACGGATCTAGTGGGCATCCAAAGCGCCGGATTTGGCTATGAACCCATGGCACTGGCAGCGCGTGAATTGACGGAACTGGGTGCGGTGCGTTCCGCAGCCCATAAGGCTCTGGGCGCAGGACACGTCAGCTTGGAGCAACTCAACACGGTGGTCGTGGCCGACAAATTTACGATCGATACGGTTTTGTCTTTGGAGGCACTGGGGTTGTCCAGACAAGGGGAAGCCTTGCAGGATATCGAGCGTGGTGTTTTCTCATTGGATCGTAACTGTTCCCTCAATCCACGCGGTGGCCTCAAAACCAGTGGTTTTGCACCAGGCGCGAGCAGTTTAAGCCAGATCGTGGAAGCGGTGGAATTTTTGATTGAGCGTAAAGCAGGACATGCCCTGGTCAGCAGTGTGGGTGGCAGTGGCTATGAAAGCAGCGCCTTTGTTTTGAGTTTGGGAGAGCACACATGATGCAGGCGATTTCATCTTACAAACAACAACAGCAAACCAGGCAGCTCCTGGGCAAAACAGGAACGCTGCTGGCTTTTACCGCAGACAGTCAACAATTGGTTGGGATCGTGACCATGGCAACAGGGCAAAAGATAGTCGCCGCGCTGGGCGATGTAACAGCTCCTCAAATGGGAATGAAACTGCGCGGATGCTGGCGCCAGAGTGGTGTTTGTGCCGAAACTGGTTTGTTGCTGTATGCGGTGAAATTCTGTCCGGTTTTATAAATAATGATTTGTTTATGCCCGACGTGATGCGTTCCATGCGTAAAGTGCTGATTATCAACCGCGGCGAAATTGCCTTGCGCGCCATCCGCGCCTGTCGCGATCTGGGCCTGAGTTGTGGCATTGTTTACACCGCATCGGATGCCAAATCCCTGCCTGTCCGTCTGGCAGACGAGCGTTTTCTGCTGTCGCAGCCAAATGAAGTCAAAGCGTATTTGGACCAGGAAGAAATTTTACGGATTGCTCAGGAAAATCATTTTGATACTGTGTATCCGGGTTATGGTTTTTTGGCCGAGAACAGTGCATTTTCCGGGAGTTGCGCCGCAGCCGGTATTATTTTTGTGGGACCGAGCGCGTCGGTGCTGAAATTCCTGGGTGACAAAGTGGAAGCCAAACGTGTGGCGCTTTCCCTCGAAATTCCAATGATCCCGGGCTCGCACCACTCCTTGTCACAGATTGATGAGGCACTGCGGGTGGCGCAGGAAATTGGCTATCCACTGCTGATCAAGGCTGCGCATGGTGGTGGCGGACGTGGCATCAAACTGGCCCATAGTGAACGGGAACTGCGCGAGCAGTTTGCAGCGGCCAAGAGTGAATCCATGCTGGCGTTTGGCAGTGCCGCGGTTTATCTGGAAAAATATTTTGACCAGGTGCAGCACATCGAATTTCAGATTTTGGCTGATTACTCCGGGACTGTGTTGTCTTTGGGCGAGCGGGAATGTTCTGTCCAGCGCCGCCACCAGAAGTTAATCGAAGAAGCGCCCTCGGCCAGTTTGACGCCACCGGAGCGACGCCATTATGGCGAACTCGCCAAAGCGTTGATCAACGCCGTCGGTCTGGTGGGAGTGGCGACGGTGGAGTTTTTACGCACGCCGGAGGGGAAGCTGTATTTTATTGAGGTGAACCCGCGTATTCAGGTGGAGCACGGCGTGACGGAATTGACGACAGGCCTGGATCTGGTCAAATGGCAACTGCGTATTGCCCGGCATGAACGGCTGCCCATGGCACAAGCGGAAATCCAGATTCAGGGTCATGCGATCGAGGTGCGGATTAATGCCGAGGATCCGAGTCAGAATTTTATGCCCACCGCCGGAGTGATTGATGCGTATTTGCCACCGGGCGGACCAGGGATCCGGGTGGACAGCGCTCTGTATAGTGGCATCAGTATAAGTGGGCAATTTGATACGCTGCTGGCCAAAATTTTAAGCCTGGGACAGGACCGCAGTGAATCCCTGATGCGACTTAGGCGCGCACTGCAGGAATTTGTCCTGCAGGGAGTGCAAACCAATTTGCCATTACAGCGCAGTATCCTGGCAGAAGCAAAGTTTGTCAGCAATCAACTATCAACCCGTTATTTGGAAACCACTGACTTGGGGGGAGCTGCGCGGACACAAATTCCTGCCAGCTTACCGTTGGTCGCGCCGCACCCCAGTCAAGCTGCGGATACGGCCCGTATGGCTGTGGCAATTTATCGTGCGGTGCAGACTGCGTTAGAGGTAAGCGCAGCTTCAGCCTGGCAGAGTGCGTCGCGTCAGGATGGATTAACGGAGGACAATTAAAATGCAGATTGCGATCTACGGCGGTGGATTTAACCCGCCTACCGTGGCTTATCTGGAAGTGATCCAGGCATTGCTTGAACTGAAAAAGTTTGATCAGATTTGGTTAATGCCTTATTTTGAACGTGCTTTTGGTAAAACGGTTACGACCGCAGCAATGCATAGGCTGTCCATGGCGCAATTGTTGGCGGATGTTTGCGGCAGTGGTGTCCAGGTTTGTGATCTCGAAGTGCGTCAGGCGAAGCGCAGTTTTACGATTGAGACGCAACGTGCTTTGCTGCAACTTTATCCCGAACATGAGTTCGACTGGATTATTGGCAGCGATCTGCTCGCGGAATTACCGCGTTGGAAAGAAAGCGAAGCGTTATGCCAGATGACGCATTTTGTCGTTGTGGCGCGTGCGGGATATGTCCTAGATGAGGTTGAACTGGAGCGGTTTCCGGTGCTGGGTGTGGTAGAATTAGCCTCGCCGCTAGCCGTTTCCTCGAGCCAGGTGCGCGCGCAAATCCAGCAGCAACAGGTTTGGCAAAAGTCAGTGATCCCATCGATCGCAACTTACATTTTGGACCACAAACTATATGGAGTTGACTAATGCGTGATCAGATCAAAGCCTTGCGGCAGCGTGAGCAGCAGCTCCTGAGCGCCGACCAGAGACAACAGGCGCACCGCAAAGGCCGTTTGCAGGCACGGGAGCGCATTGAGCAGCTGCTGGACGCGGGGAGCTTTCAGGAGCTGGGTGCGTTGATGACATTGCAATCGCACCACTTTAACCTGCAGGACAAAAAAGTTGCAGGCGATGGCGTTATTACGGGCCATGGCACGATCGCGGCACGACAGGTGTTTGTCTATTCCCAGGATGTTTTTGCCATCGGTGGCAGTCTGGGCGAGGTGCAGGCGCGCAAAATTGTCAATTTATACGAGCAGGCGCTCAAAACCGGCGCGCCCATGATCGGCATCATCGACAGTGGTGGCGCCCGTATTCAGGAAGGCCTGGGCAGCCTGGATGGGTATGCGGCTATTTTTCAGAAAGTCGTCCATGCCAGCGGTATTATCCCGCAACTTTCGATCGTGGTTGGGCCTGCGGCGGGCGGAGCGGCTTACACCCCGGCGCTGACGGATTTTGTCTTCATGGTCAAGGATTTGAGTTCGATGTTCATCACTGGCCCCAGCGTGATCAAGGCGGCCACGGGCGAAGCGGTGAGTGCCGAGGAATTGGGTGGAGCGCTGGTCCACAATCAAAGCAGTGGCGTCTCCCATTTCCTGCTCCAGGATGAACGCAGTTGTTTCCAAAAAGTCAAAGACGTGCTCAGCTATTTGCCATCGAACCACCTTGAGGCCGCTCCCATGAACTTGACGGTCACCGCCGAACCGCAGGACAAACTGCTTGACCTAGTCCCCGTGGACGCCAGCAAGGCCTATGATGTTAAAGCGGTGATCCGGACCATTGTGGATGAAAATTCCTGGCTGGAAATTCATAAATACTACGCCCGCAACGCTGTGGTTGGACTGGCAAGATTGAATGGCGAAACCATCGGCATTGTCGCCAACCAGCCCAAAGTGCTGGCCGGCTGTCTGGATATTGATGCCTCGGATAAAATAGCCCGGTTTGTGCGGTTTTGTGATGCGTTTCATCTGCCTATTGTCAACCTGATTGATGTGCCGGGATATTTGCCGGGTGTGCAGCAGGAACACGATGGTATTATCCGGCATGGTGCCAAAATTTTGTATGCCTATGCCGAGGCCACGGTGCCAAAATTCGCGGTGGTGCTGCGCAAAGCTTATGGTGGTGGTTATATTGCATTGGTTTCCAAAGCCCTGGGATATGATCAGGTCCTGGCCTGGCCCAGTGCAGAACTCGCGGTGATGGGCGCTGAACAGGCCGTTGCTGTCGTGCATCATCGGGAACTGGCGGCCGATGGTTCGGACGCGTTTCGTGCACAAAAGATTGCTGAGTACCGAGACAAATTTTTGAATCCCTATCTGGCCGCGGAACAGGGGCAGGTGGACAGTGTGATTGACCCAACCACGACACGGGCACTGCTGATCAGCAGCTTGGCCGCCTGGCGCGGTAAGCGTGAAACGCGTTTTGCCAAACGCCACGGTAATATGCCAATGTAGTTACAATTTTTCCTCTCCCCCTTGGGGCTGGAGTCTGCGACGTCCCGCACAGTGGGGAAGAGACAGAGAGAGGGAATTCCCCTTTTATCCTTGAGAGAAAGGCCCTCTCCTATATCCTCCCCCAAAGGGGGAGGAGAAGATTTTTTAAAAGATGACTGACAATAGAAATTTAACCAGAATTCAATCTTTTCCCATCCTTTCCTGGCTTGTTGCCGTGGGTTTGGTGATGGTACTGGTGGCTGCGATCTGGTTGCGTTTTTTTCACCTTGATCGGGTGCCTGTTTATACCATTGACGAAGATATTTATACCGAGCTCTCCGCCAATTTTGCGAACGGCACACACGTCATGTTCAGTATTCCTTATTCCTACATGCCACATCCGCCGGTGTATTTTGCTTTGGGTGGGCTTTTGACCACGTTGTTGGGCAAAGACATTGCCAGCGTAAGGGCGCTGAGTGCTCTAAGTGGTGTGGGCATGGTAGGGTTGCTGTTTGTGCTTGGCCGCAAATTGAAATCAGCCAGGTTGGGTTTCTTGATGGCAGTTTCTTATGCGGTGGCGCCAGCCGCGGTTTACTGGAACCGGGTGGCGTTTGGCTACAATTTGCAAGCACTCTGGATAATAGCCGCGCTCGTCACGGCTCTCTGGGCAGTGCAAGCCAAAGCCAGTCATACCTCACGCTGGTTGATCCTGACCGCACTGCTCGTGGCGTTGTCGGCAGTGACGGAAGTGGGCGGCGTGCTGTTGCTTCCGCCTTTGCTGCTCTGGGGCTGGCTGGAAATCAAGACGCGGGCACGGTGGTGGCTGCTCTCGAGCGTGGCTCTCACCGTGTTTGCTTTTGGTCTGATTGCCCTGTGGCGTGGCAGGTGGTTTTGGGCAGACGCGACACTGAATACGGGGAGGAACCAGGCCGTGGTGCTAGTTGTGATGTTGGGCATGGCGCTGCTTTTTTATTGCCTCAACCTGGTGCGTGTGGCGCTGCAGGTACTATTTAAATTTTCACAGCAATTGTTGAGCTGGTGTTTTCCCTTGCTGATGCTGGCCATGGTGTTGCTCCCACCGAGTTACGGTGCCGCTGCGGATGGCCTTGACTGGCTTTGGCTGGGTGTGGTGGGATTTGCGCTGATTCCCAATCAAGCCATGCGTCGGCTGGTGTGGTTATGGTTTGGAACAATGCTTTTGTGGGCTGTTTACCTCAATCGACCCGAGCGCATGCTGATTGTCCTTTATCCATTGCTGGCCGTTGGCTTTGGTGCACTGGCCTGCCAGTCCTGGCAGTTTTATCAGGCAGTGGGTCGGAACTGGAGACAACACAAAAATAGTTGGCGGGAACATTTGTTGAGTGGAGGATTGATCGGTGGAGTGTTTGTTGTGACAACGGTGGCGACGGCTTTTTGGTTGTTTGGCACAACACAGTCCTCGCTGGTGGCGCAGGACATGCCAAGTCGCACCGCCACGATCAACTGGCTTAACAGCCACGTCGAGCCGTCTGGTCTGGTTGTTTTTTCCTCACCGCTTGGCAGTCGGCTGAACAGTCATAGTGCAACCCTTAGCCAGTACACCTATGCCCAAAATGTGCCGCATCCCTATGTGCTGGTAGGTGAACGCTATCTACCCGAGCGCTATTTGTGGCCAATGACAGCCGCAGCGGTGCAAGTGTTTGCATTGGATGCCCAAACGGAATATTTTTTTGATCGTATTTTGCAAAACCGTCCGCTGCCGTATGCGTTTACGAACGAAATGCTGCAGGAATTTGCCAGCATGGCAGAAGTCACAGTCAAAATCCGATCCACCTGGTCAGAGATGGTCATTGGTGATTATCATTTGTACCTCAATCCGGCCCAATTATGACCAAACCCATCCATGTCCGCTGGAGCAATAGCCAGGGGGAACCCTGTGAACTCAAGTTGCGTGATGACCGTGGTGGAGCAATTGAAGTTGCGGTGGATGGTCAAACTTTTGTGGTCAATGGTGATGCCCACGATATGCAGACCAGTGTTAAGTTAGCGGAAAATGGGGACGAGGTTGTTGCCGCCAATGACCATGTAGTCTTGTCGCCCATGCCGGGCGTGGTAGCGCGGGTGCTGGTTAAGGCCGGGCAATCCGTCAAAGCCGGAGATCCCCTGATTGTGCTTATGGCGATGAAGATGGAAAATGAGATTTGCGCCAATGGTGATGGCGTGGTGCAGAGCATTAAAGTCAGTGACGGGTCGATTGTGCAGACGGGTGCGGTGCTACTGGTGATTGGATAATTTTGTCATCAGGCACAGCGTGTCCGGGCAATAGACGAGTCGATAACCACGGTTTAGCTGGATTTCTTTGGTGTGATCATAAAGTATTATATTGTCACCGCTGCTGGCGGCATCCAGCCAGATAAAATCCGCGGTGGTGTTGTCACTGTACATTTCCAGCAGCCGTCGATTGGCCAGATGGGAGAGGACATAGTCCTGAGCCGCGAGTGAAGCGTTTTCCGGAATCATGGCTTGCATGGTTGCAAAGGATTGATAGCGTGCCGCCATGGACCACTGGCTGGCAGCGAATCTGCGGGAAAAAGGCAGCGCACCAAAAAGTGCCGTCGTGGTCACAGCCATAACCAGTATGGCGGGATAAATCCACTGATTCAGGCGGTATGCTTTGCTTTTTTGCAAACCCAAAATCATGGCAAAAAACAAGGTTGGCAGCAATACAGCGGCATATTGGGTGGTGTATGAATATTGCCCGGGATAATTAGCGAGCAGCAAATAAAGCAGCGAAGGAATCAGACAAATCAAAAAGGTGCCACCCAGTAAACCAATCAGTCCAGTCGAGAAAAGTAAAATGGCGACAAAATAGAGTTTTGCTGGTCTGGTCAGCACGGCCAGTGTGTGCAGCGGGTGCAGGATCATATTGGGCAAGATTTGATTGAGCGATGTCCCGAAATCCTGGTATCGATAAGCAGTGTAGTTGTATTCGCTGCCGCTGAAATGCGGGATGATGATCTTGAGGGCAACCACAAACCAGGTTAGAGACAACAGGCTGACGGCAAAACCAATTTTGTATCTTTTTTGAGTCAGCAGATAGAGGCCCAGTGCGACGCCGACCAACCCAACTTCTTCCTTCACGCACAGGGACAAAATCAAAAAAAGCCAAAACCAGCGCCAGCGTTTGCGAAACATGGCCAGCAAACAAAAGCCAAACAAGGGGACAAAAAATGCGATTTCGTGAAAATCAAAGAGGTTAATGTTTTGGACAAAAGGGGAGAAAAAATAAACCAGCAAGACAATCAGGCTTTTGGTAGTGTTCTGCAGGGTCGTTTTGGCAAACAGATAGATGGGGACTGCTCCTAGAGCCAGGGCCAAAGATTGCAGGGTCAGCAGAGTGTGAACAGTCGGGGCAATTGCATAGAGGGGAATGAGCAGAAATAACAAGGGGGAGAAGTGGTTGGCCAGATAACTGTGGGGGGTGGCTTTAGATAGTTCCAGACTGAATTCCCAAAACCGGCCGTGGATGGTATTCCAGAAAACTTGGTTGAACACTGCCATATCAAGGCCGAGGGAGTGAAAGGTGTCATGCCGGAGCCAGGCTACCAGTAAGCCATAGCTGCCAAACAGTGCAATGATCACCCAAGCCAGATACTGTTTGGCCATCGACAGGGTGGAGGCCTTGAACCGGATTTTTTGTTGCTGCATGCTGCTTGCCTTGGGTGGAGTTATGGTGTTTGCAGCTGATTTTGCAACACGTTCAGCAAGCAGTTTTCTACCTGCACGCGAGTGTCTTCCCGAATCATATACAGCGGAATGCCCGAGCCTTCGGCGTCGCGAATGGACTTGGGCCGTTTTTTGTACATTTTTTTGTCCGTCAGAATGACGTCGGCGTCGTCGACATTGTCGCAGTAGTTGATCTCGATGCCGATGTTTTTGGCGCCCTGGGTGATGAAGCGTCGGCTTACTCCCAGGTAATACAGGTTCAATACGGGAAGTTCCGGGGAAACCGCTGACGTCGTGGCATACCCATGTTCGTTGATGGGCGGTAAGTCGTCCGTCGGGAGTGGGTCGCCAGCGAATTTTTCAATGACGATATTGCCCTCTTCGTCAAGTTTGCGCAGTTCCGAGGGAGGTTCCATGCCTCGGAGAATACGGTCAACGGAGGTCGCGGTATCAGGATGTACGATCATCTCCCAGCGTTTCTGGATTTCGATGATGATGTCAAATGTGGGTGGTGAGCGGCGTTCCAATACGGTTTTCTGGGTGCCGCGGCGTTTGGCTTCTTCGTCCCCGAGGGTGACGTTTTCGATGCCACCCACGAGGTCGTCCAGGGTGGGGTTGGCCATCAGGTTTTGCAAGGTGTTGCCGTGAGCAGTGGCGATCAGCTGCACGCCGCGTTCGGCAATGGTACGGGCGGCGTCGGCTTCAAGTTCGGTGCCCATTTCGTCGATGATGACTGCTTGTGGCATATGGTTCTCGACGGCTTCGATCATGACGCTGTGCTGTTCGCGCGGGTGGCTGACCTGCGTGCGGCGTGCCTTGCCAATGGCGGGATGGGGAATGTTGCCATCTCCGGCGATCTCGTTGGAGGTGTCGACGATGACGACGCGTTTATGGATGTCGGTGGAGAGGATGCGGGCGGATTCCCGCAGTAGTGTCGTTTTGCCAATGCCGGGCCGGCCCATCATCAGGATGCTTTTGCCGGATTCGATCAGGTCGCGCAGGATTTCCGCTGTCCCTTGCACGGCACGACCCACGCGGCAGGTGAGCCCAATGATGTCTCCGGCGCGGTTGCGGATGGCGCTGAAGCGGTGCAGGGTCTGTTCGATGCCAGCCCGGTTGTCGCCACCAAATTGTCCCAGCCGTTCGATGACATAATGCAGGTCGGTTTGGTTGATCGGTTCTTCGGCCAGTTCCTGCTCATGATCATGAAATACCGCTATGGGAACGCGGCCGAGGTCCAGGATGACTTCGGCCAGGTTGTCCTGATCAGGGTGATTTTTGAGTGCGGCTTTAATTTGGAGAGGCAGTGTGGCTAGAAAAACCTCAATATCGTCGTAAACCACTTTTGGCAGCATAGCGAATTCCTCAGAGTTGATACAAATACAGGGGTGCACTCGGGTTGGAGCTCTCAACCTGCATTGGTGTCCAGCCTGCAATTGGCCAGGTGTTGGAAACAATGCGCGTTCCGGCTGGAAGTATTTTTAACTTAGGTGCGAGTTTGGCAATGCCTTTGGGAAGGAGAAAAAAATAGACGACAGCGGCAGTGGGGAACGAAGCGTGATTAAAATCTGCCAGATACACCCGAATATTTTGGTGTCGGCCAGAGAACAATGCATTGGTTTTACTCCACAAATAGGCAAGGGGTGATATTTCATAACCAATGGCTTTGGCGCCGTAGTGTTTAGCCGCTGTCACCAACAGGTTTCCCCGTCCACAACCGAGGTCGATGAACGTTTGTTTTGGCTTAAGGTTGATCAGGGCAAAAAGTCGTTTTTGGGTGCCTTTGGAGGTGAATACCAGCGGTGCCACGGTTTTGCCAGGAATGATCAGCAGCCCCAAAATTACGACAAAGGTGATCGCCAGTGGCAGCAACATGCGTTACATCTCGTAGAGGTAAATCGGAAAATCCTCTGGTGAGGGCTTGCTTACTGCTTTGGGCACCCAGCCTTCGATCGGAAAAATGTAGGAAACAACGCGTGTGCCGGGTATGAGGTCTTTTTTTAGTTTGGGTGAAAGCTTTTTGAGGCCATCGGGGGTAATAAAAATAAGGACCACATTGAGGTGGCTCAAATTGCTTTGGAAAAAATTTTGAAAGCGCATCTGGACACGTTTGTGGCTGCCATTCAGCCAGCTCAGGCAGAAGCAAAGCAGAAAATGCAGAGGCGAGATTTCATAGCCGATAATGTGACGACTGGCAGTGATTTTTGCGGCATGGAAAATGAGCGTGCCATAACCCGCTCCCAAGTCAGCGACGATATCGTTTTTCTGGATCTTCGCCAGTTTGATCAGCCGGTCGACATCTTTGTGTTTGGTCGACACTGGCGGAGCGGCGCTGAGGGCAGAGTAGATCATGGGGAGGAAGATGATGAGGGAGAGGATGAGGAGGATGAGATAGAGAAGCAAAATTTAAATCCTAATGACTAATAACCAAACAAAAACAACGTTTATTATGAAGGGAAGCGTTGGGGGAAGCAAGGGAGAGATAATGGGAAAACAGAGGGAATTCTTGTATAATTAAATACTGCATCAATCCAAATCCAAATAAATTTAAAGGGACAAAGAGTGACCAACTCACAGAAACGTCCACCCCGAGCTTTTATTGCTGCCAGTTCACATCATAATTTGGACCAGGTGATTGATGCGATTCGGGATGCCCTCGTGGACCGCGGTTACGAAGTAGAAATCTTTCTGAGGAAAGCACTTCCCGAGGATGAAATCAGGGACAAACGGAAGATGATGCGACATGCCTTAAGAGATATCGATAGTTGCGACATCCTGGTCGCAGAAATGTCCGATAAGGCGGTCGGGGTTGGTATTGAAATGAAGCACGCCCTTGATAACAACAAAGCCGTTGTGGGCATTAGAGCCAAAAGGGCTGACAAATCATCCACAATGGAAGGGATACTGGCAATACCAGTTGCCGAGTATGATAGTTCTAATGATATTCCAAAATTGATTAACGGCTTGCTCGATGAACATGAGCGGTTACAGGAAGAAGGGTGGGGATTTGATATTTAACGACTCGATAGTAAATCGTTGAATGAGTTTATAACGATTTGACAACGTCCAGTTTCGCGAAGGCTCCCTTCCGTCCTGATGACAGGACTACAGGGACAAGTTAGATTGAACGAGTCGTTTATGCAATAAAGCTCTGCCTGACCCTGATTTTAAATACGTTTCAAAGTCTTTTGCTGCAGCTTGGGATGAGAATGCGAGGTAAGTTTCAAGCTTCCAGGGTCTATAAGTAGCGGTAAAAGTTGATTTGCCTTGATTGTGCGCATCCAAGCGGGCATTGATATCTGTTGAATATCCAACATATATCTTCTCGGGATGATGAATGCTTTTAATAATGTAGACGTAAAACATTATAAAGAATCCATAATGTGATGGCGAAGCCAGCCGAAGCCGATACGGCTGGTAGAGAAAGCCCTCCTACGCTAAAGCTTCGGCGGACAGCCTACTGGCGTAGGCTGGTGGAGATGAGGGGGAGTTGAACCCCCTGTCCAAGCGCAGTCATCCAAATCGTTCTACAAGTTTAGTCCAGTATTAGTTGTCAGGACCAGGGCAGCGACCAGACCGCGCAACCCAAGTCCGTAGCCTGATTGTCTTAACTTCGAATCACCAGACGATGATTAGAAGAGCAAGTTTACTGTATTATACCTAACCAAGCCGGTAAACTTGCAGCCTGGCAGATAGCTATGCTACTTAAGCAGCGATAGCGAGAGGAGTTGTTTCGGCATTTAGCCTGTTGTCAGAGAGAGTTTTACGAGGGAGCTCCGACACCTCGACTTGCCCGATTTGGCTTTCCACACCTGTCAAATCCCAGCATCCCCATGTGTTATGCCTGTTAAAGTGCAATTCATTATAACGCGGGAACGAAAATTAGAGAAGGGCGCAGTAGGGGCTTCGTTTTGGTTTTGCTATAATAGTCGTAGTGTTTCATCCATCGCTAACCAAAGGTTTGTCGTTGGTAAACCAAAAACAGAATTTATCACAGGCCACTGAGCCTGATTTGTTGCTGCGTGAGCTGGAGACAACAGCGGCGGGTTTGACGACTTTGGAGGCACAGGCGCGGCTCAAGCAATATGGCCGTAACAAGCTGCAAAAAATGCGGCAAACGCCCCGCTGGAAAAAATTTCTCGGCAATTTTACCCACACCATGGCGCTGCTGCTATGGGCGGGCGGGATAGTCGGGTTTATTTCCGGAACGCCACAGCTGGGCATTGCCATTTGGCTGGTCAATGTGATCAACGGTGTGTTCAGTTTTTGGCAGGAATACCGGGCACAGCAATCGGTGGACGCGTTGAGAAAAATCTTGCCCGATCAGGCGTTGTGTCTGCGCGATGGCCAAGAAGTCAAATTGCTTGCGGAAGACCTGGTGCCGGGTGATGTCCTGGTTTTGCAGGAAGGTGAAAAAGTCACTGCCGACGCACGTCTTTTGGAGTCATCGGGTTTGCGGATCGACGAATCGGTCCTGACCGGCGAGTCGCATCCTGTCCACAAGCATACGCAGGTCGCGATTGTGTCTGACCATTTGTTTGATCGTATTAATAAGGTATTTGCTGGAACTACCGTGCTCGCGGGTGAGGGACGGGCGGTCGTGACTGCCACCGGCATGCATACGGAGTTTGGTCAAATTGCCGGAGCAACGCTCTCTGTAGCCGATGAATTGAGTCCACTGCAGATCGAAATGGAGCGCGTTACCCGCGTTGTCACCATGCTGGCCGTGGGTATTGGGGCTGTATTTTTTGTACTCGCCGCTGTGGTCGCACGTGTCAATCTGGAACTTAGTTTTATCTTTGCCATGGGCATGATCGTGGCGTTTGTTCCCGAAGGCATGCTGCCCACGGTCACGCTGGCGCTCGCCATGGGTGTGCAACGCATGGCCAAACGCAACGCACTGGTCAAACGGTTGTCGTCGGTTGAAACTCTGGGTTGTACGACGGTCATCTGTACGGACAAAACCGGAACACTGACCTGTAACCAGATGACGGTCACCCACCTCTGGACCGCGGCCAATGAATTTAGTCTAAGTGGCGAAGGCTATACTCCCGATGGTCGTATCCTGTTCGCCGGAGAACCCCTCACGGAATTACCCCTGTATTTGAGTGGTTTGCTCAAAGCCAGTGTGTTGTGCACCAATACTACACTTGTGGCTTCTGTCAGCGGCGCCCAATATGAAATCTTGGGCGACCCAACTGAAGCCGCGCTGCTGGTCGCTGGCCAAAAGGCTGGTTTGAAACAAGTTGAGTTGCTGGCTGCTTTTCCACTTATTCATCAGCTGCCATTTGATGCTGCGCGTAAATGCATGACTACGGTGCATCAGCAGGAAGCAGGCTTTTGGGTGATAACCAAAGGCGCACTGCAGGAAGTTTTGCAAAAATGCAACAGCTGTGAACAGGGAAAAGTAACCAAGGTGTTGACCAAAGCCGATCGGATCCATATCGAAAAAATGGGTGAAAGTTATGCGCGACAGGGTTTACGCGTGCTGGCTGTTGCGCAGCGAGCGATGGCCAAAACGGGAGAGTTCAAAGTTGAAAATATCGAGCAGGAACTGACTTTTGTCGGGTTGGTGGCCATGATCGACCCACCCCGTCCGGAAGTGCTGCCAGCGATCCAAAAGTGTCATCGCGCCGGGATCCGGGTCATCATGATGACCGGCGACGATGGCCTCACCGCGAGCAGCATTGCCCGCAAAATTGGCATTTGCCAAAGTGTTGAACCACGGGTGATCACTGGGACAGATTTGGTGAGACTGTCCGACGCGGAGCTCGCTGCGGCACTCAAGCAAGAAGTGATTTTTGCCCGCATGACTCCGGCTTTGAAATTAAAAGTTGTGACTGCGTTGCAAGCGCAGGGGCATGTGGTGGCCGTGACCGGAGATGGCGTGAATGACGCACCGGCGCTCAAGAAAGCGGACATTGGCATTGCCATGGGGCTTTCGGGCACGGACGTGGCCAAGGATACGGCGGATATGATTCTGTCGGACGACAATTTTGCTTCCATTGTTGCCGCGGTTGAGGAAGGCCGTGCCATTTATGACAATATCCGTAAATTCGCCACCTATGTGTTTACCTCCAATATGCCGGAAGCGGTTCCGTATGTGTTGATGCTTTTTTCCCGCGGCCTGATACCTCTGCCACTCACCTTGATGCAAATTCTTTCGATTGATCTGGGTACGGACATGCTCCCTGCCATCGCGCTTGGAGCCGAAAAGCCGCAGGCTGAGATGATGCAGAGTCCGCCGCGCACCCTTTCCGAGCCGCTGCTCAACAAGGCCATGATTATCCGTTCTCTCCTCTGGCTGGGCATCATTGAGTCCGTCGCTGCCATGGCGGGTTACTTTGTGGTGAACTGGCAGTTTGGCTTTCCACGTTTGCCCTTGGCCGCCGAAGGACATGTTTATGCCATGGCCACCACCATGGTCCTGACCACGATTGTCGCCTGTCAGATTGGCAATGTGCTTTCGTGCCGGTCAGAGCGCCAGTCTATTTTTACCTTGGGCATTTGGACCAATCGGCTGGCGGTGATCGGGATTGCGGTGGAGGTTGGTTTACTGATGATTCTGACCTTTGTGCCGTTCTTGCAGCATATTTTCAATCTGGCACCTTTACCGGTGGTGGACTATGCCATTGCGCTCGTCTGGGTGCCCGTGCTGATTGGATTGGAAGAAATCCGCAAATGGCGGCTGCGGGTCAGGTTGAGCAGGAGGTATTAAACCATGGTTCGCCAAAAACGGGCTTTTCGGGTATAATTAAACGATTAGCCCATGATCAAAACCAAAAATGAAAAAAAGTGCTCCAGTTCTGGTTGCCTTTGCGCTGACGTTGCTCGCGGCTCCGTTTGTGTTTTTTGGTGGCCTGCCAGCTCTTGGCAGTGTGGCCCACGCACCTCCTCCACCTGTGCCGCAGTCACATATCGAGTACTCGCTTACGACGCCAACCAATCAGGATGTGACGGTGACACTGGTCAGCGACCAAATCATTACCATTACCAACAACAATGGGCTGGCGGTATACACATTCAAACAAAATGGCGATTTCGTTTTTGCATACAAAGATAGTGCGGGGCGCGCCTACACGCTCAAAGCCGTGGTCAATAATATCGACAAAGAAGCCCCTGCAGCGACATTGCTGCAGAAACCAGATGCCACCACAGGTCTGTTTAGCGCCACATTTGTGATTGGTGGCGATGGCGTCACGGCCTACCGTTACCGGCTGGATGGCGGCGAGTGGAGTGCCGAAGTGGCCATTGCTTCACCCATCAATTTGAATAACCTGCTGGTAGCCAAACACAGCGTGGAAGTCATTGGACGCGACGCAGTCGGCAACTGGCAGGCGACGGACAAGGCGACCCGTTTTGACTGGGAAATTCTGGCGCCGGAAAAGTTCCGGGCGCGCACTGTCGAGATCAGCCGCAGTCAAAAAGACATCGAAGTCAGCATTTCCCAGCAACATCTCTGGGCTTATGATGGCAACACGCTGGTGGCGGACTTTCCTGTTACGACGGGCGCATCAGCGCTTGGTCGCGCCACCGAGCAGGGAACGTTCGCCATTATTGATAAAAATTTAAACAAATGGTTTGAAGGCGGTTTCTTCAGCAAGTACTGGATGCGGTTCAACAAGGGCATGGGCTTGCACGATGCCAGCTGGCGCAAGTCCTTTGGTGGCCAGGATTATGTACGTTCCGGTAGTCATGGCTGTGTCAATGTCCCACCCCCGCAGATGCCCTGGCTCTATGAGTGGGCGCCGGTGGGCACCACAGTGAAAGTATTTTGGTAATTAATATGGATAAAAAAGTGCCCTCAAAATCTTCAATCATAAGCACAATGCCCATGGACTGGGAGGCAATGTCATTTGGCCGTCCCATGCAAAAATTGGGATTGCACAATCGGAGCGCTAAAGCTCAAAACAAAGGCGCTCGTTTTTCCACCAATTTGTCCGAAGACGACCAGATGGAATTGTTCGCCAAGACGCTGGTGGGGAATTGGTCAAAACGGAAATAGTTTTATCGTCATGTTGAACCCGTTCCATTTTTCCATCCCCCACCGGGGGAGGGTTAGGGAGAGGGAAATCCTTTAAGTTTTATCAATTGTTGTTTTTAGGTTCTCAAGAATCCCGTCTAAATTGTTCATCACTTCATTATTCCAGTAACGCAAAACCACATATCCTTGCAGTTGGAGGAATGAGGTGCGTTTGAGGTCATATGAGACTTGATCTCCATGTGAGTCACCATCAAGTTCGATTATGAGCTTTTTGTTAACGCAGCAGAAATCAACAATATAGTTACCGATAGGGTATTGCCGACGAAAGTGATGCCCATAAAATCGATTAGCTCTAAGGTGGTACCAAAGAATTTGCTCCGGGTCAGTTAGATGATGGCGTAGTTGTTTGGCTTTGGCTTGAGACGTGGTTATATCCACTTTGTCCCTCTCTCTAACTCTCCCCCAAAGGGGGAGAGGATATGACAGACGTGTCACATCTTGATCCGATACTGCTTCTGCGTCTGCCGCATATCTCTTTCCATATCCTGCTTTTTGAGGTCTTCTTTTTTGTTATATAGTTTTTTGCCGCGGGCCAGGCCTAATTCAAGTTTGATGCGGTTGTGCAGGTCAAACAGTTTGAGGGGCACCAGCGTCAGGCCTTTGGTCTTGAGCTGCATCCGGATTTTGAGCAGTTCGTCTTCGTGTAATAACAGCTTGCGGCGACGGGTGGGTTCTCCCACCGGGCGTTTGGGATTGGGCTGGTAAGCGCTGACGTGGGTGTTGAGTAGCCAGAGTTCTCCCTTGCGATCCAGTTTGGCATAGCTTTCCCGCAGGTTGGCTTTGCCGTTGCGGATGGATTTGGTTTCGCTACCGGTCAAGGCAATGCCTGCCACAAACGTCGCGATGATGTCGTAGTTGTGCCGTGCCTCGCGGTTGACGGCGTAGTGCTTGGAGTCGGGTTTGGTGGGCTGCTTGGGCATGGGTTTCCCTGTAATTAACAGCATTAACTATACCGGTCATGACGGGAGAAGGGAAGATGGGGTATAATAATTAACCTCGTCCATTATTTTTTATATTGCGATAGTATGACTCAAACAGGTTTTGAGGATGGCAGCGATAGCAATCCCATGATTCGTTTCATGGAGACGCGGGTTCATTATCCCGGTACGTCTGAATCGGATGGCAGTCCTTTTCCGGATCCATTAATTCCGAGCCGTTTTGCGTTATCACTTTGCCTTGCCGGTATGTCTGACTTGCTGGATGCCCGTCGCGATTTGGCTGCCGGAGTGGAAGTTGTGACAAGGATAGAGCAGGTTTATGGGGAAATAGCTGGTTTACTTGAGATTGATACAATTTTGAAGGCATATCATGGCACCAATAAAGGTAGTTCGAAAAGAAACTTTAAAAGGTTAGAGCGGGAGTTGCATTATCAAATTGAGGACGAGAAGAGGCTTTTTGAGCAATCTGGTTTTACCTCAGCAGCAGAAGAAGGAAGATTAAGGAAGGAATTAGCAGTGGTTTTGGCACAAAAATTGGGGGAAGTTTGTGGCTTGTCACGACAAAGTGGTGTTGAAATGCTGAGAAAAAAATGTATTTATCGTGTGGCAGGTATGGTACAGGCAGAACAAAAGTTGAGCTGGTTACGAGCTGAAGTAGGAGAATCCGGAGGGAGTGAATTACACTCAAGCGAAGAGCAACTGCGTAAGTGTCTGTGCGAGCTGACGCGCTCTTCTGGTTTGGGGGTGCTAAGTCTGGATGATTTGGCCAGTGCTGGCTTTGGCCGGGAAAGTTATCCGTTTGTTTTGGGCCGAGAAATGGCCGGAGACGAAGCTTTGGCCTTGATTGGCTGGGACTTGGCAACGGGTGATGAACATTGTTCTGTTATGGAGAAATGGCAAATCAACAAGGTCATTTTGTGGCAAGTGGTGGCCGAACCTTTGCTTGGCAAACTTGACGCCAATGATTTGACGAACGTCAAGGAAGGTCGCCCTCTGATGGTCATTAAGCCTGCTATATTGCGTCCATTGCTATCAACGAGGGGTTAGGCTGTCTGGGAAGCGTTTGATAAAACCGCGGATGCTTCGTATCCTCAATAATCCACACCTCTGGCTCGAGCTCGAGGTGTTTTTGGGTACGGACTTCGTCCTGAACCAGTTTGGCCAGGGTCATCAAATCTTTGAAAGTGCCTCCACCTGTATTCACGAGGAAATTGCCATGTTTGGGAGAGACCTGGATGCCACCGATTTGTTTGCCTTTTAGTCCGCAATCTTCAATCAGCTGGCCGCAGGGGTTGCCGGGTGGGTTTTTGAAAAATGAACCACAGCTGGGTTCATGGGGGTGTTTGCTAAGGCGCGTTTTGAGAATGTCGAGAATTTTGTCGCCAACTTCCGGGTCGAGTTGAGACGCGTCGAGCACTGTCGAGACGACAATTTCACCCGGCGCAACAAACGTTTGGTGGCGATAACCAAAGGTCAGTTGGTCTTTTTTGAGGGTGCGGAAGGTGTTGGACTTCAGGTCAAACAATTCCACTTCCAGGACGTCCTGTTCAATGTAATGTCGCCAGGCGCCGGCGTTCATAAATACCGCGCCGCCAATGGTGCCGGGAATCCCGGCCAGGAAATCGTAATTCGCCAGTTGCTGTTGGCGCACATAAGCGACCAGTTCCGGGAGATAAGTTCCTCCTTTGAGCGCGATCGCCGCTTTCCCTTCATGCTCAACGGCGCTGATTCCACGCCATTTGGTGGTGTTCACAAACAAGGCGTCAAATAGGCCATCGTTAAAGACCATGTTGGCGCCACCGCCTTGGATCATGATCGGTTTGCCCTCGGCGAGCTTGGTTAGTTCCACAAAGTCTTCACGGGTTTCGGGAAAGGCCATTTTCCAGACCGTGCCGCCGATGCGATAGGTGTTGTAGGGTTTGAGGTCAGCGTGGTTGAGGATTTGCATGCGAAGTAATGATTTAGAGTTTAGGTGGGGTCAGTTTATCCTTTTCGAGCTTGGCTTGCCACTCTTTGGGAGAATAATATTTTTGGAAGTGAAGCAGTCTGCCAATTTTGGCAAAGATGGATTGACCTTCGATTTGGGTAATCGTGGCGTTTTGTTCAGGATAAAATGCATCACTGGGAAGCTCCGCGGCGACAAGTCCTTTTTGCAATACCTGAAATTGGGCATCATCCAGATTGAGATACCACATGGAAGTGTCGTCGTAGTGGGCAAACAGTTCAACGTGTGGATGCTTGCGAGCATCAATAGGCTCAGGGTCCAGGATCAGTTCGAACAGTGATTTGATGTCACTGTGGGCTTGAATCCAGTCCAGTAATTCCAGGATTAAACGTTGCTTATCTGCCTCACTGGTGGGCAATTCACCTTGTCTGATCGTATCCCTATAACCTTTGAGCGGGACAATGATTCTGGCAAAGTAATAATGGCAATATGGTGCCAGCGCGGTCGAGGAAGTCCGCAGCAGTTGGTCGAGCGTGATGGTCTCTTGATCGAGATAGTATTTTTCAACGACATAATGCATGGTTTCTCTTTCTGATGAATTACGATTTCTGTTTAATTTGATACGCTGCCCATTCTTTGGGCGAGAAAAAACGGGTCGGATGCAATCCCATGAGGCTAAAGAACTTGCCGAGGAAGGAAGCGTCGGTTACCTTTTTTTGAGCGAGCCACGGGTAAAAAAGATCAGTGGGCAAACCCGCCTTGGCCCAAGCCGTCTGCAGTTCGGCAAACTGGTCAGGCATAAGCGTCAATAGCCAATCGCTGGTATTCTGGTCAAGCGGTTTGGTGTCCAGAGACAGAATGCAGTCTTCGAGGTTGTGACCGCTTTGTTCGATCCAATCCAGCAAGGTGGTGATAGCTTTTTGGCGTTGGTCCAGAGGCTCAGGGAGCGCGCCGGTGCGGGGTTCTTGTTTGCCATCGGTCCAGAGAATACGGGCAAAATAATAGTTGCACCATTTGGCTGATGCAAGGACAGTTGTCCGTATGGCATCGGCAAGCGAGAAGGAATCGGATTGAGTGTAAAATGTGTCAAAAAAGTATAGCATCGATTTTCCTTACATTTTTTCCGGTACATCAATACCGAGAATGGCGAGCCCGTTGACGAGTACCTGCCGTGTGGCTTCGCTCAGGGCCAGGCGACCGGCGAGGGTCTGACCGTCGGATTTTAGAACAGGGCAGGCAAGGTAGAAGTTATTGAAAATCTGGGCAAGTTCAAATAGGTAATTGGTCAGGTGGTTGGTTTTATATTCTAGAGCCGAGCGGATGATGACTTCAGGCAGTTGGTAGAGCTTGCGGAGCAGTGATAGTTCGGCGGGTTGAAGCTCATTGGTCCATGCATCGAGGTTGGTTGTCGCAGCCGCTGTCGCAGTTTGCGCCTTGTCGAGGATGCTCTGGATACGGACGCAAACGTATTGCAAGTATGGCCCGCTGTCGCCGCTGAAACTGAGCGTTACATCCGGATCAAAGGTAATGTCCTGTTTGGGATCGTATTTGACCAAGGTGTATTTGGTGGCGCCCAGACCAATGGTTTCGGCGATCTGGTTTTTGGTGTCTTCGGGCATTTCTGGATAACGTTTGTTGACTTCAGCGTAGGCGCGACGATGCATCTCGTCTAGAACATCTTCGCCCAGGATAACGTTGCCTTCGCGCGAAGACATTTTGCCACTGGGGACATTGACCATGCCAAAATGTTCACTGTTAAAACGGCCGTCCATTTCGGGGTAAATTAGCCCCACGACTTTGAGCACAACCTTGAAATAATCCATGTGGTCCATACCGGTCTGAATCACACCATAGTCGAGCTTGTATTCATCTAATTTAAGTTTCTCCAGTCCGATTTCCTTGGCTTCATAGGTGGGGGTTCCCTGGCTGGTGATAAAAACGCGTTTGTGCAGGCCGTATTTTTCGCCATCAAAGATGACCGCCCCATCACTTTTTTCAAAGATCGATCCCGTGTATTGATTGACGACGGCCATGCCTTTTTCCCACACTTCTGATTCCCAATAGTAGCGGTCAAAATAAGTGCCGACGCGGGCATAGATTTCTTTGTGCCGTTCGATACTCCAGTCGCGTGTTTGTTGCCATAGCGTCATCATCTCGGGGTCAGATTTTTCGTACACTGCTTTGTTGATGAGCTTGATCTCGGCCTCCACTTGCGGGTCTGTCGCTGAGGTCTGGGTGCCGCGGATGTAGGCGGCCTGAATGGCATGAACTTTGTCGGTCAGGGTTTTGAATTCGTTCAGATCGACACCACGTAGACCCCACAGGCAGCGCGCCACATGCAAGCCGACGTCACCGCCATAGGTCGCCGAAATTACCTTGTAACCAATGGCACGGTGTAGTCTGATTTCCGCCATGCCCAGCATACTGTTGCGCAGGTGGCCAATGTGGATTTCTTTGTGCGAGTTGGGTTGTGTGTGTTCGATCATGACAGTCATGCCGTCGCGGATTGCAGTCTGGCCGAAGTGGTCCTTGGCGGTCAGAATCTGCTGCAACCTGTTGATCAGGGAGCTCGAACTAAGATAAAAATTAATAAAGCCCGAGCCAGCAACTTCAACTTTTTGTATAAAATCAGCCGGCAGTTTTGTTGTCACCTGCGTGGCAATCTGAGCGGCAATTTGTTTGGGGTTCTGGTGTAGAATTTTGGCCAGTTTCATGGCCACATTGGTCGACCAGTCGCCATGGTTCATGTCGGCCGGGTGTTCGAGAACCACGATCGGGAAGTCGGCGGGGTCAAAGTTGTTTTGCGTCCAGAGCTCCTCGAGTGTCAGGACAAGTGCGGTCTCAATTTGTTTGCCCATGGAACCTGGGAAAAGGATATGATGGGCGCTGGTCGTGTTGGGTACATGTGGTTCCTTGGCCTCTGGTTGATGCGGGCGGGAAGACGAGCTTGGAGCTATGGGCTGGGAGCTTGGAGTAGGAGAGGAGGAAGGCGGCTCTAATGAAGTGAGAATAGTTTCTTTGGGGCGCTGTTGATAGTTCAATTCTGCGCTGGGGGTTTCGCGGTCAATGTAAATGATTTCATATTCAGCCCCCAGCAACTCCTTGGCAGTCTCGGCAAAATCATTAGCCACTAACATGGCAGTAGCTTTGTTCCAGGGCGGCAGGATGTCGAGGACATGGTAAGTGTCAGTGGTTTCGTTGGTGATTTTGGTGCGGTCACTCTGGCGCCAGTTGATGGCACGGCAGGTGATGCCGAGCGCGTCGCGCCAGACGCCTTCACCTGTCTGCGGTGGTTTGCTTTTGTCAGCGCCAATCGCCCAGAACGGTTCGTCGCCTTTGGCAAAAGTGAGTTCAAAGTCGCCAAAAGTATTGGCAAAGTTTTCTCCACCAAAGGGAATCAGGGATCGCAGGCTAAAGACATTGTAAAGATTCACCAGAGGATTGATGTCCGGCAAATCCTTGCCTTCGAGCACACGCAGCAGCAGGGCCTTGCTCGAGGCGTTGTACTTTTTGCCCAAGCCCATTTGTTTAAAAGTTTCGGTCCAGGCAGCGAGTTCGGGTGGCTCTATTGTAAGTTTAGCTCCAAAACGGGAACGGGCGGCGGTTTCTTCGTTACGTAACAACTGCAGGATGCGGGCGGAGTTGGGGTGATTGGACTGATTCTGGACGTGGCGCAGGACGACAAGTACGGTGGCGTAGGTAGGGAATTTGGCAAGGAATTCGGAATGAAGGGAAATTTTCATGGTTGGCCCTGGCAAAGGTAGGTAAAGGCAGCGCTAATTATAAGCTTTTGGCGCAAGGTATGGCAATGCGGGGCATAATAAAAGCCGTCCGGGATAACCAGCCCGGACGGCTTGAAGTTTAAATAAGATACCCTAATTTGCCAGAATCGTTAAAATCACGTATAATGATATGAAGTCCCCGACGCGGAAATAACGCACACCGAATTGGTATTAGATCAAAATCCAGCCTTTCTTTTGGTATTAATGGGTAAGCACTTGCTGACAATCTCAATATAGAGCATATTTGTGGAGAATTGATGAAACCACTTGAACCCGAGCGGGAGACGTATCCGATGAAATATTAAAAATGAGGAGAGGCAATGCACGCTATTTGGAATTTCGTTTGGGATTTTTTGAAATTTTTCCCGTTTTGTCTGGCGGGTGTTTGGTTGGGATTTTATCTGCGCAAAAGGCAAGGCAAGCGCGATGCGGTTGAAACTTTGACGGCCAAAGGTTTTAAAAATATTCAAATTCTGGCTCACCAAGAAAATCGGCCTTATTCATTGCAGGAAAGGCTTTGGGGCCGGCCACCGTGTTTTGAAGTTAGCTATGCGGATGATCACGGACGAATGAAAACAGCGCTGTTTCGTATTAACCGCTGGTACATTGAGTGGTTTGATCAGGACAAAGAACTCTGGTCAAAGAAATTCTGGTATTAGGTCGCGATTGACAGTTTGGGCAGGAGACCCTTATAATTTAGACACAATTGAATAACAGCCGCAGGGAATCGAAGTAGGGATTAAAGTGCTGAACCAAGCGACCGGGGAAACAAATGGTGCGAGCCCCGGCAGTCTAATCTCGAAAACGCAGTTTCCACCATGGCATACGGATTTGAGGTAAGGTTTTCCAAGATGCCATCAGGAGAGCGCATCAGGAA
Organism: Candidatus Wirthbacteria bacterium; assembly: GCA_903889905.1. GTDB lineage: Bacteria > Patescibacteriota > CG2-30-54-11 > CG2-30-54-11 > CG2-30-54-11 > CAISZI01. The sequence goes on from CAISZI010000051.1 coordinate 72,404, forward strand.
AATCTATATAAATCAGGGTGGTACCACGAAATTTGTGCTCCTTCGTCCCGACAGTATGTCGCGATGTAAGGAGTTTTTTTGTATCTAAAA
>CAISZI010000052.1 GCA_903889905.1 Candidatus Wirthbacteria bacterium
AGCCTCGTCCTCGTCGGGAACGCCAACAACGGGCCCGAGTCCGTCGGGTGCGCCCCCTGCTATGGTCGCCAAGACACCCGAAAAACCAAAGATCGCCGCCACTTCCTACGCACCCCCATCACTGGTCGTGTCGCAGTCGGGACAGGCCGACTATACAACCATCACTGACGCTATAAAAAACGCCAAGTCAGGCGATACAATTACAGTGAGGCCAGGCACTTATAGGGAGCCTCGTTTGGTTATCAGCAAACCGCTACGGATCGTTGGCGATGGGCCAACAGACAGTGTCATAATCGAGAACCCCGATGGTGACACCTGCATGGCTCTGGATGCAAAGCTGATCTACGTGAAGGGATTGACGTTACGTGGCGCAAAATACACGTCGAACGTTATCTACGTTTATCAAGGCGATCCCACAATTGACGAATGTGTAATTGATGCGTCTGGTGGGTCTCACTTGGGGTGCATAGGGATTTATGTCAATGGCGACGAAACCGCTGCTCCAACCATCCGATCATGCAAAGTCACCGGTGGTAGAGACAGTGGCATTCGATTTGATAACGGGCGTGGCATGTTGGTGCTTGGATGCGAAATAGTTGGCAACCAGTTTGGAATCCTACTGACGAAGTCTGGTTCTGGTTTCCAACTTATGAATATTCGCCGCTGCAACATTACGCAAAACGAAGTTGGAATTGTCGCCAACCCAGGGAGCCAGGCTACGGTTGAAAACTGTGATGTCCGTGGAAATTCCGGTCACGCTTTTCAAATATCGGCTGGTGCGCAAGTTCAACTCAGCGAAAATACGCAGTAACAAACCAATACTCCCCAGACACATGCCAGACACCCTGCATAGGCAAGTCCAGATGGAAAACTAATCGTCACTCGCACACAAAATGGTGGACTTAAAATCTCAACGGAACAGTGGCGACACATGTGCGATGTAAGATATGGGTAACCTTGTGCGCCATCAGCCAAACGCAGATGTTTTTGGAGTGTTTATTGAGTGTAGATCCGATAACATTTTGATTGAAGGCTGACAAATGCCAGACATCGAATTTAATTGCCCTCACTGCAAAATATCCCTCACGATTGAGGAATTTGGTGCTGGAATGGCGCTTCAATGCCCCGGTTGCAATAAACAACTAATTGTTCCGCCATCATTGCGCTGCCCACCCGCCGTGGTTAGGCAGACAAAAAAATGCCCATTTTGTTCCGAAGAAATCCTCGCTGCTGCAATCAAGTGCAAATACTGTGGCAGTATGCTTGAAGGGACAACGAAAAACACCGGATATACAAAGGCATATAATCCGCCGGTGAAACCCACTTACAATGCGGCTTATGGTACCAGTGTTAGTGGCGAACGCCCACGACCGGAACGCAAATCTGCTGATGGCAGTGGTGGAATGTGGTCGTATTTTGGTCAACACCCTTGGATGACGATCCTGATGGTTGCCATCATGTGCTGGACGATGTGGTACTTATGGGAACAGCAACCTCAAAGTACCCCGGCACAAGAAATGGCACAACGGCAACCGGGCGGTCCGGCAGATGTAAGGATAGGCATGTCGTATAGTGAAGTTCGTTCCATTATGGGGGAACCTAATCGTGTCGATGATGTCCCATCTCTTGGCCTGTTTTGGAGTTATGCAATGCGTGATAAAGTTACATTGGTACCAAAAGAATTTGTGGTTGTCTTTCGTTCAGGGCAAGTCGAGCGGACAATAGTGCGCTAAAGATCTTTTTGGAGTCGTAGAGTGTGTTCAGCACTCCTTAGAAAACATTAAAAACGGCCTTGGCCATTTTGAGTTTTTGCGCAACTGTTTGAGCAATGACATGTCTCGCCAAGCCATTCTTTCAGCAGCTCTTTCCTGCGTCCTGGCTCGACTTGGTGACTGATAATTTTGACCTGGTTGCTCCTGTCCACGATTTCCAGCCGTCTCAAGTTCCCGGTGTGATCGCCTCGCCAAATTGGGAACTCACCAGCGGCATCAACATCATCACCGGCCACTCGGGCAGTGGTAAAACCCGCATTCTGGAGGCGATGAAAAAGCCACTCAAAGAGTTCGACACTGCGAGCGTAAAGCTTGAAGCGCCAGATAATTTGAGCCAAGGGCAGAAAGTATTTTTCGCACTTGAAACACTTTTACAAATTCAACCTCAAGGCTCGTGCCTCATGATTGATGGCGCAATGGGGATGCTCGATGAGAAGCACCTGCGGCTATTGTGGAGCCGTATCAAGCAGCACAACAAGCAGGTCGTGATTGCCACGGGCATCTACGCCTGGCCGGCGAGTGCTGCGCTGATCGATCTGCCGGTGAAACTTTTCCGGCTGGAGCTGACGACACGATGAGCTCACAGAAAGAACTAAAACTTGAGCGACCAGTTCGGCCCGATTCGGAAATCATCGCCCGCAAGATTCTTGATTTCGGCCGTCTCCTGTCCTGCCAAATCGAAAAATCAACTCCACC
>CAISZI010000053.1 GCA_903889905.1 Candidatus Wirthbacteria bacterium
CTGAGTGCGAAGCCGAGCTACAGTCCAGCGGAGATCATGAGATGGTTGAAGGGAGGGAGTTAGAGAAAGATCAGGCAGGAGCATCCGGAATTGGAAGAATTTTTGTGGGGGGACAGTTTCTGGGCGGATGGGTATTATGTGTCCACCCATAGCAGTGTGACAGAAGAGGTGATCGCAAGTATATCCAAAACCAGGATAAGGAAAGGTAACACACTTAGTAAGTTAGATACCGCGTGTCTTTAGACCGCGGTGAATTCATATATTAATGGGATTGGTTTGATAAAATTTTGGGCGAGCGTATAGGTATAGGCTCCTTGATAAGGAACGAGAAGAATGTCTCCTACTGACATCTTTGATGCATGGCAATAATACCCCCACAGGTCATGAGGCGTGCAAAGAGAGCCATAAAGTACAAATGGTAATTCTTTATCTGAGGGATGAGTTAGATTCAAAATCGGAAAGTAATCCGTTTCAAACCGTTCAAATCCGACTGCATTTATCCCACCATCCACAATTGCTTCATGGGCTGATTTAACGTCCATGATTTTAAGGATAATGTGCATGGCTCTGTTGCAAATGATTCGACCTGGTTCGCTAAAATAAGTTGCATCAATGATGGGGGAAAGGTGCTGATCTATTGCGTCGGCAATTCCACTTGCATATGTCGATATGGGTACGGCGTCTGCAATATAAAATTTTTCATTGAATTCCGTTGGCCTGTCCAAAAAATTGTTAATCGACTTAAAGGTCTTTCCTTGCGGTGTTGTCTCGGGATAATAGCCTTCTGATTGATAGGGCAGAAAGCCGCCTCCAAAGTCGAAGAATTTAATTTGCGAAAGCATGGCCGGTGTAAAATTGTCTGCTAAGTAATTCCCGATTTCAGCAATGATTTTTTGATATGGTAAAACGTCGGTGTTCCAACTTGAATGAAACTGAATACCTTGCAATTTAATATAAGGATAATCCTGGGCTTTGAGAAAGAATTCCTTCAGTCGTTCGAGCGGAATGCCGAATTTTGTCCATTTACCGTGATAGCTGGTAAATACGCGAATACCTGCTTTGATTTCGGTCCGGGTTTGATTGGTTACTGCTCCCATACGTTCCAACTCGCCGAAACTGTCCATGTGTAGAATCGCAATGTCGGCATGCTGAAGAACCAGAGCTAGATCGTCTTCATTTTTGCCAGGGCCGCTAAAGACAAGGCGGGGAGCTTGGTGTTGCAGGGCAAGGTTGAATTCTTCTTTGCTAGAAACATCCAGACCGTAACCCAATCTGATGACTTCATCGAGGATCAGAGGATGCGGATTGGATTTGACAGCATAGTAGGGTTGAAAATTGTGGATATTTTGGCGAAATGCCGAAAGGAATTCTGTGGCAGCCGACGCAAGCCGTTTTTTATCAAACAGGTAAAAAGGCGTCTGATGTTCAGCGGCCAATTCTAGGATTTGATTCTTTTGATCTAGGAAAGAATGAACTACTGGTAATAAAGTGCCTCGCTCAAATCGATTAGATGCATGGAGAAACGTCTCGATTTCAACACTTGTAGGAGAACGGGATATCATCATGAAGTCCCTGCAAAATCAAAATATGAAAGGATTGTTTTTGCGTCCGTGTTAAAGCGTGTATTATCGTCAAATAAAGGGAAATTGCTAATGATATTGGCCATCATGGTCAAATTCGTCAAAATGGGATTTATGTGGGAAAAAGGGCTGAATACGAAGAAGTCCTTTTCTGTGAAAAGTTTACTAATATTGGGGTCGATAAAATTAATTTGACCTACAAGTAGGCGACAAATGCCAGTTGGATAAAGATTGCGAACAACGAATGGCGATTGGGTCAGATGAGGGAATGCCTGAATTTGTAGAAACGCCCCTTCGTAGGAACTGGATGGAAACGGGTGGATAGTGGGATTCCTGGCATAAGGTTTTGGGTCGAGTTGCTCGTTGATGAAGATAGGTAGTGAATTGACACCTGAAAGTAATTCATGGGGGAAATGAATAATCTGAGTCACGGCTGCCGAAAAGCGGGCATTGCATTCGATCAAATATATTTCTTGTTTTTCACTAATAATAAAGTCAAAATTGGCATAGCCACGATAGCCGCTTTGATGCATAAGCTGACCGAGAGTTTGAAACACTTGGTTAAGATTAGTTTTGGCTTTGGCAGTAATCTTCTGGGAAGGGATCCACTGAATACCGGCAAAAATTGGGGTTTTATCGATAAGTTGTGGCAAATCATAGAAACATTGAGATCGTAGAGGAGATAGGGCAATGTGATCGGCACAGATAAATACCGTGATACCATAGGATATCCCGTGGATAAAGGATCGAGCTAGATATGAAGTAGGCGATGGGAATTGTTGGCAGAGGTCGTTCCATTCGGTTTCGTTTTGAATGAAAAACGTCCCCTCTCCACCCCAGGAATCAGCGATTTGAATGACCGTTTTACCGCAATCCAGGAGCGCCGGAGCTGTCGGGAATTTGCCGATTTCACTTGCTGGTTTGGGGATATGGTGCTCGTCGAGGTAGCGGTCAAAGGTGATTTTGTTTTCAAAGTACTGCTGTTGTTCCAGCGGCGTTACGATCAGACGGATTGAATGTTCGACTGCCCAACGGTGATGACTACTTAAACATTTTCCTGTCATCAGTAAAGCATCAATTTTGTTGTGGTGCATTAAAGGTGCGATGTCGGAATGTTGTAAAATTTCTTCCATCGAATCGTCCTTATGGCGAGTTTGGCGATAGAGAATGATCCGGTCATGAGGAAGAAAACGCTGTGTCCAGTGTTGATCACTGGAGTCAGCTTCTACTAAATAATAGATAGACAATGAATTAGTTTCGAGAGTTGTCATTAACCCATCGACTTGTGATGGGAAAAGGGCAATTTTCTTTGGTGATAAAGGTTGGTAATTCTGATTAGAGTTCATCGGCCTGCAGGTGATAATAGGGTGGTTTGGACTGGTAGCGGGATATTGCCAGGTTAATGATTTCTTCGATCAGATCTCCCTGATTCATCTCATCCAGTTTTGCAGATGCAGCAAAAGTACCTTCCTGATGCAGGGAGGGATTGGAGTTGAGCTCCAGGACAAAGGGGTTGCCGTTTTTGTCGATACGGAATTCGATGCGGCCATAGTCGTGGCAATCGAGGATGGTGTAAGTGTCGAGGGCAATTTCCGAAATAAGTGAGAGCAGTTTTTTGGAGACTTTTTTGGCAGGCCGTTCAGTAATGACGTTGTCCATGATCATACTGTCGTCTTCCCATTTGGCGTGATAGGTGAAGATGGGCCAGGTGCCTTTGGGTAGCTTTTTGAACTTGTAGCGAGTTACCGGGAGGACACACAAATCATCGCCGTGGTTACCCATGACGCAGACATCGTATTCGTCGCCTTCGACAAATTCTTCGATCAGCGCCGGGCGCCCCAGCCCAACAATGATGCGTTCGAGTTCAAGGCGGAGTTCGGCAGGATTGGTGACCACTGAACTGTTGGTCAGGCCAATGGAGTCATCTGTGTTGGCGGGTTTGACAATAAGAGGGTATTCCAATTCTTCGTTAATGTGGTCGTCCATGGTGTAGGCATAATCCCAGGAAGGCATCGGGATGTCGTGGAATTTTAGCAGTTTCTTGAAGCGGATTTTGTCGGCGGAAAGGCCAATGGTAAACATGTTGGAGCCTGTGTAGGGAATCTGGAGGATATCGAGCAAGGCCGCGCTGTGGGGTTCGAGAAGGGTGGAATTGTTGATACCATCGCAGATATTGAAGACAAGATCGACATTGGAGTGCCTTAGGTTCTCCAGTGTTTTGGGAAGGTTGTTGAAGTCAAAAAATGTAATCTGGTAGCCACGACTTGCCAGGATGGATTGAATTTGCTGGTTGGTTTCAGTCAAGTATTTTTCAACAGAAGTGGAATTGCCGTTGTAGAGATTGCCGGCAATGCCAATGTGCAGTTTTTTTTTGTCCTGCTGACCCGTACGCCTAATTTTTTCGATTTTGGCAGCACCCAGGATCAGGTTGCGTTGCAGTACGGCTGAATCAAAGCGGCTGCGGCGTTGGGTTTTGCCTAGTGTGGAAGCATCGTCAAAACGGACAATGTCGTAGCTGACTTCGTCGATGACAGCACGCAGATTGTCTTCGGCGTCAATCGGGTTATCTCCGGTCGCGGTGATCCAGCCCAGATAATCATAGCCCTGAGGCGGAGCGAGGACAGGATCTCCGACTTCTTTGAAAAAATGAAAATCAAAAACATTGGGATTTTTTTCAACTTCCTTGCCAACGTCGAGATTGGTCAAGATGCCGGATTCTTCGGGTAGAAAATATTTGCCCACCAGATAGGTTTTGGGAACGTCTGGTTTGTGAATTATAGGAATGTAGATGCCAAGTGCTATCTTGGCGGCATTCTCAGCTAAGTCTACACCCCAGGCGCCTTTGTTGAAGGAATGTACTTCATCGCCGCCCATGCGCAAATTGCATTCAATCGGGACTGGGCCGGTAGGTGTGGATTTGGCTTCATAGTGGATGACAGCATTCTGGATGCCAAGTTTTTCCAGTGTTTCTTCGGCCATTTCCAAAAGTTGCAGCTGTTCTTTTTCGGGCAATTGTGAAGGAATGTTCTGACCTACTTCAACAAAATAGGGTTCATTGGTTTTGTCGTTGTCCGAAATATTCCAATATTTAATTTTGCCATTCTGGACCAGCATGTCGATGTCCACTTCGTCGCCGTCGATATACTCTTCAACCAGGAATTCCAGCTCATCCCATTCCACGGAGTCGCCGTGAGTGGTGATGTTGTTGCGGGCATATTCATAAGTTTTAAGTAATTCGTCGAGATTTTCCACGCGAATCACAAAAGCGCTGCTCGAGCCAAAAATCGGCTTGAGCACTAGTGGGAAATTAAGTTTCATGGCGGTAATACGATCCCGGATTTCGTCTTTGGATTTGGCCAGGAAGTGTCTGGGGGCGCGGATGGCATTCTGGACGCAGAATTCACGGAACAAAAATTTATTGCGGGCACGCTCGGCAATGTGGAACGGGATACCGATTAAATTGAAGGCATCTATCAGTCGGGAAGTGAGTAGGACGCTTTCTTCCCAAAAGGTGACAACGCCTTCGATTTTGATATCAGGATGGCGCGTCATCCAGCGTTTGACTGCCTGCACGGATTCGTTGTAATTGGTAAGATCAGCCAAAATCCAGTGGTCAACATAGGGTTGGGCCCAGTTCTTTTCTTTGTTGAGGACAATTGTCGTCAGGCCCATTTTTTTAAATTTATGGAAGATGAATTTTTTTTTGGGTGTGCCTGTATGAACTACCAGAATAGTACGTTTCAGAGGATATTCAGACTTGGACATGATGGAAAAACTCCATTTGTTAAATGACAATAAAAAAAAAGGCAAAGCTCAGCAATAGAGTTTGCCTTGGTCAAAACAAATTTTAAATCGGTTTATAAGAAACGTTCGGAGGCTTACCGTCGGATGAAGTCATGATGACTGTGGTGCCTGAGTTCAATAAGATTAGAAATCTCTGCTTTGGCACGACTAACTATAGCGCACTTCCAACCCCTGTCAAGCAGGATTCGCGTGTCTCAGTTTTGGATTGAAACGACTAGAGACACTGGGTCAAAACAATGCGGATCTGGTCGGCGGTAAGCGGGATTTCGCCAATTTTGCCAGCAAGTCGCGTCACCATGGTGTCAAAATGCGTGGGTTCGATGCCGAGTTCCCGCAAGTGCATTTTGGCGCCCAGGGAAGCAAAAAAGTCGAAGGTTTGGCGAATACTGGCCTGAATGATGTCGCTATCGCTGCCACTCAAGTTCCAGATGCGGCGGCCGTATTGAACGAATTTGGCAGATTTGGGTGGATAGGCAACCTGCATCCAGCGCGGGGTGATAATGGCCAGCCCGGCAGCATGCGGGATGTCGTGAAAGGCGCTAAGCTCGTGTTCGATGCCGTGTGTGGCCCAGTCTTGTGATACGCCCGCGCCGATCAGTCCGTTGAGGGCAAGGGTCGCAGCCCACATCAGGTTGGCGCGAGCTTCATAGTTGGCGGGTTTGCGGATGGCAATGGGGCCGTTTTCGATCAGCGTAAGCAGGATGCTTTCGGCAAAACGGTCCTGAAGCGGGGCGTCAGTGGTCGTATTCAGGTATTGTTCCAGCACGTGGGAAAAAGCATCAATGACGCCAAAAGCCGTCTGATCAGCCGGAACAGTAAACGTGTTTTGCGGGTCAAGGATGGAAAAGACGGGAATGGCGGCAGAGTTGGGGATGTTTTTCTTGATATTTTCGGTCCAGTTGGTGATCACGGCGTTGCGGTTCATTTCGCTGCCGGTTGCGGCCAGGGTGAGGACTGAGGCGAGTGGAACGGTTCGGGTAATCAGTTTGGGATCCATGACCAGGGCCCAGGGGTCGGCGTCATTTGGGATGGAGGCGGCGATCAGTTTGGAGCCATCGATGGTGCTGCCACCGCCTACGGCCAGAATCAGGTCGGGTTGGAACGTTTTGGCCTGGCTGACCGCCTGGCGCAATGTCTCGACGCGGGGATTGGGTTCAATGCCGCCGAATTCCTGCACCTCGAAGTCTGTTAACTGTTCCATGACCTTTTGATAAATGCCATTTTTTTTGATGCTGCCACCACCATAGGTGACAAAGACTTTGTGGCCATAAGACTTGACGCTTTCGCCAATGTGTTGCATGGCATCGCGGCCAAAAATGATTTTGGTGGGGCTTTGGTAGGTGAAGTTGAGCATGGGATATCCTTGAAAAAGATGGTGGCAAAAGATTAATCCCCCTGCGACCCCTTTGCAAGGGGGGGAAAGAGCAAATCCTGTAGGGGCGTACCCTTGCGGTCGCCCGGCATTAAAGAGGGCAGGCGCAAGGCCTTGTGGGAGGGCGTATTGCAATACGCCCCTACGAGATTTTGTCGTATTTTTGGGGACTGGTTGTCATGAGGTAGAGCAGGAGGGTACCAAACAAAATTGCCACAACCAAAGTCACATACCCAAGTGTATGGAATAAATTACCAACAGCCAGGTCAGAATTGAGCAAATGCAGTTTGCCCAGCAAATAATTCCAGTCATGGATGGTGGTACCGCTCGCGACGGAGACGAGTGGCAGGTCCTGGGCGCGGGCGTCCGCGGCGTAGGTGCCAACACCAAACAGGTTGGTGGCGAGCCAGCTGAGGGCAAAAGAACTGCCGAAAATATCCTTTTGGCGCCAAAAACCAATAGTGAACCCAATCGGTACAGCAAGCTGGGTAATGGTGCCACCGGCAACATAGAAAAATTCGCCGGTCCAGAAAAAGAGCAGGTGGCCGGTTTCGTGAATGCCAAGGTTGATCCCACTGAGGAAGCCACCGTTAAAATTTGGGTTGAGCAGGTACTGCCACAATAGGTAGATCATGAGCAGTAGCAGTGGCAAGCGTGGCCACCAGAGTTTGTCCTGGCAATTGAGTTTGAGCTTTTGCCACAGGCTCGGCTGATCGGGCAGTTGATCGGTTTGGCGCAGCAGTATGTCGCTGGAGTTTGGGTCAAGACGGGTCATGGCTACCCGACTAGGAGAAGTTAAGCGAATGTGGGTAAAAGATATTGTTGAGCAAGTCAAGGTAATTGGAGAGGACGCGGGTGATCAGGAAGTGCTGGCGGACGTGTTCAATGCCTCGTTCACCCATTTCTTTGGCGCGTTTGGGGTTCTCGAGTAGTTCGATGGCTTTGTCGGCATAGCCTTTGAAATCGGTGGGGTCGAGCAGGTAGCCATTGACACCGTCCTGGATCTGGAGTGGAATGCCACCCACGTTGGAAGCGAGCACGGGTGTGCCTTTCCACAAAGCTTCGGAAACGGTGAGGCCAAAGCCTTCACGCAGTGACTTTTGGATAATCACGGCCGAGGCTCGCTGCAGGGCGTTGACGAGAGTATTGCTTTCGCTGGTGGTGAGGATGACATCGCCACTGTCGATCAGTGCTTTGGCATTTTTGCGCACGGTGTCGTAGATTTCCAGACCTTCGGGATCGTCGGACGCCATCGAACCACAGAGCACGAGACGGCAGTCGACTTTCTTTTTGATCATTTTAAACACTTCGATCACGCCGATCGGGTCTTTCCATTTGTCGAAGCGGGAAATCTGGCAGACGATCGGTTTGTCGCGCGGAATTTCGTATTTATTCAGTTCTTTGGTGACCACCGCATCGGACATGTCGTTGTTTTTGCTCGACATTGGATCGATTGCCGGGAAAATGATGTTGTGATGAATGGGCATTTGTGTTGCGTATTTTTCGTTGGAAACAATGGCTTCGTCGTAGCGCAGCACGAATTGTTCCAGGAATTCCCAGGTGTTGCGATTAGGATTGGAAAGGTCAATATGACAACGCCAAACCCAGGGCTGGCGTTTGTGGAAGAAATTGATCAGCGGCATGGGTTGTGGATCGTGAATGATGACGCAATCGTGGTCGAGATGGGTGTAGGTGGCAAAGGCTTCATTGGTCTGGATATAAAGTGTTTTCTCGGCTTCGGTCAGGGTAATGTTTTCGCCCTGGAGCGCGTTGTGGATTTTTTTGGTCACCACGAAAAAGTCAGGGTTGCCATGCAGAATGCGCCAGCCGGCTTCGATGCCGATGTCGTTGAAGAGTGGTACCAGTGCCATTAGCATCTCGGCCACGCCGCCGCCTTGATAGGTGGAATTGAGGTGCAGGATATGTTTGCCATAAAGCGATTTTGCTTTTTGGTAGAGCTGCGAGACGCGTTCGTCGCCGATGATGTCCCGATAATCATTGATGCGATGCATGGGAAAGCCTCGATAATTGGGCAAGTAAATCCCTGGCGGCAACGGGGTCGGCTAAGTGGAAACGCGCTGCGCTATGGCCAGGACCGATTTTGATGGTAAAAGTGGAAGCGTTTGCGGGAGCTGCCTTGAACATGTCTTCGTCCGTGGTATCGTCGCCCATGACCAGCACAAAGTGATAGTCTTGGTCAAACCAAGGTTTGAGACAGGTGCCTTTGTTGTGGCTGCCAAGTTTTATTTCAACAATTTTGTTACCTGGCATGACCTGGAGGTCGGGGAAGTCCTGCTTGAAATGAGACAAAGCTACAACCAGCTCAGTGGCTTTGGTTGCTGCCAGGACCTGGTCCGCAGCCTGGCGGTAGTGCCAGACCAACGACGTGTTCTTTGTTTCCACAAATGACGCTGGAACGGTTTGTAAATAGCTTTGGAGTAATGCCAGTAACGGCACTTTCCAGGCATTGTCTGTCTTGGCGAGCGCCGCCCAAGGTTGGTTCTGCTGCTTCGTCCACAAACCATGTTCGGCAATCAGAACAAGCGGCAGTTGGCGAAACCAAAGGTCGATATCGGTGTAGTCGCGGCCACTGCAAAGGATGACGGTGTTGTTCCCATCTGAACTGAGTGCTTGTAACAGTGCCATAATTTCAGAAGTTGGAGCAGCGGCAGCAGGAAGGTCGGCAAACTCGCGCAGCGTCCCGTCATAATCCAGGCAGATCAGGCGGGAACAGGCGTTTTGGTATGTGTTTAGAATTTGGTCGGGCAGCATTGGCGGGCAGTTATTGGATAAGGTCCTGCAGAAATTGCCGTGTCATGGTGACGGAATCCAGGCTGTATTTGGCAATTGAAGGTTCGATGCCGATTTTGATAGTGACAGCTTTGGTGGGCAGCACGCCAAACAGGTCTTCATCGGTCCAGTCGTCGCCAATGGCCAGGATAAAATCCCATTTGTGGTCACGCAGGTAGCCAAGGATGGCCTGGCCTTTGTTGATCGACGTTTGCTTGATCTCAATGACTTTGGTGACTTCAAATACACCCAGGTTGAGTTTGAGGTGGGTGGACATGTCTTGCAGGACGTCTTTGAGCTGGCGGATACGGACCGAGGCGAGTTCTGGTGAAACTTTGCGGTAATGCCAGGCGAGCGAAAAATATTTGTCTTCGACAAAGGAACCAGGCGTTTTGTCAACAAATTGTTCGAGAATGGGTTTGATCTGTTCTTTCCAGTCGACATGAACTTTCTCGACTGGTTTCCAGTCTTTGCTAAAATTTTTGACCCAGGCGCCGTGTTCGGCAATCAGGCCCAAATGAAAATCACCAAACCAGCTTTGCATGGTTTCGCGGTCACGACCGGCGGCAAGCAGCACGTGGTTTTTGGGATCGCTTGTCAGTTTTGTCAGCAGCGCCATGAGTTCGGCGTCATTTTGGGGATTGTGTGGGGTGGAAGTAAGGGGAAACAGAGTGCCATCGTAGTCAAGCACAATCAGGCGGGAGGAGGCATGCTGGTAATTGGCAATGATTTTGTCCGAACTTCCGGGGGAAATCTTTTTGGATAAATAATCTTTTTGCAGTTTTTTCACGTCTTCGAGGTTGTCCATGAAGTCGGTATACCATTTTTTGAGATCATAACGACGCAGACGGCGCTGCATAATGCGGTTGCGGCTCACCTGTTCTTCCTCGGGCATGGTAAGGGCGGTATGCAGGGCTTCCACCATTGCTTCTCTGTTATTGGGGTTGACCATCACCACTTCGCCCAGTTCGTTGGCGGCGCCAGCCATTTCGCTCAGGATGAGCATGCCTTTGCCGTCGGGTTTGGAGGCAATAAATTCCTTGGCAATCAGATTCATGCCGTCTTTGAGCGGGGTGACCATCGCGGCCGCGGCGATACTGTAAAACGCGATCAGATCTTCGAATTGTAGCGACCGGTACATGTAAGTGATCGGGTTCCAATCCAGCGTGCTGTATTTGCCATTGATTTTGCCCAGCAGTTCGTCCACCTGGCGTTTGAGGGAATTGTAATGTTCAACCTCCGTGCGGGAGGGAACAGCGATCAGGTAGAATGAGACTTTGCCCTTGAATTCCGGGTATTTGATCAGAAATTCGTCAAACGCCTCGAGTCGCTGCGGAATGCCTTTGGTGTAGTCCAGCCGGTCGATCGAGAGGATGACCTGGCGGTTTTTTTCTTTTTGGCGAATCAGCGCGACACGGCGTTTCACTTCGGCGCTGCGTGAACTGTCGGCGAATTTGTCATAATCAATGCCCATGGGAAAGGAGTCAACTTTGGCCAAATGATCCCCGGCAGTAATTAGTCCCAGTTTGTGGTTATAACCCAGGATTTTGCTGACAGAATTGAGGAAATAACGGGCGTATTCGTAGGTGTGAAACCCAATCAGGTCGGCGGCAATAATGCCTTCGAGGATTTCCGTGCGCCAGGGTAGGACTTGAAAAATATCGATAGGTGGAAACGGGATGTGCAGGAAAAAACCAATCTTGAGGTCCGGCATTTTTTCGCGCAGCAGCTTTGGCAGCAGCATCAGGTGATAGTCGTGGATCCAGACGGTGTCATTGGGTTTGATGATTGAAAGTAATTCGTTGGCATACACCTGGTTGACGTGTTTGTAGGATTCCCAGAGACTTTTGTCGTAGACCGGGTATTGGGTAAAACAGTGGAACAATGGCCAGATGGTTTTGTTGCAAAAGCCGTAGTAATACTTGGTGACGTCGTTTTTGGTGAGATAGACAGGATAGAGATGCATTTGTTTCTGCAACTCGTTTTCCATGTCTTTTTTTTGGGTTTTGTCGAGTTTGTTGGCGGGCAGGTCGATCCAGCCGACCCAGATATTGCGTTTGTCTTCGCGGAAAATGGAGCTGAGGCCCGTTGCCACGCCACCCACACTTTGGGTGAAATGAATGTCATCCTTGTTTTGCTGGACGGAGATCGGAAGGCGGTTGGAAACGATGATGGTTCTACCCATGGAAATTCATTTGATTAAGAATTGGTCAGTAGCGGAACGATTTCGTTTTCGACAATGGCCTGAGTGGTACCTTTTTGCATGACAATTTTGCGAAAGGACGGAACGGTATGCTTAAACACAAAGTTCATCAACTGGTCGTAGTCCGGGCGAACGGCGGCGTCTTCGTCCAGGTAAAAGGCGTTTTCACCGGCCAGCTCACGCAGCACCGGGATGCCAGTACAGACGATGGGTTTGCTCATCAGTGCGGCTTCGTAGATGGGTATGCCAAAACCTTCGGCTTTGGTCGTGAAGAGCAGCGCGTCCGACATGATATAGAGGTCGCGGACATAGTCGTAATGGGACAGCCCGTCGCCAAACAAGGCGGAACGGTAGAGTTGAAAAACATAAGGTTCAAGGTGGTTGTCCTGAATGAACTGATCAATGGTGTGGGCATAGCCGGTGGCGTCCTGTTTGAGGTGTGGATCAATCGGGCCGGTAATCAGCAGTGCCGGCTTGTATTTGAGCTCCACCAGATCTTTGACGATTTGCAACGCCCGCAGGATGTTTTTGCGGATGGCGATGCGCGTGGGATAGAGGAAAATCACGTCGCGTTCGAGGATATGGGATTGGCGCAGGTATTGATAAACTTCCGCGTGAATATTGAGAAATTTAAGGACATTGACACCATTGTGGATGACCTGAAAACGGCTCGGGTCAACCTGATAAATACCTGCCAGCTCCGTTGCCCGCGCATGGGAAATCGCAACGGTAGTGTGAGCTTCAGGCAGCGTGGTTAACCATGTTTTGACCACGGGCGGGAGATTGCATACTTGTTCTTTGATTTCGTCATCCAGGTAAACATTGTCGTGGATATAATTGATGAATTTGACGTTGGTTTGCCGTTCGGCCATCAGTTCGCGCAGCGCCAGGGTCAGTGGCAGGCACATGTGCATCGACATGATGTTGTGGATAATGGCGTGGGAGCAGTCAGCAAGCAGTTCCTGCAAGCGAACTTTGAAGAAATCCTTACGACGGTTGAACGTTTCAGTCAACTGGCCTTGCAGTACCTCTTGCAGAATTTGCAGGTTGGTTGCGTCCTGGGTATTGATCTCGGGTACGCTGCAGTATTCGATGTCCGTCCGGTATTGCGAGCCGGCACCGGTGATCAGTTTGATGTCAAAGCCACAGCTCACCAGTGTTTCGATATGGTCGGCAAGCACACGTTCAACGCCACCAAAAATGGGCGGAGAAGCGTAATGAATGATGGCGATTTTCTGTTTCATATTGATTCTCATTGTAATGTACAAATAATTATACCAAGAAATGGTCAAAGCTCACAATTTGGCGTCTGATCGGCAAACACGAAAAAAGTCAGTGCAAAACACTGACTTTGATCAAGACCAGAGCGTCACTGCAAGTTGCTATGATTTTACGACCAGGCCGCGAATCTGACGAATGCGCTGGTTGACCGCGCCCGCCACCCCTAGGTCCATGCCGCAGCCGCCCAGCCAGAGGTTTTCGACTTCGACGCCAACGTGTAAGTTAACACCATTAAAGAAACGTTGTTCCGGTACATTGATTTT
This sequence comes from Candidatus Wirthbacteria bacterium, assembly GCA_903889905.1. GTDB lineage: Bacteria > Patescibacteriota > CG2-30-54-11 > CG2-30-54-11 > CG2-30-54-11 > CAISZI01. The sequence continues at coordinate 13,294 of CAISZI010000053.1, forward strand.
GCGGCAAACGACGGCAAAGGAGACTGAACGGGCGTGTGTGGTTTGTTTGATGTCGTCGATGATCAGTTTGGCGGTGTTGGCTGTGTCCCAGACGTCGTCGATGATCAGGATATCACCGCTTAAATCTTTGGCCACGGCTTTCTCTATCAGCCGGTCGCCGGTGATAGGATGGCGGTGGTATTCAATGGCATGATGGGTGTAGTCGCGCGGGAAGCCTTGCAATTGCGTGAGTTCGGTATATAGGTATTTGCCACCTTGGAGAACATAGAGGACGTGTGTGAAATCCTTGAGCACAATTTCACTGGAAAGACGTTCCAGATGGGCTTGCATGGCCTCGGGGTGGATGTACCAGCAGAAAGGTACGCCTTCGATCTGGTCGATTTTGGGTTTGTGGGGAAAGGGGATGAGTGGGGGCATGCGATGGAATAATTAATAACTAAGCACTAATAAATAATAACCAAACCTGGATGTGTTTTGCATTATTTGGATGTTAGCTATTAGATATTAGAATTTCTTTTCCCCCACCTTACCAGTTCTGCATCCAGCGTCAAGGGTTGGGGGTTGGAATATCCGGTGCGGGCGTCATACTGGAGCGTGACAAAGACGACAACTAACGCTTGTTTTAACTGATCTGGGAGGGCTATAATTATCTCCGTGCGTTGATTTGAAAGCCTATAGCCAGGGAGCCCGTTATGCTTTTTTTTAGTGCCTTGTTGAATTCGGAAGTCAAAGACAATTCCAATCAAACGATTGGCAATTTGCGTGATGTGATCGTCTCCATTCAGGATTATCCGATTGTCCGTGCCGTGGTTGTCTGGGATAGCAAAAAAAAACTGGAACACATCGTCGCCATGGATCAGGTGGAATTGCTTGGTAAAGGCATGGTTTCGCTCAAAAAACGGGAAAACGACCTTTATAACTACACCAAACAAGTCAGTGACATTCTGCTCAAAGACAGCGTCCTGGATCGCCAGATCATCGACAACGAAGGCATGAACATGATGCGGGTTAACGATATTGTCTTGGGCAACCTGCATGGCGAATTGTCGGCGATCAGCATTGAAATTGGTTTGCGGGGGATCTTCCGCCGGTTGGGCATGGAGCAGTTTCCGTTGATCAACCGTCTGTCGCCGCAACTGGTACCATGGAAAGGCTTTACACTGCTGGAATCCGGCATGCCACAACTGCAGACCGAACAGACGCAGAAGCATCTTAATCGGCTGCACCCTGCCGACCTGGCCAACCTGGTGGAGGAGCTGAACGCCAAACGTGGCGCTGCATTGGTTTCGAGTCTGAATAACGAAAAAGCCGCCGAAGTGCTGGAGGAACTGGATGATGACCTGAAAGTCGCTTTGATCGAGCAGCTTGGCCTGGAACGTGCTGGCGATATCCTGGAAGGCATGTCGCCCGACCAAGCAGCGGATATTCTGGATGATTTGCCAGACGAAAAAGCGCAGCGCATCATCGCCGAAATGGCGCCCAAGGAAGGTCAGAAAATCCTGGAATTAATTCACTATGATGATCGGGAAGCCGGTGGACTGATGACCACCGATTATATCAAAGTGCATCCCGAACGCACCGTGGCGCATGTACGCGAAAAATTGCGCGTGACAGTCGACGATATTCCCAATGTCAGCTATATCTATGTGGTGGACCACGAAAAGCATCCGGTTGGTGTTTTGTCGATGCGGACATTGGCCGTGGCCAACGATGACACGATCATCGAAGACATCATGACGACCAATTTGTTTACAGTTGAAGCGCACGCCAAAATCCGTGAAGTGGCCAGTTTCCTGACCAAATACAACCTGTTTTCCATTGCCGTGGTCGATAACAGCAATCGCCTCCTGGGCATTGTCATGGTCGACGATGTCATGCGCCAATTATTCCCGGAGGCCTGATTTATGGGCTTTTTTAAGAAGTTCCGTTGGCGTTATGTGTTGATGTTTATGGCGGTAATTGGACCAGGGATTATCACGGCCAATGCCGACAATGATGGTACTGGTATTGTTGGCTACACCCTGGTGGGGGCCAAATACGGTCTCAACATGCTGTTTGCATTAGTTGTGGTGACCGTCATTCTGGCTGTGACACAGGAGTTGGGTGCCCGCATCGGTGTCGCCACCGGTAAAGGTCTGGGCGGTGTGATTAGGGAGAAATTCGGCCTCAAGCTCACGATGATCGCCTTGATCGCCATGCTGATTTCCAATATGGGCATCATTATTGCCGACATGGGAGCTATTGCCGAAGCCATGGGTTTGTTTGGGTTGTCCAAATATATCGTTGTGCCGGTTTTTGCCATTTTATTGTGGCTTGTGCTGTACAAGGGGGCGTTCAGCCGGGTGGAAAAAGTTTTTCTTCTTTCTTCGGCCTTGTATGTGGTTTACATCATTACCTGTTTTTATGCCAAGCCCAACTGGATGCCGGCGATCAAGGCACTGGTTACGCCCAGCATCCAGCTTGACAAGGATTATATCAACACCTTGATGGTGCTGATTGGGACGACGGTGACGATCTGGGGGCAGTTTGTGATCCAGTCGTTTGTGGTGGACAAGGGCATTACAGCCGAGAGATATCCCTACCAGAAAGCGGAAGTTTTTCTGGGCGCGTTTATCACCGATTTTGTCAGTTTTTTTATCATTGTTGCGGCTGCAGCGACTTTGTTCGCCAACCATATTCCCATTACCACCGCCACGCAGGCGGCACAGGCGCTGAGGCCACTGGCAGGAGAGCAGGCCTATATTCTGTTTGCGCTTGGACTGCTGAATGCGGGGTTGCTTGGTGTCAGTGTGGTAACGCTTTCCACAGCCTATGCGGCGTCCGAGATCTTTGGCGTGGAATCCAAACTCGATCGCAAGTGGAACGAAGCGCCTGCGTTTTACTGGATTATCACACTGATCATCGGCATCAGCGCCTTGCTTGTTCTGGTTCCGGGCATGCCGTTGTTTCAGATCCTGATCTGGTCCAACAACGTCAATGCCGTGATTTTGCCCATCATCCTGATCTACGTTTATAAAATCGCTAATGACAAAAAAATCATGGGAACGTTCAAAAATGGGCGTGTGGCCAATATTATCACCATGGCGTGTATTGTGCTGCTGATCGTGGCGTCGGTGTTTTCGCTGTACGCGAATTTTTCGTAGAACCTGGGGTTACCACAATGAACACCAACCCGGAAACCAGACGTATTTTGGCATTTGGAGATTCCAATACCTGGGGCAGGATTCCCGGTGACGACAATAATGCCCGCTATCTTGCTAATGTCAGGTGGACTGGTCGGTTACAGGCCCTGCTCGGTACGTCTTTTGAGGTCATCGAGGAGGGGCTAAACGGTCGTACCACCAATTTCGACAGCCCTAACAAGGCAGGCAAAAATGGCCGGGCTTATTTGTTTGCCTGTCTTGAAACCCACAAACCGTTGGACCTGATCATCCTTGCACTGGGAACGAATGACCTGAAAGCCAAATATGGCTTGACGGCAGGACAAGTTGGCGAAGGTTTACATGCTTGTGTTAAGGCCATTCTGGCAGAAGGTCGGAATCGGAGCGGTAAAGTCCCCGCTGTAATCATTCTGTCCCCGGTCGTGGTCATAGAGAAACAACGGTTGCGCTTTGGCAAGCCGGAAATTGATTTCCTGGGAGCCCTTGAAAAATCAAAGGCACTGGCTGGCATCTATCAGGGGATTGCGGCGGAAAACGGGTTTGGGTTTGTCGATTTAGCTCAAATTGCAGTGGCCAGTGAGGTGGACGGCGTGCATCTGGAGGCAGAAGAGCACAACAAGATTGCCGAGTGTCTGTGTCCAATGGTGAAAAGTATGTTGAAAGCAGCGGATTAGGCAAGCAAGATATTGAGAAACATGATAAAGTTGAGCCTGTAAGTTGCTGAGTGTTTTGTCCTTTAATAACTTTTTGAATTTATGCCCTCTTAGCTTCCTCCTTCGCTCGGAAGCTACGGCGGACAGGCAGTTTCGTAGGTACGCACCTTTATAGCGTATATATTTTTACGCCCTCTTAGCTCAACTGGATAGAGTGCTTGGCTTCGAACCAAGAGGTTGCGGGTTCGACTCCTGCAGGGGGCGCCAATTCAGATAATTTAAGCGACTCAGCCAAAAAGCTGGGTCTCTTTTTTTACCCATATTTATTCCTTATATTTCTGGACTACCTATAGTTAAATTACCCTTGTCTAATAGACAAACATTAAACCGCATTAAAAAGGCATCTCTATGTAATCATTGCATGATCTTATGAGTTGGGGTATGATTAAGAATCAATCGGATATATGTTTTAATTCTTAATGAAAGGAAAGACATGGACCGTTTTGATAAAAGTCCATTTGAGGTACGCTTACCTGAAGGTAAAGAACAAGAACAGCAGGTAGAAAGTTTAATGACCAATGCGGCTGCACAGATGGGGCGAGCCGAGATGCTTTTTCGGGAAGCCAATCCTGGAGTTGCTGCCAGAATTCTTGAACTCCAAATACCAACTGAAACTATCCACAGTGACGCCCTCCCAGGTGGACTGCCAGAATTAATAGTGGAACAACGAACTACTTGGTATGGTCATAATGGGCAGGAACAATATTCTCCATTAAATGTTCACGTGGCGGATGGAGAGGGTTCTTCCCACAGCATCGCCTGTGAAAATATGAATGGACAGCATGTTTTATGTCTGGATGGTCGGGCATTAGCAGAAGCCGCTAAAGCGTTTCAAAATGCTGTGGAAAACGGTGTCGAGGCTGATGCCACTTTTACGAGAACTGAAGTTGTTTTACCTGATGGAATTACGTTAAAACAACTGTCTTTGATTCAAGATAAAATGGCAGATATTAGAGATAAACAAGACGACGAAGATATGGAGAAAGTAGAGGAAAAAGTTAGAGCCGGTTTGTCGCCAGAAGAGCAGGCTGTTTTGGACAGGTATTATAAAGCAAATGGTCCCTTAGCAATGAAAGTTAAACTTGCTGCGGATCGTGAGCAAAAGTAAAAGTTATGAATGAATCTGCTAGATTTATAATTAAAGTTACTCCGTAAGAATATGAATGTGTTAACAAAACAGGACCGTAAAAGGGTCCTGTTTTGTTCAATTTGTCTTATGTACTAAAGGAACAATTGAAATAAGTTATGGTTTAAATGAACCAATGCTTCAATAAAAAAGTTCCATTGCATCCGTATCTGGCGCGCCAATTTTCGCAAAATAAAAATGGTCGGCCATATTGCCGAACGTAATAATGTGAGAGTACAAACTACTAGTCTTTCTCCCAAAGGGAGATTTTTTTTTATTGCCTGACTGGGTAACGGAGCGGGAATAAATGTGTTTTATAACGAGGGTTAATAGATTAGTTTCGATTACAGGACAAAGTATGAACGATGTAGAAAAGAGAAGCCTTGTCAGATTCCGTGATTGGGCAAAAACATATGATCGTAAAACACTTAGTTACCTGAATTATTATTTGACAAATAAAGCAGTAATCAAACATTTAAGATTGCCAACACATGGATCGATATTGGATGTGGGATGCGGCACAGGGATACTCCTGCAGCAACTTATCAATAAACCACCCTCAAATATACAGCTTCATGGTCTAGATATTTCGCCAGACATGTTTGATAAAGCTAAGAGGAAATTTTCTGCAACTCCTCAAATTAAGCTTGCCATTGGGTCAGCTCTATCTATGCCATATGCAGATGACACTTTTGACTGCGTAGTCTGTTGCCATTCATTTCATCATCATTCTGATTCATTTAGGTCCCTCTCTGAAATGCGACGTGTAGTCAAACCCAATGGGCAAGTTATTGTTATGGATCTATCATTGGATGGATTTCTGCGCAATATCTTTTCAAAGATTGAAAACATTTACGGTAATGAAGGGCACATATGTCGATATGGTAAGAAACAAATAAATGAATTGTTTCGGATGGCTCAATTTAAAAATACTATGCAAAAATACATATATTACTTCAATTTGGTTACAATTGGGACTAAGCAATAACATCAATTGATGAAAGTAGTGTAAAAAAGTAAAGCTTTACTTTATGGCAGTGAAAACTTGAAGATGAATATGAGGGAATGTATATTAAAAAAAAGACCCCTTTTCGGGGTCTTTTTTGTTTGTGCAAAACTTGATCGATTCTACTTAGCCGTTATAACGCAACACTTCGGCGGGACTGATCTGGGCGGCCTGCCGAGAAGGAATGATCGCACCCAGCAGGGAAAAGATATAACTGAAGGCAAATATGCCAGTTAGTTCCAGCCAGGGAATGGCAAAGGTCATCCCTACATCTGCTTGACTGAGTTGATCACGGAACAGAAAGTAAGTGATCACAATGCCCAAAATCAGGCCAATAAGTGTGCCGACAATGGCAATGAATGACGTCTCGCCAAAGTAGATGAGCATGATATCGCTGCGTTTGAAACCAATCGACCGCAGTACGCCAATGTGTTGCTGACGCTCACGGACCGAACGGAGCATAACAATACTCAGACCTGTAATACCAATCAACAGACCGATTCCCAGAAAGCCCTGCAGCAGAGTGAAAAACATATCCATGATCCAGACCTGGTCTTTGGTACTCTGCACCACGTCCGTGACATTGCCACCATAGGCGGCGACGGCTTTGGAAAGATTGAGTAAAAATTGGGTGCGATTTACTTTAGGCTGGATGGCAAGCCAGGCTTCGGTCTGATAATCAACAAGTTTGAGCTGGAGGGCTGCAATTAATGGGTCACCAGCCACGTAAGTTGAATCATCGTCACTTTTGATCGTGGCAATGACGGTGCGTTCGGTGCACGACGCGCTTTCGGTGCTGGTGCAGACTTTGAGCTTTTTGCCCACGAGCTGTGGTCCGGGAATATTGGTGGGCGCAGCGCCAGGCATGCCCATATATTCCGTTGACCGCTCAAAAAGATTATCCTGGACAATGATACTGAGGGGATCGTCGGTCAGTTTTTTCCAGAGCGCGGCATCGGATAGTTCAGGATGCTGTTTGTTCACTATTTTGGGCAGTTTGGAACCAAAGCTAGTGATGTAGTGTGTGTTGATGCCGTTGGCCATGGAATAAGACGGGAACTTTGACGAATCGCCTGGAGGTGCCAGTGTCAGATAGAATGTCTGTTTGGTCATGGTGTCGCGAACGTCACTGGGATTGATGAATTTGGATTTGGCGAGAATGGTGTTGAGATCGGGCAATGGCGAAGCAGAATCATTGCTCAAGATCCGATAATCGTAGCCGCCGGTTTGATTGTTGATGGTTGTGTCGAGGGAGACATTGGACATGTATTTGACGATACCGATGGTAGTGACAATGAAGATGACCAGGGAATACATGATCAGTGTGATACCAGTACGGAAACGTGCATTAAGTGGGTAAGTCACGATCATGCGGATGCTGGATTGAAGCTTTTTGATCCGGCCCAGTGTATGCGCGAGTGGCCACAGGACAATGCGGTCATTGTTGATCAGGAGGATCGTTGCGGTCAGGATGGAATCGATGGCAATAATGATGAAAATGAACGGATTGCCGTAGAAGTTTTTGAGAAAAAGCGAACCCAGATTGGCATAGAGCAGCAGGATTAGACAGGCGATGCTGTTCACGGGACGGGCTGGCAGCCGATAGTTCAGGAACAATGCCCAGCCCCAGACCAAAAAAGTCAGTCCAAGCATAGAGATGAAATGATTAGCAGCAAAGGCGAAACCCTGGAGAAAAGCCTGCAGCCCACCAAACATCATCACCAGGCAAACCAGGAAGTTAAACCAGGTGATGCGGCGGGTGGTGGCGCGGTCCTGGATGTCACGAATGGCACGAATGATATTGAAGCGACTGATTTGACCGGCAGTCAGGATAATAGCCATGACCGTGATCAGAAAACCGATGCAAAAAGCATTGATCAGGCTGATCGGGCGAGCTTGAAAGAGGAGATCCGAACTTCCGCCGGTCAGCGCCGTATGGCTGGAGATGTAACTGTAAGCCCCTATCGCCACTCTGGCCAGCACCATGCCAAACAGTGAACCGAGGAAGCTAGCCAGCAGTGAATAGGTCAAGCCTTCGGCATAGTAGATCTTGACCAAATCCCCTTGTTTGAGACCAATGGCACGCAAAATACCCATTTCGGCCTGACGTTCAAAGGCCAGCATGACAAACAGGTTGATGATCAGCATGATCCCAGCCAGCGTGCTGAAAGCGCCTAGAATCAGCAGGACAAAGGTTGTCATTTTGGCGCCTTCATTGGCGTTTTTGTAGACATCCTGTTTGGTTTGACTGGTGACAAAACTGATGCTTTCGCCGGTTTTGCCCAGTGAAGCATGGATGTTGTTGAGCTGATTAATGACCAGATCCGTGTTGTCGATGGCGGTTTGGCCGCTGCCCTGGTTGGCAATATAGATGAAGTTGACGGCGTGATCTGGCATAGCAAGTGGTGCTGACGAGGGAGAACCACCAACACGGGTGTAGGGTCCGTTCATCATGCTGTAATTCCCAGCAGACGAGGGAGGTTCGGTTGATAAAGCGATAATATGCTGAGCAACGTTCAGGTTAACAAAGACTTTGGCCGATTCCGAGTTGAAGCCAAACAGGGTGGGGGGAACGTCCCAAAAAGTTTTGGGTTCAAACACCGCTTTGACCGTAAAGTTGTAGGGGGTGTTTTGATAATTAATAACCAGTTTGTCACCGCGACGCGCGTCCAGTGTCGTGGCGATATTATGATCCAGGAGAATTTCAGTGTCGTCGAGCGTATAGCACTGGTTTGATATCTCAAAATGGCACATCTGCTGCGGGTCGATCCCAATAATCTGCGTTGAAGGGGTGGCAAGAATGAGGTCACCCGACGCCGCATCAATGTGCTGCACAGGCGCGTCAATGCTGAGCCCATAAAGTAACGAACGGACTTCGGGTAGCGCGGCAATATTTTTGGTAAAGGGCATGACGGTCGATTCATTCAGGTAGGAGGCAGCGTTGGTGTCGCCAGAAGTACTCATGGGATACAAATTCAGCATTTCGTCACGGTGACCAAGGGATGAGAGCGATTCGACGCGGATCGTGTTTTCCAGGGTATCGCCAATGATAAACGCTGTGGAGATGGTGGCAGTTCCCAAAATTGCACCCAGAATCACGAGAAAGGTCGTGGCTTTGCGGCGGGAAACATTACGCAGGCCGATTTTGACCAGGAGGCGGTTGCGCAGGTAAACATATAGTAAAATGATGAGGATAATGCCAACGCCGACCAGAAAAAATGGAGTCCATTCGGGAAACATAGTTGCTCTCGATTAGTGGGCTAAGTTCAGTTTTGGGTGTCGGTGGTGATATGGCCGCTGTGCATACTGATGGTGCGTTTGGCTTTTTGGGCAACAGCGGTGTTGTGGGTCACGATGACAAAGGTTTGGCCCTGTTCCTGGTTGAGTTTGACAAACAGGTCGGTGATTTCATTGGTCGTTTCGTCATCCAGGTCGCCGGTGGGCTCATCGGCCCAGATAATGCTGGGCGAGTGGATCAGGGCGCGGGCAATGGTGACACGCTGGCGCTGGCCACCCGAGAGTTCGGCAGGTTTGTGATTGGCAAAGTCGGCGATACCGATTTGGGCAAAAATTTCCATGACCTTGGCGCGTGCTTTGCGGGCATTCCAGCCGAGCAGCAGCAGGGGCATTTCGGCGTTTTCGGCCGCGGTGAGGACAGGCATCAAATTGTAAAACTGAAAAATAAAACCCATATGCTTGGCGCGATGCGCAGTACGGGGATTGTCAGCCATTTTGTGGATGTTTTTGCCGTCAAACAGGACTTCACCCGAGGTAATGTCATCAAGGCCGGAAATGCAGTTCAGAAGCGAGGTCTTGCCACTGCACGAGGGGCCCATAATGGCAACCATTTCGCCTTTTTCTATCTTGAGGTCCACACCGCGCAGGGCCGGCACCTGGACTTTGCCCAGGGTGTAGGTTTTGACCAGCTGTTTGGCATCGACGATGGTTTGTGATTCTGGCATCGAGATTCCCCATTAAAAAATACTGAGTTAGTATAAACAAAATGAACAAAGCCTGACAATGTGTCTTCCCTACGGTATGTCGCAGGCATGGGTTCAAAGACAAATCGCAGTTGTCGGCAAATCCAAGGATTTACATATTATCTTTTTCGTCTTGATCGCCTGAGGGCAGTGCTGAATCGTTCCATAATGCCAGGTGGGCGTTGACTCTCGGGGGTATAAGTGTGTTGCATTGGTTGCTCTGGAACAGGAGTTGGTTCTGGTTCTCGAAGTCGTGCAGCGTAAATAAGTGCGGTGTAATAATCACGAAGACCATTCGCTATTTCAATGGGATCGAACTCACAGGTAATTTGGCCTGACACGGCACGCTCTTTATATATGTCTTCATCCGAATATTTTGCTACGCTAACAAGCTCTGCAATATGATGACCCATGAGGGAGATTTCACTTGCTTCCACTTCATCCCTTTTGGCATATGAAGCAAAATCGACCGGGATTGACCAATGGGTTAATCCCGCCTGAATTAGTGCGGTGACAACAACCGAGTCGAATTTTTGACCTAATGCTGCCATTGCTTCGCTGATATAGGCATGCACCTCTTCAACTAAAACATAAGATGAATTGGGATCAAAACGTTGCGCAAAACCGGTTTCGATTGAAGTTGCTATTGTGTCAAATTGAATCTCGTTGCGAACATTTACTCTATTATAGGCTTCCACTTCTGCAGGATCCATTTTGGCTGCGGCACCCATTGATAAAGCTTGTTCGATCAGCTCCCGCGCTGCTTTAATTTGCTCATCTTCTGGACTCTCTGCCATGTCGGGCAGGTATTTTTGGGCTATGGCAAGTATGCCATCGTATTTACTGGCTCCTGCGTACACCATCGCCAGCAGCGGGTCAGTCAACAGATCCTGTGGGAATGATTGGATTTCAAATTTATTTTCAGTAGGCATTGGTTAAACCTTAATAGTTAATAAGCGATTAATGTTCTGGTGAATTGTTTCCCCATTTTCCCCTTTTGTTGGGGGGAACCAGTTTGGCCAATGCTTCCATAACTTTGGCGTTTGCCATATCCAGGATTTGCCTTGTTTCATGGGTCTGAGCTGCCATAATATCGCTTTGCGAAGCAACGATTGTGCCATCTTGAGTTGTCTTGTCAGGGTCACGACTTTGATTGGCACGGCGAGCAAATCTGCTATGCAGGACCGTCTCTCTATCGGTATCGCCAGGATCAACCGAGAAGGGTTCCCCGATTTTGACACTTACAGGTGGCCTGCGGAAAGCAGTTTTCAAAAGACTGCCAGCGGTGGCATTGCCCAGAATTTCATCGGCTTCGCCAATTTGAACCGCAACGGGCAGGATAATCGCATTTTTACCAGCTTTGAATGCTGCAAGCGCAGGCGAGCTTCCAGGTTTGTCGGGCATTATGCCATCTAACACAGGCTTATGACCAACAACAACCAACGTTTTGTTTTGTTTTAGGGCGGCTGCCATGCGATCCGTGTCGTCTGGATTGATAATGCCATTGCGAGGCCTTTGTTCAGCCATATATTGAACGGGTAAAACGTTTGTAGTACCGATTAATCTGACCAGTGGATAGGTTGCATCGTGCGTTCCTTTAAAACCCTCGGAGGTCACGGCGCCAGTCCAGCCAGTCAAAACGACATCAAAATGATGCCGCAGGGCAGCTGCCGCTGTTACTTCATCACGGTCAGTCAGGTGTGTCGTCACGATGATCACTTTGGCCCCCTCAGGAATGCGATCAAGGTTTTCCAGACCTTCGACTTGGGCTTTGCCATTGAGAATTTCGGATACGCGCAGCAAGGCACGCATGCGGTGACCCGATGGGGTGGGATGAAAATGGTGTTCTGGCTCAGTGGTCGGTAATGGCTCAGGCTGTTCGGCACTTTGGTCAACGATTGGCTCGGTATTATTAGCATCGAGAGCTAACGAGCCATCGGCTGGAGTTAATGCTTCTCGGAAATTGGTTTGTGCCATGTTGAAAACCCTGCAATTCAGGTAATAAAGTATTGTTTTATACTATAGTTTACCTCATTTGGGTGATTTATACTATAGTTTACCTCACCTCATTGACCAGGCGGGCATGGCGTCCGTCCGGGCAAACAGGTGATGAACGTTAACAACCTGCGGACAAATATCGACCCTCAACTCCGAGCGGAGAAACAGATTATCTAACTGTGGCAGTCTGTTTCTCCGTAAGGAGCACCCCTTTTCACTAAATTCAACGAGGGGTGGGAGGGTATATGGCAATTAAAGGAGCTCCTCGTCCGTTAACGGATGAGGAGCAGGTTCGGGCGTCGAACCAGATAGCCAACAATCTTGGCTATCTGGTCGCAGGAGGATGCAATCTCCTCCTGCGAAATTTCATAATCGGCGCCGTCGGCCTTTTGGCCCTCGGCGCCTTTGTCCTCTACCTCGTCTCGAGGTAGAGGTCCGCAGGTTGTTGGGGAGCGAGTGGGTAAAACCACTTGCTCCCCGCAACTTTGAAATTCAGGAAGTAGTTTTATCATTCCAAAAAAGACCCTAACGTCGGGTCTTTTTTGGTGGTCAGAAGGGCACAAGCATTGTGCTACGGAAAACATATCGGAATTGGGAGGATTAATTGATCGACAGCAACGCCACTGTAAAGGTCAGTGTCGCATTGGCGGGAATCGTGGGGGGATGCCCTGCAGCGCCGTAGGCGAGATTGCCGGGGATGACCAGCACGCGCTGTTCGCCGATTTTCATGCCGGCAACGCCTTCGTCCCAGCCTTTGATCACCTGGCCAGCGCCGAGGTTGAAGCTAAAGGGCTGGTTGCGGTCCACGGATGAGTCGAATTTGGTGCCGTCCTGCAGCGTGCCGACGTAATGCACAGAAACTTTGTCGCCGGCTTTGGCCACGGCGGTACCGGTGCCTTCTTTGATGATTTGATACTCGAGTCCTGAGGCGGTGGTCACGGGTGGGCTTTGAGATTGAGTGGGTGAAGTAGTGGAGGGAGCTTGCGTTGTGGGCTGATTGGCATTGAGGTTGGGCATGGAATTGTCAGGGGGGAGAGCCGTCGCGTTATTGGTTGATGAACCGGCAGCGAGTTTTTGCAAGCCGTCAACGGTGGTATTGGTCGTCGCGTTGTTGGCGGGTTTGGTGGAGAGGGAGGAAAGTCCTTTGTCGGTGATGGTGTTGTTACCATCGGAGCAGGCGGTGAGAAGCAATAAACTTAACACCACTGCCGCAAGGGGTAGTGTTTTGGTCATGAATGACTTTCGGTATTTGTTAAAGGATAAAACTAGGCGCGGCGTTCCACTTCAAGCGTGCAATCGGTCGCCAGCGCAATAAAGGCGCCAATCGCAGCGAGTTCCGGGGCCAGCAAAATGCCGACAGCACCAAAGGTCATGGGGATTTCAAACACGGGTTTGCCCTGGCGTTTGATGATGATGCGGCGGATATTGCCTTCGCGGATCAGTTCCTTGATTTTGTCGAGAATTTTGCCGGATTCGAGCTTGAATTCTTCGTGCGTGGTTTTGGCTTTTTCCTCGACCTGGTCGACAGTTTCGTCCACGGCTTTTTTGGTGCGGGTGGTGGCCATATTGGCTCCTAATTAAGTAACTTGGGGTGAGCGTACTATAGCGGAAATGGGGGATTTTGGATAGGGAATGGTAAGAAACTGTTACGAGCGACAGTCATTCTGAGTGTAGCGAAGAATCCTCACTGACCAGTGGAAATGGAAATTGGTTTTTCCACGAAATTGTTCATTTGTAGTAAGGATGCTTCACTTCGTTCAGCATGACGATGAGGCCATCCGTTTGGTACTAGTGTTTAGCAAGTAAATGCACAAACGACGGCCCAACTTTGCAGGGTAGAATATCAATCTGGTCCCAGACTTTGCCGACGACATAGGGTTCGACTTGGAGCCAGGCATCGAGTTCTGCTCTGGTTTGGTACTCACAGATCATGGCCGACCCGTTCATCTTGCCAGCGTCATCAAGCAGTGCCACGGCCATGATCTGGTTGCCGGTAATGATCAGTTTGTCACTCATGGCAATATGGTCGGCGCGGATGGCCAGCCTGCGGGTTAATGCTGCCGGATCGGTGAAATCGTAGGCAATGACCAGAAATTGCATGGCATCTCCTAATCTAAAGCCGGAATTTGGTATACTGAATGTAGTCGCTCCGCCATTCTTCGTCAAATCGAAGCAACATGAACAAAAACATCCAACATCTGATTGACCATTATCACAAAGAAAAACTGCCACTCGCGGCGCTTTTGGCGGCGATCGAGGATGTGCAGGGCATGATTGGCGAAGGCGATATTGCCTTGGTGGCCACTGCTTTTGACTTGCCGCGGGAGGATGTGCAGGCATTTGTGAACAAAGCTCTCTACCTGCATACCGAGCTGGTGGGCAAATTTGAAATCCGGTTTTGCCGTGGCACTCCGTGCGCCATGCAGGATAGCGCCGACATTTTGAAAGCGGTGGAAGACTTTTTGACGATTGAGGTGGGCGACATCACCGCAGATGGCCAATTCAGCCTGGAATACACCAACTGCCTCGGCATGTGCGATGAAGGGCCGGCGATGATGATCAACGATCGGCGTTATGGATTCTTGACGCCAAAAAGAGCAGTTAGAATTTTGCAGGAAATCAAGGAGGCGAACACGCATGTGCACCCTTGATTTTTTTAAACTGCCTTATGAACCCGAACTTGGTATTGCCAAAGCCTGGAAACTGAAACCTGATGTTATTTTGTCGACAGCGCGAGCCAAAGGTGGACTTCTGGCATTGGTTGAAGACAAAGTGAACTGCATGCAAGCCAGTGACAGCGACCACAAAATTATCATCGTCGATGCCACCGAATATGAAGTGGGCGCGTTCAAGGTGCGCTGGATATTGGAGCAAAGCCTGGACGCGGTGCTGGATGGTGCTTTGATTGGGGCTTACCTCACGGGTGCTCACCGCATTTATGTACTAATGAGCGCGGATTATCCGATTTTACGACTTGAATTTGAACATTTGGTCAAAGACCGGATGGACATGGACATGCTGGGGAAACAGGTGGTGGGTAAAAAATTGAATCTTGAAAGAGTGATGGTATTGCCGGACATGATGGAAACCCGCCGCGACGAAGACCTGGTAGCCCAGGTCAAAGGTCATTTACAACTGCACGAAGACTTTGAGGCGCATGGCATCTGGGTGGAAAAAGCCGAAACTTTTGCACGTCTCGCGCGTGGTTTTGCCAGTCCCAAATTGGAAACCTGGTCAAACCACGTCTTTAGCGTCAGTGGCGACGTCAGCAGAGCGGGCGTCTTTGAAATCAAAGCTGGGACGACGCTCACCGAGCTGCTTGCCTTGGCACAGCCCAAAGGCAAGACGAAAGGCGCACAAATTGGCGGCACAGAAGGCATTCTGGTGGCAACCGAAGATTTCGCAACGTATCGACTTGGTGAGGATATGGTTGAGGAAAGCGGATCGGTTATTGTTTTTAACGATTCCCGCAACGTCGTCGCGCTGCTAGCCAATACCGTGTCGGAGCTGCTGGGCGAACGCAAACTGTTTGCTGAGCCTTTGGAGGAAGTGGACGAACTCTATATTGAATTACAAATGCTGCGTAAGCAGCCAGAACGCCAACTGGCCAAAAAAATATTGGAACATGCCTTGGGATTGGTGGAAACGTCAACAGTTCTCAAGCGCGTTGGGCAGATGGTCAGGGATGCGTATGAGGCGTGGCCGGAAGAGTTTGGCAGTTAGTAGGGTTGAAATGTCTCTGCTGTCATTGCGAGGAAGTCAGCGACGCGGCAATCTTGTTTCTGGTAAAAATAATAACTAGATTGCCACGCCTTGAGACAAGGCTCGCAATGACAACGATCGATAGAAACCAGCAGAAAAGATCACCGATTCAGGAAGCTGGCTTTGCGTGCTATGGCGGTGCATTGGTCCAGTTGTTTGTCGGTGAGTACGCCATTCTCGCGCAGGAAATTGTATTCGAGCTTGATGTTCGTTTCAAAGAAGATAGGGTCGTCGGAGTTGACGGTGAATTTGATGCCGTGGGCCATCCAGGTGTTGACGACATTTTTGCAGTCTTCGGGACCGTTCAAGAGGCCGAGGATGATGTTTGACGTGGGGCAGAATTCCATGACAATGTCGTGCTTCTGGATTAGTTCGAGTTCTTCGGGGTGGTGAATGGAATCAATGCCATGGCCAATGCGGTCGGCGCCAAGTTTGGTGATGGCGTCTTTGACGGATAATTGTTCCGGACCTTCACCAGCGTGCACGGTAACTCCCAAACCTGCGGCTTTGGCTTTATGAAAAATCGGGGCCATTTCGTCGGCGTTGAACTTGTTGCCCGAATCCAGGCCCGTGAGGTCAATGCCAACAATGCCACGGCTTTTGTACTTGATGGCCTTGTCCACGGTGATCTCATTGAGGTGGGCGGGGAAACCTTTTTCGAGGCAAAAAATCAGTCCGACGCGGATTGGATATTCGAGCATGACACGGTCGAGGCCACGCAGCGCGCCGGCAATGATATGGTCGAGGTCCTTTTCGCCTTTGCGATTTCTCTTCATGGGCGTGAAGCGGATGTCGAGTGTATCGACATTGCATTTGCGGTAGGCTTTGGCGGCCATTTCGTAAATTGTGTGTTCCATGGCTTCAGGGCTGGACTGGATCATTTCGCACCAGTGGAACGGGTTTTTGGGTGAATGCAGGAATTCGTCCAGATCCATCATTTTGGCGCGCGTAATCGTGATGGCGTCCTTGAAATCCCAGTAATCCTCAAAAGGTAACCGAATGCCCTGCTGGTGGGCGATCGTCCACATGGTAGAAGCAGGCAATCCGCCGCCGGCGTGGATGTGCAGTTCGGTGAGCGGCTTCCAGGTGGGTTTGAACGGATTGGTGGGAATTTGGGTTGCGTCCATAATTTCTCCATAAATGCATGTAATAGTTAACTCATAATTTATCACCAATACCTGATTTGGTCAAAGATTTAGCGGGGCGGTGGCCGGGGTAAGAGCTTGCCGCGTCAACATGTGGATTTGACAAACAGCCTCAACCCATTAAAATAGTCGACTGTAACTAACTTTTCAAAACAAACGCAGCAGAAGGAGGCAAGATGATCAAAGTGCAGCATTTGACCAAACACTTTGGCGACTTCAAAGCCCTGGATAGCATCACGTTCGAGGTCAAAGCCGGGGAAATCATGGGTTTCCTGGGCCCCAACGGTGCTGGCAAAACCACGACCATGAAAATCCTGGCCGGCTTTATGCCACCGACGTCGGGCAAAGCCATCGTCAATGACCACAATGTGGAAGAACAAAATCTCGAGATGCGCAAGCAAATTGGCTATCTGCCCGAGAGCAACCCGCTTTATCTGGATTTCACTGTCGAAGAAGCGCTGCAGTATGTGGCGGCAATGCATGGTCTAAACAAATTTAATACGCGTGAAGCCATTGCCCGCGCTGTCGAGCAATGCAGCCTGGAATCTGTTTTTTACAAACAAATTGAAAATCTGTCCAAAGGTTTTCGCCAACGGGTTGGTTTGGCGCAGGCACTGCTTTGTGATCCCAAAACATTGATTTTGGACGAGCCGACCGTTGGACTGGATCCCAAACAAATCATCGAAATACGCGAACTGATCCAGAAACTGGGCAAAAACCGCACCGTGCTCCTGAGCACTCACATCATGCAGGAGGTGCAGGCGATTTGCGACACCGTTACCATCATCCACCAGGGCAAAGTGGTAGCGAGCGGCACACCCGATGAACTCAAAGCCAAATCCGAAGAATCCATGCTCGGCAATATTTACATCAAACTCGCCGCTGGCACGATCAAAGACACTGAAGCCAAACTTAGGGAAATCGAAGGTGTGAAACATGTGGTCAAGAAAGATTCTGAGAAAAAAGGCGTTTACGGGTTTACCATTGACGTCGAAAATGGCGTGGATGTGCGGGAAGCGATTTTTGATGCCGTGGTCAAAAATGGCTGGAAGTTGTACGAAATGACGCCGCAGCAGATCAGCCTTGAGGAAGTGTTTTTGGATGTGACGAAGTAAGTTTATCTTTTTTGGGTCATGCCGAACTTGATTCGGCATCTCGTTTTTTTTTCTGATAGGGTGCTAGATGCTGAATTAAGTTCAGCATGACATCAGAATGTTGACTCTGGAAGACAGCCTAATCATATTAGTTATCCCATCGCATGTTTCAAGGAGACCTTATGACTTCGATCTGGACCATCACCAAAAAAGAGCTGCGGCACTATTTCAACTCGCCGATTGCTTATGTCATCCTGTTTATTTACCTCGCCATCAGCGGGTACTTTTTTGCCTACAACCTGTTTTTGAACGGCGTCGTGTCAATGCGCAGCTATCTGCAGACGATTCCGTTGATTCTGTTGTTCTTTGTCCCGGCGCTTTCCATGCGTTTACTGGCCGAAGAACGCAAGACAGGAACGCTGGAACATCTGGTCACGCTGCCGGTGAGTGATATTGAAATCCTGCTGGGTAAATTTTTGGGAGCGTTGTCATTTTATGTGGTCATGGTGGGCATTACTTTTATCTATCCGGTGGCGCTCAGCACGTTGGGCAAACTTGACTGGGGGCCGGTGATCGGAGGCTACATCGGGTTGGTGTTTCTCGGCGCCTGCATCATTGGCATTGGTTTGTTTGCTTCTTCGCTTACCTCCAACCAGATTGTGGCGTTTATCGTCGCCTTTGCCATTGGTTTTGTGCTGTACCTGGTGGGCCAATCCACACAATATATCCCGGCGGTCGCGGGACTCGTGGACTTCCTTGGGTTTACCTCGCATTTCAATAACATTTCAACTGGCATCATTGATTCACGCGACGTGCTGTACTACCTGTCGCTGATCACGCTGATGTTGTTTCTGACCCTGCAAAGTTTACTCAATCGCAAGAAGTGAGGAACCCAAGATGAAAAAAATCAAATTCCAACTCCCCAAACACGTTGAAACTTTTTTTACCTCCTCGACCGCCATCCTGCTGATGGTGGGCATCCTGATCATGGCCAATATCCTGGGCTCGATGTTTTTCGTGCGTCTCGATTTGACGGCTGACCAGACTTTTACGCTATCCAAGGCCAGCCGCGACCTGGTCGGCAATCTGGATGATAAAGTCATTGCCAAAGCCTACTTTAGCAAAAATCTGCCCTCACCTTATAACGAAGTGCGCCAATACCTGGTGGACAAGCTGGCCGATTACAAACAGTACAGCAAAGGCAAGTTCGATTATCAAATTATTGATCCAACCGGGAGTACCGAGAAACAGCAGGCAGCCCAGACCGATGGTATTCAACCCTCACAAGTCCAGGTGGTGAAACAGGATCAGGCGAGTTCACAGATCGCCTATATGGGTGTGGTTTTTCTCTATGGCGGCAAACAGGAAACGGTAGCGCAACTGCAAAGCACTGACGGCATGGAATACACACTGACCAGCACCATCAAAAAACTGGTGCAACCCAAAGCGATTACGGTGGGCATTCTCCAGGACAGTACTGCGACCGGAACGTTTGCCACAGAATATTCGGAAGCGAACGCGAGCTTGCAGCAGCTTTATACAACCCAAAATGTGACGGCAGCCAATATTCCCAGCGACCTGGCCGTGCTGATTGTGGCGGGGGTGACGAGCAAATTGCCGGATGCGACACTGTATGCCATTGACCAGGCGGTGATGCGTGGAACCAAGGTTCTCTTTATGGTGGACACCTCCAGTATCGACATGAGTTATATGACGGCCTCTGCCCTTGATAGCGGCCTGGTGCCGATGCTCGCAAGTTATGGCGTGACCATCAATAACGACCTGGTACTGGATACGCAGGCGGAAACGGTTTCCATTGGTGTTGGTCAGGGTGGGTATAGTGTGGCTGTGCAGTATCCCTATGTACCCTATGTTACGACGTTTGGTTCAAGTTTGGTCACCACTGGCCTCAAATCGACGTCCATGGCTTTTGCCAGTAGTCTGACGGTTGGCAGCGACTTGCCCAAAGGACTCAATGTCGACAAATTGATCATGACTGGTAAAACCAGCTGGAGACTCAGCGGTCAGTACAACCTTGACCCTTTTCAACAGTTTGCGACCGGGTCTGATCGTGGTCCGTTTGCGTTGGCTGTTTCCCTGCAGGGACCATTGACGAGTTATTTCAAAGGGAAAACGCAACCAACCGCAACAGCCCCGGCCAGTGCGACGACTTCCACCACCACCGTTACGACGCCAGCTGCCCGCGTGGACAGTGTTGCCACGAATCGCATGATTGTGGTGGGGTCATCCAAATTCGTCAAACACGGTACGATTCTCAATGGCGACAACGTGACCTTTTTTGCCAATGCCATCGATTGGCTCGCCCAGGATGACGGTATGATTTCGATTCGGGCTAAAGGTGGCGCCGTACCGCATATCAAGCAAGTCGACGATCTCACGCGAAACGTGATCAAATGGGGACTCTTCCTGGGATTACCAGTGATTGTCTTTGTTCTGGCGATCATTCGTTTCCGCATCCGCCAGAAACGCATGCAGCGCAAATATCATGTCGCCAAATCCGTTTAACTTTGTCAGGGGAAACCTGTTATGAAACCCAAATATCTGCTCGTACTGCTCGTGGTTTTTGTTGGTCTGTTTGCCATCGTCAAGGGGTCGGAGCTATTGAAGGGTAATGAAGGCCAGGCACAAGTCCGGACGTTTTTAAAGGTAAGTGCCAGCACCTATAATAAAATTTCCATTGTACAGCCCAG
Source organism: Candidatus Wirthbacteria bacterium (assembly GCA_903889905.1). Lineage (GTDB taxonomy): Bacteria > Patescibacteriota > CG2-30-54-11 > CG2-30-54-11 > CG2-30-54-11 > CAISZI01. The sequence continues at coordinate 33,990 of CAISZI010000053.1, forward strand.
CCAGACGCAGGTGCTGCAGAAAAGCGGGAACAGTTGGGAACTGACGACCCCGATCACGTACCCGGTAATGCAATCGGCCATGGACACCGTGGTGAGCGCACTGGCCAACCTGCAGAGCGACGACATCGTCTCCAGCAATGCCAGCAAAAAGGCAACCTATGGCGTGGATGACCAGACCGGGGTCAAAATCATTTTGACTCAAAACAACAAAGAAGTCGCGCAATTTATGCTTGGCAATGCCTCCACCGATGGCAATCATACCTATGCGACGTTGGTTAACAGCAATGATATTCACGCGGTCAGGGGAAATTTGCGGGACTCCCTGGTCAAGGACACCAGCAGCTGGAGAGATAAAACCATTCTTGCCTTGCAATCAGGCAATGTCAGCACGGCGCAGTTTGTGCATAGTGCCGGCGACAGTTTTCGTTTGACAGCCGATGGTCAGGGTAATTACTCGCTCGATGGCAATACCAAAACAGTCAACGTCACGAAAATGAGTACGCTCACGTCCTATGTCACGACGTTGCTGGCCTCCGCCTTTGTCGATGATCCCGCCACCGTCAAGTTGAGTAGCACCCCTGATTTGCGCATGGTGATTGCCACCAAGGACAACAATACGATCAATGTTTCGCTCTGGAAAGTTGGGACTTCCTATTATGCACAGAAAAATGGCACAGGGCAGCTTTATCAGGTGGACCAGACGACTTATGATGGTGTGAATACCAGTCTGACTGATCTACTTTCTGCAGCGACCTCGACTACCACCACGCCATAATCTGCCTCCCCCAAAACCCCGAATCCATCGGGGTTTTTTAAACAGCAAGGCCATGATGTTCCATGAGTTACTCGCCAAAATCGTCCACGGTAAGCTCAATCGATCGGTTTTGCTGGTTTTGGTGGGACTGTTGTTGGGCGGGTTGTTTTTGCTCAAAGGCAAAATTACGGGCGACGGCTGGTCGTATTATGCCTGGCTGCGGTCGCCACTGGTGGACGGTAATTTTGACTTCACCAACGAGTATAAGGATTTCAATAACCAGGCTTACTGGACGGCGGTGAGTGAACGCACGTCAACGGGCTTGGTTGCCAATCCTTTCTCCATCGGGCCAGCCATGCTCTGGGCGCCATGGTTTGGTGTCGGCTGGGTAGCCACGACCATCACCGCGCCGTTGTTACATTTGCCCAATGACGGCTATTCGTTTTTTTACCAGCTGTTTATTCCGCTTGGGACGTATTGCTATGCCATCATGGGCGTGTTTTACCTCTACCGGCTGGTACGGTTTTTTGCTGATGAAAGCATTGCCTGGTGGAGCGTGATCGGGGTGACGGTCGGTGCCATGTTGCTCAATTATCTTTTCAATGAACCGGTGTCGTCGCATCCGTTGTCTTTTTTTGGCATCAGTCTGCTCTACTGGTATTGGCTCCAGACAAAGTATTTCAAAGAAGACTCGGATGCACTCCTGGGAGGTTTGTGGGGCGGCATGGTTTGTCTGATCCGGTGGCAGCAGGTTATCTTTTTGCTTCCCATCTTCATCTATCTGCTAGTGGTGAAACGCCGGCTGTGGCAGGTGCTTTTTTTTGGTCTTGGTGCCTTGGCACTGGGCATTTGGCAACTGATCGCCTGGAAGATTATTTATGGCAGCTTTTTCGTGCTGCCGCAGGGCGCGGGGTATTTTATACCGGTAACCCATGTCGGCGAGTGGTTACTGAACACGCTGCGGCTGTGGTTCAGTCCCAATCACGGTTTGTTCTTCTGGACACCCATCACGTTACTGGGATTAGTCGGACTTGGCTTTATGTGGAAGCAAAAGCGAGTCTGGGCAATCACGTTTTTGGGCTTGTTTGTGTTAAGTTCGCTGGTCAATTCAATGGTCTGGGAGTTCTATGGCGGCTGGGCCTTTGGCGCGCGCCGTATGGCTGAGATGTTGCCGCTTTTGGCCATCGGGCTTTCCGCGCTGTGGCAACGTGTCAATAACCGCAAAATCATGATCGGCACGACGCTCGTTTTGTGTGGGTGGAACGTTCTGCTCTGGTTGCAGTTTGTGGCTGGCAAAATCGACCCGACCGGTCCGCTTAAATTTCCTGGTTGGATCATTGGACAAATCACCCATGCTTCTGCCGGACTTGTCAAAGCGGTTGGCCAGAGCGTGGTGATGAGCAATGTGTATTATGGGTTTGCCAAAAATCCGCTTTATTTCGCCTATAGTCTGCTGGCCGTGGTGTGTATTGTGCTGACGTTTGTTGTTATTCTAAAGATACAGGCGGAGCAGGACTAGGGTTGAAACTACTCCCTACCGGGCCTCCACCCGCTGCTGCAGGGGAGGGATATGAAACTCAATTTTCCCGCCCCTGTGCTTCACGGGGGAGGGCAGGGTGGGGGTAGTTTTCAGACTGTCGTCTTTTGCGCCCGTTCGATCTTCTTGATCCTTGTCTCGAGTTTGGAACGTTCCAGCAAAACTTTGTGGCCACAGGTGTCGCAGGTGATGCCAATGTCGGCGCCAATGCGGACCACGCTCCAGACCAGGCCGCCGCAGGGGTGCTTTTTTTTGAGCGTGAGTTTGTCGTCAAGGTTAAGGAGAAGGAGAGGGGACATGGTGGTTTATAAAGTCATTAAGTTTGTAAAGTTGTAAAGTGGAAGGGAAAATCTCCACCTTGGGGTGGACTAATCCTCCTGTGCCCCCTTAAGGGGGGTAGGAGTTTCGTTATTGCGAGGAGGCAGCGACGAAGCAATCCTTCAGTAGTGGCAAATTGTAAGTTTCTGGAGAGAGAAACAGAAGGAAAGGTCAGGTTGAAACTTTTGCTGCGGGTTTGTGTTTGATCCTGGGTTTTTTGGGGATGGGTAAGGGGTTGGAGAGGACGAGGGACAGGACTTCGTCCATGTTGCGGACGAGGTGAAGTTGCATGCGGGAGCGGATATTGGTAGGAATGTCTTCGATGTCGGATTCGTTTTTGGCGGGGAGGACCACCGTCTTGATGCCGGCACGGTGGGCGGCGAGGACTTTTTCCTTGAGCCCGCCGATGGGCAGGACGTGGCCGCGCAAAGTGATTTCGCCGGTCATGGCGATCTCGGACGACACGGTCCGCTTGGTCAGCGCCGAGATGATGGCCGTGGCAATGGCGATGCCGGCAGATGGCCCGTCTTTGGGCACAGCGCCTTCGGGAACGTGAATGTGTAAATCGAGCTTTTCGTTAAAATCCTTAGGCAGTTTGAACTGTTTTTCACGGGCACGAATATAACTGAGTGCCGCTTTGGCGGATTCCTGCATGACTTCGCCCAGCTGTCCGGTGATAGTGAGCACGCCTTTGCCTGGCATGGTGGCAACTTCGATCGGGAGCAGCACTCCGCCCACTTCTGTCCAGGCCAGGCCGGTGGCGATACCGATCTGGTCGGATTTTTCCTTGTCATCGGCCTGGAATTTGGGTGGGCCTAGATATTTGTGCAGCAGTTTGGTGGTGATTGTCGTCGTAAGTTCCGGCGTCTTGTCTTCGGCATCGACGATGGCGCGGACGAGTTTGCGGCAGATTTTGGCGAGCATTTTTTCCAGATTGCGGACACCGGCTTCACGTGTGTAGTCGCGGATGATGGCACGCAGCATGGCGTCAGTGAATTCGGGTTTGCTTTGCTTCCCCAGGTTGTGTTCGGCAATGATTTTGGGGAGCAGGTGATGGCGGGCGATTTCGATTTTTTCTTCTTCGGTGTAACTGTAAAGCGGGATGATTTCAAGCCGGTCAATGAGGGGCTCGGGAATGGAGTACAAAAAGTTAGCGGTGGTGATGAACAACACTTTGGACAGGTCAAAAGGCACTTCCAGAAAGTGGTCGACAAATTCGCTGTTTTGTTCGGGATCCAACACCTCGAGCAGTGCCGCGGTGGGGTCGCCACGCAGGTCGCTGTCCATCTTGTCGACTTCATCGAGCAGGATGAGCGGGTTAACGACACCAGCCGTTTTCATGCCTTTGATGATGCGGCCCGGTAGCGCGCCAATGTAGGTGCGACGGTGGCCACGCACTTCGGCTTCGTCGCGTACGCCGCCGAGGGAAATGCGGATGTATTTGCGGCCGAGCGCGGCCGCCACGGATTTGGCCAGTGACGTTTTGCCAGTACCGGGCGGGCCCACGAGGCAAAGAATCGGGCCTTTGGCGTCGGGTGAGAGTTTGCGCACGGCCAAATACTCGAGGATGCGTTCTTTGACCTTGTCCAGGCCATAATGGTCGTGGTCGAGGATGCGGGAGGCTGCCTTGAGGTCAAATTTTTCGGGTGATTTTTTGAACCAGGGTAAATCAAAGATCAAATCGAGATAGGATCGGATGAGTCCTGCTTCGGGTGAAAACGAGGGCATTTTCTTCAGCCGGTTGATTTCTTCTTTGGCCTGTTTGGCGGCCGCAGCGTTGAGTTTAAGCGTGTCTACTTTGAGCAGCATGGTTTCAAATTCACCTTCGCCATTACCGTTTTCCTTGAGTTCGTCCTGGATGACCCTCATCTGTTCCTTGAGAAAGTACTCGCGTTCGGCCTGGCTGAGCTTGTGGCTGGCTTTGGTACGGATTTCATTGCTGAGGAAGTTGACCTGGTATTCTTTTTCGAGGATGGTGCCGATTTTGGAAAGGCGGCGTGAAACGGTATTGGTCTCAAGGAGTGCCTGTTTTTCATCCATTTCGCCGGGAATGTAAGCAGCAATCAAATTGGAGTATTTGGCAACGTCAGTCAAATTGTCCATAAGGATGGAGAGTTCTTCGGGTACCTGGGTCATGGATTTGAAATAACGGCTAAGCTGCTGCGTGGCATAACGACGGGCCGCTTCCATGGCGAGTGGGTTTGCTTCTGCCTGATCTGGGAAAATAGTATAGGCAGCTTCCACCACACCGTCCTCAGTCAAGAAATCATCGACGCGCACACGGGTTGTGCCACTTAGAATAAGTCGTACTGAACCGTCGGGCAGGCGAAAATTCTGGTTGATGTCAGCGATTATGCCAACGTCGTAAAGGTCTTTGGCAGGAGTGAGGAAGGTTTTGTCAGCATTGCGTTGGGTCAGTACCACGACTTGTTTGGTCTCGCCCAGAGCTTTTTCAATCGCCTTGATTGATTCGGAACGCCCAACCACCACCGGCACAATCATGTCCGGGAAAGCAACCACATTGCGCAGCGGCAGGAGAGGGAGGTGTTTGATCGGCTCTTGCGGCGTTACGGTGGTCGCAGCAGGATTTGGTTCAATTGGCGTCGATGCATTGATATTCAGGTTGCTGTCAAAAAACTGAGGGTATTTTTGCTTAAAATCCTGCAGTTCCGGCGACGATGGGGTGGTGTCACGGTTGAGTATTTTTTGGAACAGCGACTTCAGCATCAGGCCACTTCCTTGGAATTCTTGTTGACCAGCTTGGGTTTGGTGCCGGTCAGGATAACTTTTTCATCAACAATACATTCCTGTACCGGCTGCTCAAAGGGCATCTCAAACATGATGTCCATCAGGTTTTTTTCCATGATTGTGCGCAGGCTGCGGGCGCCGGTCTTCTGCTTGCGGGCCATTTGCGTGATGGCCGTGAGCGCGTCAGGGGTAAAAGTCAGTTTGACGTTTTCGAGTTCAAACAGGCGTTCAAATTGTTTGACCAGGGCGTTTTTGGGTTCGGTCAGGACACGGATCATCTCGGCTTCGGACAACATGTAGAGTGGCGCGATCACCGGGAGTCGTCCGACCAGTTCTGGAATCAAGCCAAAGTGCAGCAAATCGTCGGAGGTGATGTGGCTGAGAATGCGGAATTTTTCTTCGGTCTGCTGTTCCTTGGACGGGAGTTTGGCGCCAAAGCCAATACTGCCGGTGCGGTCGAGGCGGTGTTCGATGATTTCGTCGATTTTCTCGAATGCGCCACCGACGATAAAGAGGATGTCGGCGGTGTTGATCTTGATGTATTCAGCCTGGGGATGTTTGCGGCCGCCATGCATGGGGACGTTGGCGACCGTGCCTTCAACGATTTTGAGCAACGCCTGTTGCACGCCTTCGCCCGAGACGTCACGAGTGATGGAGGGGTTGTCGCCTTTGCGGCCGATTTTGTCGATTTCATCAATGTAGACAATGCCTTTTTCGGCGCGCTCGACATTGCCGTCCGCCGCGATCAGCAAGCCAAGCAGGATGTTTTCAACGTCTTCACCGACGTAGCCTGCTTCGGTCAACGTTGTCGCATCGGCAATGGAAAACGGAACATTGAGGATTTTGGCCAGCGTTTGGGCAATCAGTGTCTTGCCACTGCCGGTCGGGCCGACTAGGACGATGTTGCTTTTCTGGATTTCGACGTCGCTACGTTTGAGTTCGTGTTTGTGTTTGATGCGTTTGTAGTGGTTGTAGACGGCCACGGAGAGGATTTTTTTGGCTTCGTCCTGGCCAATGATGTATTCGCACATTTGTTTAAATATCTGTTTGGGCGTGTGCAACGTGGGGTTGAAGTCCATGGCTTTGTCGGTGGCTTTGGCCGAGACGCGTAAGGCTTCCTGGCCCATGCGCAGGCATTCGCCGCAAATATAAACGCCGTCCTGGCCCTTGACCAGTGGACCGGCGTAGAGTGAGCTGCGATTGCAAAACGAACAGCGGTGTTCTGGTGCTGGTTTATCAGTCATGGGGTGCTCAATTGATGAATATAAATTTGACAAAACCGGGCGATGAATCAGTCTGAAAACTTATTGGTGCTCGACCACTTTGTCGATCAGGCCGTAGGCAATGGCTTCTTCGGCACTCATAAAGAAATTACGGTCTGTGTCTTTTTCGATTTGCTTGAGGGCTTTGCCGGTGTGCCTGGAGAGAATCTCGTTCAACACTTTTTTGAGTCTGACGCCTTCGCGTGTGGCAATTTCCATGTCCGTGATCTGGCCCTGGATGCCGCTAAGAGGTTGATGGATCATGATGCGGGAATTGGGCAGCGAGGCACGTTTGCCTTTGGCGCCACCACTGAGGATAATCGCTGCCATGGAAGCTGCCTGACCGATGCAGATGGTGCTGACCGGGCATTTGAGGTACTGCATGGTGTCGTAAATCGCGAGTCCCGCCGTGACCGAGCCGCCGGGTGAGTTGATATAGACGTTGATTTCTTTCTGGGCGCTTTCGGATGCGAGGAAAAGCAGCTGGGCAATGACCAGGTTGGCGTATTCGTCGGTAATCTCGCGTTCGAGGAAGATGATGCGGTCTTTGAGTAAACGCGAATAAATGTCATATGCGCGTTCGCCACCAGGTGTTTTTTCCACTACCATCGGGACTAGATAGGACATGTTTGACCCCCTTTAAGTTCTTAGCATTCTAGCATGAAAGCAGGCTATATGCCAGACAAATAATGAGCACAGTATAGAGTTTTTGGTCGATAAAATAAATGATCTGGTTGCCCGGAAAAGTTTGGGATATGATGACGATAGGTTAATTTCAAGGAGAAAACATGAAAAACGAAACAAACGAGGCTGAATTGTTGCTAAAAATTGAAAAAGTAGCCAGAGAAGAAGTCATTGACTTGATTATGGAGACATTGAGCGCAGCAGACCTGGAAGCATTGAATGACGAACTGCTGCGTGGTGCTGATGAACAGGCGGTGATGGTTTTTTTGCACGCCCATATTCCCGACCTGGAAGAGCGTGTTCAGGTGCGGATCGTTGAACTCAAGGAGGAGATATTGGGCGAAGCCAAAGAGCTTGCGGCAGCGCAACCGGAAAAACCTTTGTCAAAAAATACTGCCAAAAAGAGAGCAGTTAAAAAATAATTACCCTTGTGGCGTGCACGAATCAATCTGATGCCGGCTTTGTCAGGAATCAGCTTCTAGTGAGGCTTTTTCCAGCCAGTGGAAGCCTCTCAGTCTTCTCCTCCCCTTGGGGGGAGGATGCAGAGAGAGGGGAATTCCGAAAAAGAATCCCCTCTCTCTGTCTCTCTCCCAAAGGGAGAGAGGAAGTTAGGTAAACAAACTCCATTCGCTTTGGAGCACGGCGAGTTCTTCGCCAAGCAGGTTGGTATCGGTGTTGGTCAGCCGGTCGTGGTAGGGTTTGCGGGCCATGTCGGCAATGGCGCGATCCAGGGGCTTGTTGCTGTAACTGGCCAATAGGAGTTTGGGGGAAACCGTTTTAAAGCTATCCGATGATGGGTTTACCACCGCTTGTGCGGCGTCCACCACGTGCAGTATGTCGGGCAAAAGGTTGCTACTGGTGCGGTAATTGAGCATTTTTTCCAAATTGTGGCCAAGTTGTCCCGGCAGCAGCGTCGCCAGGGATTCGGTTATGGGTGCCATGGCTTTGTGAGTAGGAATTTTGAGTATGGGTAAATGCACCATAAAATTGGCATGCAACACAGTCTGTGGTATATCAAACAAAACATTTTGGTCGGGGATGGATTCGTGGGCTTCGGTCGTCAGGTTTATCCATGCGTACGTTTGGGCAAGCTCAGCAAAACCGGATGTCGTTAGGATACTGTCAACGTCAGCGTCGCGTGGCAGGCGATCAACCAGCGTGATCTGGTCTTGACCCGCACCGTTGGTGTGGAGCCAGGCGATCATCAATCGGGCCAGTTCCGGTGAAGTGAGGAGCGGGCATGATTCGGTTGGGGTGAGGGTGACCTTGAGCAGGATTTTTTGTGCGGGATCAAACGTGCGGGTTGGGAAAAGTGTCAACAGTGTCTGTAGCGTGGCCTCAAAGTCGTAGCCGATTTTTTGCAAAGCGACACCGGTTTTGAGGTCGAGTTTGCCGCTGGGCCAATCCAGGGTTTGTCCGATTTCATAGGTTTTAAAAGTTTTGCGGGTATGGGTCTGGCCGTGTTCGTCCTCGAGCAGAAGCACTGCATAAGGAACCTTGGGGTTTTGCACTGAAGCAATGTTGACGTTAGTAATGCCCACGATCTTGAAATGCTGCGGCAGGATGTGCTCAACGTTGTGGTGGCAATAAACGCACTCGTGCAGCGGGTAGTACCAGACCAGATTGCATGTGGGGCAGCGGTAGTACATGGTTAGTCGTTCCTCAGGATATGGACGGAGCAGCTGCCTACCAGCGAACCGATGTTGAGCGCCAGGCCGATTTTGTTTTTGGCTACCTGACGTGCACCGCCTTCGCCACGTAATTGACGTGCGATCTCGGCCACTTGCCGTACGCCGGTGGCGCCCAGCGGATGGCCGCAGGCCTTTAGTCCACCTGAGGGGTTGATCGGGAGTTGCCCCGTGAGCTGTGTCTTGCCGTCTTGCGTCCATGCAAACGCCTTGCCCATGGGGCAGAGTCCGGCATTTTCCATGGCGACCAGTTCGACCACCGTGAAACCGTCATGCAGTTCAGCCACCTGAATCTGATTGGGTTGGAGGTTGGCTTGCTGGTAAGCTTGTTTGACACAATGCTGGATTTCCAGTCGGTTCGTGGGGTCTTTGTCCTGAGCAAAGTTGAGGTGGTTGGTGGCAAAGGTGGAGGCAGCAATGCGGATGGAGCGGGGACCCCGTTGCTGGCGTTCCAGAATGACGCAAGCAGCACCATCGGCATTGGCGCTGCAGTCAAACAGTCGAAGTGGCGAACAAATGACGCGGGAGGCTTTGATCTGGTCAAGGGTAACGGTTTTGTCATAAAACATGGCGTCGGGATTGAGGTTGCCATTGTGGTGGTTTTTGAGTGCTACCTGTGCCAGGTCGTCGGTAGTGGCGCTGTATTTTTGTAAATATCGGGTCGCGAGCAGTGCGCCGGCAGCCGGGAAAATAATGCCTTCACGCTGGTCCAATTCGCAGTCTGCATCCGTGGCCACCATGTCCAGAAGTTCTGAGCTGGAGGTTGTTGTCATTTTTTCCACACCCAGTACGGCAATGCGGGCATAGGTTTTGAGCGCAAGACAAGCCTGGTGCATAGCCGCCCCGCCACTGCCGCAGGCGGCTTCCAGGTTAAAAATCGGCAGGAATTTGCCCGGCAGATAGCCAGAGAGGATGGCGCTGAGGTGACTTTGGTGGTGGGTTTGCTGGCTTAAATTGTTACTAATGTAAATGGCTTCCAGTTCACTCAGTTCAAGTCCACTGTCCTGCAGCGCTGCCTGCAGCGAACCAAGCATCATTGCGGGCAGGGGCAGGGGCGAATAACCGAATTTGGAAACCGACAGTCCCGTTACAAACATTGTTTTTGGTCTTGGCTAAAAATGAGGTTTAGACAGTGGACTCGGCTTTGGCGCTGATGTGCAAAATCGTACGGTAAGCCAGGGTTGACCCGGCAAAGGCGATGACCGCATAGAGCGACCCGATGATGGCGTCAAACAAGTAATGTTCGCCCAGGTAGAGCACGGTAAAAAGCATGCCAAGGCAGGCAATGGCGGAAATCAGGGCGCCTTTCCATTTGTAGGTGACCGACAAATAGAGCGCTGGAAAAACAACAAACGCCATATGCATGGAAGGCACGGCGGCGGTCGGGTGCTGGTTAATATTGCTGTAGAGGTTGTTGATAAATCCCAGGCCAACAGTCTGGTAAAAATTGAGCAGAATGCGGCTGATCGGTGGCAGGTAGCCTTCGGTGCTGGCCAGCCAGGGTGGCATGGCAGGATAAAGCAGATAGGTGACAAATCCCATGAAATTCAGCATAAACATGCCGAGCAGGTATTTTTGAAAAATTTCCATTTTTTGCCGGAGCAGCAGGAAAATGCCGATCACGTAGGGAATACCCAGTCCGGCAAAATAGAACACGGCGGCCATGGCGTCGTACCAGTGAAATCGTCCGGGGGTGAAAAGCAGTGACTGCAGCTTGATGGCCGGGATAAAGGGAATGATGTGGTGTTCGAAGGCAATCACATCCTGGATGTGCACATGCGTCGCTTCACCCACGATTGAGGTGGTAAAGCGGTAAGCGAGTCCGAGGATGACAAACGGAAAGACTGCAATTTTGATAAAAGGGGGTGTGCGGCGATACAGGTAAATTCCCATGGCCACGATCAGCCAGAGAAATTCACCAGGCAGTGGAATGTCTTTGAGCAGTGAAAAACTGATAAAAAAACAGACATACAAAAAAGTCAGAAAAAAAAGAAAATAATGCAGCAGGGGCGGAATCTCAGCCGAGAGCCGGTTGAGCTCCTTGACCTTGGTGACTGGGTTTAAGTTCATGCTGCACTTTGTTGATGTTAAGTGCGGCTATTATAGGTGCGTTACCTGTTTTTGGCTAGTTGAAAAACTGACGCGCAAAGTTGCTGGCAAAGATTTCGGCCGGGGACTGCGTTGCATCGGTTGTGGCGCTGTCGCTGTAGGTGGGGTTATACCATGTGGCGCAGTTATGGATAGCGTGCTCTTGGCAGAATTGATCCCGGTCGTGGCTGTTCATCAGGGCGTGGTCTGCGATATGGCCAAGCTCGTGGGCCAGGACGGCGGCGAGCGTGGCATCCGGACATTTGTTTTGCAGGTAAATGGTTTGGGTCGACGTTTGGGTGTAGGCACAATAGGGTGAAGCGGTGAGCGGACTGATTGCTATCGGACCAAGGGCGGTCCAGTCGTAATTGGCACTGCCGAAAAAGGCACGGATTTGTTGCTGCAGGGACGGGTCGATGTTGGCGGCAATACTGATATTGGCGGGAAGTTCAGCCTGGGTTGCGACTTGGGTTGGTTTGGGTTGGGCAAAGAGTGACGCCAGCGCTACGGTCGGTAAAACCAGGGTTGCTGTGATCAGAGTGCCAATCAGGATGCTAATGCCGAAACGCCAGATGAACATATTAATGCCTACAAAAAATCCCCCGGCATGTGGCAGGAGGATTGGTTTTGGTTTAAGGTCGGCGTTATTGTAGAGAATGGCGCTTTAATTTGTCAAATTATTTGATCTGTTCGAGGTCTTCGGGTTTGGCGATCACGATCAGGCCGTTTTGGTAGTGAATCAGTTTCATTTTTTTGAGATTGGTCATGGCCTGGCTGATGCTGACCCGTGTCATGCCAAGCCAGCTGGCCAGATGGTCATGCGTAAAGGGAATACTGATCATGATTTCCTTGCCTTCGGGTTTGCCGAATTGTTTGGCCAGGTACGCCAGCAGAGAGGCGGTTTTGCCCAGGGCGCGATCAAAGACCAGATGCTCGATCTTGGTGGTATATCCTTTGAGGCCAAACAGGATGCGGGACATCAGGGCAAGCAGAACATCCGGGTTTTCTTCCAGAAAAAGCATGACATCTTTGGAAGGTGCCCGGTAAATCACCGCGTCACCCAGTGCTTCATAATAGTAATCATTGGCTTCTTCGTTGATGGCCCAGGCAATCGGGAAAAAAGCGCCTGGTTTGAAGGCATGCAGTGTCAGTTCTTCACCTTCGGGGGAAATACTGAACAGGCGCACAATGCCACTTTGGATATAGGAGATTCCTGAGGGGATGTCGTGGGCCCGCAAAATCATGTCCCCTTTTTTGTACTGAATGACCTGGTGGGACGTGAAAAACTTTTCGATTTTATCAATGATTTTTTGGTCCGACGTATTGGTCATATCCGGCCGCCATTAGGGGCTAAAATCGTCAGGCGGCAGTATAGCACAAGATTTTTTTATTGTAAAAAAGTTTACCCGAGATAGGTAAAGCGATTGACTGAAAGGCACAGGTGAAATGTAGATACTCTTGCCACAATATCTTGTGTCCAAAACGCCAGCCAGACACTACATCCTGTGTTAACTCGGCAAAACCAAAATTAGTTTTATGTCTTCATGGAGTCAAGTAATGATAAACAAAATCACCAAAAGAAACGGTAAACTCGTGGATTTCGTACCCGAGAAAATTACCAAAGCGATTACCGCCGCTGGCAAGGAAACAAAGGAGTTTGACGACAAGATCGGCAAACGTCTTACGCTCAAAGTGCTCAATGTGCTGACCGAGCTCGCCCAGAATGATGCACCCACTGTGGAAATGGTGCAAGACGTGGTTGAGGAAGTTTTGCTTTCCTCGCCTTACAAGCAAACGGCCAAGGCCTACATCCTTTACCGTGAACAGCATAACCAGATCCGCGAAATTGTTTCCCAGGCCGGTATTGAACTGATCGACCAGTATCTGGAGAAAATCGACTGGCAAGTCAAGGAAAATTCCAACATGGGGTATTCGCTCCAGGGTCTCAATAATTATATCTCTTCTGAAACGTCCAAAATCTACTGGCTGAACAAGATTTACTCCCAGCCAATCAAAAAAGCGCACCTCGAAGGAGACTTCCATATCCATGATCTCAATTTGCTGTCGGTTTACTGCGTCGGTTGGGATTTGCAGGATTTGCTGATGATCGGCTTTACGGGTGCTGCTGGCAAAATCGAAAGCAGCCCGGCCAAACATTTTCGCAGCGCACTAGGTCAGGTCGTTAATTTTTTCTACACACTCCAGGGGGAAGCGGCCGGCGCCCAGGCCTTCTCGAGCTTTGACACGCTGCTTGCGCCCTTTATCCGTTATGACAACCTGGCTTATGAACAGGTCAAACAGTCGTTGCAGGAATTTGTCTTCAATATCAATGTCCCCACCCGCGTCGGTTTCCAGACCCCGTTTACCAATATCACCATGGACCTCACAGTTCCCTCCATTTATGCCAAACAGCCGGTGATCATTGGCGGCAAACCCCAGAAAGAAACCTACAGCGACTTCCAAAAAGAAATGGACATGCTCAACCGTGCCTTCATGGAAGTCATGGTCGAAGGCGACGCCAAAGGTCGCGTCTTTACCTTTCCCATCCCCACCTACAACATCACCAAAGACTTTAACTGGGACAATCCGAATTTGGACATTCTCTGGGAGGCCACGGCCAAGTACGGTATTCCTTATTTTAGCAACTTCGTCAATTCCGACCTCAAGCCCGAAGACGCCCGTTCCATGTGCTGCCGACTCCGCCTTGATACCCGACAGCTCGCGACCCGTGGTGGTGGTCTGTTTGGTGCCAATCCGCTCACCGGTTCTGTCGGTGTTGTCACCCTCAATATGCCGCGTCTTGGTCATCTCGCCACGTCTGAACAGGATTTCCTGGAAAAATTGGACCACCTCATGGTGCTGGCCAAAAACAGCCTCGAGACCAAACGCAAAGTGCTGGAAAGACTTACCGACGTCGGCCTCTATCCCTACACCAAATTTTATCTGCGCCACATCAAGGAACGTTTCAATCAGTACTGGAAAAATCACTTTGCCACGATCGGCATTGTGGGCATGAATGAAGCGTCCGTCAATTTGAACGGGTATGGTATTGAGTCTGACCAAGGCAAGGCCTTTGCCCAGCGCGTGCTCACCTACATGCGTGATCGCCTGGTGCAGTTTCAGGAAGAAACCGGTAATAACTACAACCTGGAAGCGACACCCGCGGAAGCCACCAGCTATCGTCTCGCCCGTCTGGACAAAGCCAAATTTCCCGAAATCCAGGTGGCCAACGAAGAACAGTTCAAAGAAGGTGCTTCACCTTTTTACACCAATTCGACGCACCTCCCGGTGCAGACCACGGACGATCCCTTTGCCGCGTTGGATCACCAGGATTCAATCCAGACCCTCTACACCGGCGGCACTGTACTTCATCTTTTTGCCGGCGAACGCATTCAGCATGCTTCCAGTGTCAAAAATTTGGTCAACAAAGTCTGCAACACCTATCATCTGCCTTACTTCACCTTGACTCCCACCTTCAGCGTCTGCAATTCCCATGGCTATGTTTCCGGTGAACATTTCAACTGCCCGACCTGCGGCAGCAGCTGCGAAGTCTACTCCCGCGTCGTGGGTTACATCCGCCCCGTGCAGCAATGGAACGAAGGCAAACAAGCCGAATTCGCCCTGCGCAAAACCTATAAAATTGAAGACGGCCAGGTGGTGGCAGGACAGGAACTCAAAGTGGTGGACGCTGTCGCCAAAGTAGGCTAAATCATATGGTCATCGCCGGTTTACAACGTTTTTCACTGATCGATTTCCCCGGCCAGGTAGCAGCCATCGTGTTTACACAGGGCTGCTACTTTCGTTGTCCGTATTGCCACAATCCCGAACTCGTGCTGCCCGAGCAGTTTGGGCCGATGATCGAGGAAGAGACTGTTTTTGACTTTTTGCGCGCACGGATCGGCAAACTTGACGGGGTTGTTGTCACCGGCGGCGAACCGACGATGCAGAACGATTTGCCTAAATTTATACGCCGTGTCAAAGATCTGGGCATGCTGGTCAAACTCGATTCGTCGGGTGTGCGGCCAGATGTGCTGCAAACCCTTTTTGACGCCAAGCTGGTGGATTACGTCGCCATGGATATCAAAGCGCCGCTTCCGAAATACGAGGAAGTCGTGCAGGTCAGGGTTGAGCTTGAGGCCATACGACGCAGTATTTCGCTGGTTATGCAAAGTGGCGTCGATTATGAATTCCGCACGACGCTGGTTGAAGGCTTGCTGACACCGGACGACGTTCGTGCCATTGGCGAGGATATCTGTGGGGCCAAACGCTATTATTTGCAGAAGTTTGTTTCCACCAAAGCAGTGGATCGTAGCTATCTGGTACGCAAAAGTTTCGACAGCGGCACGCTCGCGTTGCTTTGCTTGGAGTTGCTGGCCAAAGTGGGGGAGTGCGAAGTGCGTTAGGTCTGGGCAAAAGCCGCGATCGTTTTGGCATATAAATTGACCAAACCCGAGGTCAGGTCAGCAATGGAAAAATCCTGACTGTAGACAGCGGATGCATCTGACATGGACTGCATTTTGTCCGGATTGTGGAAAACTTGATTAATACGTTTGGCGAACAGGAAGGCGTCCTCGGGCAGGAGGTATCCGTTTTTGCCGTTTTTGACAAAGGGTTTAAAGACTTTTTCATCGATCAGAAATAACGGCTTGCCGCTGGCGAGAGCTTCGAGCACTACCAGCCCCTGGGTGTCGGTGCGGCAAGTGTAGGCAAAGGCGTCGATGGCTTTGATAAAGCGCGGCATTTCTTCGTGGGGTACAAAACCAGTGAAGCTGGTGTCGTCACTGATGTGTAGTTTTTGTGCGTATTTCTTCAGTTCTTCCAGGTGTGGGCCACCGCCAATCACCGCAAGATGTGTCATCGGATCCAGATCGTGCAGTACCCGGAAAACTTCCAGGACAAATTCGATGTTTTTTTCCTTGGCGGCGCGTGCGGCAATCCCGAGGATTTTTTTGCCCTGCTGGTGCGCCAACGCAAATTCGGGCACTTCTGGCCAGTCCTGCCGATAAGGCGTCAGGTCAATGCCGGTAGGGATGACGGTGATTTTGGGTTTGATGCCCATTTCCTGCAAATAATGTTTGATGAACGGTGTGGGTGCAGTGACGGCATGGAAACGGTTGCAGAAAAATTTGTCGAAAAAATCCACGGTATTGACCATACCGGGGAAAATTTTGGGGAGGTAGACGCGGGCGTAATCGCCAATCATGGTGTGGTAAGTCATAATGCGGGGGAGTTTGTGCTGCAGCGAATAGGAGAGTCCCAGCAGTCCAGTCGGGCCCGGGGTGTGAATGTGGATCAGATCAACGTCCAGCTTGGCCATGATGCGCTGCAGTCGGATGGAGAGGGGAAACCCTACCCGGAAGTCAGGATAAATCGGGAAGGGGACGGAGGTCATGGAATAGTAATCGGGTTCTTCGTGTTTGCCCAGTCGGGGACTGAAAATGTAAACCGCGTGGCCCTGGCGGCGCAGTTCATCGGCAAATTGCGTTATGGATGAGGTCACACCGCTGATCACGGGTTTGTAGATGTCGGAGAAAAAAGCGATTTTCATGAGGCGATCATATTTTGATAGATAGCCAGTAAATGGTCGTTTACCTGTTCGAAACTGTAGCGCGCCGCCAATTCCTGCGCTTTCTGTCTATATCTGGCCAGTGCCTGCTTGTCCGTTGCCAGTTTGACGATGGCGTCTTTGAACTGTTCTTCGGTACAAGGCAGATAGGCTGCGCTGAAGATATCTTCGTATTCGGTGATGTCGCGCAAGATCAACGGCAGGCCACAGGCGGCGGCTTCGACCACGGAAAAGGGAAAGTTTTCCTGAAACGACGGGAAACAGTACAGGTCGGCGAGGTTGTAATACCCATTCATCTCTGCATAAGGAATCAACCCCGTGATTGTCAGGTTTTCAGGTTGTTGTTGGAGCATTGTCTTGATTTCTGCCAAACCGCAGGTGATCTTGCCAAAGGCAAAATCGCCCACCCAGATGAATTTGAACTGGGGCAGTTCCCGGGCCAGGCGGATGAAAGTCTGCGTGCCTTTGCGCGTCTGCATCTGGCCACAGGAGATAACGACAAAGTCCTTGTCACTGCATCCCATTTTTTGCCGGTAATGTTGCCGCAGCGCGGGTGATGGCGAAAAACGTTTGCGGTTGACGGGATTGGGCAGGAAGACAATGGGTTTGTGTACGCCCAGAGCCTCGAGGTCTTTTTTGACTGTCGGTGAGACTGCCAGTACCAGGTCGGCGTGGTTATAGACCCAGCGGCAATAGAGTGGCATAAAGTGTTGCCAGAAAACAACGGGTTTCATGCAGCCTTTGAGTGAGTCCGGAGTCACGTGGCCGGTGAGCACGATATGTTTGCGAAAGGCGCTGAAGAGCCAGTAAAGTGGCCCCATGGTGTGCGCGTGGTAAATGTCGGCTTTGGTAAAACGATTAACGGTATAGGGGATCTGGTTGCTATGCAAAAATTCACAGTGTTCGATAAACGCGGTGTGCGGACCTTGACCGGGACTGACCCCGGATTCGCTGATCACGTTGATTTTCATATAGCTAAAAATGGTTATGAAGATAAGCCGTGTTGATTATAACAGGTGGCAACACGTTGCTCCAGTTGGACGGTGGGGCGACAAACTCGAGCTTGATGGCGTTTGTCAGGCGGCTGGTTGTGTGATCGTTGGAGTTTTGTGGCTGATCATTTCCTGGTACAACCCGAGGAAACGGCTGACGGTCTGGTCAAAGGAATGGGTCTGTGCCAACGTCCGGCTTTGTAAACCAAAGGCTTTTTGTCTGTGTTTGTCGCTCAGGATCTGGAGAATTCTGGCGGCCGTGTCGGCGCTGTCCTGATAGCGGCAAAGGTAACCGTTTTGGTCGTCATGGACAAGTTCCTTGAGCGCGCCAAGTTCGCAGGCGACGATCGGCAGGCCCGAGGCAATGGCTTCGAGCGTGACAATACTTTGCAGTTCAACCGGTGAGGTGATGCAGAAAACGTCGGCGCAGTTGTAAAGCTGCGGGAATTCATCCTCGTTCAGAAAACCAGTAAACGTGAGATGGTCGGCAATGCCAAGTTCCTGGCTAAGTTTTTTGAGTGGCGCCACCTGCGTCCCGTTACCGCCAATGACAAAATGGCAATCTTGGTGGGCCAGCACGAGCGGGATCATTTTCAGCCATACGTCCAGGCGCTTTTCGCCATCCACCCGGCCGGTATACAGGACAACGGGTTTGTTCTGGGGAATGCCATATTTTTGCATCAAGGGAATTGGTTTTGGCCGGGGCACAAAGCGTTCCGTGTCAATGCCATTACTGACATGGTCATGTGGCGCTTTGAGGCCGTTTTTGGTCAGCATATTGGCCCCGGTCGGGGTCGGCGAGGTGACAAAGTTGCACTGGTTATAAAATTTCATAAAAACTTTCCACACCAGTGGACTCAACTTGATCTGCGGGCCGTTGACAATCGGCCACCAGAGCAGGAAATTCTCGGGAATAAAATGATTGGTGCTGATCACTGGAACGTTGTGGCGTTTGGCCCAGCGCAGGGCAATCAGGTTGATGGGGCTGGGCGCCTGACTGTGAATAATATCGGGTGGATTCTGATTCAGGGCGCGGGTTAACTCGCCTTGGGGCCAGAGGCAAAGGTGGTAAAACTTTTGAAACGGGAACTGGAAAGACCTTAGCCTGACAACGGAGGTGCCGTGATCCGTTTCGACGTAGGAGGTGGATTTGGGACTGGGAGAATAAATCGTGACGTCGTGGCTAAGGCGGGCATACTGGTGGGCCAGATGGCGTTCAAAGACAGCGCCACCGTCGATATTGGGCCAGTAACTTTCGGTCACGATCGCAATGTTCATGTTTCATGTTTGAGGTAATGGTTAAAACGTGGCGATTATAGCATTGGCTTGGTTGCGGTCACAATAAACTGGTGAATCCTGGCAGGGATGGTGTCGGGTTTACGGATGTTGACGATGTGGTCGCCGCTCGGAAACAGCTCATAGCGCGATCCGGCAATCGTTTGGTGCAACTTCTGGACAAAGCGCGGCGGAACAAAATCGTCCTTGCCCCCTGCCAACAGGTAAGTCGGAATGCGGATGTGTGCGGCAGTCTGTAGCGCGTCAATGCGTGCGGTTGCCAACAAACCGTTTTGGTAAAGTGAAAGTGGATTGCTGAGCAGGTCGTTGCATAGAAAGACAGGGTAAGGCTTGTCTTTAAGCCGCCAGTACTCCGGGTAGCGGAAGGATTGTCGCAGCTGTGGCAACGGAACAAGTTTGGCCAGCGGCAAAATGGCATACAACAAATGACGCAGGAGATTGGGTTGCACGCGGTGGTCCTGGTAAAACGGGCAGATCAGGGTGAGGGTGCTGAGCTTGTCGCGCAGCGGTGTGTCTGTTGCCTGCAACGAAACCAGTCCGCCAAAGCAGTGACCGACCAGGTGAAACTTCGTGATTTTTTCGATATTGGCCCATTCAACCAAATCCTGTGCCATGCGGGCAAGGGTAAATGAGTTGTGATTGATGTTTTTTTGAGACTTGCCATGGCCACGCAAATCAAAGGCGAACGTTTGATAGCCATGAGCTGCAAAAAATTGTTCGTACTCCTCCCACGCCGTGCGGTTGCCGGTCAGTCCGTGCAGGAAGACGATTTTGTTGGGACTGGGCGCAGTGCTTTGCCGGTAGTAGAGGCGGACACGGTCGGAAGTCAGAAATTCATTGTCTTGGAAAGGCATGGGGGAACGGTCGGTAGAAACAAGTGGGATGAGTCAGGGATTGCTTTCCCTGACCATAAGAATGCTGTCAACGTATTTGCCGCGAAAATAGATGCCTTGGGGAATTGTGCCGACTTTGCGAAAACCGAGCTTGCGGTATAGTTTTTGGGCGACGACGTTGGGTTGGTAGACCTGCAGCTGAATGAGCCGCAGGCCGCTCATGGTTTTTTGGGCCGTGTTCAAAGTTGTTCGCGCCAGCTGTTCACCAATGCCTTTGCCACGGTAAGTTTTCGCAATCGTAAGGCCAAAAGTACCGACATGCAGTTCGCGTTTTTTGTTGCGCAGGTGACGCCGCACTTCGCAAAGGCCAATGATGTGTTGGTCGTATTCCGCAGCGAGAAAAACCAGGTTCTCTTGTTCGCTCATGGCAAAGACGTTGGTCAAAAACTCCATTTCCTGCTCCAGTGTGTGCTGTTCACCCGAAAAGGTGATGAACGTGTTTTCGCTGGACAGTTTGTTGATGTAATTCTGCAGTTCTTCCAGATCGTTCCATTGCAGGTAGCGCAGCAGGATGTCTTCGCCGTCCTGGGTCTGGTATTTGCCCACGTTCTGGCCGGGAGTGAAATGGGACATGAAGTTCCTCGGGTAGATAGGCGCATTATAAAGCAATTTGTCCAAGCGGCCAACCCAAAAGTCCCGGGACATGGCCGGGACTTTGCTGGCATTGCGTCAGGCAAAACCGTTTATTTGGTTGTGGCAGCAGGCGCGGCGATGGACACGAGTTCAACTTCAAAGATCAAGGCCTCGTTGGGGCCAATTGAGCCGGAAGTGGTGCCCGTGGAACCGTAAGCAATGGCAGAGGGTATATAGAACGTATATTTAGCGCCGACTTTCATCAACTGCAAGCCTTCGGTCAGGCCTTTGATTACGCCATCCACCTGGAAGGTTGCGGGCTGGCCATTGGTGGCAGAGCTGTCAAAAATCGTGCCATCGATGAGCGTGCCCGTGTAATTGATGGTAACGGTGTCGGTGGCGTTGGGGGTTGCGCCGGTGCCGGGTGTGGTGACTTTGTATTGCAAACCCGAGGTCGTGGTGGTGATGCCGGCAATTTTTTTATTGTTGTCCAAAAAAGCCTGGCTGGAAGCGGTGTTCGCAGCCGCGATTTTTGGTGCCTGGGCCGAGAAGAAGGTGTTGAGAAAAGCATTGGCGTCAGTCTGGCTGACTTGCAGAGTTTTGCTATTGAAGACATCGTCCAGTGCCTGGGCCACGGCAGCGCTGTCGATTTTGTCGGCTCCCTGGGATTTGATGCTTTTACCGACGCTGACCCCGAGGCTGTAGCTGAGTTTCTCGGTCTGGTTGGTGAGGTCAATTTTTTTGGCGGCGGCTTTGGTAAAAGGTAACTGGCAGCCGGAAAGAGCCAGCATGCTGACCATCGCCATGGCCATGGTTGCTTTTAATTTCATTGCGCATACCCTGATTTTATAAATTATACCCAGTGATCCTACCGCAAATCGCCACATTTTGAAATAAACAAAATGCGGCGATCTTGAGTAACTGGCTAAGTTGGGCGTTATCTGACGTACTGGCTGGCATCGATTTTGATCGTTTCGGCAAAAAAGCGGTCATCCGCGAGATTGGGTGTGATTTGCAGATAGATCGGGTCTGGGGCGCTGATGACATTTTGGGGAATCAACATGATGGTTGAAAGTTTTTGGGTGGAGCCGGTGGTCAGGGGGATCTTGCCCTCAATATAAGCGCCAACTTGCTGTGCTGCGGCGGCCTGAGTGTCCCAAAGTCCGTTCCACATCGATGAGCTGCCATGGTTATAACTGGAATAGATCGAGAACCCAAGGTCACCGAGGTTGGCTGTTTTTTTGGCCGTAAACGTCATGTCGGCGATGATGAATTTTTGATACGGCAGAAAAGCGTTGGGGTTGATGTCGGTCAATGTGGCGCCTTTAAAACTTTTGTCACCCACAACAATCGAGTCCACTGCAATAACAAAGGAATCGTTGAGATTGGAGGTAAAATTGAGGTTGGTGCGGGTGCCGGTGTAGTTGTCAGAACTGGTGTTCGAGGCCGCCGGTGTTTTGGATCTGCGTCGCTTGCTTGCGGATAGGTTATTTTAATTCATCGAGCAAGGCTGACATATTTAAGCCAGAAGGCGGGCTGTCGGGTAAGGCGAGGATCTGTGTAATCTTGACCGGAATGTCATCGAGGTTGAGGCCGGCTTTGAGAATGTACTCCACCACGCCGCCTTCTTTGGCTACTTCTTTCATGAAGCCGAAGTCGTAATTGGTCAGCACCAGGATTGGCACTGCCTTGAGCTGATCGCTGGCACGCATGCGGCCAATCACTTCCATGCCATCCATAAGTGGCATCATCATGTCCAAAATCAGTAAGTCGGGTTTCTCGATCTTCATCTTATCCAGGGCTTCCTGGCCATTGGTGGCTTCCACGACGGCAAATCCAGACATTTCGAGACGGGCCCGAAGTGCCATGCGCAAATCAGCTTCGTCTTCGGTGATAAGAATTCTGGCCACAAGTCGCTCCTTTATTTAAATTCCAACCTGGCTACGGGCAATTCGAAATAAAACGTGGAACCTTTGCCGACAATGGCATGAAACCAGATTTTGCCACCCATGCGTTCGATGATCATTTTGGCGATGGCAAGTCCGAGTCCGGTTCCCAAGGTAGTCTGGGCAATGGCATTGTCAGCACGAAAGAATTTGGAAAAAATCTGTTTCTGTTGGGTTTTGGGAATTCCGATCCCATCGTCACGGCATTTGAACTGAATTCTATCACCCACGAGCGAAAGGTCAACTTCGACCATGCCTCTCTCCAGCGAATATTTCACGGCATTGGCAATCAGGTTCTGGATGACGGCTTGCAGGTGGGTGCGATCGGCCAGGATATGCGGCAGTGGACCAGGTGGGGCTTTGCATTCCACTTTGATGCCACGTTCATAGGCCATGGCGCGAATATTGTTGATGACGACAGTGGTCTGCTCCAGCAGGTTGATGGGTTCCAGTTTGAGGTCGATTTTGCCGTTTTCCAGACGGGAGAGATTGAGCAGGTCATTGACGATGTCGATGAGACGGAGCGTTGAGGCATGCAGTCGGTCGACATAACGGGCCTGGGTGGGATTGAGGGGGCCGATTTCGGGTTTGGGCAGCAGTTCCAGAATCCAGCGCAGCGCCGTGAGGGGTGTCCTGAGCTGGTGTGAAGCGGTGGCGACAAATTCATTTTTCATGTGATCGATTTCCCGTTGTTTGGTTGCGTCACGGAAGACGACGACGCAGCCGATCACCGCTCCGTTCAGATCCTTGAGTGGGGCAGCACTATCGGCGACAGGTAGTTTGGAACCGTCCTGACGGATGAGCAGGGTCTGTTCACCCATTTCTGCAACCTGGCCCCGGGTAAAGACTGTATCCATAAATTCCGAAACATCCTTGCCGGTTTTTTCATCCACGAACTGGAGGACATGATTGTAGGGGTGACCGAGCAGGTCTTTTCTGGTAAACCCGGAGAGTTCCAGGGTCACTGGGTTGGCCAGGATGATATTCCTGTCCGCATCCAGCACAAACACGCCATCGCCAATGCTGTCGAGGATGGTGGTAATCTTGGCGGTTTCGTCCTTGGCGGTTTTCAGTGCTTCCTGCAAATTAAGCTGGGACTGGTTGAGTTCCTCGGTGCGTTGTTCCACCTTGGCTTCGACATTGGCTTTGGCGCGGATCAGTTCGTCCTGGAGATTTTTTTGGGCGGTGATGTCGGTGGAGATGCCGAGCAGGTATTCGGGGTTGCCATCCACGCCCAGCAGGGGGATTTTTTTGGTATTGAGAAAGCGGGTTCCGTTGGGTGTCTCGATGGGTTCTTCGGGAATGTTTACCAATTGTTTGTGCTGCAGGACTTCCCTGTCTTTTTGGGTAAAAAAGTCAGCCTGGTCACGCGGGAAAAAGTCATAATCGTTTTTGCCCAGCACTGCACTCTTGCTTTTGCCAAAAATGGCTTCCCCAGCTTTGTTGAGCAGCTTGAATTGCAGGTTTTTGGTGTCTTTCATGAAAATCATGGCGGGGATGTTTTCGATAATGCTGTTGAGCAGCTGTTCATTGTCCCGCAGTTCTTTTTCGGTTTGTTTGCGGTCGGTGATGCTTTCGATGGCGACGATGAGGTGTTTGCGGCCATTGATCAGCACGGGTTCGGCGCTGACACTCAGCCACGGCTGTTGAATGATTCCCTGGATGTCCAGGGTCGGTTGAATTTCGGCGCGATGGACCGGAACGTTGTCACGGACTACCTGCATGAGTGTCTGGCGCAGCGGACAGCTGCCACAGGAGGTGGAGAAACCGCAGCCTTTGACGTTCTCGAGGCTGTGGATGCAGCCCAAGCCATTGCCGGCGCGGTGATGGATGACGTTGTCACGGTCGCGAGAGAGCATATCATCGAGGACCTGGTTGGATTCGACGATCATCAGGTTTTCATCCATGAGCAGCAGGCCAACTGGGGAGGAAGCAAACAGCGCGTTGAGATTGTCCTTTTCGTGACGCAATTCCAGCTCGGCGCGTTTGTGTTCGGTGATGTCCTCAAAAATGGTGGCAAAGTAGTCTGGAGCGGGAGAAAAAACGGAAATCTTGAAACATTTGTGCATGGGCGAGAATTCCGTCTCGAAGTGTGTCGGTATGCCGGTTTTGACCACGTTGGCATAAATATCCAGATAGGGTGCGGGTGTTGTCTGGTAAAGTTGACTGGCGTGTTTGCCAAGAGCTTCGCTGATTTTGATGCCCGTGATCGTCGCAAAGGCGGCATTGGCATCCATGATTTCATAATCCGTGGCCTCATCCTGCGGGTCGTAAAGCAGTTTGTGCAGGACCACGCCTTCGTTCATGGTGGCATAGAGATTGCGGTATTTTTCTTCGTTGATGGAAGCCAGGGTTTGCGCTTGCTGGCGTTGGTCAAGTTCTCTGGCCAGGGTCAGATTCAGATCAACAATGCGGTGATTGGTCTGACGCCAACGCCAGGAGATGAGATTGACAAAAATGACGATAAACAGGAATAGACAGACAATGATCGTGCCAAAAATACAGTATCCGGCCACCGTGGCGGACCAGGTACTGGCGGTCATGTCGACGCCCAGGACGGTGAGGAGCTGGCCATTGCTATCCTTGATCGGGATAAAGGCACTAACCCAGGTTCCCCATTGGTCCGTGTAGGTCTTAGATGCTTTTTCCTGTCCGCTTAAAAAGGTTTGCAAAAGTGCAGTTGGCGCCTGCTGATACTCCGAAAATGGAGCAACGTGGTCTGGTGAGCTGATGGGTTCGGCGTCCACGGTGAAGAGAACCTTGCCGTTTTGCTGGACCATGAGATAGGACCAGCGGATTTTGGCATCGGCCTTGGCTGTTTTGGACAGCATGTCAGAGAGTCGCTGGTAGCTGGCCGAAAGTTGCTTGTCATGCCCGAGGTCGGCAGAGAGGTCGGCGTGATCCAGAGTGGCGGCAATAATGCGGGCTTCGTCGAGGAATTCTTTGCGAACCGTGGAAGTGCCGTAGATTGCCAGGAGTGAGATGAAGAATGTTCCCAGAATTAGAACACCAGCCACTTGGGCGATAAACAGATAGAGATAACGGTGGGTACTGAGGCAGACCCGCAGTCTGTTTATGGTGTTTTGCGTAGTGGGTTGGGGGTGTGATTTGGCCATCAGTCAATTATAGCATGGAACTGGCAGAACGATGAACCAAATAGTACCTCTTCCTTAGGGGAGATAATTTGCTGGCGCCCCTTATGCCCCGGCGATCAATGTGGCATCTCAGAGTTTAAATAGCGGTCTTGATGACATATTATTCCTTACTTATAAAGACTAAGATTATGCGTTTCCATTGAAACATAAATACCAGGCCCAGCATGATTAGCAAGGTGATGATAATGTTTGGATAGTTGTTGGTAGTTAGATCAAAACCCATGCCAGTAGTAGGAAGTTTTGAGAAGGAAGTGACTGACACCTTGGTTGTCGCCGAGAGAACTTTTCCGGTGATCGGTGGAGTCGAAGTGGAAGGAACGATTGGAGTAGAGATGGGAGTAGAAATGGGAGCAATTGTCGCCGTGATATCGTCATTGGTCACGATACACGTTTTGACATCACCTGCAGCCAGGATCACGTTACCATTGGTATCACAATCTCCACTCAAGCTTTGTGTGTAGAAGGTTTGAGCTGTTTCACTGACCACGTATGTGCCAGCCACTAAGGTGTAAGCGGTCCCAGGATCCGTTGCCCCGATCGCCGGACTTCCTTTGACATCTGTCCCATCCAGCAAGACGTGAAGGTTGAATTGGGAAGCCGTGGCTGTCCCCAAGTCATTGTTAACGACGTGTTTGATGACATGCAGCGTTGCTGGAACAGGTGTTATGGCTTTACATGTCGCTTGGCTAACGGCATTCGTATCCAGCGTCACCGCACCATTTTGAGCCAAAACACTGCCCTCGACACTGGCGCCCGTCGTCAGAGTGATGGACATCGAGGCCAGGATATTGCCTTTGAAGGTTGAGTCTGTTCCCAGCGTCGCCGAACTGCCAATTTGCCAAAACACATGACAAGCCTGGGCTCCATTGATGAGATTTACCCGACTTGATCCAGCGGTGATGAGTGTCGAGGCTGTTTTGAAGATAAAGACAGAGGAGTCATCTCCCTGGCCATCTAGCGTCAATGTCCCGGTAATTCCAAAAGTACCTGTTTCAGAGTCGTAGATACCGGCGAACTTGGTGGTTCCACCCAGTTCCGTTGGCATGGTTGATACGGGGGTTTGCCCAGCAGCGTTGCTGTAAGCAGTATCGAGAGCCGTTTTGGCCTGATCAGCTGCTGTGTCAGCGATGTGTTGTGTCCCATTCAGCGTGCCTGGCGGAAACCCAGTGACCGATGTCCCCGGGCTTAATCCTAAATTCCCGTTGATGACGCTGGAACCTGTATTGGTAATCGTGGATCCAGCCAGTACCGCATAGCTACCCGCAGTGCCAAGGTTAATACTGGTCGCGGCACTACTGGTTCCCACCAGGCCGAATATCAATGCCGCAGACAATACCATTACTGACAGTTTCTTTAACATTTTCATTGAATGCCCTTTCGGAACCCGGTCCAATGTGACGGACAAGACTATCTGTGTCCGTTTCGAAGATAAGTATTGGTGATGGTACATGTCTTGTTGTCGCCAGCGTAAAGCGTAACTGCCCCGATAATATTACAACTGCCACTAAAGGAGCGGATATAGGCAGTATTGGTATTTTCACTGACGATATAGGTGCCAGCAGCGAGGTTATAGCTAGTTCCGGGAGAGGATACGCCCACGGCAGGACTTCCTGAGACATCAGTGCCGGTTTTTTTGACATGGGTGACAAAGGTTGAGGGAATAGCTGTCCCGCCACTGCCATTGATAACGACTGTCACTACCTTCAGTGTGGCTGGAATGGGCGGAACCGAAGCAGCAGGAGCGGTGATTGTGCTGGCATCAAGCGTTACTTGCGTTTGCGCCAGGGCTCTACCGTTCAAGACTGCTCCGGTTTGAATAATCACTTGTTTGGCACTGAGGATGGTTCCATTAAAAGTCGAGTAAGTGCCCAGCGTTGCACCCGTTGAACCACCAACCTGCCAGAAGATGTTGGAAGCTTTGGCTCCACCAGCGAGAATGACTTTGACCCCGGTGGCGACACTGCCTTTGGAGGCAAGGCTGAGGTTGCCCGAGATTTGAAAGATCCAGATATCGTTGGCGCCGCCATAGAGTGTGACATTGCTGGGAATCATTACATTGGTGCTCCATTTGTACAGGCCGGGCGTGATCATTCGACCACCTAAGTTTCCGGTATACAGCTCCGTTGCTTTCGGGTTGGTTCTGCCAGCAGCCTCGGCGTAGGCTGTGCCCATGTCGAGCACGGCGTTATCCACCAGAGTTTTGTTGGCTGATGGCGGTGTGCCGGAATAGCAGGTTTGATTGCCACTCCCTACGTAGGCCGCGTCAACGCCGATGATCTTGCCTGTGATTTCGGAACAAAAAACATTATTCATCGCCGCTGCAGTTATTGGACTGGAGCCAATGTTTCCGGTTATTTTGGAAGTATGGCTGCCGGTATTGGTGATCCCAGTTTGGGATAGAATAGCGAAATTGCCTGTGGAAAGCAGATTGATTGGAGCCAGAGTTGTCGCCGCCACAATGGGTGAGCCCAGACCAAGTGCGAAAAGCGAGAACGCAACTGTCAAAACTGTCAGGATAGGTCTGAATTTAAATAGTTTCATTTTGGTACCTGTCATTAATTTGATTATTTTTATATCCGACGGCTGACAAAAAGGACGATCAGCGCCCCAATCACTGCCACCACCATAGAGACGACATTGAATCCTGATATACCGACGCCAAACAATAGTTGTCCTAGATATCCGCCAACCACAGCACCCACAATTCCCAGGATAATGGAGCCGAGGATCCCACCCTTGGAACTGGGCGAGATAAAGTTAGCAATGCTGCCGGCAATCAGACCGAAGATGATCCAATAGATGATTGTCATCTTGATTTAACCTCCTAATGTGATAGAACCGATTTATTGATTGTCGACGGATTGTTCGACTTCTTCCTGGTTGGTGGGTTTGACCAGCTGGAACAGCGCCACAATGCCGTAGGCAATGATGGCGTAGACAGCCATGGCAATCAGCGTTGACCACTCAATCACCATGTCGGCGCTTTTGGTTGTCGCCAGAATGCCGGAAAACGGCAGGGCGAAGGGATTGCTGATACCGTAGATGAAGCTGGTAAACCCGCTTTGGGCGTTGGCTCCCAGCAGTTTGAGCAGGATTCGAAAGGTAAGCAGAACTTCAACAATACCCAAGGCATACCAGACGACCTGGTAGGTGCGAAAAATGGCTTTTTTGGTCTGGTATTCTTTTTGGGGTGAGCCCTCATTCACAGTCGGTCCTGAGGTAAAGGTGCGACGGAAGGTTTGTTCTGGCGCGGGTGAAGCGATCGTGGTTTCTTCGCGTGACTGAGTGATTTGTTCTGGCATGGTTATTCCTTGGGATTATTTGTTGTCATTGGGTAAATACTGGATCAATGCCCTTTCGACAAAGGTTTTGAAACTGGTCTTTTCAATGATGGCGCGGACACGTGAATATCCGGCACTTAGTTGAAAACCAACTTGTCCTTTGGTGGCAGGAGTATTAATCGGATTTGCGATCAGATCAGTGGACTGATTAATGGGAGTTAACATTGGGACACACTTTCTTTATTGTTGGCAATGACGCAGATCTAGCTTGATTTGCGAAACAACCGATAAATGATAATGATAATGGCGATCACCAACAGGACGTGGATAAGTGATCCGGCGATGTTCAAAACAAAGCCGCCCAGCCAGGCAATGATGAGAATGAGGATGAGGATGAGAATTTCGATAATACCCATAATTTTCCTTCTTTAAGTAGTTGATTAATTTTCCTGCGCGGCTTTTTGGGCGTCTTTGATCCCGTTGCGCAGCGTTTTTTTGACTGAATCGGTCACTTTTTTCGCTTTTACTTTGCCTTGCAGGAGGCGGATATCCAATTCGTTTTTTTTGACCATTGCTTGATCTTGAAAATCACCGATCGAATCCAGCGCCTGATTTTTGATGTCCGTTAATTTGGTTTTGACCTCTTGGCGTTTGTGCTGATTGGAGAGCGCCGCGGCACCGACAGCAAAGGCTCCGGCACCTATCATCGCGCCTGTGAGTGCGACGACGACTGGATTGGGCCCTTTTGGTTCGATAATGGGTTCTTTTTGTTTAGTTGCTTTCATGATCTTCTCCTTGGTAATGCAATTAATTTTTTCATTGCCCTACTTGTTGCACTTTGCATTATAAAGAGATTGTCCAGCGGACGCAGTAACTCAGCTCATGCAGCTGATGTGACTGAAATCACAGACCAGATGAGAGATGAAACGTCAGATGGACAGGCTAAATTAACGGTCGGTTACTGATTTACTTGCTAGCAATTCCGCTTCGAGTTTCTGTATGTCGTGGAATTCCATGCCATGGTCAACGAAATGAATAAGATTTTTATGGGAAAGTTTTTGTAGTTCAATGCTGGCAGTTTCGCGCGCTATGCCAACCAAAGTTGCTATGTCCTGGTGAGTGAAGTGGTGTTTGATCATAACCGTATTCCCCGACTGTTCACCAAAATGTTTAGCAATATAGAGCAAAATCGAAATAACCCGGCGATAGGCATCACTGAAGACGAGATGTTCAATACGGGTGAGCGATTCGGCGTAGTCTTTAAGTAAGTCGCTCATCAGGGCGAAGATCAGTTCCGGTTTGTCTTTGATAAAGCCAACAACCTGGTCCCGTGGCGCACGGCCCACTTCCACCCTCGTGAGCGCTTCAAAGTTGTAGACATTGGGCGTGCCATTGATGGCCCAAACCTTGGGGAAAAAAGATGTCGGTTGTAGGATATGTAGCGTCAGTTCCATTCCAGTTTTGGAAAGGGTGTACTGGCGGACATAGCCTTTGGTCAGACAAAAGATACCCTGCGGCTCGTCGTCGGCACGGATTAGCATCTCGCCTTGTTTGTACTGGCGCGGCTGGAACTGGTCAAAAAATTCTTCAAATACCTTGGTCTTGATATTAGTCACTTCCCGTTGCTTTCTTGATGACTATTTCATTGGGAAGGTATTGAATTAATGCTTTTTCCACCAGATTGGTCAGGCTCAAACCCTCGACTACCGCCTGCACTTTGGCTTGTTTGGCAATGGTTGGGTTGATAAACAGAGTGATGCGTTGTTTGGAGTTAGTTGTCATACTTGATATGGTACGCTTATTTGTAGTACTTGTCGAATATGAGATTAGACGAAGAGATAGCCAAAAATTAAAAAAAACCTCAAGATGAGGTGTTTGAAGTTGTTGTTTTGCCACAGGCAGCAAGCACAATGATGCAGTTGGTCAGGTAGGAACGCAGGACAAAGTTTATGCTTATGGGAACCCTTGTTGATGAATTAACTGGGAGAAGCTGACCTAAGTCTAGCGATGATTTTTGAACAAATCAAAAAATCCCCGCACGACGAATAGGAGGCCCGATGTTTTGTTTGGTTTTGCTGTCAGCCTGTTGCCTGTTTGAGTTCCTGAATCGCAGCCTGCACCGTGGGTTTGGGCAGTTCCGTTTGGGTCCACTGTTGCCAGGCTTGCAGGAAGTGGTCGCGGTCCAATTCTCCTTGATCGCTTAGCCCCTCATTCGATCTCGTCACAATCTGATCGATGACAAACAGCAGGACGCGGCAAACGAGCGGGTCAAATTGCTTGCCGGATTCGTTTTGAATGTAGGTAGCGACTTTCGACAGAGGCCATGTTACTGTGCGATAGTGACGTGGTGAGGTCAAGGCGTCCATGACATCGACCAGAGAAAAGATGCGGGCGACCTGCGGGATATCGTTGCCGGTGAGGCCTTGGGGATAGCCGGTCCCATCCCAACGTTCATGGTGACAATAGGGAATGTCGAGTATGACGCGGAATTCCTTAATCTTTTCCAGCAAGTTTTTGCCAATGGTAGTATGCTTATTCATCTCCAGACGTTTCTCTGGTGACAGTTTTCCGGGTTCGAGAAAAATGTCATCCCTGATGCCAATTTTCCCGATATCGTGTAAGCGGGCGCCCAGATTCTGTTGCGATATCGTTGCATCGTCTAGTCCGAGGGCTTTGGCCAGCAGCTCAAAGGTGATGGCCACGCGATCAGAATGGTCGGCCGTTTCCAAGTTTTTTGTTTCCAGTAGATTGACCCAGACTAAGGCTAATTCGCGCAATGCGACTTGGGCGCGTTGTCTTTCCATGTCCAAGCGCTGTCTTTCCATGTCCAAGAGTTCTCTTTCCAAGACCAACTGGGTGACGTCTGCAAGCACGGTCATAAATTGACCCTGTTCTGTTGACCTGACATTGACTTTGAAATAACGCTTGGTTGCTTCGATGTATTCCAAAAAAGATGCGGGTTTGCCTGTTTTGGCTACAGCCGCATAATAACGATCAAGTTGATCTGGAGTATGAAGAATTGACGATGCCAGCTGGCCTTCAACTGATTGTGAGGGATCGAGACCCATATCGCGGTAGTAAGCAGGATTGGCATGCAGGATTATATAGTCGACAGCGACCATGCCATCCGTTATTGGTTCGTCTGCAGCAAGTGGTCGCGGTATTACGTCATTAGGTCTGGTATAGAGGACTTCATAGAGTACAACACCTTCAGACATGATTTCGAATAGTTGGCGGAAATTTGTTTCGCTTTGTCGTCGAGTTATTTCAGTTTCACCCCGTCTAGAACCCGTAGCAGTTACTACCTCCATGGGGGCTGGATGTGTAAAATCGGGTTCACTTGGCCTTGTGTTATCTATTTCCATTTTTGGAAAATAGTATAAATAAACACATTAATTGTACCAGCAAAAGCCGGGGGCGACAAAGTAGGAGTCTTTTTTGTCTTTTGGCATCGATTACGGAACAGAGACAGTCAGTGGGCCTAAAAAAACATCTCGAGTCGAGGTGGTTGATTGTGTTTTGGTGAGTCACGTCGGTCTCGACTGACGTGGTGGGTGAGAGGGGAATTGTCCCGCTGCTGCGAGACTGCGTCCTTAAATTTGGGTTCACAATGGGGGTAAACGCCTCTTGTTTTGTGGTGGGCAACCAGGTGCAATTCTGCAACACCTCGAGGATATGATGCCGCATGATTTTTCTTGCAAGCAATCCTGCTTGCAAGTCGGCCATTTCATTTAGCGACTGGGAAAAGAAAGCATCAATTAAAGACGTTCTCTAATTTGCTTTCATCCGGTTTGCTTTTGGTTCGTGTGTGAGCTTAGCCAGCCCGAGCGCCTCCATCAACGGCGGTATGTACATCCCGAAGCGGCCGCGAAGTCCTTTCTTCAAACCGTACCAACCTCCGACAGGATTTGTCGTTGCGCGTCCCCATGATTCCACGGTTCCATCTTTGGCAGGTTTTTGTTCGTCGGCGCTGCCGAGCTCCATCCAGTCCCCATGCTTTTTCAGCATGGCATGCAAGTCTTCGAGGCAGCGAATTTCATAGTGCAGAGTCGTCTTTCCCACAGTACATACGAGTATTTCCTTGCCGTTTTTTTCTTCAACATGCATGGTATATTCCGATGACAATGGCGGTGTTTTGAGCTTCAGGGGATTATCTCTGGTGCCGATTTCTTCTGAATAATTCATGATAGCTCCTTATATTGATTCTGCGGTTATATTTGCAGCATACCATGGTTTTTTTGGGGGGGACAATGATGATCGGTAGATGCTCAGTTTGACCTTTTGTTTATCGGTAAATAATGAAAAAAAGAGGTGGAGTCATGACTCCATCTCTTTTTAGTTTTCCTATTGTTTGGTGGGCGAGACAGGACTTGAACCTGCAATCCTTTTGGGAACATGCTCCTAAGGCATGCGCGTATACCATTCCGCCACTCGCCCTCCTACGCTTCGGGAAGTCTGCTTGGTAAGCAGACAAGCTTCGGAGGGCAGGCCCTCCTTGGCTCAACTATCGTTTGGATCATCCGTTGAGAGTAAGATCCTCCTTGGCTCAACGACGGTTCGTAGTTTATGCTATCAGGTGTTTTTGTGCAAATGTTTTACCGGAGCCAATCTTGCAGTATTTTTCCAATTCAATTGCTTTGGATTCAGTCATCACGGCAACAAAAAATACCAATTTCCAAGGGGCCCATTTGGAAGTATGGGGTGATTGGCCGGCATTGTGAGTCGCAAGACGGTTGTCCACATTATTCGTGAGGCCAATGTAGGTTTGGTCGGGATGACTTTCACTTTTAATACAATAAACATAAAACATGTTTTTCTCCAACAAAAAAGCCCAATTCATTTGGGCTTTTATTTGTATTCTTTGGATGGCCTGCCATACGAAGCTTGTCTACTTTAACAAAGTAGACTTCCCGAAGCGAAGTATGGTGGAGCTGAAGGGATTCGAACCCTTGACCTCTTGCATGCCATGCAAGCGCTCTAACCAGCTGAGCTACAGCCCCACGGATTAGCTTGGAGTTGGGAGCGTGGAGGCGGGAAAGGACAGTATTCACTCCAGGCTCATTGCTCCATGCTCAAAACTCGCTTCGACAGTATAGTAACTTTTGGCTTTTGCGTCTACACCCAATTTGAAGTAGAGTGATTTTTGGATATTAATTACGGGATTTGAGCTATGTATCCTTCACGCACACAGCGTAATGCCATGGTTTTTGATCTGGAGGCGGACAAAGATTCTATCCTTGCCGGCAGGTTGATGGCCTGGGATGGTGAAAAAGGTCTTTTGACGGACGAAAGTGGCAAAGTTGAGTTCACCTTGGTGACGGTAGAAATCCTCAAGGTAGGCATGATTATTGAACTTGCTGGCTGGATGGATCGGGAAGTTTTTTATGCTCAAACCGTGGTTGTTCTCAATCCCGCCTCCGGATTCGGCCAGATCCAGGGCGACATGCCCAACTGGCAGAAAGTCATTGCGGACCCGTTTGTCCGTGACAGTTTGCTGCGCCGTTCACAGGTGGTGCGCGCGGTCAGAGAATGGTTCTGGGGCAATGGCTTTGTCGAAACCGAAACGCCTTGTCTCGCACATGTGCCAGGTATGGAACCTTATCTTACGCCATTCAAAACTGAATTGATTTTGGAAAACGGCGCACATTATCCATCTTATCTGATCACCTCGCCCGAATATGTGATGAAAAAGATTCTGGTGGGCGGCATCGAAAAGATTTTTCAGATTACCCACAGTTACCGTAATGGTGAAACCCTGAGCTCGCAGCACAATCCGGAATTCACCATTCTGGAATGGTACCGTTCCTATGCCAGTTATCTCGACATCATGCGTGATACCGAGGAATTGTGTGCGGCGGTAGCCAAAAAAGTCCTGGGTACGACGCAAATCACCCTGCGCGACAAGCTCATTGACCTGGCACCACCTTGGGAACGACTCACGTTTGCCGAAGCATTGGAAAAATATGCGGGTGTCAAATATGCCGAGATCGAAACGCTCGCAGGCTTGAAGCAAGTATTGAAAAGCAAAGGTTATCCCGACAGCGATGCGGATTGGGACACGCAAGTGCTGCAGCTTTTTCTGACAGAAGTTGAGCCCAATCTGGGTAACCCAAAACCTACGTTTATCCACGATTATCCACTGTCCATGGCGGCGCTCAGCAAAAAGTCGGAAACCGATCCACGCTTTGCTGAACGCGTCGAGGCTTACATCGGTGGTATTGAACTCGTCAATGGCTTTACCGAACTTAATGACGCCGACGAACAAAAACGTCGCCTCGAGTCTGAGCGCGCCCAACGGCAACAACTGGGCAAAGATGATTACGCCGTGGATGACACGTTTATCGAGGCGCTGCAGTGGGGCATGCCGCCCGCGAGTGGCATCGCGCTGGGCGTTGATCGTTTGGTCATGTTGATTTTGGGGCAGACGGAGATCAAGAATGTGCTGTGGTGTCCGTGGGGGGAGATGTTTGAGAAGTAATTGCTATCGATCTGTCATTGCGAACTGTTCTGACAGTGTGGCAATCTAGATGGTATTCATGTGGGAAACTAGATTGCCGCGTCGTAGACTCCTCGCAATGACAATTTGTAGCTGTCAGCTTTACCTCCCCTTGCACGAAACGAACTGAATCATTATAGTAGTTGGGTCTTTAAAAAACGTCTAAACGGAGACTGTATGACCACTTCGGATTTCAAAAAGGGCATGGTTATCATTTTTCAGGGCGAACCCTATCGCATCGTGGAATTCCAGCACGTCAATCCCGGCAAGGGCAGTGCCTTTGTCCGTACCAAGATGCGTTCGATCAAACTCCCCAAACAGATTGAATTCACCTTCAAGGCCGGTGAAACGATTGAACTGGCTGACATGCAGACCATGAATGCGCAGTACCTGTATGCCCAGGATGGCCAGTACTGGTTCATGATTACCGATAACTACGAGCAATATTCACTGGACGCCGAAACCTTGGGCGAAAAGGTCAAATATTTCAAAGAACAGATGGAAGTAATGATCGTCATGCTGGATGGTTCACCATTGGATATCCAACTGCCAGCCAAAATGATTTTTGAGGTCACGGAAGCTCCTCCCGGTGTGCGCGGCGACACCGCCACGACCGTCACCAAGGAAGTCACGATTGAGACTGGAGCCACGGTGCGCGTGCCAGGATTTGTGAATGCTGGCGACAAGATCCGCATCAACACCGAAACCGGTGCGTACGATACGAGAGTTTAAAACCAAACGTCGAGAGTCAGGTTTGTAAGGGCGATGCACGAATCGCCCTTTTTTTTGGACAAGGAATTTAGAAATGGCCAAAGTCTGGCAGGATAAACGGTTGTTGCTCTGGGTTGGGGTTTGCCTTGTTGTGGGAACGGCAATACGACTTGCCAATCTGTTTCACCTGGGATTTGTTTTTGATACCACCGAGACGCAGCACACCTGGGCTATGTTTGCCAACCAGATGGGTTTGTTCAATTTTTGGAAAAATTATGCGGGTCCTTTTGACTATGCGCCGGGAAGTTTGCTGCTGTTGATGGGGATCAAAGCTGTGGCCAGCTGGTTTAGCCAAAGCGCGGTGGCGTTTGTTGCCGGGATCAAACTACTCAACTGGGCGGCGGATATGAGCATAGCCTGGTGTGCTTACTGGCTGGCTCGACGCAGTGGCAATCCCCAACGCGGGATTATGGTGGCGGCTCTGGTTTATATCCTGCCGTCGCTTTGGTTTGTCTCGAGCGTGTGGGGACAGATTGATTCACCCGTGATGGCAATGGTGTTGTGGTCGGTTGTTTTGCTGCACGACGGGGTAAGCCGTGCCCAACCAGGTAAATTTTGGCAGAATCGAGTTTTCTGGTCGGGAGTTCTCTGGGCGATTGCCTACTGGATCAAGATGCAGGCGGTGCTGATATTG
Source organism: Candidatus Wirthbacteria bacterium (assembly GCA_903889905.1). GTDB lineage: Bacteria > Patescibacteriota > CG2-30-54-11 > CG2-30-54-11 > CG2-30-54-11 > CAISZI01. The sequence goes on from CAISZI010000053.1 coordinate 70,672, forward strand.
CCGGTGTTTATCCTGATCTATTTGAGCCAACAGGCAAGAACCAAAGTACGCTGGCATATTACTGGTATCCTGGCCGTTTGTGTACCGATGCTGGTCGTATTTATGACCAACCCGATCCGGCTGGTGGTGGTGATGGCCGGTATCTTTGGCCGTTCCAATGATATTGCAGGCGGATCGGCCACATTCTGGCCACTGATTGGGGTCACGGGCACGGCAGACCATAGCATTATCGCTGGCCTGGGGCTCAGCGTGAATCACTTGGCATTGGTGATTTATGGCGTCGTGATGCTGTTTGTTCTGGCTAAAATCTATGGCGTGCAAATGACGCTACAGAAATCGTTTAGAAAGCATATGCAAGACTGGCACGACAAATTGCTGGAGCTCCCGAATTTGAGCAAAATCATCCTTGTTATGACCTTGAGCTCGGCCGTTTATTACCTGTTCTTTCCCAAAATGCACGAACGCTACCTGCATCCGGCGATTGTCTTTGGACTGGTAGCGCTGGCACTGCATTCGCCCAGGCGGTGGTCGCGGTTATTTAGCTTCAGCATCATTGCCATGAATATTGGCTACGCCATTAACGTCTATGGCGTGTATTACTGGTGGCAACAGTCAGCCAAATATTGGGTACAGAACAACCAGCCAGCCTGGGTGTTCCAGCTTTATCCGCTGCTGCATTTTGACCTGACGCAAGTGGCGTCGCTGCTCAATCTGGCGGGGTTGGCGGGGATGCTGCTATGCCTGCTGTCGGCCAGATCCGCCTCGAGTTTGAAGGATTAATGGCGAATTCGGGGTGGTGGCGCTTGCGGCACTTAATTAGAGCTGCAGGAAGTCAATTACTCGATTTTTATTGGCTCCACTGGCCATCAATCTGTAAAGAGACGCCGGATTTCACGCAAATAAATCCGTGCCCGCGAGACGGAATCACTAGCCGGATCAGGCTGAGCAGCGATTACTTTTTCAATACTGGCAATCACTTGTTGTTGCAATTCTTTGGGGATTGGCTGCTTGCGAGCCGTAGCGACACTTCTCGCCCAATCTAAGACTAATCCGACAAAACGGATACCGCCATTCTCCAGAATATGCACAGCCAGGGAAAGTTTGTCATTGGTCTTGGGCAAATTGTAAATGGGCTGCTCATCCATGATCTCCCAAATCTCGGTATTCGTGGTGGGCAATTGATGAACAAAATCAATGATTGTGGCCAGGGAAGGATTTTGGGGGTCAATCGCTTTGATCAGATCCTGCAATTTGAAACGAAAGCGCAATTTCTCCAGGCACGTAGTCGTCTCTTGCAGGTTCATTGTTTTCTGGTCGGGTTGCGCAGCGATTCCTTTTTCTATTGTTGCGAGCAATTGTTTTCTAATCGGTTGAGGCAAATCAGGACTTTTTCGTCCCATGAGGTAATCAATTCTTTTGACCGTACTCGCGATAACTGTGGTGCCTCCTTTCTCCATGATTCTCATGAAAACAGGAATTCCCTCCATGTCTATTGGTATTGCATATCCGTCAGGATTGGTAAAAAACTTTGCCCAGGCGGCCTCGTCGTGCGCTGGCAATAACTCGACCAGTTGCTTTACCTGCTCTAGTGTTGGCTGGTTGCGATCTGTACCCCGGAACAAATCACGCACTTTGACCTCCCAGGGTATATCGGTTTCAAAATCACGTGATTTCAACAATGTTGGATTGATCCTGATCAGGGACTTGACGTCATGTAGTCTAATGGTTACAGCTGCTTCCGTGAGCAAATCACCTCCCATACCTGGGAGATATCTGTCTTTGAGCCGTTGGGTTTTATTGATCGCTGTGTTGACCAGCAGGGCTCGTACTTTTTCTTGATCCAGACCGCGCACATGAAGTTTTCCCGCCAGCATCATGGCGTCAACCAGTTGAAAATAATTTTGCATACTTGCCATGTATTTTTGATACGTTTCAGCAAAATACTGGTGCGCCTCTCTTTTTTGTTCAATGGTCAGGGTTTCGTTCAGGTACAAACTATTGTCAAATGAAACAAAAAATTCTTCCCATTTGTCGGCACCAATGCTCGTCTCGTGGACCCAACCAGAACGATTCATAATCGCATAGCTGATTAATTCATCCTGGCCTCGTTGCGACCATGAACTGTTGAGCCAGTCAGCCAGCATTTTGTATTCAGTCACAGATTTTGCTTTTGTTAATCTGTTTTGAAAATCAGCATTTGAATCAGTCGATTTGGTTGAAAAAAAGTTATGAAACAATAAATGGTTAAACTCGTGTGTTTCGACTTGGTCACTGATTTTTTGAGATTGTTTTTGTCCTTGATTGAGAACGATGATTTTGCCTGCCAAAGCCTCTGAATCTGATGACGGGAAAAACAGTCCCAATGTCGGTATTTTTTGATTATTTTTCTGCTCGACAACGTCATAATCGGTTTTTTCAAGACGAATGACCAAGCCGATCGGTAGCCACTGAATGGTAGGCTGATGCTGGATTTGAATCTTGAACAGTTGCTCGACCAGTTGTTTGGGATCGTCCGGCAATTGCGTCCGGACTTCGACAACTTCACGGCGGGCCTCGATAAAATGTGTGATCGCCAAGCGCAGCGAACTTCGCTGCTGCTGTGACAGATTCTGCTCCATTTCGGCTTCACTTTTACCGCCAGTGGCTACGTGCATCAATTGCTCAAAAAGAGCCTCGTCGGGCACCTCATCGAGGGAATCCATTTGCTCCCGTACAAAGTCAACAAGGCTGACAGTGATGTCGGCCGCCTGATCAATTTCACCGAAATACTTATTCTCTTTATTGCTTCTTTGTTTTTGCCGTAGTGCTCTTAGCTGACGGGTCAATTCCATTTGTTGTTTTTCCGGCAAGGGAAACCCAAAATGTGCGAATTTATCTTGCAAAGTTACTTTTTCAGCCACACATTGCTGGCGAAATTCTTGGTCATAGGCCGCTTCTGGTTCGGCGAAAATAGCAGCCGAACGCACGATCTTCTCATCTTTTCCCAATTCTGTCGCCAGCGTCCGGGTCAGCTCAAGCGCGGCAGGAGAATATGGGTTGATCCTGATCATCTGTCCCCATTCTTGCAGGTTTGTATCCGATTGAAATCGTTTTTTAAGTTCCAGCATCTGACGCATCGGTTCCCACAGTTCCACTGACGGATCATTCAATTCCGTCGCAAAGGAATCATCGATTTCATAGCCATCCGTCAACCGACGACTTGTTTGATTGACTGCTGGTCGCCCCAGTTCAGCCCAATCGATCTGACTGATTTCACCGTCGTTCATGGTTGGTAAGTAATAATAATCATCGGATTATTATACCATATATGGCGTCCAGACGGGCGGGGTGGATTTGGACATGTGTGGTACAATTATTGTCCCCTGCTCCGGCCTGGGGTCGGATTGGGATTAAAATATATTGGGAGAAAGCTATGGCGGGTGAGTTTGTGGTGCCGTCGGATGGTTCTGAAGGTCTTCAACAGGAGGTAAATTTAGAAAAGCCTCCCGCCGAACCAGTTACATTGACGACCCAAATGGCATTGGAGCATGTGGCGGTATTAAAAAAAATTCTCCAGACGGTTGGTTCAGAATTTTGCAACGGCAATTGGCGACAGTAACCGAAGGCGGGAACAATTGGTTGTTGAAAAACGAGGTGATGAATGGTCAGGTATCATTTTTAATCCAACGGCATTAGACAAGTTGGCAGTCCAGCTGGAGATGGAACCCATTGCAGCCGGAATCTTTCATGACGAAGAGGGCAAATTGAGGATGGTGCATTCAGGTACATATGGTACGGAATGGCATGGAGAAATGCCACCGGCAATTGCAGCTCTGATCGCGAAATGCGACCAAATTGCCGCAATGTTGGCCGAGGCAGTTAAGATTTCTGAGATAGAGGCACGGGATGGTGCGAAGCAACGAACTCAAGATAGAGAGGTTCAGAGAGATAGAGCAGCCGCAGCCACAATAAATGGAACGAAGAGGACTTACAAAAAAAGAACGGGAGTCTAAGGCATGCAGGTCAATTGATCTATTATGAGCAGTTAGAGACAGTTTTGTTGTTGGTATTCAGGGAAATTAGTCCAAAAGTAGCATTTTAAGATGAGTTGGGGTAATATTGGGTCCTTTTGTTTAAAAATGGAGCCAACATGGGTAAGGGTGGAAGCGAATTCGAATCAAGACGGATCGACTTTAAGTTGACGGACATTCAACGCATGGCACTCATACTTCATGACGCTCCTGGCTTATGTGAACTTATTAGGAATCAACTAGACGGTAGAAGTCGGATTAATTTAGGCGAGTATGACCCGGATGAATCTGACGATGCTTTTTTGATGGCTACAATTGGAGTGCCACGCGTCGGAAGATCTCTTTACGTTGGCGGACATGTGGAAGATATGAGGCAACTACTCAATGCAGCACAGCAGTTTCTTGACACCCAAGCGCCTGTCGATGCAGATGAGTCGATGGTCGAGATAGCGCCGTCTTCAGAGCTTGTCCAAATGATTGCAGATATCCACAATGAAAGTCCTGCATTGTTTCGTATGCTAGAGTTATATGTCCAAAACGGATGGATTAATGCTACGACGGTTGGGATTCCATTGAGTGTCCAGCCTGTCTTTGAACGTTTATTGGGGGTTGATATCTGGTCACTGTTTGATGGCAGCGAGCAGGATTCGGTGCGAAGTCAGCTGGCAGCCGGGATCAAGGCATATAGGGCGAGTAATGCCAATTACGACATGGGAAATATAGCTGGCGAGCCTGCCAAGTCGCCGGGGAATACACTGGATAAGATTTCGGAAGATCGTGCCGCGTTTGTTGGGTTGGCAGATAGTGACCCTGACGTTGTGCTGGCAATTCTACAACATCGCAATACATCGGCAATTCCGTTAGGTCGATTAAGTCCAGATGCGATGTCCACTCTGCAAGGCTTGTTTGGGGGAAATTTTGATCAGACTTTACCCGGTTCTGTCTGGTGGGAGAAAATCAAACTGGATTATTTGCAAGAAGTTTTAGATGGTATCGATATTGTTGGATTGCGGAAAAGTATTCGGCGGAGTAAAGCTGAGGTTGATAAAACAACAAGTCTTGAAACATACCCGAGTAGTATAAGTGCCCAGCATGGTGAAATAAATCATGACACACAAAGAGTAGATTGCCTGACAGGAATGTTTCGAACCAACAAAGCAGCCTTTTGGGCAGTCGAGCATGGTTTGAGACCAGACAATCAGAACGAAATGAATTCGGCATCGATTGATAGCAGTGTTCAGACAAATTTGGTTGACGCTTTTGGCGGGCAATTCGGTGAGGGCAAATGGAAAGGATTTGATGTTAATGCTTTGAGGCATGCCCTTGCTGATCATCAGGTCATTGGCATGATCAATCAAGATGCAAAGCAAACTCGAGATTTAAATAATTCTGGTCAAGGATCCCGTGGGCGAGGTGCCAATGGATTGTCACTTGAACAGGTTACTGGATTTGAGCTTGATAACGCCGAGACCGCACTGGCAGTCAAAACTGCACTTGAGCAGGCCGATGTGATGGGCAATGATATTCGAATTGAAGTTGCTAAAGCACTGAGTTATGACACGAGAAAATTGCTCATGAGGATTTTTGAGGCAGATGAAGTGAAGGCACTGGCAACGGGTGGTCCTAAGCATTGGTACGCCATTACCAATGCCAACTGGCATCGTGCGGGTCTTACTCTAGGCGTGAACGAGCTATGGTTAAATGCGGTGGCCAAAACACGTACATGGGATCCGGACGCCAATCCGGCAGCGATGAACGGCATTGATGATCCAGACAAAATCGAAGCAATGCGCAAACACTATCTGGAATGGAAAGGCAGGAAAGCGGCTGCAGAAAGCGGAAGGAGACCACATCGTGATGATGTCAGACAGCGAAACGATCTGCGTGCACAACAGAACTCACAAATAGAGAAAACTCCTGCCTGGGTGCGAGAGAGGAATGCCGAACATATCGCCGATAGAAACCGTCGAAAATTAGATGACGTCAAAATCACATCGACTGGTGGCCTGTCCGGAACGACGGTCAGCGACAAGTCGGGCGTCCCGGAAATGTTTGAAATGTTTTTTGATGCCCAAGGGACATATCAACAAGTTTCCCCTGAGGTATTTCAACGTGTCGTCGAAGCCAAGATGGCCCGTGCCCAGATGCGAATCAATGCCGGATGGGATAAACAAAGTCTGCAGACTGTCAAGAATGAGTTGCTTCGGACTGGTCGGCATGATTGTGCGTCGGTTCTGGAAGCCAATTTGCTGCGGCATAAATTGAAACTGGATCCCAAGGACTATGGAATCTCAGGCAAGATGATCGTCGACAAAAAGGCAGAACAGGTGGCCGAACCAACCGCCGGTGCAGCTACTTTGTCGAGTGCAGAAATAAAACCAGCGGGTATCGATGCGAGAGGATGGGAGGAGGCAAGAGTATACTTGGACCATGATGCAAAAAAGGGAAGTTGCCATGCTTTGTTCAATTCCCAATCTGAAGCTGAGAGCGCCGCCAAAATATTGGGGATGGGAAAAGCGGTAAATGGCACGCTCTATGCTCCTTATGGGGATTATGAAAGGTTGAAAGCCGGACTTGAAGAACAATTTCGGAAAGCATCAACCCCACAAGTATTAACAACCAGTTCTGTTGAGTCTCGACCCGCCATTACAGAGCAAGCCGAGTTGCCAAGGTTGGATATCAGTATTTGGACAGGAATTCAATATCTGACTGTGGGCCGCGGTGAATTGACAACTACGACGATTCGTTTTAAATCTGAACAGGTAGCCCTACGCGTCCAATCTGCATTGGGCATGGGCACAGTGGATGGTAGAGATGTGTTTGTGGAGATTCGTCAACGACAGTCATTGGAACAAGCCGTCGTCAAACAACGGGAAGTCGCATTGTCCCTGTCGCAAAGTGTAGCTCAAGAGTCCCCTGCTCGAACTAAAGCTGCTCGTCCCGCTTCCTCTCAGGAACAAGCAACGGACCCCAAAGCGACGACTAATAATCAGCGCGATGCGATGTTTTATTCTATGGTGATGCAGGGGTTGCGCGGCGAGGGGACGTTTATTTGTGACAGGGATAGCTTTGAAGCAAGGGTTTTGCGCGCCGTCGTGGCGAATTTGAACAATGAATTTAAGGTTCCCGGTATTACTTGGAAAGTGGATGATTCTGACTTGATCATCTTCACCACGAGCCGGCAGTCTGCTCTGTTTGAGCAATTTGAACGATTTTTAACACAAGAACTCAATGCGCAAGCGACGGCACAAAGTCATGAATCAGCTACTGCAGCCAGTCCAGTATCTGGTGTTGATCAACGCGCCAGCGAACGGCAACAAAGAATGGACAACCACCAGGACACAACGCTCTGTGCGATGGTCACGGATGGCTTGGCAAACAAAAACCGTTTTAGCTGTGCTGCGGGCTCAGAAGTTGCCCGGGCCATTAAAAAGGCTTACCAAAAAGCTACCGCAGACTTTCGGCTTGGTCTGCATGTGATGGAAGAGGGAGAAGATATAGTGATTGAGAGTATAAGTGGGCAGATTGAGCAAATCGAAATTTTTGCAGCGTACCTTTTGGAGGAAATTACTGTGCTAAGGTTGGCAGGTGAGAAATAGGCCGGCGAAATGGATATCAAAAAACCACCTATGGGGGTGGTTTTTTTGAGGTTGATGATTTGATGGCGGAGCCAGCCAAAGCAGAGAATGCGGGTAGGGGAGCCCTACTTCGTTTTTTGTCTTACCGGCGGAGCCATCCGTAGCTCGTCGCTTCATAGCCGACCCTCTCGAGCGAAGGATGGTGGAGTTGAGGGGAGTCGTATACAAGTCCCTGCGAAGCGTTCTGACGGTGAGCAGCTGAACGCAGTAATGACGATGTTGCTACCTACTGATACCGCAGGCTCCCTTCCGATTCGCTGACGAATCTACAGGGATCGAAATGGATAAGTACCTCTAAACGCGATGACTTGTTAAGATGTACTTTATAAGTTTCACTAAGTTCGAAGACTCACTAAGTTCAGCTTTATGGTGGATATAGGGTAACAATACTTGAACTTTTTAGCAAGATGATGACTAGGTGGCAGCAGGTAAACCGTTGGAATGGCTTCATGACGGACTTTCTGGAGCACAACAGGGGAACAGAAGGGCTTGTGATAGATAAGCTGCGTTTATAGAAGGGGGGCGGTGTGCTATGGTGGGCAGGGTACTCACATACTCAAAGGGGGCAATATGGACAAATCAGACAAGGAAGAACTGAAAGCGGTAGTAGCGTACATCTATGCTCTGGTGAACAAGGTCGAAAGCAGTGATTCTCTTAGCAAAAGCCCGAGAATCAAGAAAGATATGGCAAATTTGGCAATTGCTTTACGCCATTTCGTTGATAGTGTCGAGAACGATAAAGCTAAACAGGCAGAAACAGGGGAGCAGTCAGAGCAAGGGCAACCTGCCAAGCTGAAGCCAGGTCAGGCGTATGATGAATGGGGAGAAGTGGTTCAACTATCATTAGCCCACAAGCAGACAGGTATTACGAACAAATAAGCCCGAAGGCGCATGAACTTTAGGCAATGTTTAGTATTATTAACTATCTTTGAATGTTAGTAATTATTAACTATCTGTTGCAGGGATGAGGCACTAGGGGTGGGTGCTATTTCTGCGACAGCATTCTCTTTGCCCTATAGGCTCTTTTTTTGTATTAGTGCATTAGGCAAGAAAGGGGAAGGACATACGAGCAAAGGTTGGATGGGGGGTAGCATGTTCTGACGAGAAATGTCAAGGTTTTGCCCGCTACTCCCGCTGTGGAGGATACCTTTCTGTGTAATTAGGAGGAATAACGGATTTGTCCTCTTAATTGGGTATCAATATCGAGATGGGAGCAAAAAAACCGCAGTATTCGATTCCCTTGTTAGAATTGAGTAAGAGGAATAACCATACAGGACGCTCTCCGCGAAACATTGTTTATAATTATGAACTTGTCTGTTTGCTTAGTACAAAACAACTAAACTATAATGACTGAGTGTTTATGCCTGTAGCGTCTTGTAATGCAATGAAAAAGGATGGAATATGACCACTTTTCCCAAAATGGACGGTACTTCATATAGCCCACAACAGGAGCTATTTGAGCTATTGCAGGCTCGTTTCCCCGATGTATTCACCGAGGGGAAAATAGACCCTATCAGGCTCAAGCGGTCTTTGGGTGAACAGGTCAATGTAGATAGCGAGCGCTATGGTTTGAATTGGGCAGGTAAAAGCGATTGTTACCGCCATATTCAGGAATCAACTACAGCGACCCTCAAACCAGTGCGAAAAGAGTCTGTAGACTTCGACACTACCCAGAACTTGTTCATCGAGGGAGACAATCTCGAAGTGCTCAAAGTGTTGCAGAAGTCCTACTATGGCAAGGTCAAAATGATTTATATTGACCCGCCATACAACACAGGAAGTGATAGTTTTATCTATCCAGACAGGTTCCAAGAGTCCCAAGACGATTATCTAAAGAGAATCGGTGAAAAAGACGAATCGGGTAATTTGATGCGAGATGGTATGTTTCAGAAAAATAGCCGAGATAATGGGCATTACCATTCCAATTGGCTATCAATGATGTACCCACGATTGTTTTTGGCGAGGAATCTATTGCGGGAAGATGGGGTTATCTTTGTCAGTATTGATAATAATGAAGTCCATAATTTACGGTTGGTAATGGATGAAATATTCGGGGCAGAGAATTTTATAGACTGCATTATATGGAAAAAAAGGTATGGCGGTGGTTCAAAGGAAAAATATCTAGTGTCTTTACATGAATACATTTTATTTTATTCCAAAGATGTTAATCATTTAGACCCACTGTTTGTTCACCAAGACGAAGCAAATATCGCAAGATATTACAAATACAAAGATGAAAAATTTGAAACGAGAGGTCCCTATCGTACTCACCCATTGGAAGCGACAAAAAGCATGGGGGATAGGAAGAATTTGATTTATCCCATACCAGCACCAGACAAAACGTATATTAACCCTCAGCGTCAATGGCTTTGGAAGAAAGAAAGGGTAGAACAAGCATTAAAGAATAATGAGCTTGAGTTTATCAAAACCGACAAAGGATACTCAGTTCATACAAAACAGTATTGGCGTGATGAATCCGGTGAAGTAAGACAGAGTAAAATGTTTTCAATTATCGACAATGTTTATACTCAATCTGGTACAAATGAAATAATCGAGCTATTTGGGAATGCTCAAATTTTTTCTTTCCCAAAACCTACAGCACTTCTTAAACCCTTGATTCAGCTAACAACAGATTCGGTACAAGAGGAGATAGTTTTAGATTTTTTTGCCGGTTCAGGAACCACTGCCCATGCGATTATTGCCCAGAACTATGAGGATGGTGGTAATAGAAAATACATTCTAGTGCAGCTTCCAGAGGCTTGCGCAGACGATAGCGAAGCATTTAAAAAAGGCTATAAAACCATTGCAGATGTTGCAAAAGAACGTATCAGGAGGGTTGGAAAAGAAATAGTAAAAAAGAAACAATCCAAACTAAATCTTGATGGAAAAAAGATTGATGTTGGATTCAAAGTGCTTGAATTGGAAGATAGTAATTTCAAGGTCTGGCGAGGGGATGTAGAGTCAGCTGAAGTTTTACTTGAGCAAATGGAAGCCTTTGTCGATAACACGAATCCTGATGCTATCAAAGAAAGCGTGCTTTATGAACTTATCTTGAAAAGTGGGCTAGATTTGAACGTGGCTGTTGAGAAAAGGGATATAGGGGGTAAGGCTGTATTTGTGTTGAATGGGGGTAAATTGGCGGTCTGCTTAGAAGATGAGCTCAACCAGGCGGTTGTCGATGCTGTTGTCTCTATCAAGCCAGAAAAAGTGCTGTGCTTGGATAAGTCATTTGGTGGTAATGACCAGCTCAAGACTAATGCCATGCTTCAGATGGAACAGGCAAAGATAGACTTCAAGGTGGTGTAGTATATGCAAAAGAGTCCATACCTACAAAACTACTATCGTGAAATTGAATTTTCACTATGGAATCGAAAGATAAACCATGCAGTCGCTTCTATCACAAGTCTAAAACGAGACAAGAGCAAGAAAAAGTATTTTATTGAGCTGTACTCAACATATCTTCAGCTGATTGAGATTTTTTGTATCAATGTGTTCGTAATCACTGAGAACGATTTGTGGAGCAACGTTTTTTTGAGTAACCGTCAACTAGCTGAAAAGATACAAAACAGATTTTATCAGGCTGAAAGTAGTCGTTTTGACAAGAAGTTCAGTACTTTTTTCCTAGAACATTGGGTATTTGGCGTTGAAGATAAGACTGCTATCCGAGACTTTGCTGGGAAAATAGAGTTGTATTTGGATATTATCAAAGAGAGCCTTTTTGATTATTCCGAAGATAAACATTTTCTGAATTCATACAAACACGGCTTTCGAGTTCAAGCGGGAGGGAAGAGTACTTTTGGGATAGGAATAGGTACATCTCAAGAAGTTCATAAATTAGGTGATTTCAACGCAAGTGTGACGTATTTTCACAAAAAAGAGGCGGTGATTTTCGAAAGGCAGATTTGTTTCAACTGGGAACGGATTTACCAAAAAACTTCATTTTTGTTGAATATGCTCCAAAACATCAAAACAGTGTATACAGCAAAGTCGAAACAAGTAATAGACATCAATACATTGTTCATTGTTGACTCACAACAGTTTAACCAATTCAGTGGGTATTTTCGTACTAACACCCCAATTTTCGAGATAAAATAGAGTGGTAATGAAACTTCAATTCGATGCTAGCCAGCAATATCAGCTGGACGCCATCAATTCCATAGTAGACATTTTCAAAGGGCAGCCTTTGAGCAAGGGTGTTTTTGAGCTTGAGGTAAAGCGTCCTGACGACGAGCTTCAGCTGGGTGGCGAGTTTGTTGTGGGCAATAAGCTCATGCTCGAGCCGGATACCATCATTGCAAATCTTCATGAAATACAAACTCGGAATGAACTGACAATATCCGAAGTGGCAACTGGAGCAACATTTCCTGCAAGTTTTCCCTTGGATTTCAGCCGTCGTTTACAATATGGAATGAACTTTTCCATAGAAATGGAAACAGGAACAGGTAAAACCTATGTGTATCTGCGAACTATCCACGAGCTGTACCAGAAGTATGGTTTCAAAAAGTTTGTTATCGTCGTGCCTAGCATTGCCATCAGGGAAGGAGTGCTCAAGAATCTAGAGATAACAGCCGAGCACTTTGCCATGCTGTATGAAAACCCAGCACTTAATTTTGAGGTCTATGACCCCAAAAAGAGGAATCTGCTCAAAACCTTTGCTACCAACAACACCTTGCAGATTCTAGTGATAAACATTGATTCTTTTGCCAAATACAGCGACGAGAAAGCTGGCAAAAACATCATTTACCAAAACAGCGACTGGGGTATCCCGATTGAATACCTCAAGGCTGTCAGCCCTATCGTCATCGTCGATGAACCGCAAAACATGGAAACCGATATTCGCAAAAAGGCTATAGAGAATCTCAACCCGCTTTGCACTCTGCGATATTCGGCAACACACAAAAATCTGTACAACGTGGTGTATACCCTAGACCCTGTCAAAGCCTATGATTTGGGCTTGGTCAAAAAGATAGAGGTGGACTCCGTCATAACCGAGGATAACCACAATGCTGCCCTGATAGAAGTGGTTTCTTTTCAAACCACTTCAAAGTCAGTTAGTGCCAAGCTCAAAATTGAAGTTGTAGATTCGGAAAGCGTAGGGAAAAAAGCGGTAACAGTAAGGCTCGGTGACGACTTGTACCGACTTTCCAACCAGAGGGAAGTGTACAAAGATGGCTTTATAGTCAATGACATAGGCTTTCAGGCTAAATCCATTACGTTCAGCAATGGTCTAGTGTTGTATGAAGGGCAGTCTCAAGGGGGCATGACCGATGCGATAATGAAGTATCAGATTCGGAAAACCATCGAGAATCATGTTGAGAAGGAAGCCAAACTCAGAGGCAAGGGAATCAAAGTCTTGTCTCTATTCTTCATCGACCGTGTAGCGAACTATCGAGAATATACGGAGGGGAAGCCCAACAAAGGCAAGTTTGCCCTCTGGTTCGAGGAACTATACAAAGAAATAGCCCGAAACCCCAAATATCAGGAATTGATGGTTCATTCTGCTGATTCGGTTCATAACGGATACTTTTCTCAAGACAAACAGGGTGGCTGGAAGGATACCAAGGGAACAACCCAGGCTGATGATGATACCTACGCCATAATCATGAAAGAAAAAGAAAAACTGCTTTCGATGGAAGAACCTTTAAAGTTTATCTTTTCCCATTCCGCACTCAAAGAAGGCTGGGACAACCCTAATGTTTTTCAAATCTGTACCCTGAGAGAAATTACTTCAGAGGGGGAAAAGAGACAAACCATAGGACGTGGCTTGAGGCTTTCTGTAAATCAGGACGGAAAGCGGGTTTTTGATGAGAACATCAACATTCTTACCGTCATTGCCAATGATAGCTATGAGGACTTTGCCAAGTCATTGCAGACCGAAATTGAGAGAGAATGTGGAGTCAGCTTTTCAGGCAGGGTAAGGGATAAGCGGAAAAGAAAGCAGATGCAATTGAGAAAGGGCTATCAGCTTGATGAAAATTTCATCAGCCTTTGGGATAGAATCAAGGTCAAAACCAGATTCCAGGTCAGCTATGATTCCAATGAGTTGATTCGACTGGTTGCCAACGAACTAAAGACGGCAGCGATAACTGCACCCAAAATCAAAAATATCAAGGTCAAGGTTGACCTAACCAGGCATGGTATCGATACAGGGGTAGTAACCGTCAATGAAAGGACGGAAAAGTTCAAGGGAAGCGTTCCTGACGTGCTAGGTGACATCCAAAACAAGACGAGGCTGACCAAGGACACGATTCTCAAGATTATCAAGGCTTCGGGTAGGCTGGCAGACATTTTCATCAACCCGCAGCAATTCATGGACATAACCTCCCATATCATCAACTCAACACTGACCAAGATGATGGTTGATGGTGTGAAGTACGAAAAAATAGCCAGTGAAGTATGGGAAATGCAACTATTCGAGAATCAGGAGCTGGAAAGCTATCTGGAGAATCTAGTAGAGGTCAAAAAGGTAGAGAAGACCCTATATAACTATGTACCAGTAGACCATCAAGTAGAGTCTGAGTTTGCCAAAGACCTGGATTCCAGAGAAGACGTGAAGTTCTATTTCAAGCTGCCCTCATGGTTCACTATCCAAACGCCACTAGGGACATACAATCCTGACTGGGCAATTGTGTTTGAAAAGGATAAAAGGGTTTATTTCGTGGCTGAAACCAAGTCAAAAGGACAAGAGCTCCGCCCATCAGAACAAATGAAGATTGACTGCGGGCGTAAGCACTTTGAGGAATTTGAAGATGTGACCTATATGGCACCTATCACAAAAGTCAGCGATATTGTGATTTGAACAAAGTTCATAATGATTAACTTTTAGAGATAGAACTATATGAAAACAACGCTGGCACGACTAAATCGAGTAGAATTGCGTGAAGTATGGGAGCATGAAGCTCTTGATTTTACTCGCTGGCTTGCTCAGCAGGACAATCTTGATGCTTTAAGCGAAGAAATCGGTGTAGACATCAAATTGATAAAAACAGAAGCGAACGTAGGAAAGTACAGCGTAGATATACTTGCCGAAGAAGAAGCATCAGGGAGAAAAATAATCATTGAAAATCAACTTGAGGATACAAACCACGACCATCTTGGGAAAATCATTACTTATGCGTCTGGGTACGATGCGGAAATCATTATTTGGATAGTTCGTGATGTTCGTGATGAGCATCAGAAAGCAATTGAATGGTTAAACGAGCATACTGATGAAAATATAAGCTTTTTCCTTATTAAGATTGAACTTTGGCAGATACAAGGTTCTCCTCCCGCACCAAAATTTGAAATCATGGTTAGCCCTAACGAATGGGCAAAAGCTATCAAAACTAGCCCGACAAATGGCGAGCTTACGAATACTAAACTTCAACAACTTGAATTCTGGAACAAATTTAAAAATTTTGTTCGAGAAAATGATGCCAGCATACGGCTTCAAACGCCACGTCCTCAACACTGGTACGATGTGAGCATGGGAAGCTCGGAAGCACATATTGCTCTTACAGTTAATACTCGCGAGAATCTTATCGGCTGCGAATTATACATAAGCCGAAACAAAGAACTATATAAATACCTTCTCGAGCGGAAAGATGAAATTGAACAGAACATCGGAGAGCATGCCGAATGGGTAGATGCAGCAGTTGCTTCAAGGATTAAACATTCCAAAACGGTATCCAGCGTGTTTCAACAAACTGAAGCAGCAGAATACTTCAAGTGGTTATACGACAAGACAGTTTTGTTTCAGAATGTATTTAGAAAGTACATTCAGGAATTCAAACAGTAGCACCTAAAGGCTTTTCTGTAGAAATCTTATGGAATCAGGTTAGGCTGTCCGTATGTCTGGTATGTAGATGTGCCCTTTATGCTCTCTGAGAGCCGTTCTAATACCATTCACCACGGCTCGTCGAGGAGAAATATCAGAACCATCGCGATGCTGCGTGTCGTCCTGTACCATCCTGAAATGTATTGATAAACGTTGAACGATGACCAAGATACGCCATCAGAGGTATAATGCTGTTGTCAGCAAGATAGCTCTTAAAGTGGGGGTCTATACCCATGCCAAGTCAGAAACCCAACCTTCTTGAAATACTACGAGAACAACAAGGGCATAATGCAATAAAGAAGGACGAGAAGGACTTCAAGTACATAATCTATGCTCGTAAATCGACAGACAGCAAGGAGCATCAAGAAAAGTCACTGCCTGACCAAGTAAAAGCCTGTAAACTGCTTGCTGATAGCAAAGAATTGCATTACTTGAAGTCAGAAATTATTGAAGAGAAGGAATCAGCAAGGGAGCCAGATATACGCCCGATGTTTCGACGTATGATGGATGACATCAAATCTGGCAAGCATGATGGCATCATTACATGGCATCCTGACAGGCTAGCACGCAATATGAAGGAGGCTGGTGAAATTATCGACCTGCTAGACAAGAAAATCATCCAAGACATCAAATTTGCAAGTGTAACCTTTGACAACGATTCAAACGGCAAGATGATGCTAGGTATTTCTTTTGTCCTGTCGAAACAGTACTCCGACAAGCTAAGCACTGACATCAGGCGAGGGATTGAGAACAGGGTAGCAGAGGGGCAGTACCTGAGCAGAACCAAGCATGGATACTACAAGGACAGGTATAATTTTCTACGCCCTGATGGTAATAACTTTGCTTTGATGAAGCAGGCTTGGCAGATGCGGTTGAATGGGCAGAAAATTGAGGATATAGCTGCCTTTTTGAATAAACAAGGGTATCAGCAGGCAGGCGAGGCTGGTAAAACTCATACACCCTTTACATGGAATGTAAAGAAACTGGCAGAGCGCTTTCATGACACTATCTATGCTGGTGTGTTGAAATACGGAAAGGATTCAGTCAGCCTGATAGAGGAATACGACTTTATTCCGATGGTTACTGAAGAAGAATTTTTAGCGATAAACAAGACGCAATATATAGGTAATCCCTTCCGGTCTCGGTATAAGGTGGGTTCCAGGAAACAGACGAGAGCTGATTTTCTTCGGAGGATGGTGTTTTGCAGCTCCTGCAAGAAACCGATGGCGACAGGCATTACTTCAAAGAAAGACCAAAAGGGCGACGAGACAAATTATTTCTATTTCAGATGCGACAACAAGAAGTGCAAGCAAAAGGGTAAATCAGTCCGTGGTAAAGTCCTTGAAGATTTTGTCATTGATTTTTTGGACAAGAACAAGATAGCTTCAAAATCTATCTATGAAACGTACGTGCGAGATATGGAGAATCATCTACGCCAAGAGCAACAAGCAATTCTTGGGCAGGAGAAAACACTAGCCAAGAAGCTTGTACAGGCTAAGGAGCTTATGAAAAAGACCAAGGAGCTCATGCTAGACAACAAAGATGCTAGCCTAAGGGAAGAGCTTACTGGTGACTACAAACAGTATCAAGGGGAGGCTGAGGGCTTGGATGATGAGCTACAGGCTATCCAGAGGGTGAAAAAAGAGGGGAAAGATGAAATAATGGACTACAAAACGTTTCTTGAACTTATCGAGAAAGTGCCCGAGATACTTAGACAAACGACCACTTTGAAGGGGAAGGATAGTATCATCAGAGAAATCTTCATGAACTTTACAGTAGACCGCAGGAAAGTCTTGTCGTATAAGCTAAAACCGCCCTTTGATGGGTTCATCAAGAGCGGTTTCAACCAGACTTTCACCTATGGTGGAGTTGAGGGGAGTCGAACCCCTGACCTCTGCAATGCGAATGCAGCGCTCTAGCCAACTGAGCTACAACCCCATGAAGAAGCAGTGAGCATGGAGCAAGGAGTTATGAGAAGAAAGGTGCGAAGTTGGCTAGGGCCAACTGTCTAGGATCCCCCGAAGTGGAGACGCCTCGTCGAAACGGAGTGGGGAAGCTACAACCCCATGAAGAAGCAGTGAGCATGGAGCAAGGAGTTATGAGAAGAAAGGTGCGAATGTGGCGGGCCAATTAAATGTACAGGTCGCAGTATATAAAGATTTGGGTTAGCCGTCCAGAGAAAGTAGTCATTCTGAGTGTAAACTTCTGAGGTGGAGCGAAGAATCCTTACTGCTAACGAACCAAATGGTGGGTTTGTACTGTCAGTGAGGATCCTTCACAAAGCTTCAGGATGACGGATTAGTTTACCTCTTGGTCTGTTTCGACTTTTTTCTTGCGGGTCGTCTTCCACAGTTCTTCGAGCTGGTAGGTCTGACGCATGGCGGGTTGGAAGACGTGGACGATGACTTCACCGTAGTCCAAGATTACCCATTCGCCGGTCGCGATGCCTTCGGAGCGGAGCGGCGAGACTTTCTTTTTTTTCAGCCCCTCCACGATGTTATCGGCAATGGCCTGAACCTGGCGGTCCGACGTTCCTTCGCAGATGACAAAGTAGTCGGTCAGGCTGCTTTTTTTGGAAATATTGAGAGAGAGGATGTTTTCGGCTTTTTTGTCGTCAGCGAGGCCGATAATCAGTTCAACGAGTTTGGCGGTGGTCATGCGGTAAATCCTAAAATCTAATAACTAATTATCAAACTGGGGATTCGCATTTACTCCCAATCAAAGGTCACATCGGCGATGGTCACCTGGTCACCAAACTCAATGCCCTGTTTGATAAGTTCCGGGTAGACACCGGCGGCTTTGAGGCGGTCGTGCATCCAGTGCAGGGCTTCGGGATTTTGCATGGGCGTTGTCAGCACGATCATTTCGGGCCGTTTGCCATAAACGTAAAAATGGTGGCCGTCTTTCTGGACTTCAAAGTGTTTCGGATCTTCCAGCAGCGGATTGATAATGTGTTCGCTGCCAGTGATTTTGTCAAGTTTTTTGGGGATGGCTCTGAGGATGTCATTGATGCTTTGAAGCAATTGATCAATGTTGGTATGGGCGGCGGCCGAAATAAACTGCAGGGGTTCTGGCGTAAATTTGGCAATGCTGTTTTGGAGGATTTTGCTGGCCTGGATTTTGGCCAGATCCGCGGGCATGATAGCGTCGATTTTGTTGACCACCACGATTTGCGGTTTGTCCAAAATGGCGGGATTGAATTCCTTGAGTTCGCGCATGATGGTGACGAAGTCGGATTTGAGTACTTTGGGATCGAGCCGACTGCCATCGAGGATATGAATCAGCACACGGGTGCGTTCAATGTGGCGCAGGAATTGGTGCCCGAGTCCTTTGCCTTGGCTTGCGCCTTCGATCAGCCCGGGCATGTCTGCCACCACAAAATCCTGCTCCCGGAATTTGACGACGCCAAGGTTGGGGATAATGGTGGTAAAAGGATAGTCAGCGATTTTGGGGCGGGCATTGGAAATGGTGGCAATCAGCGTGGACTTGCCGGCATTGGGCAGACCGATCAGGCCTACATCCGCCACCAGTTTGAGCTCCAGCTCGACTTCAGCTTCTTCCGAGGGTTCACCCAGTTGGGCAAATTTGGGGGCCTGGTATTTTGAGGTTTTG
The DNA here is from genome assembly GCA_903889905.1 of Candidatus Wirthbacteria bacterium. GTDB lineage: Bacteria > Patescibacteriota > CG2-30-54-11 > CG2-30-54-11 > CG2-30-54-11 > CAISZI01. The sequence continues at coordinate 89,748 of CAISZI010000053.1, forward strand.
AGCATCAGGTTGCCAATGCCACCCCGGCCGCCCTTGAGCGCGATGAACTCTTCGCCATCTTCGGTAAAATCAAAGACAGGCACAAATTCCTCATTAACGGCCATTTTGACCACGGTTCCCACTGGAACTGCGATGAAGGTATCTGAGCCGTTTTTGCCATGCATGTTCTGTTTGAGGCCCATGCCGCCATCTTCGGCTTTGAACATTTTGTCGTATTTGAACTGGATCAGGGTGTTGATCGCGGCGTTCGCCTTGAAAACGATGTTGCCGCCCTGGCCGCCGCTACCGCCATCCGGACCACCCATGGGCTCGAATTTGGCACGACGAAAGGATTGTGAACCATTGCCGCCTTTGCCAGCCGTAATCGTGATATAAGCCTGGTCATAAAACATGGGTTGCCTGCAAAACTAGAAGTGGACGTAGGGCTATTATACTAAGGGTTGGTGGTTTTGGCGAGGGAAGGGCAAACGGAAGATTTATCTCCATCAAACATTCAAAAAGTGTGAGTATGATGAAGACATAGAGATTGTGTGCCGATGTCATCCTGAACTCGATTGAGGATCTGCATTTAAGTCAAAGGTGAGATTCCGGGTCAGGCCCGGAATGACATTAAGCGGTCCATCATGATAGATAATTGCAATTAATGTAGTGATTATGTGACCGTCAAAGGGTTCAAAAATCCTCATCTTTGCCAAATGGCTAAAAATGAGGATGAGGGTAACGGGAACTATGAAATTGTAGAAAAATCAGATTGGTGTTTTGGGGATGGGCGTAAGCATTACGCCCCTACGTTATTTGTCGAGGTACTTTTTGATCTTGTCGATGACTTCCCGGGGAGTGAGATCGGATTTGAGCAGATAGTCGACAGCGCCGAGGTTCATTCCGCCTTTGACCACAAATTCCTGGCCAAGGTTGCTGAGCAGAATGACGGGGATATTTTTGGTAATGGCTTCGCTTTTTAATTTTTTGAGCACTTCCAGGCCATCCATTTTGGGCAGCATGATGTCCAGCAGGATCAAATCCGGGTTTTCTTTTTGAGCTTTTTCCAATCCTTCCAGGCCATCCTGGGCCACCACCACGTCATATTCCTCAACAGCCAGTTTGGTCTGGTAAATGTCTGACAGGAAAAAATCATCTTCCACCAGCAGGATACGTGCCTTGGTATGGTCTGGCGTAAGATGTGGTGCCATGACGTCGTCCTGATGAAAAACTGGGTTAGTAGCTAGTTGCATGGTTGAAGCCTCCGGTTTGGTTTTTTGTTTTTAATACTTCACTAAATTATAACCTCGACTCCATGTTTGTGTCAATGTGCCTAAAGTCCTACTATTGATAAGTTGGATGAATATTGTTATTTTAGCCTTTGTCTATCGTCTCATTTATAGCAAAGGGAGTGGATTTATGTCCCTGTTTTCCACACTCGAGTCCAAGTATGTGCTGGGGATGGGAGTTGCGGCAGCGGTTGTGGCCATTGTCTACGGCGCCATGCTGATTGCCCGGATTTTGAAACAACCGCGCGGTAATGCCGAAATGATCCGCATTGCCGACGCCATCCAGGAAGGGTCGGAAGCTTACCTCAACCGCCAGTATAAAGTGGTGGGTGCCGTGGCGGTGGTGATGGTGTTTGTCCTTGGTTTTGGCATCAACTGGAAAACAGCGATTGGGTTTTTGCTGGGCGCAGCGGCCTCAGCACTGGCTGGTTACATTGGGATGAATGTGGCAGTGCGTTCCAATTCGCGCACGGCCGAAGCCGCCCGTTCCGGGCTTGGCAGCGCTTTGACGCTGGCATTCCAGGGTGGCACAGTGACAGGACTGTTGGTGGTTGGACTGGGCATTCTGGTCGTCACAGGCTTTTTTGCCTTTACGGGTGACGTCAAAGCCTTGATTGGACTTGGCTTTGGTGCCAGCCTGATCTCGGTGTTCGCGCGCCTGGGTGGTGGTATTTATACCAAAGCTGCAGACGTGGGTACTGATATGGTAGGCAAAATTGAAGCTGGCATTCCCGAGGACGACGTGCGCAATCCTGGAGTCATTGCCGATAACGTGGGTGATAACGTGGGTGACTGCGCCGGTATGGCCGCAGACCTGTTTGAAACTTATATTGTGACGGCTGTTGCCGCGATTTTGCTCGGTTCACTGGTGATCCCTGGTGTCGTTAACGCGCTGGTCTTCCCCATTGCCTTAGGTGCTGCCGCGATTGTGGCTTCCATCCTGGGCACCTTCTTTGTCCAGGTTGGCAAAGACAAGAACATCATGAAAGCGCTCTATCAGGGATTGATTGCCGCGGCCGTGTTCGCCGCTGTGCTATTCTACCCGATCACGATGTGGATCATGAAGGGCAATGGCGTTTATAACACCTGGAATCTGTATGTGTGCTCACTGGTGGGGATTGTGGTCACCGCCGCCATGGTGGTGATTACCGAATACTACACCTCGACCAAGTACGGTCCGGTTAAGGAAATTGCCTCCGCGTCCCAGTCCGGACATGGCACCAATATCATCAGTGGACTTGGCATCAGCATGAAGTCAACCTTGATGCCGGTGCTGGTGATCGTGGCTGCCATTTTCGTCTCGTTCCAGTTTGCCGGGCTCTATGGCATCGCGATCGCAGCCATGAGCATGCTCTCAATGTCGGGCATTATCGTGGCTATCGATTCCTTTGGGCCAATTACTGACAATGCCGGTGGCATTGCCGAAATGGCAGGACTACCGGAAGAAACCCGTGAAGTGACCGACGCGTTGGATGCCGTGGGCAACACGACCAAAGCGGTGACCAAAGGTTATGCCATTGCATCAGCTGGACTGGCTGCTCTGGTGCTGTTTGCCTCATATTCGGAAGATTTGAAAGCCTCTGGTAAAACCGTTCTGTTTTTGATTTCGGATTATCGCGTCATCATCGGCCTGCTGATCGGTGGCGCCATTCCTTACTTCTTTGGTGCATTGTGTATGCAGGCTGTGGGCAAAGCAGCCATGAAGATTGTCGAAGAAATCCGTCGCCAGTTCCGCGAGATCAAAGGCATCATGCAGGGTACGGGTAAGCCAGACTATGCTGCCTGCGTGGATATCGTGACCAAAGCGGCGATCAAGGAAATGATCCTGCCGGCCATTATCCCGGTGCTGGCACCGATTGTTGTTGGCTTGTTGCTTGGACCAGAAGCCCTGGGTGGTTTGCTCGTGGGTACGATCATCACGGGTCTGTTTGTCGCCATTTCCATGACCACGGGCGGTGCTGCCTGGGACAATGCCAAGAAATACATCGAAAAAGGTAACTACGGCGGCAAAGGTAGTCCTGCGCATCAGGCTGCTGTTACCGGTGACACGGTTGGCGATCCCTACAAAGATACCGCTGGGCCAGCTATCAACCCAATGATCAAGATTATCAATGTGGTGGCGCTGCTGATGATACGGTTCTTGTAAGGCAAAGGTTTGTAAAGTTATGAAGTTCGAGAAGTTTAAGAAAATCCCCCTCGATCCCCTTTTACGTAAATGGGGAAGGGGGATTTTTCATTAACAACGGAGATATATGAGGTTGGTCCATCTTCTGTTAAAATTAATGCCTTGTTTAAATTACAAGCCAAAAGAGAGGTAGCAATGGCATTCCCTCAGTCTGATTGTGAGAATACCAGTAATCAATTAGGGCATGAGCAAGAAAATTTTGACGATCATGTTGTAATTTTAACGAAACAAGATTATCGCTACAACTTTGCTGATATGCAATCGATGGGAGCTCTGTTCGAGGTCGTAAACCGCCTTCTATCTGGTGTTCGTGAAGGTACCTTTGGAGCGATTCCGCATTTGGGTGCAGGAATTGTAGCCGGCGAATTAATGTCACTTGGATGTAATGTCCAGATATTAGACATCAGTGACCCTCGAGCGTTGGCAGTGGCTCAAGCAGCGGACTTGGTTGGTGTGTCGATGCTGGAAATCAGTGCTGATCATGTTATCGAAGACATACTGCCACAACTAGACCTGTCGAAAACAATTGTTGGCGGCATTGGCGCAACAGTAATGGAAACAGAATTACATAGTGTTTTTCCTGATTTAGCGATTGTTTCTGGTGAATCTGAAGGACTCATGCGGCAGATACTGACAGATTTGCATGCTGGTCAATTACAGGGCCACTATAGACGAGATAAATCTGTCGATATGGCGGAGGCTACCCATGAACCTTATCTCGATGAGAGATTTTCATATCGTAATTTGTCCCCTTTTCGCCGTAGTTTCCTGAAGGTTCTAGAAGTAGGACGTGGATGTCCTTATGGTTGTAATTTTTGCATTACGCCTAACCTTGAGCTTAATAACTCCCATAAACCAATGGATGTGATTAAGGCTGAATTAGCAGCCATCAAAGAACAAGCTGGTCCGAAAATAATCTTTTTCGTTGACCAAAATTTATGTACCTATCCCAAAGCTTATTTGCATCAGCTTTTTGATTACATTAATGATTTAGGACTTGCTTGGGTAGGTGAGGGAACAGTCCAGGATATTTTGGAGGATGAAGATCTGGTTAGTAAAATGGCGCGAAATTGTGCGTCGTTTCTCGTTGGATTGGAAGACATTAGCCATAATATACGTGGATCAGCTGCAAAAAATAAACTACATGAAGGTATCCTGTCAAAAGTAACAAAATTGCGAAAAATGGGTTTGCCCATCGTCTGGTCGATGGTGTTTGGGACTGATGAACAGGATCTCAGCGTATTCAAAGATACCGTCGATTTTGTCAAGGAAGCCGGGATAACGATAATTCCTCATATTGAAACACCCCGTCGGGGTACTGTTCGCTATCGAAATTTAAATAAGGAAAATCGCTTGATCGAATGTCCTGCTGGAAAGCATGATCAAAAATATCATGTGACCCATAAACCAGCGAATATGACTCCGGATGAACTTATGGGTGGATTTGCCTGGATGTATCAGCAAGTTTTTTCGGAACGAGCCATTGCGCAGCGGTTTTGGCAGAACTTGCAAATAGGAGGTATGAAATATGCGGCAGGACTATCTGTCTTGGAACTCGATGGCTGGATAACCAATGTCCGCCTGCATAAAATGTATCCCAAACTTTTGCAGGATGCCCGTGGTATAATAGAATCGAACAAAAACAGAAAGACCTCACTAGATTATTAGTTGAGGGCTTTTTTTATGGGCGAAAACAATCGTTTGAACATGTCCGAAGGTGAGTCTGGCAATTTGTCGACAACAGCTGATGTTGAATTTACTGATGCCGATGGTGGTTTGGATGAAGTTGTGGACAGAGTGGAAGCGGAATTATTACCGTCTACTGAACCATCCGGGCCGCAGCTGGGGCGAGAAGAATTGACAGTGTTGGTCAGCGATATCATCTCCAATCAACCCGCCGGCGAGAAAGTAATTAGTTTTCAAGAACTAATGCGCCATGCTAGAAGATGGTTATCGAGGCATCTGGCAAGTCAGAGCGGTATTGATACACTACAATCATCTGACAAGCAACCTGACCAGGAACGACGGGGAACTAGGAGGATTGAAGGACCGAGCAAGTATGTGCTGCAATTTGTGCAAGATTTGAACCAACATGTCCATGACTTCGAACACAAGATTGTCCCTGTTTGGTTGAAAATCAAAGACACTTTTTCACCAGCTGCGCTACAGGGACAGAGTGAAATGCTGGTTGCCCAGGCAATGACCCAGTTACGTGCAATGGTTATCTTTGAGTTAGACAACTTCAATACAGACACTAATTGGTTGGAACTTTTTGATCTCAAAGAACCCTTGATGGACAGGATCTTGAATTCGATGCAGGCATGGGTTAGAACACAAATAGATAAAGAAGCAGCCAGTAAGGACCAACAGTCCGGAAGTCGCAGGCCGCAAGTTGCAGGTTTGTTTCGTGACAGCTGGAGTTTGGTGCGAGATGCCGTTCGCGATTCAAAATCAGCCTCTGTAAATCTTGGTAAAGCGACGGGATAAAGTCCAGAGTAGTTATGTAATGATGTGGATTGTCTGCCTCTATGCAAGTTGAGGCAGTATTAGTACAATGTTTTCGTTGACCAAAAACGATAGGATTTACGCTCTCATAGCTTCCTCCTTCGCTTTGAAGCTTCCGCCGTCGCATGGCTAGGGCGGACAGGACGAAGGACAGGCAGTGGTTTTGTAGGTGTACCAGCTTGTAGGTGAAAGCATCACGCCCTCATAGCTCAGTGGATAGAGCGGTGGTTTCCTAAACCATGCGCGCAGGTTTATCCCGTTTGCAACGGGATACCCTATAATGGAAATGGCGATTCCATCACAGGTTAGAGTGTAATTTAAGTTATTCAGTCGCACATTGAGATGATTGATTTACGCCCTCATAGCTCAGTGGATAGAGCGGTGGTTTCCTAAACCATGCGCGCAGGTTCGATTCCTGCTGGGGGCGCCAAACTACGCCAAGGCTTCGTTTGGCAGGCCATAAAGTTGAAATCGGTGAGTCAACGAGCTTAGTGAAACTTATCCCTGAAAGCCTGTCATTAGGCTGGAAGGGATCCTTCGCGAATCATTTTTCTTCAAAGGTCCAATATGTGTGACGGTCTAAACGATCAACTTCCCGAAAGTGAATTAGAACGTAAGGCCAATGCACTTCTGGATTCTTTTGTGCCACTGGCGTTTAATTTGCCTAAATGGCGCGATGATCCAGAGATGATGCATTATGAAGTCAAGGCATTGGGAGCCGGAGGAGCTAAAGATGTTGCCACACAGGCAGATAAGCGGATGCAGGCGGCGGTCAAGAAGGCTGTTTTGGCGATTGATCCCAAATTGATTTTCAAAGGTGAAGAAGCAGAAGACAAAATCGATTTGACGCAATTCGTTGTTGGTGAAGCTGCCGTCGCTGACCCCGTGGAAGGGACTAATAATTTTATCGCACGTATGGACGAGGATTGGGGATCGGTTTTGGCAATTGTGGACCTGGAAAACCAGGAACCTTTGATTGGAATTGTTGCTGTTCCAATGCAACGGAAAGTCTATCTTGGGATCAAGGGATTGGGGGCATGGGTTATCCAGTATGGTGAAAACAATCAGGAAATCAGCCGCAAGCCGATGGAGCAGGAGCCCGAAAGAAACGAATTTACCTATAATAACAGCCCTCATTTCGAGGCACCCAGGCAGCAACAAATTGATAGGTTTTGGGCTATGGGAAGAGCTGAGGAGAATGCAGATCAAGATCACGCCAACATGAGGTTAAGAAAACCAGTGACGATCGCGTATGACGGTCAATTAATGCGTTTTGTCGATCGGGAAAGTGGCGCTCTGGAAGCAGTGCAGTCACTTGGTACGATTTATTTCAAAACTGACGATGAAATGGCGGCTGTGGCTGTCATTTTGAAAGAACTAGGCGGTATGGTCACGGATGGCGAAGGACGGCCATGGCATCCGGGTTTTAGTTCGATGATCTGCGCCCGGACTCCGGAAATCTGGGCTGTGTTGAAAGCTATTTATGATCAGACAAAATAGGATGGTTTGATATTTGAGGTTTAACAAAACCTCGGCCATTAATACTAAGGAGTGACATGATTGATCCCTTGGTTGAAGCTTACAGCACTGAGCTTAAAGCGTTAAATATCGAACATACCATTTTGGAGCATCCGGCGCTGGTGGATGCTAGGGAAGTGCAAAAGTTATTCGGTTTGACTGTGGCGGATGCCTGCCCGACACTGATCATGAAAGCAGATGATCAGTTTGTGGCGATTGTTAAAAGAGGCGACTGCCGGCTGGACAACAAGAAAATCAAAGCCATTCTGAACACCTCAAGTTTGCGGATGGCGACCAAGGAAGAATTTGAGGAACTCACCAAACTCCCGATTGGAACAGCGCGGGTTTTGGTGCCAGGTGTCAAAACACTGTTGGACCAAAAGCTGTTTGAAAAAGAATATTTGAACGGCGGAACTGGCAGCCTTACTTGTACTTTCAAATACAGGACTGAGGATTTGAAGAAACTTCCAAATAGTACTGTCGTTGACCTTGCGGAGTAATTTGTGATTGCCACCCAAAATTCCCTCAAAATCAACCTTACCGCAATCCCGACCGAAACCGGGCATCATGAGACGGTGTTTAAAAAAGTGCTGATCAACAAACCACACGGTTTGGGTGAAATCCAGACCATGAACCATGTCTATCTCAAGTCCGGTATGGTGGTGGAACCGCATGTGCATGAGACGGACAAAGAGTTTTACCTCTTCTTGGACGGTAGTGGGGTGATGGTACTTGGCGAGGAGCGGTTTGAGGTTGGCATGGGTGACTTTGTCGAGATTCCGGTGGGGAAAACCCATTCCATTGATAATACTGGAATTAAGGATTTGGTTTTGATTTCATTACGTGTTCGTTTAGCAGATTAATTGGATTTAAATATGAACTTGCAAAATAAAGTCATTGTCCTCACCGGTGCCAGCAAAGGTTTGGGTCGTGAAATGGCGCTCCTGATGGCCAAAGCGGGTGCCAAGCTTGTCTTGAGCTCTCGTGCGCATGAGCATCTTAAATTGGTGGCGCAGGAAACCGGTGGGTTTGCGCTGCTGGCCGATGTCAGCAATGAACACGACGTGATGCGGCTGGCCGAAACGGCGGTGGAACATTTTGGGCGGATTGACGTGTGGATCAACAACGCCGGCATCTGGATTCCGCATGCCGAAATCGAGGTGCTGGATACGGCCAAAGTCCTGCAAATGATGCAGGTCAATGTCATGGGCACGATTTATGGTTCCAAGGCAGCCTATATCCAGATGAAACGCCAGGGCGGAAGCGGCACGATCGTCAACATTCTCTCGACGAGTGCGCTGGCGGGACGTCCTTTTTCGGCCGGTTATTGTGCCTCCAAGTGGGCGGTACGTGGGTTTACCGAATCGTTGCAGGCAGAAGCGAAGGGGACTGGCATTGACGTGGTGGCGGTGTATCCGGGCGGCATGCAAACGCATTTTTTTGATGAACAAAAACCTGCTGATTATGACACTTACATGAATCCAGCCGAGGTGGCTGGCAAAATCGTTCAACATCTGGAGGCCAAGGAGCTTGGTCTGGAGTTAATCCTCCGGCGGGGGTAGATTCTTCATCAAATGTGCATGAAATACTGCTATCAATAGAGTGGTGGGAATTTTATCAATTGGGGATTGTTTATGGCAAACAAAGACAAAAAGTTTTTGGCAGTGGGTCTGGCTGCTGTCGCGGTGGTGGTATTCGGGGTGATTGCCCTGACTTCACCCAAAAGCCCGTCGGCCAGCGATACTTTGGCCATGCAAACGGCGGCTGCCGCGAGCGGGAGTTCTGCGACAACGCCTTTTGCTAACATGGGTGCGGTGGATACCGGATCCTCTCCATCCATGTCGAGTAGCAGCTTGAGTGTGGGGAAGTAATTTCCTAAAACTGTAACTGGAGTAAACCCGATGAAAATCGCAGTCGTTGGCGCCGGCGGTGTGGGCGGTTTTTTTGCCGCTGCCATGTCTCGTGGCGGGCTGGATGTGACGCTGGTGGCACGCGGAGAACATGGCGAAGTTATCAGCAAAAACGGCCTGCTGGTCAAAGATTGTGATGGTGATTTTGTCGCGCGACCTCGGGTTGTGGCGAGTTGTACCGACTTGGAAGCGATGGATGTGATTTTCCTGACCGTTAAATCTTATGATCTGGTTGCGGTTGCTGACAGCTTGCGCCGGGCAGTTAATGCTAAGACGATAATCGTGACGCTGCAAAATGGTATCGATAATGCCGACATTGTCCACAAGGCATTGCCACAGGCGCAGGTTTGTCCTGGGGTTGCGTACATTATCGGTGAAAAGTTGGCGGCGGGAATTGTCGGGAGCAGTGGCCAGCGGCGGATGATTTTTGGCGATGCGCACAAGCAAAATAATGCCAAATTGCGAGCACTCGCGGATCGTCTGCAACAGGCGGGAGTGAACGCGGTCTATGCCTCAGAGATCATGGCCGAAATCTGGTCCAAATTCATCCTGATTGTAGCCAGAGCTGGGATGACGTCGGTTTGTCGCAGTTCGATTGGCCGCATTGTTGACGACCCGCTGGCGCATGATTTGTATCTTCGTACTGCCCGCGAGGCGTTGCTTGTTGCACAAGCCATGGGTGTTGCGTTGGACGACAGTGTCCTCGATCTGGTGCTGAATATTGGCGTGAGGTCTGATCCGCATTCCAAATCTTCCATGCTGGTGGACATCGAACATGGCCGACCAACTGAAGTGGAAGGCATTCATGGCACGTTGGTCAGGTTGGCCAAAGAGCAAGGGATTGCCGTGCCGCTCAATGAAATGATTTGTGCAGCAATCCGATTGGGGACGAAATAAAGCTTGCAACCCTTCATGAAACCTCCACAAAAACTTGATAAATGTTAATTAATTTATGGATGGGATGATGCGTATGAGTATGCCGCGCTGGTTGTTTGCAGCGGTAAAAGCGAAGTGTTACAGTACTTGCACCTTAAAGTCACAAGCATAGGAGTATGGAAAAATGACGATCTACAATGATATCACCCAGAACAAACGCAATTCCTACCTGCTGATGGCCGTGTTCATGCTAGTGATCATGGCGATCGGGTGGGCGTTTGGGCAGGTCATGGGTTCCACTGCGACGGGGATGACGATTGCTTTTGTGTTTGCATCGGTGTCGGCGTTGATCAGTTATTTTTATTCCGACAAGATTGCCTTAAGCATTTCACATGCCCAGGAAGTGGACTTGCAAAGCGACCGGGATTTGTTCCACCTCATGGAAAATCTCTGTATCGCGACCGGGTTGCCTATGCCCAAGCTCTACATCATCAACGACAGTGCGCCCAATGCCTTTGCTACGGGCCGCGATCCCCAGCATGCCGCCATCTGTGTGACCACGGGGTTACTGCAGAAAATGGAAAAACGTGAACTCGAGGGAGTACTGGCGCATGAACTATCTCACGTCAAAAACTACGACACGCGCATGATGACTATGGTGGTTGTGCTGGTGGGTGTGGTGGCATTGCTTTCCGACTGGATGTTGCGGTTTACGATGTTTGGCGGGTCGCGTCGTCGGAGCAATCGTAATGGTGATGACGGGGGTGGATTGCAAGTTGTTTTTCTTTTGCTGGGAATTCTGCTGGCGATTCTGGCACCGATTATTGCGACCTTGATCAAGATGGCGATCTCGCGTCAGCGTGAATACCTGGCCGATGCCTCGGCTGCCCTGATCACGCGTTATCCCGAAGGTCTGGCGAGCGCACTGCAAAAAATTGGTGGAGACCCGGCGCCGCTCAAGGAAGCCAACAAGGCAACGTCGCATCTCTATATCGCCAATCCGCTCAAGGACCACAAATCCTCGCTGAATAACCTGTTTGACACCCATCCACCCTTGGAGGACCGGATTGCACGGCTCAGGGCCATGTAAGAGACGGAAACGAAGTTTATAATCCTCCTTCGCCCAGGCACTTCCACCTTCGCATGGCTTCGGTGGACAGGACGGAGGACTTAACGAAGGGAATCGAGTTTTAAAGTTATAAAGTGGGAAGAGGGGAATGGGGAAGCGTGTTTTGGGGTTGGCACTACTGACGGTAGGGTTGTTTGCGGGTTGTTCGACGCAAGCGGAGAACAATCCCCGGAATTCTGCGACTGCAGTTGATCAGAGTGTAAATTCGACCACGGCCAAACCCAAACCAGCGGAAGTCTGGCGTTTCGTGGTATTGGGCGATACGCATGGTGATACCGACCAATTTCCGGCGCTCTTGAAGCAAATTCAGGCCGACAAACCCGAATTCGTGATCGATGTCGGTGATTTGACCAAAGTGGGTGGAAGTGACGAGTTCAAAATTGCCAAAGCGCAGTTTGATGGTTTGGGTATACCTTATGACGCTGTTCCCGGCGATCACGATATTGTGACGGGCAAGGGGTTAAAGTATTTCACACCAGCGTTTGGTAAGGATTACCAGTCGTTCATGGCACATGGGTTGCAGTTTGTCCTGGTTGACAATGCTGACCTGATTCGCGGCATGACAACTCAGCAGTGGACGTTTTTGGATCAGCTTCCCAGCAACCTGACGACCTTTGTCCTGCTGCACCATCCTCCCAGTCATCCGTTGTTCAAAATGCATACCATGCAGGAAACCGCTCAAGGTGCCATCGATGAAAAACGGCTGCAGACTTGGATACTCAAGCACAACGTGAGACAAGTTGTGGCCGGTGAAATGCACTTGTTTCAGCAATATGCGCTGGAGGGCGGGATTCCGCTCACGGTCGTGGGGGCTGCCGGAAAGTATGACAATCCGGGCGAAGACCAGTACGTGCTGGTGCAGTTTTACACTGACCAGACCTGGACTATCAAACAAAAAGTCCTGGGTCAGTCACCTTGAAATAGCACTTTCACAAATTTTCGCGCACGCTATAATAGTTCCGCTTTATGTTTATTCTCGAGCCACATGACAGACACCCAAGTCACGACCAAGAAAGTTAACCGTACCGAAGCTCTGGCGAGCGCATTTGTGCTGAGCGCTGGTTTGGCGTTGTTCCTGAGTGCTGATAAACCACAGGTCGTGGTACTCGCTGCGGCTTTGCTGTTGTTGCCACTGATTGCCAGCCTGTGGGTGATGAAAGTGCCGATCCGTCGTTTTGCACTGAACAAACTGGAGGTATATGCGCTGCCGATTTTGCCGGTGCTGCTCTACGGGGCGATGCTTTTTTTCCTGCACGAGATTCGGCTGATGCTGTTTGCCTGGGCCTGGGTCATTGCTGACATTCCGCTGTTTTATCTGATGTTCATCACCCAAAGTGCGCTGGAAAGATACCAGAGTCTGCCAACCCACGTCGGGCGTGTGGTCCTCAATATCCTGTCGTTGTTTACCGGCTACATGGGCTACAGTTTTTTATTTAATCAGGGTTTTCCGATTTGGCTGCTGATGGGATTGGTGTTTGGGTTCACGGCACTGATCGGTCTGCAGGCGATGTTGTGGTGGAACAGCGGCAATGTGAGGTATTCACTGTTTTATGCGGCATTTACGGCTTTTTGGCAAAGCGTGCTTGCTTTACTGCTGTGCTTGTGGCCGGTCGGTCACTTTGTGCTTGGGGTGATCATGTTGATTGGGCTTTACCTGCTGATGGGCCTGATCCAGAATTACTTCAAGAAAACGCTCACCCGGTATGTCGTGATCGAGCACCTCGTTGTAACCATGATGATGTTAATATTTATTTTAAGTCAGGTTGTTTGGATACCACACTTTGATTAGTGCTACATAAGGAGAAACCAACATGGATAATCCCAATCCCATTCCGTCTGTTCCGCCCGTTACCGTTCCCGTTAGCTCCCCGTTGCCTCCACTTTTTGCACCAGCGCCACCACTAACTGCCAAATCACGTCGCGGTCCTTCGCTTTTTGTTGTCGCTCTGCTCAGTATTGTCGTGGGTGGGGTAGCCGGTGTACTGGCCTCCGGGGCATTGCTTTTTTATGCCATGCAAAATCCCAATGTGATCAAAAAATTCCAGCCGATCAGTGACTTGCTGCAAACTGTCAATATCGCCCCCAGCAGCAAAAGTGTGTCGCAGGTGACTCTTCAGGAAGAATCCGATGTGACCAAGGTGGCCAAAGACGCCAATCCGGCGGTGGTCAGCATTGTCGGTACGATTCAGTCCACGACGCAATCTTTCTTTTTTAATCAGGGTTCGTCAGCGGGGCAGGAATCGGGTACCGGTTTCATTATCGACAAAGCCAAGGGGCTGATTTTAACCAACCGGCATGTGGTGCAGGATACAGCCAGTTATCAGGTCATCACCAGTTCAGGTGATACCATTGCTTTGGATGCCAAGAATATTTTCATTGATCCGGTCAATGACCTGGCCATTGTCAAAGTGACTTTCCCTGACCCGTCCAAGGTCAGCCAGCTCACACTGGGAGATTCGGTTGGCCTTGTCCCGGGCCAGAAAGTTATTGCCATTGGCAATGCGCTTGGCCAGTTCAGCAACACGGTCACGACCGGTGTGGTCAGCGCCCTGGGTCGCGAAGTTGACGTAAGCAGTACGCTTGGCCAGACGGGAGAGTCTCTGGTCAACATGGTGCAGACCGATGCCGCGATCAATCCCGGCAACAGTGGTGGCCCACTTTTGAATGTACTGGGCCAGGTGATTGGCATTAATACCGCCATTGCCGGTTCCGCTCAGAATATTGGCTTTGCTATTCCGATTGATGATGTCAAAGTGGCGCTGGAGAGCTATTTGCTCAATGGCACGATTATCCGTCCCTACCTGGGAGTTCAGTATGTGACCATAACCAAGGACCTTGCTTCGGTCAACAAATTGCCAGTGACCAACGGCGCCTATGTGAGCAGCGTGGTGAGTGGCGGACCTGCGGACAAGGCGGGAATCAAGGCAAGCGATATTGTCACCAAAATTAACGACAACACATTGGACGAAACCAATAACCTGATTGCCATAATCCAAAAATTCCAGGTGGATGATGTGGTCTCTGTCACTTATCAGCATCCTGATGATCCCAATAGCAAGACACCCATATACACCAGCAAAACCGTCAATGTGACGCTGCAAAAAAGGCAAGTAGCGTCGACAACCACACCAACCGTGACCCAGAAACAACAGCTTTCACCGCAGGATTTATTCAACTCTCTGCTGCCCTGATTGATTTTCTTTCAAGTCATCCCCACCCGCGGGATGACTTTTGGGTTTGGATGCTAAACTTACGATGAGGTTTGGGATGAATGTCTTGGCAGGCAAGCATATTGCACTTGGGGTGACAAGTAGTATCGCCGTTTATCGGGCTTGCGACATGGTTCGGTTGCTGCGTTCGGCTGGTGCCGAAGTCCACGTGGTGCTGACACGGCATGCGACGGAGATGATTTCACCCAAATTGTTTGCTTCCCTAAGTGGGCAAACTGTGGCGGTGGATGATTTTGGGACGGGTGCGTCGTATAAACACCTGGACTTATCCAAAAGTGACCTGCTGCTGGTGTTGCCAGCGACCGCCAATTTTATTGGCAAGGCTGCCGGGGGCATTGCCGACGATCTGCTGAGTACCACTTACCTCGCCACCAATCCCAAACGGGTCATGATCGCACCAGCCATGAATACCCGTATGTGGGAGCATCCTGCGCTGCAACGCAACCTTAAACAGCTTGCAGCCATGGGCAGTCAGCTGCTGATGCCTGAAAACGGCAACCTGGCCTGCGGTGATGTGGGTATGGGACGGTTGATCAATCTGGGTGAGGCCATGGACGCAGTGGAATACTACTTTACGCCACATGACATGCGTGGGCTTAAGGTTTTGGTCACGGCTGGCCCGACCAAAGAAGCGATCGATCCGGTCCGGTTTATTTCCAATCATGCTTCCGGTCGCATGGGTATTGCCCTTGCCAAAAATGCCTGGTTGCGCGGTGCCGAAGTGGAACTTATCAGCGGACCAACCGAACGCAAAGCGCCCTTGGGAGTGAAAGTAACAAAAGTAGTGACGGCAATCGACATGCACGCGGCAGTTTTGGCCAAAATTGATGTGGCAGATGTGTTTATTTCCTCTGCGGCAGTCAGTGACTTCCGGCCTGAGGCGGCCTCTGTCACCAAACTCAAGCGCGGCAAAACGAAAACCATGGAACTTAAATTGATCCTAAATCCAGATATTCTAGCGGATGTGGGTAACCGCCGCAACGCAACCCAGACAATCATCGGCTTTGCACTGGAATCCACTTTGGATACCGTGGAAGCCAAACGCAAATTAAAGGCGAAGCGTGCGGATTTAATTGTGCTGAATACGACCAAGGCGCTAGCCAGCAAACGCAATCAAGTGATACTGGTTGGCGAAGATAGCGTTGAAGACTTGCCTGAGATGTTCAAAGAACAAGTGGCCGATAGAATTCTTGATCGTATCGTTGCACTGAGAAAGGCGGGCAAACGTTGAAACGGCTGGGTATTGATTTTGGCGCGAGTGTGATGGATGTGGCTTTGGAGGATGATGGAGAGATCGTACAGACCTGGTATTTCCCGAGTGGCACGTTTGCCTGTTCGGATGCTGGTCTGAAGCTGCTGCTCGTTGAGCTGAATCTGGGCAGACTGGATGAAGTGGTTGCCACGGGTGGACGCAGTGCTTTTTTGGCGGACGCAGTCGCTGCCACGCCGTTGCGAAAGATTGGCGAAATTACGGCAATCGCCAGCGGTATCCGTAAGCTGGCAAATTATGCAAAGCCCATGCTGGGCGTGTGCATGGGAACTGGTACGGCGATGATTTATGACGATGGCAAACAGTCAACTTTTTTGGGTGGTTCTGCGGTGGGCGGAGGAACATTACTTGGATTGGGGAAACTGCTCCTGGGCACAGAGGATTATGACAAGATAGCCGCTTTGGCCAGATTGGGTCACGCCGATCAGATTGATTTAACGATTGCTGATATTGTCGGCAGCAGCATTGGGAAACTTGCGGGTGATGTGGTCGCGTCGCATTTTGGCAAAGTATTGAAAAAAGCGGATAATGCGCGTGCGGACATTGCCGCCGGGCTTATCCATCTGATCGCGGAAACGGTTGCACTGATTGCCATGGGGCAGGCCAGACAGTTTGGTCTGGATGAAGCAATGGTGGTGGGTCGATTGAGTGAAAACAAGCAAATGCAAACCATGATCATGCGTTCCGGACGTGATCACGATTTCCGTTTTGTATTGATAGCGCAAGCAAGTCTGGCGACGGTCATTGGAGCCTTGGCAGATAGGCATTCCAATGGTGATTAGCCGCAAATTTGAAGGGAGACATGGTGGTCATTTTTGTTGCACACGCGTCAGCTTTTGATTTTCAGCACGAATTGTACTTGCCTCTGCAACACACGTTCAGTATGCATGAACTGATCTTGCCGCATGTGGACAAAACTGAACCTGTAAATACCAATGCAGCGATCCGCCGTTCAGATCTGGTGTTGGCCGAAGTTACTTTTCCATCGACTGGAGTGGGAATTGAATTGGGATGGGCCAATATGCTGGACAAGCCAATCATTGCACTCTGTCGTCATGATGCCAAGCTGTCCTCTTCACTGACGCTGATTGTCGGGCAGGTGATCCATTATCGTGACGCCAGGGATATGATCAGTCAATTACAGCAGGTAATACACTAACATGGCGACTGTTTCGGACATTCAGGCCCTCAAGGGCAAACGTAAAATTGTTGCACTAACCTGTTATGA
Organism: Candidatus Wirthbacteria bacterium; assembly: GCA_903889905.1. Taxonomy (GTDB): domain Bacteria; phylum Patescibacteriota; class CG2-30-54-11; order CG2-30-54-11; family CG2-30-54-11; genus CAISZI01. The sequence goes on from CAISZI010000053.1 coordinate 106,867, forward strand.
TTACACCTTTGCCAAAATTTTAAATACTTTAGACGTTGACGTCGTGTTGGTAGGGGACAGTATTGGCATGGTTTTGTTTGGGGAGAAAAATACGCACGCCGTCACGGTGCAGAAAATAGCCGCCCACACTGCGGCGGTGGCCAAAGGGTATACGCGCGGGCTGCTGGTGGCGGATATGCCACATCAGTCTTATCAGAATCCAGAGGCGGCGCTGGAAAATGCGCAAAAAATGATCGTTGCCGGGGCCCAGGCCGTGAAATTGGAAGGTGGCCGGGAAATGTTGCCGCAAATTCAATATTTAATTGAAAATGGCATCGCCGTGGTTGGTCATCTTGGGCACTTGCCGCAAACGGCCGAGAAAATCAGGGTTCAGGGAAGGGATGAAGTGGGATTCATGCAGCTCAAGGCTGACGCTTTGGCATTAGCAAAGACCGGGGTGAGCATGATTGTCCTGGAGCTTATGCCCACCGCTTTGGCGGGTGGAATTTCCCGGTCACTTTCGATACCGACCATCGGCATTGGCGCGGGAGTAGAAACTGACGGGCAGATTCTGGTTCTGCAGGATATGCTGGGACTTTATGATGATTTTTCCCCAAAATTTCTCAAAAGATTCGGAAATTTAAAAAAAGAGGTTGAAAACTCGGTAAAATCCTATATAACTGAGGTGACAGAAAAAATATACCCGGACGCGGACCACAGTTATTCCTAACCTGGAGGCGATATGCTGGTAATTGGCGAAGCTACGCAGCTGCGGGAAATGATTAGTTATTGGCGCAAAGAAGGTGACAGTATCGGATTGGTGCCGACCATGGGTTTTCTGCATGAAGGCCACCTCAGCCTCGTCAGTGCAGCCCGCAAACAAAACAAAAAAGTCATCGTCAGCATCTTTGTTAACCCACTACAATTCGGGCCTAATGAAGATTTTGACACCTATCCCCGCAATGCCGAACGTGATGTTGAGCTACTGGACAAGGCTGGCTGTGATGTAATTTTTATGCCAGACGCCAGGACGTTTTATGGAAATTCATTTCAATCGCACGTGGAAGTAGAAAATTTATCCAAAATTTTAATTGGTGAGTTCCGGCCTGGACATTTTCGCGGCGTCACCACGGTTTGTGCCAAATTATTCAATATCGTCATGCCGGATCGGGTGTATTTTGGCCAAAAAGATTTTCAGCAGGTCGCGGTGATCAGGCAGATGGTGCATGATTTGAACTTTCCGCTGGAAATCAACATGCTGCCGATCGTACGTGAGCCTTCGGGACTGGCCATGAGTTCGCGGAATGCACTGCTCACTTCTGAACAAAAACAGCAAGCAACGGCACTTTCGGCTGCGGTGAAAACTGGCAACGAAACGTTTGAGAATGGCGTGCATGATGCACGACTGATCGAAGCGGCTGCGCGTAAGGTGATCGAACAACATGCGCCTGGTTTTACCATCGCCTATGTCGTGGTGGTGGATGCCAAAACGCTTTCACTGGTTTTGGACAAAGCCAAAGACAGCGATGTGCTGCTGGTGGAAGCCTATGCTGACAAGGTTCGCTTGTATGACAATATTGTGCTGTCCAATTAGTCGTCCGTGAAGTTGATTTCACGCAGCTGTTGCAAATGCACGGTTGAGATTTCACCTTGCCGCAGCAGCGTAAACGGCGTTGTGGTGAGATCAATGACGGTAGAGGCTGTGCCAGATCCCAGTTTGTGATCAATGGCCAGGTCAACTTGTTCCAGGAATTCAGGATCGATCTGGTTGTATGATTGGGGTGGCTCAGCACCTTTGAAGTTGGCGCTGCTGGCGACAACGGGATTCTTGTTGAGTTCGATCAGTTGCAGGGTGAGGGCGTGGTTGGGCAGCCGAATACCGATCTTGGGTCTGTCGCCACAGATCAGGTCTAGCCCGATATTGTATTGGCTGTCTTGTCGGCGATGCAATAGGATCGTCAGCGCGCCGGGCCAGAACTTGAGCAGGATTTTTTCGGCTTCGGGGGATAATTTTTGGTCCGACAGGTATTGAATCTGGTCAATCGAGGAAATCAGCACGGCGGTTGGCATGTCATCGGAGCGACGCTTGACTTCATACAGCTTGCGAATCGCAAAAGGTGAGGCCAGTGACGCACCAATGCCATAGACAGTGTCGGTAGGGAAAACCACCACGCCATTGTTTTGTAAGTGATAGGCGCCGTTTAAAGCTAATGCTTTGAGTGTGCTCATATTGGTTCTTTTTTAGGCGTGAACAACCACAATGCCGGGGTTGGAGAGCAGCATGGGAAATTCGATATTGCTGCTGGGCATGTACTGCAGGATGATGGTGCGCAGTTTTTCGAGTTGATAGGGGGCAACTTCCATGATCATGGCGCCGCCTTTGAGCAGATATTGCGGGGTTTGGGCCAGCAGCTTGCGATACGCGTCCAGTCCGTCTGCGCCAGCGGTGAAGCAGCGTTTGGGTTCAAAGGCAGTGATTTCAGGTTCCAGTTTGTCATAGACACTGTCGGGAATGTAGGGCAAATTGGCGACAATAATGTTAACCGGGTAAGGCATGGGTGAAAGCAGGTCGCCGTGCAGAAAAGCCACGTGTTGATCAAGTTTGAGCAGTCTGGCGTTAATCTTGGCAATTTCCAGCGCTTCTGTGGCCAGATCCGTGGCATAGATTTTAATGTAATTGGCGTTTTTGGCAATGGCCAGAGCGATGTTGCCGCAACCCGTGCCAACGTCGACAAGCGCACAACTTTTATCGACATTTTGCCCTTGTTTGATCGTCTGAATGGCGAGATCAACGATGGTTTCGGTTTCTGGTCGAGGGATCATAACGCGATTGTCCACCATAAAACTCATGCCGTAGAATTCCTTGTTACCGGCAATGTATGCCAGGGGTTCGCGTTTCATGCGGCGAGCCAGCAGGATTTGGAATTTGGTGTAGTCGGCTTCGGTAATTTTTTCGGTCCACTTTTTGACCAGTTGTTCTTTGGTGAGGCCAAGGCAGGACATGAGCAGCACTTCGGCGTCAAGGCGCGAGGTCTTGATACCAGCCTGGGCGAGCAGGATGGCGCTTTGGGCAACGACATTGGCCATCACCATCTGGCCAAGGTTGGTGACCTGTTTGATTTTGTCGTCCAGGTGATTTTCTTCCTGTGCTTTTTCGATCAGTGTCCAGTGGCCTTGGTCGTCTCTAACCAGTTCGGGTTTGGGAGCATTGTTTTGTTTTTGTTTGGGATCTGCTTCGGTGCGGATCTCGTTGATGAAACTCATTTGTTGCCTCCTGACTGACTGAGTAATTCGGTCTGTTCCGCCACAATCAAGGGGTCGATGACACGGTCAAGGTTACCGGAGAGAAAATCCGGCATATTGGAAACGCTGAGGTGGATGCGATGGTCGGTAATCCTGTCCTGGGGAAAATTGTAGGTGCGGATTTTTTCACTACGGTCACCGGAACCAACCAGGCTATGGCGTTCGGAGCTGCGTTCCTGCTGCATTTTTTGTTGTTCCAGATCATAGAGTCTGGAGCGCAGGATACTCAGTGCTTTGGCTTTGTTTTTGAGCTGGGACCGTTCGTCCTGGCAGTTGACCACCAGTCCGGTGGGGATATGCGTCATACGTACAGCTGAGTCAGTGGTGTTGACGCCCTGTCCGCCATGGCCGCCAGCGCGGAAAACGTCGATTTTGAGGTCACCGGGATCAATGTGCAGGTCCAGTTCTTCGGCTTCGGGCATGACCAGTACAGTAGCCGTGGAAGTGTGAATGCGACCGCTGGATTCAGTTACAGGCACGCGTTGGACGCGGTGCACGCCACTTTCGTATTTGAGCCGGCTGAACGCGCCCTGGCCATAAATGGCCACGACTGCTTCCTTGATTCCACCCACACCATTTTCGCTTTGGGAGAGGATTTCGGAGCGCCAGACGCGGATATCGGCGTATTTCATGTAAGCGCGCATCAATTCCATGGCAAAGAGCCCGGCTTCGTCGCCGCCGGTGCCTGCCCGGACTTCGATGATCACGTTTTTGTCGTTGCGTACGTCTTTGGGCAGGAGCATGACTTTGAGCTCTTCTTCCAGCTGGAGCTGTTTGGCTTTGAGTTCTTCGAGTTCGGTTTTGGCCATGGCCTGCAATTCGGTGTCGGATTCAGTGTTGATCACGTCGAGCGCGCCTTCGATGTCGCTCAGGACGCGTTTGTAATAGGTAATTTTTTCGGCCATGGGGCGCAGGTCCGAGAGTTCGCTGCCGAGTTTTTGGATTTTGCCAATGTCGCCCATGGTTGAGGGTTCAGCGAGTTCGAGCTGGACGTCGTTGTAGCGGGTCAGGATGGTTTGCAGTTTGTCGAACATGGGGTGAATCATTAATAAGTTGAAACAAGCATAAGTGGAAGGTTGTAGTTCGTCAATCGTTTGCGGCGCTAGAGCGATGTTTTGTATAAAAAAACTGCCCTCCTATAGAGTCAGGAGAAGCAGTTTTTAATGAATTCAAGAGGAGTCCGCTAGGCTTGCGGTGGAGCATCGCTAACTTCGGCGACGTCTTTGATAACGACTTTTTTGGGGCCTTTTTTGATGGCGTCAGCCTGCAGTTGTTCCTTGATGCGTTTGAGCAGCTCTTCGCTGGATTCTTCTTTGTGCTCTTCCTTGGCGGCGGTCACTTTTTTGACCACTTTTTTGGGGGATTTCTCAGCGATTTTTTTGGCAGAGTCGATTTTCTTCTGGAAACGGTCTACCTGGCCGGCGGTATCCACGAGAACTTGTTTGCCCGTGAAAAAAGGATGGCATTTGTTACAAAGTTCGGTATGGATCTCGGGTTGCGTGCCCATGGTGATGACGGTATTGCCGCAGGAACCACAGACGATTTTGGTTTCCATGTATTTGGGATGAATGTCTTTCTTCATGTTATTCTCGGGCTTAATTTAGGACAAGCGGAGAGATTATAGCACAAGGGTTTGGGGAAAAGCTAGAAGATTTGAGGTGTTGCCATAAGGTGTTTTTGGTAGGGGATCTCCTTTTCCTTAATAATTAAGCAAAAAGTGGTATAATAATTAACTAATCAATAGTCAGTAGTCAGTCAAAACAGTAAAACTTAAATATATTGGAGGTAAAAGAATGGGTTTCATGGACAAATTGACAGGTATTGCTGAAAGAATTGATGATACGTTAAACGGAGGGTTGAATAAACTTGAGAGCGCTGTCGAGGAGCTTAATGCTGTTGTCGATGTCGTTGCAACGGCAGCTGAAGAGCGTATTAATAAAGTTCGCAAGAAAGTCCGCATACTAACCCGGGGCGAAAGGGAAATGAAGGAGCATCGTGCTGAAATCGAGGCCAAAATGTCTGCAATTTCAATAGCACAAGGTCAAAAAGGACTGTATACCAGTGAAATTGCAACCATTGTGCAGCAATCGACTGATCTGGCCATAAGCCAGTTGGGAAGGTTTAATGCTCTGCAGGCAAACAGCACAGAGCAACTGGATGAGCTTTATGACGAGATAGTAAGGAATGTAACTGAATACGTGGTTCCGCCCGAGGTAAGACTCCGCCAACACGGAGCGGTGATGAGAGATACAGTTGCTGCAATGGCTCAGCAAACCAAAGGTCAAAGGCTAGCTACCCGTGGAGATCAGGAGTCTGCTCGTAAAGCAGATGCCTATAAACAAGGAACAATTGATTGGCAAAATGATGCCCGTGCTGCGGTGGAAAATTCTGAGTTTGTTATGGCTTTTTGGCAACAAGCCAAGCGCGAATTGATACGTGATCCTTTGATGAGCAAGACAATTAGCCAATTAAGGCAATCACATCCTGATTATAACCCCGAGAGCAATGCTTTGATGACAGCTGCCATGACAGCCGCAGCCAGTATCGAGTTCAACGTAACTGCCAATGAAGATCAGGTGAACATTCGTGCTAATTATAAATCGGGAGAATATTATCGGGAGATACTGTGGAAGCAGTTTGAAATCAAACTGCAAGAAGATGTGCAACGTGAGCGTGTTCGACGGATTGGAGAAAGTGGAGTGCCTGCTGCGCTTGTGCAGTATGCGATTGATGCTGCTGCGGCCAGAGAAATCTATTCCCAATTTAATACCCAATCAAAAGCGCTTTGGAATCGGTTTGTTGATTTTTCTAGGGATCAAAATTTGCCAGTAGCGCAGCGTCCATATGCTCTTGAAATGTACGATTTAAACTTGACGAATGCCACCAGAGCCGATGCCATGCGATGGATTCTAAACAATCAATAATGACGGTATGCTGGGAGCTGGACAGCTTGATGTATAGTAGATAAGTCTCGCTCCTAAGATGAAATATTCATGCAGAATTTTTGGTCACTGTTAACTAAACCATTTTCAATACTTGCCCCGGTTGATGGCTACACCGACCCTGCTTACCGTGCGCTGGTGGCTGAAATTGCCAAGCCCGATGTCCTGGTCACGGAGTTTGTCTCGGCCGATGGACTTTGTTCCGTGGGCAAAGAGCATTTGTTGCAAATTTTGCGCTTCACTGAAGCTGAACGGCCGATCGTCGCGCAGTTGTTTGGTGCGCATCCAGACAATATGGAGCGCGCGGCGGCATTGGTGGCGGAACTGGGGTTTGACGGCATTGATCTCAACATGGGCTGTCCTGAGCGGATCATCGTGACCCAGGGTGCGGGCGCGGATTTAATCCGTCAGCCAGGGCTTGCGGTCAAGCTGATCAAGGCAACGATCCGCGGCGCTGCAGGACTTCCGGTTAGCGTCAAGACGCGTATTGGTTTCGGCCAGAATGAAGTCAGCACCTGGATTCCGTCATTGCTGGAGACTGGGATAACTGCCCTGACTTTGCATGGTCGCACGCGAACGGCCATGTACAGCGGCACGGCAGATTGGAATGCGATTGCGGAGGCTGCCAAGCTTGCGCGTGAGGCGGGAGTGTTGGTTATTGGCAACGGCGACGTCAGCAGTCTTGAGGATGGCCGAGTCAGAGCAAGACAGTATGGTACGGATGGGTTTATGGTTGCACGCGGGGCATTGGGGAATCCGTATTGCTTTGCTGAAGCTTTTGCTTCAACGCAACCTGACCTTGGGCTTAAGCTCAAGGCTATGACGCGCCACCTGGAACTGTTTGCAAGGCACCTTGCCGACGCCCGTAGCTTTGTCACCATGCGTAAGCATTTTGTGTATTATCTGCGCGGGTATGACAATACCAAGGATTTGAAGATGGCGCTGATGCTGGCGACAACCGCTGCCGACGTTGAGCGGCTGGTGCAGGATTTTGCGAAGCATAGAGGAATTTGGTAAGGTGGGCACATATAGGGGAGAAGATCATGGATAAACGCAATATTATTATCATTGGTTCGGGACCAGCTGGACTGACCGCTGCGATTTATGCGGCGCGGGCGAGTCTTGCTCCATTGCTGTTTGCCGGTGTGGAGTTTGGTGGACAGCTGATGACGACCACGGAGATTGAGAATTTTCCCGGTTTTCCCGAAGGCATTCAGGGGCCGGATTTGATGATGAACATGGTCAAACAGGCGGAACGTTTTGGCACTGAAATTCGTTTCGAAAACGTCACCGCGGTGGATTTTGGTGAAATGCAAAATTTCAAAGTCTATGTTGGTGATACTGAATATACGGCCAAAAGTGTGATCGTGGCGACCGGTGCGCGGCCGCGGTTGCTTGACCTTCCTTCTGAACACCGGTTGTGGGGCAAAGGGGTGACTTCCTGCGCCACTTGCGATGGCCCGTTTTACCGGGGCAAAGTGGTGGCGGTGATTGGCGGCGGCGACAGCGCCATGGAAGAAGCGACGTTTTTGACCCGGTTTGCCAGCAAGGTTTATCTGATTCACAGGCGTGATGAATTCCGGGCCAGCAAAATCATGGTGCAAAAAGTTAAAGCTAACGCCAAGATTGAAATCATTTTGCATGCCGAAGTACTGGAAATCCTGGGTGAACCCAAAGTAAGCGGGGTAAAACTGTTGAACAAACAAATCCAGACCGAATCAACCCTCAACCTGGATGGCGTGTTCATGGCGATTGGCCACATCCCGGTGACGAATTATCTGGTGAACAAAGCTGGTCAGCCGCAACTTGAAATTTTGCCCAGTGGTTACATCCATACCCGCGATCAGATTTATGCCAGTGTCGAGGGTGTATTTGTGGCGGGTGACGTGCAGGATAGCCATTTTCGTCAGGCGATCACCGCAGCAGGGACTGGCGCCATGACGGCGCTGGAAGCCGAAAAGTGGCTCGTAGAAAACAGTTGAGTAGTCCATGTTGGTTGTACCCCTTTAAAGCTATTTTGCTGCAAAGGACGTAACTAAAGTAATCGAGTTTTTATAAGTTATTGAGCTGCACGCATTGGAACGGCACGGCATCATTCCTTCGTCATTTCTTTACCTGCAACAGGACGAGAAAATTTTACTCTTGCGACGTCGCAATACGGGATTTGCCGATGGCCAGTACAGTCTGATTGCCGGGCACGTTGACGCGGGGGAATCATTTGTGACGGCAATGGTGCGAGAAGCCCGTGAGGAAGCTGGCATCACCGTGGCTGCCGGGGATCTGGAATTGGTGCATGTGATGAATCTATTGTCGGGAGGAAGCGAACGACTGCACATGATTTTCAGGCCCAGGCAGTGGGAAGGTGTGCCGACGAATCGTGAACCTGATAAATGCGACCAGATGGGTTGGTATTCATTGCAGCAAATGCCGGACAATCTCATTCCCTATATCCGATTTTCCATCGAGGCGATCGGACGTGGCCAGATTTATAGTGAGTGGGGTTGGTAAATTCAGGCATCCGGGTTTATAATTAGCTCTATTCGTGGTAAACTTTAAAACTAAGAGAAATGACATAGGAGTTGAAAATGGCGGAAATACCTGTCTTGCCCAATGTTGAAAATACGCTAGCTCCACAGGATGCCGTTACGACCGGATCATTGCGCCAGGTAATGCGCAGTTTGCCCAATGATGTCAGTTTTGGCAAGCCCAGCCGTCGCGGTTCTTTGCTCGGTTCCATTGTCAAAAATGCATTGGTATTGATCGTATTGATACTGCTTACCATCACGGCGCTCTATTGGCAAACGATTGTCAATGAAATTAATTACCGCCTGATCCAGAAAAACAAACCCGCACCGGCGGTTGAAACATCCACGCCAAACGGCTTGTTTGCCGGTAATCAGACGTCGTATCAGGCGCAGGACTCCCACCTCAGCGCTGATCAGCCGATCATTCCGCAGGATAACCGCCTGGTGATCAGTAAAATTGGCGTCAATGCGCCGATCGTGGACATCCCGACCTATAATGACGCCGATGTGCTCAAGTCGATTCAACAGGGCGCCGGTCGCTACGCCGACACGGGCATCCCGGGGCAGCCTGGCAATGTGGTTCTGACCGGGCATAGTTCGTACTGGTGGTGGGATCCGGGCAAATACAAGTTCATTTTTCAGCATCTCGAAGATCTGCAGGTGGGTGACATCATTACCATTTACTACAATCAGGTCAAATACGACTACAAAGTCAGCAACAAACAGGTGGTCAAACCATCCGGGCCACATGTGGACGCGATTTTTGATCAGGCGGCTTATCAGGACAATCCGATCCTTCGTATCCTTACCTGCACACCGGTTGGTACCGCCTTGAACCGGTTGGTGGTCACCGCCGAACAAATCAGTCCAACGCCCAAGAAAGCAGCCGCCACTATCACGCATTAAAGTCCCCCTAAAGCCATTTTTTTCTTTAAGTCAGCACCAAAATGAAAATCAAACCCCATCAATTGCAAAAAAAATATCTCGACGATAGCCTGGTTCTAAGTGTAACCGGCATGTCCAATGTTGGTAAAAGCTTCTGGTCCAAACGGCTCAGGGAACTTGGCTTTACGTTTTTCAGCTGTGACGACTGGATTGAGGCCAACCTGGCCGAGGAACTGGTCAAAATCGGTTATGGTGGGATCGAAGACATGGCCAGATGGCTCGGGCAGCCTTATGACAAACAGTACCAGCAAACGCAGCAGGCTTATCTGGAATGGGAAGAACAGTCGTTGTACCATGTCTTTGCGCACATTGCTGAAAATGGCGGGAACTGGGTGATTGATACGACCGGGAGTATGGTGCATCTGCCAGTCATCAGCCAGGAGAAGCTCAAGGCCAATTCGGTGGTGGTTTGCCTGGATGCGGGCGAGGATATGGTGGACCAGATGTACGAAAAGTTTTTGTCTTATCCCAAGCCTGTGGTGTGGGCAGACCTGTTTGAACATGTCAAAGGCGAGAAATACCGCGATTCCCTGCGCCGCAGCTATCCAAAATTACTCCGCTACCGTTCGCAAAAATACCGGGAGATCGCCGACGTGTTGATCCCGCGTGACCGTATACCCTTTGACAGTTCGGTGGAGGAGTTTTTTGAATTGCTCAAGGAAAATCTATGAAATATTATTCCACCAATCGGCGCTGCCCTGCGGTGGATTTGAAAACCGCTGTTTTGCAAGGATTGGCGCCCGACGGTGGGCTGTATATGCCTGAACAGTTGTTAGTTTTGCGGCGTGAGTTTTGGACAAACTGGAAAGAAAAATCTTTTGCCGAACTTAGCCTGGAGGTTCTTACCCCCTGGCTAGGAGACTCCGTCCCTGGTGATGAACTCGGTATCATGGTGGAAGATGCGTTTAACTTTGATGTGCCTTTGTGCCAAATCGAAGAGCGGGTGAACGTACTGGAATTGTTTGGCGGGCCGACGTGTGCCTTCAAAGATTTCGCGGCGCGGTTGATGGCACGCCTGGTGCGGTATTTTGTGCAGCAAGAAAATCATCGACTGACAATTCTTGTGGCGACCTCCGGTGATACCGGCAGTGCTGTGGCCAGTGGATTTCTGGGTGTTCCCGATATCGACGTGGTCATCCTTTATCCGCGTGGCAAGGTCAGCGACATCCAGGAACGTCAGCTGTGTGGTATGGGTGGGAATGTGGCGGCGCTCAGGGTTGAGGGCACGTTCGACGACTGCCAGGCACTGGTCAAACAAGCCTTTGTAGATCAGGAAATTCAAGCCAAACGGCCGCTCGGTTCCGCCAATTCGATCAATATCGCGCGGTTGTTGCCACAAATGTGTTACTACTTTTGGGCCATGGCTCGTCTTGGAGGCAAGCAACCGGTGGTGGTATCCGTCCCGAGTGGGAATTTTGGTAATTTAACCGCCGGACTGATGGCGCAACGCATGGGATTACCGGTTGATCGTTTTGTGGCTGCGACAAATAACAATGATGCCGTGCCGCGCTTCTTGATGACTGGCGAGTACAAGCCATTGCCTTCCAAGGCAACTATTTCCAATGCCATGGACGTAGGCAATCCCAGCAATTTTGTGCGTATGCTGGAATTATTTGATCATGACGCCAAAGCAATGGCCAAAGTTCTTAGTGGGTATAGCTTTTCGGACGACGCCACACAATCTGCGATCGGTGACGTGTTTGGCCGCAGCGGTTATGTCCTGGACCCGCATGGCGCTGTGGGGTATCTCGGCCTTAAAACCGAACTCCAGAAGCGGCCTGATACGGTCGGTATTTTCCTGGAAACCGCACATCCCGCCAAATTCGCGGCAGTGGTGGAACCCTGTATTGGGCAAGCAGTGGAAGCGCCAGCACGTCTGGCGCAATATCTTGAACTGGAACCAAAGTCGACGTCGTTGGCCAATGATTTTCAGGCATTAAAAACGTTTCTTTTGTCTTCTTAAAGTGAAACCAAATGATCATCCCTACCAAACAGCTCAAATCCGGTTTTGCCATGCCTGTCTATGGTCTCGGGACTTGGCGTATGGGTGGAGACATGACCCGCAATCCGGCCAATGATGACGCGGCAGATGTGAAAGCAATCAAAATGGCAATTGAGCACGGTGTGACCCATATCGATACTGCCGAACGCTATGCCGAAGGCCACGCCGAGGAGCTGGTGGGTGAAGCGATTCGTGGTCAAGAGCGCCAAAATCTATTTTTGGTATCCAAGGTCGGTAGCACCCATTTGGCTTACGACGACCTTTTGCAGTCTTGTCAGGCGAGCTTGAAGAGGCTTGGTACGGATTACCTGGATCTTTATCTGATTCATTCCGCCAATGAAGACATTCCACTAACCGAGACGATGCGCGCCATGGACAAGCTGGTCGAAGATGGGCTGATTCGCCATATCGGGGTGAGCAACTTTACGGCTGAACGCATGATCCGGGCGCAGGAAGTGTGCCGGCACAAAATTGTCGCCACCCAGGTGCATTACAACTTGATGGTGCGAGAGGTAGAACGTAAACATCTGCTTGAGTACTGCCAGAGCAACGACATCATGTTGATTGCCTGGCGACCGGTCCAAAAAGGGATGCTGTCCGAAACCAAGGATATGTTTCTGCTGGACATCTGCCGTCGTTATGCCAAAACGCCAGCACAAGTTGCCATTAACTGGCTGATTTCCCAACCCAATGTCGTGACCCTGGCCAAGACAGGATCCGCGCAGCATCTGAACGAAAACCTTGGTTGCCTGGGTTGGCAATTATCGACTGATGATATTGAACGACTGCGGTGGGATTATGTTCCACAGCTGGATGAGTCTGATGCGGTGACATTGAAGTAAAAAAAACACCTCGGAGGGGAGGTGTTCTGGGAAATTGATTTGAGAGAGTTATAGGTTAGTTAACAGCAATTGGCTCACTTAAAAAGACACTGAATGAGTTGGGTGTCTGATTTTTGTTGACGCCGGTATAGTAATAAATGATGAGAAATTGTTTTTTGTGGTTGATCTCACGAACAAAACTAGACAGATCACCTTCGGCTCCGCCTGCCGACATATTTTGATTCCAACCATGCAGTACCAACATTCCAGAGGATGCGTCTGTTAAAATATTTTCAAGGTTGATTGCAAATTTAACGTCATCGGCTATGAGTGCATTATCAGATTGAATGCGGTAGGTTTTGATCGAATATCCGGATAAATTGACATTCTTTGTCAGGCCATTTGGCAAATTATATTGCCAGGCTTCAATGCTGTTCCTGGTTTTAGGTGTCCACTTGATCGGAGCAGTCCAGGATTCAATCAGAGCCAGTGGATCGGAGGCCAAAATGGGATCATTAATCGGTCCGCTGATCGGGTGAAGGACGGGCTGGAGATTGGCCGTTACCTGGGGTGATTCCAAGGCAATGGCACTTTCGGTGTTGTTGATGATGACAATGACCAAAAAAAGGCCGACGCATGCGATAAATAAGTCGACTGCGAGCAGCATCCAGAAATTGACTTTCGTTTTGGGTTTGGAGGGGGCTGGAGAGGGGATGGGAGATGCCATGGGGATTCCTTGGGGATTCCTTGGGGGTCAAAATAAGGATTGCGTTAGTTGTTTTCGACAATTTGGATTATTACCTGCTCCGTCCTGAGGACAGGACTGCAGGGTTAAGTAGGACTAAGCTCACAAGCTTTGTTGAGTCATTTGTCCCATTCCGTCCTGAGGACAGGACGACAGGGTTAAGTAGGACTAAGCTCACAAGCTTTGTTGAGTCATTTGTCCCATTCCGTCCTGAGGACAGGACTACAGGGACAAATTCCGACTAGGCTCGAAGACTTGCCAAGTCGTCATTTGGTCGGGGCGACAGGATTCGAACCTGCGGCCTCATGGTCCCAAACCACGCGCGCTACCAACTGCGCTACGCCCCGTTAACGATCGTGTGAGCATTGAGCTTGGAGTAAAAGGAAAGCGGCAATCTCACGGGAAGTGATAATACAGGGTTTTAAAGTGTTTGAGTAGTAGTTATTTGGATTGTGGTTTGACACCGCAGGGGTCTTTCCCTATAATCTCGGTGTTATTTGCCGATTTATATTAGGGAATGCGATATGAAGCGCACCTACCAGCCCAACAACCGTAAACACTACAAAACACATGGTTTTAGAGCGCGCATGAAAACTCTTGCCGGTCGCATGGTGATCAAGCGCCGCAACATCCGCGGCCGCAAACGCGTCACGGTTTCTGACGACAAATAGGCAGTTAAGAAATGTTGCCTTCCGCTTACCGTCTGCATCGGGAGCAGGATATCAATCGACTTTACAAGCGAGCATTGGTCAAAGGGGATGGCGAACTGGTTATGTACAGCGCCCCCAACCGATTGCGCCAAAGCCGTTTTGTCATTGTCACACCCAAAAAAGTGGGCAAGGCACATGACCGTAACCGCCTCAAGCGTATGCTCAAAGCCAGCATTTTGCTGCAGCTGAGGCAAATCGTCAATGGATATGATATAGTGGTGCACGTTAAACCGCAAAGGCTCGACAAGCACCGCCAGGAAATGGACGTGCAACTTCGTCAATTATTACAACGCAGTAACCTTTGGACATCTTGAAACAAATCTTACAAAGTGTTTTGAGTATTCCCAAATGGATTCTGCTGGGAGTGATCAAGCTGTATCGCAGTATTCCATTTCGGGGAGCCTTGTCGCAGTGCAAATACACGCCCACCTGTTCGGAATACACCTATGATGCCATTGCACGCTTTGGGGCGATCAGGGGCGGATACATGGGGGCCAAACGTATCTTGCGATGCAATCCCATGAGCCGTGGCGGGTACGATCCAGTGCCGGAATCAAAAAAGTAGCTTATTCATTGACGAGACTATCATCATGGCAACTATCGGCAACCTGTTTCATACGATTTTTTACCAGCCAATTCTCAACATCATGGTGCTGTGTTATCACCTGATCCCGCTCAAGAACTTTGGCTTTGCGATCATTGCCATTACGGTGCTGTCGCGCTTCATCCTCTGGCCGCTGACCAAAAAAGGCATTGATTCGCAGAAGAAAATGACGGCAATCCAGCCCAAACTCAGTGAGCTGCAAAAAAAATACGCCAAAGACAAAGATCGGCTCTACCAGGAAACGATGGCACTTTACAAGGAAGCCAAGATCAACCCGGCGTCAGGCTGTTTGCCATTGTTACTGCAATTTCCCTTCTACATTGCCATCTATCAGGCTCTGGGCACTGGGCTCAAAGCTGACAATCTGGCCAAATTGAACGCCGATTTGTACACGTTTATTCCCAAGCTGACCGAAATCAAAACCATGTTCCTGTGGTTTGACATGACCAAGCATGACCCGATCATGTTGCTGCCTGTCCTGGTGGCTGCGACGCAGTTTTTGCAAGCCAAACTAACCATGGGCAAAGCCTCGGGGCCAGCTGCGGATGCCGCCAAACAAAGCATGCTGATCATGCCGGTGGTGTTTTTGATCATTGGTTTGCAACTTCCATCGGGGCTCAATTTTTATATTTTTCTGTCCAATTTGCTGGCGATTTTTCAACAGGTTGGCCCCAAAGACTTCTTCCGTTTTGCATGGCTGACTTCGGTCTTTAAAAAGGAAGCCAAAAATGGCAATAAAGCTTAGTTATGTCAACGTCTGCAAAGAGATCGTTGCTGACCTGCTGACCAAACTTGGGATTGAGGCCGAAACCAGCATCCGGGCCAATGACGAGATGATTTTCGTGGAAATTGAAGGCGGCAACAGCAAGGATTTGATCGGCTACCGGGGGGATACCCTGGCTTCGCTGCAAACGATTTTGAGTATGCTGCTGAGCAAACAAGTCAGTGAACGGATTTATGTGGCTGTCGACGTCAACGGCTATCGTGATCACCGTGAACAGGCGCTTACGGCCATGGCCAAACGTGCCGCCGAGGAAGTTATGCTGAGCCTTAAACCGATTACTTTAGACAGCATGTTGCCCTACGAACGCCGCATTGTGCATCTGGTTTTGCAGGGCTTCCCCGAAGTCATGAGCGAGTCCGAAGGCGAAGAACCTGATCGCAAGATCGTGATCAAACCAACCGTTTAAATTGTCAGGAGTCAGCCATGTCTCAACTCAACGATGCGATTGCTGATTACTGCATTAATCATCGGGTTGAAGGAACAAAAGTTGTTGGGGAATTAGAAAAGGGCGGACAAAAGAAAACTCTCGGTACTTTTGCGTCGAAGAAGGAAGCTGAAGCCGCCTTGAGCGAGTATTGGGCTGAGAAAAATGATTTTGAAAGTAGATATTAACCAAATTCGTAAAATTGTTGGTGTGCAGAGTAAAAGTTACCGTTGATTTGATAAAGCAAAGGGGATCGGACAGGGGTTCAGTCCTTTTTTTTGTTGGGTGGACAGAAATTTGGGTTCGTTGGTATAATGACTGCCTTTGACAATTAATCACTGGCTTAAAAGAATGAAAAGAATCTTGGTTACGGGAAATCGTGGAGATGACAGTTACAATGCTTTTGGATTGGTAAAAATGCAAATCTTGAGTGCAATGGGCATAATAGTGCCAAGAGACGCTAAATTTGCATTGGATTTCAGCACAATCTCAAAAAAAATTGAATTTATTGAAGCCGACAATCCCGAGGCGGCTATTGAGCTTTGGCAAAAATATAGATACTTCGATCAAGTTGTCGTCGTGAATGGGTTTGAACAAGTTGGTAAATTGCAGGCCATGTTTGAGGAGCTTGCTGCCGCTGACAAAACAGTAATCTGGGGAGAAATCTTGTTTCTTGGTGATGATGAGGACACACTGCAAGAAATGAAATTTATTGCTGACAATATAGCCGATAGCTCGATTATCCCAAACGGTGGTATCGAGTGGATGAGAGAAATTGTGCCTTGGGTAAATGGGGACTTTGACCAAAGCAAACCGTCACTTGATATGACTTATTCCAAGCTAATAAATCCTGGATCTTTGCATGTCGTAGAAATTAATGTTCAAGGGAAACCGCCATTTGTTGTGATGGGTAAGAATTTAAAGACACAGAAGGAAGTAGAGTTAGGTCGATTTGTCAGCCAGTTTGCTGCTGAGTGGGCAATTGAGCGAAAAGATGTCAGGCAAAGCATTGAGGAAGATTCATTGGAATATTGGCATGACTATGGTTTCGACCTGTAGAAATTATTGACTTTTAATTTCATCCGCCATACACTGAATTGGCTAATCCCGACTTAAACAATCGGAATTAGCCAGTTTTGTTATTAGGAGCGTCGCATGAAGGTGTCATCGGCTGAAGAATACGCCATTCGGGCCATGAGTTTTTTGGCACGGGAATATGGCAACAACAAAGCTTTTTCGCTCAACCAGATCAGTGAGCAGGAAAAGCTGCCATTGCCATTTTTGGAACAGATTTTTCGGCAGCTCAAGCTCAAAAAATTGGTCCTCGCACGACGCGGTGTGAGTGGCGGGTATGTGCTGGCGCGGGATCCGGCGGAAGTGTCATCGCTTGAGGTGATTGAGGCGGTGAGCGGGCCGGTGATGCTGCACCAGTGCAAGGATATGAAATTTTGTAAACCCGATGGGTGCGATGTCTCGCCACTGTGGCTGCGGCTCACGGCGTCGGTGCGGGAGGTGATGCGGGAGACGAAACTGAGGGATATTGCGTGAGGGGAGAACTCCCTCCAACCTCCTCCTTTGGTAAAGGGGGAGGCGAGAAGTGATGTTTCATACCCTCTTGTAAAGGGGGCGCAGGGGGATTCGGGTGCGAACTAATGAGAATATATCTGGATTGGTAATATGTCAGATACAACAGAATTCAGTCAAGATAAATCCCCTTTCCAGATCGACCGGTCGCGATTTGACCATGTCAATCAGGAACATTTGGCGTACAAGGCGCCGCTGGGATTGAGTGAAGAGCTGGTGCGGGATATTTCCAAAACCAAAGGTGAACCGGAATGGATGCTGGAGAAGCGGCTGGAGGGATTGCGGACATTCAACGCCATGCCGATCCCAACCTGGGGGCCGGATTTGAGCGATTTGGATTTGTCACAATTACACTTGTTTATGCGGCCCAAGGCCAAACAAAATGCCCGCAAGTGGGAAGATGTGCCCGAGGACATCCGTGGGACGTTTGATAAACTGGGCATTCCCGAAGCTGAGAAAAAGGCGCTGGCCGGTGTGGGTGCGCAGTACGAATCCGAAGTGGTGTATCACAATTTAAAAAAAGAATGGGAAGATCAGGGCGTGGTGTTTATGGACTGTGATGAAGGCCTGCGGACACATCCGGAAATGTTCCAGAAATACTTTATGACGAGCTGTATCCCGATTAATTTGCATAAATTTACGGCTTTGCACGCGGCTCTGTGGAGCGGCGGTACGTTTATTTATATTCCGCCCAAGGTCAAACTCGAGATTCCGCTGCAGGCGTATTTTCGCATGAACGCCAAACAGGGCGGGCAGTTTGAGCATACGCTGATTATTGTGGACGAAGGCGCGGAGCTGCATTATATCGAAGGTTGCAGCGCGCCGCAGTACTTGTCCAATTCGCTGCACGCCGGCGGTGTGGAAATCCATGTCATGAAAGGCGCCCGGGCGCGCTACTCCAGTATCGAAAACTGGTCCAAAAATACCTACAACCTCAACACCAAACGTGCTGTGGTCGCGGAAAGTGGCGTGATCGAATGGGTCAACGGCAACCTGGGTTCCAAAACGACCATGCTTTACCCGTGTTCCATTCTGATCGGAGATCGTTCGCGGTCGGATTATATCGGCATTGCCTATGCCGGGGCAGGCCAAAATCAGGATACGGGCGCCAAGGTGATCCATGTGGGCAAAAACACCAGTTCCACCATCCAGGCCAAATCGATTTCGGCTTATGGCGGTATCACTACTTACCGTGGGCAACTCAGTGTCAAAAAAGGTGCGGTCAATGCCAAATCCAGCGTGCGTTGTGACGCCTTGATGATGGACGACAAATCCAAATCCAACACCTATCCGTACATGGATATTCACCAGCCCAAAATTGACATCGCGCATGAAGCCACAGTGGGCAAGATTGGCTCGGAACAGATTTTTTACCTGATGAGCAGGGGACTGAGCGAAGATGAAGCGACCAAAATGATCGTCTCGGGCTTTATTGAACCGGTGGTGAAAGAGTTGCCGCTGGAATACGCGGTGGAACTCAATCGTTTGATTGAATTAGAAATGGAAGGAAGCCTGGGTTGATGGAACTTTTTGCCACACACTTGGCGGCTTTGCAAAAAATCACTGAACCAGATTTTCTGGTCGGGTTTCGTTTGGAGTCATTGGCGCGCTTGCAACAATCGTCGCCGGTTAACTTCCGCCAGGGACTGAATATCGCGGTGGAACCGAAGGACTGGGATTTGGGAGCGCTGCTGGACGGCCTGGGACAGAGCGAGGTTGACGTCAACTTACCGGAAGTCGGCGGTGTGCAAGTCAGTCATTTTAAACTCTGGCAAATAAAACAGCCTGAAACTTTATATCAACTTTGGCAACGCTTCCAGGATCCCTTTTGGGCCAGAGAAAGCGACAAGGAACAGCTTTGGTGGATGCAGCAGACATTTGTTGATGAAATTGTTTACGTCCACATCGACCGGCGGGTGGCCTCAGACGAACCGATTGTGATCAAACACAAAGTTCAAGCTGCGCCACTGCGGACCGCTTTTTGGATCGAGGCGGAAGCCATGAGCCAGGTGTCGGTGGTGATTGAGAAGTCTGGCAAATCGCAAGGGTTGATTATGGATGACATCCGCGTTTTGGCAGACGACGAGGCGACATTGGATCTGTCCACGATCCAGGATTATGCATTGCGAGATACGCTCATCGTCCAGTTCCGCCAGGCACGCATTGGCCAAAACGCGCATGTTGGCCTGACTGATGTGGTCATGGGCGGCAGTTTCGTAAAATCTTCGCAGGTTACCAGTTTGGGAAAACCCGGCGCCTCTGCGTTGAACACCGTTTTGTACCTGGGCGAACAGGAGCAGCGGTTTGATCTGTTTACCGGATCGCGCCATCTGGCGCCCAATACCGTGTCGAATATTTATACCAAAGGCGTAGTCAACCACCAGGCCAAGGCCCTTAGCCGTGGCATGATCCAGATTGCCGCAGCGGCTGGTGGCTCCAATGGTTACGAAAAACAGGATGCACTGATGATCGGTTCCGCCTGCGAAGCCGACGCCATTCCGATGCTCCAGATCGATAACCACGACGTCAAATGCAGTCACGGTTCCACCATCGGCCAGCTCGATAGCGACAAAATGTATTACCTCCAGTCGCGTGGACTTGATGCCACGTCAGCACAACAAATGGTGGTGCAGGGGTATTTTGAACCGCTGCTGCAGGAAGTGGCAGACAGCCGCATGCGAACCTTGGTACATAAAAAAGTAAAAAAGGTGACCCGGCCATGACCATGGATAATCAGCAGGCGCATCTGCTCAAATCTGACTTTCCGATTTTGAATACTGCATACAAGGGCCGCAAGGTCGTTTACCTCGATAGTGGCGCCACGTCCCAAAAGCCCCAGGTTGTGATCGACGCCATCAACCAGTATTACCGCTTGGAAAACGCCAATATCCATCGCGGTATTTATCGCCTCAGCGAAACTGCCACCCGTATCTGGAGCGAGGCGCATGAGGTGGTGGCCAGGTTGATCGGGGCCAAGGCAGAGGAAGTTATTTTTACCCGCAATACCACCGAAGCCTTGAATCTTTTGTCTTATACCTTGTTACCACTTTTGCAGGGCCGTACGGAGATTGTGGCGGGAGCTATGGAGCATCACGCCAACCTCGTTCCCTGGCAGCAAATGGCCAAACGGCACGGGTTGACGCTCAAAATCATCCCCATGCTCGCCGATTTCACGCTGGATATGACTGCCGCGCAACAATTGATCGGATCCAAGACGGCGATCGTTGCGATTGGCCATGTGTCCAATGCGCTGGGGACTATTCATGACGTTCACAAACTGTTTGCCTGGGCCAAAGCCTTGGGCGCTTTGACGGTGTTGGACGCCGCCCAGAGCGCGCCACATCTGAACCTTGATGTGGGTAAAATTGGGGCTGATTTTGCCGCCTTGAGTGCGCACAAAATGCTGGGACCAACCGGCCTTGGCTTTTTGTATGGCCGCCGTGACTTGCTGGAACAAATGCAGCCGTGGCAGTTTGGTGGCGACATGATCGCGGAAGTCAGTTACGATGATGCCAAGTGGAATGAACTGCCAATGAAGTTTGAGGCGGGCACACCCCATATTGCGGGAGCGGCCGGGATTGTGGCTGCAATTGGCTATTTGAAGTCGGTTGGCCTGGAGGCGATTGGTGCCTGGGAGAAGGAATTGTTGAAATACGCGATTGCTGAGCTTGGCGATGTGCCAGGTATTAAATTATATTCAGCTGGCGAGCAGCGTTCGGCTGGCATCCTTTCTTTTACTTTGGCGACCGTACATCCCCATGACCTGGCGTCGCTGCTGAGCGATGATGAGATTTGCGTGCGGGCCGGGCATCATTGTGCCATGCCGCTGATGGGCAGGCTTGGGGTAAGCGCCACAGCGCGGGCGAGTTTTTATTTGTATAATACGTTTGAAGATGTGGACATGCTTAAAGTTGGGTTGATCAAGGCGGTGGAGTTGTTTGGGTGAGGAGAAATAACGCCCCCTACCCCCTCTTATTTTAAGAGGGGGTAAGAATTGGACATGTCCCTCCTTTTTAAAGGAGGCTAGGAGGATTTTCTCATGGACGACGTGCTTTCGCGGCAGATGTATCAGGAAAATATTCTGGAGCATTACAAAAAGCCCCAGAATTTTGGGCATTTGGCCAAACCAACGCACTTGTATCACAGTCACAATCCTCTTTGCGGTGATGATCTGACGATTGAGATTGCGGTTGTCGATGGAAAAGTTTCAGATGTACGTTTTAGCGGTGTGGGTTGTGCGATTTCGGTAGCATCGGCATCGATGTTGACTGATGAGATCAAGGGCAAGTCTGTGGAAGCAGTAATGCAAATGACTAAGGATGACGTGCTTGAGCTTCTGCAGATTCCGATTGGGCCGGTACGGCTCAAATGTGCGTTGTTGAGTTTGGAGACGGTGCAGAAGGCGGTGGGGGGAGGAGAGTAACGCCCCCTGCCCCCTCTTATGCACAGCACGTCGATGACTCCAGCCCTAAGTGGGGGTGGGAAAGATTGTGCCTCTCATTAACATTGATGTCATGCTGAACTCGATTCAGCATCTAATCTTTTCTGAAAAAAGTTTAAATCAGATCCCGAATCGAGTTCGGGATGACATCCAGGATATTAATCAGGACAAAAAATGTCATTTATTGAAATCCGTGACCTGCATGCCGAGATCGATGGCAAAGAAATTATTAAGGGCATCAACCTCAAACTCGAACAAGGCAAAGTGAACGCGCTGATGGGCCCCAATGGCAGTGGCAAAAGTACGCTGTCGAATGTGCTGATGGGTAGCCCGGAATATCTGGTCACCCAGGGCACAATTCTGTTTGACGGCCAGGACATCACAGCGCTGGAACCCGATGCACGGGCACGGCTTGGTATCTTTTTGTCCTTCCAGTACCCAAGCGAAATTCCCGGCGTGACGATCAGCAATTTTATGCGCACAGCCATGAACGCGGTGCGTGTTGACGAGAAAAAGCTATCGTTGGTGGATTTCCGCAAACAACTGACCGACACCATGAAACTGCTCCATATGGACCCGGACATGATGAGCCGCTATCTCAACGAAGGCTTTAGCGGTGGTGAGAAAAAGCGCGCCGAAATTTTACAACTCCTGATGCTCAATCCGAAATTTGCCATTCTGGACGAGACGGACTCCGGGCTGGATGTCGATGCTTTAAGGGTTGTTGCCGAAGGTGTGAATCACTTTTTGAACAAGGACAAGTGCGTGCTGATCATCACGCACTACAAACGTATCCTGGAATACATCAAACCTGACCATGTATTTATTATGACCGATGGCAAAATCGCCATGGAAGGCGAAGGCGACCTGGTGGACAAGCTTGAGGACCAGGGGTATGGGTGGATTACGGAAGCGTAGGGAATTAAAGTTAACGCGTAAAGATAGAGACGGACCAGGGGGTCCGTTTTTTGATTGTCATATCCCGAAGTGGCAGCCCTTGCGGCTGGCAGATTGGGCAAATTCGGGAGGGCGACCGCAAGGGGCGCCCCTACGGGCCCTGACGGAAACTGTCATTCCATGGTACAATTATTATTCTCCATGCTTCATGGGCAATACGCTTGCTCAGGTGGAAATTGGAGAAAAGCACCTTAACTTTCCGGATAGACCAACAAATCCAGAGCGAAGGCATCAGCTGCGTCAAATGTGGCGGGTTGATGGCTTCGCTTTGGTGTGGGACTCAAGTCTCATGAGGGCCAAGGCAAAGATAGCAAAATCGGTTCTCCCAGCTGGGAGAACTGAAATCGTTGGTGACGGCTGTGTGGGCCGCACCATAAGGAGGTGGAAAATAGAAGGAAAAATGCCCCGAATAGTGTCGGGGTTAATCCTCAGCGTTTTTTGCGCCGGAAGTTTTGTTGTCGCGGTTGCGACAACTCCAGGCGCAGCTGTTGTTGGGATGATTTTTGCCGTTTGGGCGACCCTTGTATTCAAGGGAGACTAACCGGCAAAAATCAGGGGCTCCCTCGCCCCAAAAGTCGAAACCCTTTTCCCCGGGGTTTGTCGGGGTGGTCTATTCGCAGAGTAAAGTTTCGGTCGGGGCCTGAATGCAGCAATGCATTCAGGCCCCTTTTTTTTGTTCCAAAAAGGACGCGGGTGTCTACCCAGCGTCCTTCTGTTTTGAGATGGCTAAGATAAATTAGCGACTACTTGCCTGATAAGTTGTACTGGCGACGGGTTTGCCAGTTTGGTCAATGACTTTGATGCTAAGGCCGCCGGTTTTGGGTAGCAGATGCTTAGCCACCGTGATGACTTCATAGGGATTGGTCGCCACTTGCGTCACCATGTCGGCGCGGAGTGGAGTGGTGAGCTCGACTTTGACTGTGAGCGTGGTGCCATGCAGGTCGGTTTCGGTGGTCTGGATGCGATAGCCGCCGGTGGCCTGACGGCCTTGCAGCAGCAGCAGGACAAGATTGGTATTGAAATCGGTGGGTTGGAGGAAGTTGATGAGCGGATTCACGGTCGCACTGGTTGGATTGTCATTCAGCACCTGAACGGCAGGTGTGCCAAGGTTGTAATCAAAGGGTGAATGGGCACCATAACGTAGGCTGGTGAACTTGATCGCGTCTGGCGAAGGGGGTGGTTTGATCGGTGTGTCGTTGCTGTTTGCGGCAGGCTGAGTCGGGCTCGACGAAACGTAGGCATTTAACCGTTGCAGCGTGATATTGCCAAGTCCGGCGTGCAGCGTGAGGTCGAGCTGGTTTTTGGCATTGGTATAATTGCTGGTTTCATAGTCGCCATTGGGTTGTTTTTTGAGGTCAGAGGGCAGGGACAAACTGGTCAAGCCACCCTGGTAATGCAATCTAACCGCCAGCTCCTGCGGCAGGTTGAGGGTCAAGCTGGCGGCACCCAGGCTGATCGCGGCGGTGATTTTGCCGGATTTGAGACCAAACTGGATGTCGGTGGTGGCGGCCCCCATGCTGACGTTGAGTGTTTGCAGGTTGAGGTCATGTAAATCAAGGTGATTGGTGGACGCACCGGTTTTGAGGGTCAGGTCCAGCGGCAGCGTCTGGTTTATGTTCAGCATCCAGTTGAGGTTGCCTGAGATAAGTGGCAAGACATTCGTAAGCGATAGTGGATCGGCAGAGGCGTTGATGCTGGTGGTGGAGCCTTCGGTCACGTTGATGGTTGGCAAGGCAAAGGTGCTGGAAGTCTCGCTCACGTCGGCTGTCACCATGGTTTGGGTGCCTGCCATGGTCAGCGTTCCCATGCCAAACTCCACATTGGCAGTGATTGCCTTGGCCGCATCGGGTAGCGCGTGTTCGACGTGGTTGGTGACCAGGGTATTGTCCTGAGGGAGACCGCTATCGTTCAACGTCACATGATCGGCAAACACCCGGAGGGGGCCGTTTTGCCAGTACTGAGTGGGACTGAGCATTTGATTGGCTGCCACGCCTACACCGGCATAGATCAACAGTAACGACAGCAGGAGCCATGATCCCAGCGTCCTCAGGCTGGTACCGCGGGTGATCAGGTTGAGTCCGATGGCCAGAAAGACCACGGGCCAGAACAGGACTGCGGAGAGCAGGTACGTGGCGTTGAGCACGTTGAAATTGATGAGCAGGAAGAGGATACCAATTGTTATCAGGCTGATGCCGGTGATAATTTTGTGGCGAGGCATTTGTTTTGCTCCAGTTAATAGCGGTTGACCCAAAAATCAACAGCAAAAGAGTAAAACAAATAGCACGGAGAATCAATATAACCAGAAATTGTGCACTACAGATTAGAGTTTGTCATGGTCCTGATAAAATCTGGCCAGTTTGGCCACGGAATATCCATAAAACGTGCTGCGGTTGTATCCCCAACAGGCGGGAATGATGTGGTATTGAGTGCTGTGTGCCTCAAACAGGCTTAAGTCCGGCGTTTCACCAGACCAGAACACCGGCCAGTTGGTCGTTTGCGTGGCATAGAGGTTGTCGATTGTCTGCAAGTAGTTGCGAACACCCAGCGACGACACCCATAAATGCACCGCAATGCCGGCAATGCCATCGTAGGTGTCGTAGGTGTTGAAATCGTTGGGAAGCAGGAATTTGTGTTCAAACAGGGAAATCGTACCGGGACAGAAATTGCCCCAGCCCTGGCAATTGGTCGGAGATACCATGGACAGGCCCTGTTTGGACTCAATCGTGGCCACGGCCATCAGCACATAGCGGGAAACGCCATAAACATGTTCGACGTATTCATACATCGGCGCCATGTGCGCGGGTATTTTCATAATCACAAAACCACCTTCAATGCGTTCTACTCTGCCATTGCTGTCAGTCCAGGGGATTGCCGTTGGGGCGTAAAGCGGAGAAAGGGATTTGTGCACCACATTGTCGAGCCAGGTTTCGTCTGGGCGATGTTGTTTGAAGTAGTCCGAGGATGCGACGTCTTTGTTGTCCATTGCCGCCACTTCAGGCATGGCGCTGTCGGCAAAGGTATTAAAATGTTCTAGTGGTGGGGGTGGTAAGGATACCGGTTGCGCTGCGGAGATCTGTTGCTTTTCCGTTTTGGCGACGAACAAAGAAAATTGTGTCATTCCGTTCGTAATGATTTGGGCCACTGTCGGTTCGGTGGTAAAGCTGTCGAAGGTCATAAGCGAGCGCGTATTGTCAGCGGTGGGCGAGGCATGCACCAGGAATGGTGGTGCCAGGAAGGTCAGGATGGCCACGAGCAGGGCACTGTAGGCAAGTTTGGGCGCCAGCTGTAAATAGTGGTAAATAAAATGCAGTTCGCGATTCAATTCAAGCGTGGAGCGTTTGAGCTTATTGGCAAGGCGGCGGATGGGCACGGCTTCCCAGCAATGATGCACCGGATAGCCAGCCCGGTGATACCAGGCGTTTAGTTTGGGTTGAGTCAAACACAGGACTTGCGGCAGACGGCGCAGATTGAGCACCTGTGAACCGTCGTTGCGGGTGTGACGTGCAAGATCCACAAGTCGTGGTCGCGGGCAATAGGTACGCGCAAAAATACCCCCCAGGCTTTGTGGGGCGTAGAGGTTTTTGGTGTTGGTATTAAATTGGATGTGCAGACCCATGTTTTGTGGTTCGATTTACGATTTTGGTAAATCATAATATTATACCATAAATGTCTGCTTTGTGAAGCTAATGGCAATGCGCCAGTTTTGTCTTTATCTTTGCTCCAAAAGGTTTTCTCGAGGCCTGGCCTGTTTGATAAGACATATTCTGGTATTCGATAAATATTCGTGTTTCAAAACATACACGAAGAGCAAAGCCTTTTATTACCTTTTATTTGCAATGCTTTTAGAAGGTGTGGACATTATTGATCGATTTATTGATGGGTAATTGAATGGCAGTCTGAGTATGCATGTCTGACCTTCGTCGCGGTGAATTGATTGATTGGTTTGGGGAAGGAATAGGTTTGCGTTCGTGGTCTCAACCAGCTACAATCCGGATCAAGGAGGAGGCTATGCTCAGAAGCACGGACAAGCACAAAACAAGCGCGTGGATCGGTTTGGGATTATTGATCGGAGCTGTGGTCCTGCGTCTGGTGATGATGCCGTGGCTGACACGTATCCCGAGTCAGTTCAGCCGGACAGTCAATTTGAGCGGCGATGTGACTTTGTTTGATCTGATCGCGGCCAAGCATTACCCGATCAACGCCACTGTCAAGGTGGAAGCGATTGGGTCAGATGGTAACAATGTCAAAATTCATGAAACCGTCAGTTTTAACTCGTTGTTCAGTTCTCAGTCGCTATTGCTCAAAGAAGCGGTTGACACGTTATTGAATCAAGCAGCGATCAAGAATGAATACTGGAGCAAGCTGGGACTACTACTTGGGACGGACACGGTCGACAAGACGTTCTGGGTCGATGGTTTGAAGGCAACCTATATCTCACCGGCCGAAGCCAATCAGGATTATTGGACGCTGCCACCTGGGCAGGCCCATAAGTCCAGTTATGCTATTTACGATGGTATTTCCAACTCGACCACACAGTTGAGTTTTGCCGGCAGTGAAAAAGTTGACCGTATTAATACCTATGCCTACAAAGCAACGTTTGGTACCTATGGACTGGGCAGTGTCTCGATTCCCCAGGCCAGGCAAAGCGTTAGTCTAAATGCTGACGGTGAGCTAAAACTCAACGTGGAAGAACTCAGCAGTTATCCGGTAAGTGCCAGTCTGGCCATCAATCTCTACGCTCAGGTTGGCGGCCTCAAGGTCAATGTGCTGCGTGTCGACTTTGCCACGCCAGCGAGCACCATCAAAGCGCAAGCCGAGACTGCCTGGTGGGCAGCCGTGGGGATGGTTCTAGGCAACTGGATTCTGCCGATTGGCTTATTAATCGCCGGGTTGTTTCTGTTAATGCGTTCACGCCGCAAAACAACGATCCACCCATCTCGAAAAAGGTTCCACAAGGCTTAGGCACGAAAATCAGGCGATTTCGTGTTTTGCTTGAGAGCGCCGGTGATGGGATCGATTGTCTGATGGAGTCTCGACAAAAGCCTTTTGGTCGAGACTTTTTGTTGTTTGCCTGTCTTTTCTACTGTCGCAGCAACCTTTGTGGCCTGTTGCTGAATTCGTATTATGTTGTGGTGCGGTCTGCCATTGACTAAGCCTTATCAAGCAGTTGTTGTGCAAAGATAAAATGATGCAAAAACGTGTGATGTGATGGTTGTTGGCACGGGTTTGACGTTGTCCTTGGCATGCACCAAACGGCTTAATAACTGCGCTTGGTTTTCGTCTCTTATTGGTTAAAATGGCAGTTTGAGAAGCTGCTGAAAGGCTTACTTTTTAAACAGGAATATTTTGTCTAAGCCTCTCAAAATGATTGAAAATGCTATATAAACAAAGGCTTAGACACCAAAAATAGCGTTGACTTTTGTTCTAAAAATGCTACACTGCGAGTGCTTTTCCAAACCCTTCACAGAAACCAAGTTTAAGCTTGCAATCAAACGACGAACCAAGGCCAGGGTGAGAGGAAAAGTTTTAAATCAAAACATCCCAACATTTGCCCGCGAGTTCAGTTAAGGCAGGCAGGCAAATGGTTGGGAAAAGCTATGCAGGAAAACCAAGCATGAGCGCAAAGTTATATATAAGTATCTTAAGAGAAGAAACAGGGGATTTGACAAAAGATCAAAATGCGGTACAATCAGGAGATTTATTCGGTATGAATAAATTAAAAAATCCAGCCCCAGAATGTTAAAACAAAAACCAAAAGCCAAACAGTGGCCAGCAATGGCTGTTGTTGCAAAGCACCAGAATCCCCCCTCCCGGAGCGGGCAAGGGAGAGCTGGTGCTTTGGCGTCTGGATTTAAGCGCCTTTTGGGTAGTTTTAACTTTTGGAAAAAAACATTTGCGACCGTTTCGATTTTTTTCTACGTTTTTGGACTGGTGCCTTGGGATCAGCTGAATTTTGCCCATGCCGCCGTAGCACAGACAATCAACTACCAGGGGCGCCTGGCGGACTCAAATGGCAATTTGCTGGGAGGAACCACCGGTATCCCCTATTGTTTTTACTTTGCCGTGTATGACGACGCTTTGTCCGGCAATCGCGTTTGGCCATCGGCTGGCAGTTACGAAGTTCAGGATGGCGTGCAGGTTACCAATGGCGTGTTTAACCTGCAAATTGGTGCGCAGATCGCTAACGGCTTTGATCCCAGCAACTGGGTGGGCGGGATGGCCTGGGATGAACGGGGCAATGCGTTATATCTCCAGATCTCCGTCGGCTCCAACGGCTGTACCGCCATGGAAGACCTTGCCCCACGTGAAAAAATAACGTCCGTTGGCATGGCGATGGATTCCGGACGGCTCGGGGGCAAGACCGAAGCCCAATTCGCCACGCTTGCCGAAAACGAAACCATTACCGGCAACTGGACATTTAACGGGACCATCAATCAGCAAAAGGATTCAACCACCGCGCTCACCGTCGGCAATGGAACCAATAACACGCTGATTGTGGACACGACCAATCACAAAGTATCGATTTCGGATGGGACCAATAGCGAACTTTTGGTGGATGGATCGACCAAGACCGTTACAGCTGGCGCGGCAGTTGATCGCACCACCGTTAACGTTTTTGGCAACCTGAACCTCAAAGGCAAGACGGACCTGATTACCACCAACACCGCGACGGCAAATTCCGTGTTTGTCTACGACACGACGGCAGACAGTGACAATGGCAGCTGGCGACAGGGCAATCTGGCCAAAACAACGACCTGGTTCAACGAAGGCCTGAATACCTCGACTCGCGGCGCCACGCAGGCCTTCCCCACCAAAGCTACGATTGTCGCAGCCAATGACCACGTGCTGATTTATGATGCACAGAACAATGCACTTTGGATGCAGTTTGATATGGGCGCCAACTTTGCCCTGGGCGCTGGCGTCAACAATTTTCCAATTTCGGTGTTTGCTCAGGATGGCAAAATTTACGTCGGCACAACCGGGAGTGCGGCGAGTGGCCTTTATGTCATCGACTTTGTGCACGACCGCATCACCCGCTACGACAGCACGGATGCGCGTGATTTTTTCCGTCATCTCGTTGACCGTAACGATGGCGGTGGTCTTGCCTATACGAATACTGGCAAAGCTTCCCTCGCGATCGTGAGCAACAAGGTCAACAATGTGCAGGTCAAAACCATCAACGGTAAGCAATTTGTGGTGCTGGCCACTGACAGCGGCGTGTCGGTGATCAACACCACGGATGGCTTTGTGAATAATTATGCGAACGTCGCTAATGACGATTACAATGCCGCGCAGCTCACCAGTGCCGGCAATTTGTATGCCGTGAATGAAACGCAGGCACAACTGGAACTCTGGACCAATGCGCAAAACGATCTCGCCAGTCGCATTGGCGTTTCCCCGAATTTTGTCTGGACCAATGCCACCACGCCAGCGCTGGTCAATACTGGCGCAGCACCCTCGATCGTGGTTGGCTCCAATCAGTTGCTTGTCCTGGAACATGCCTCAGCCGTGGATGATACGTCCGATCGCATCTACCTCGGCCTGGGGTCAGGATTGACCGAAATTGATGACAAAGCCATGGATCACACCAGCGGTGCGGTCAAATATCTAAGCAGCGCCTCGATTTCCGAAATCATGTCCGGCGATGTGCGGCTGATGGTGCCGATGACCAACAGCGCTGCCAATACGACCGTGACCGACCTCTCGGCCAAACGCAATACACTCGCTTCGAATAACAATACCAGCACACAGGCGCTTGCCGGCGGCATTCGTGGTAACGGGTTTGTCTTCAACGGCACGTCGGATTACATTACCCTGACGCATAACGCCAATGTCGATTTTGGTGCCAACAGCGATCAGGGTATCAGCGTGTGGGCCAAGGTCGGCGACACGGTGGGCGGGGCCATGCAGCTGGTGGATGCTTATAACAGCGGGGCTTCGACTGGCTTCCAGGTTTATATCGACACCAATGGCCATGTTGTTTATCAAATCGGCGACGGCACGCTGACCCCATCTGTAACCGGCAATGTCGCGGTGGATGACAGCAGCTGGCACCACATTGTCGCGGTGAGAAGTCGCGCGGCCAAACAATTACAAATCTGGATTGACGGCGTGCTCGACAACAGCGCTACCGATACCACCACCGCGTCGCTCGCCACGTCTGCTAATTTGCGCATTGGTGCACAGAATGCACCCGGCCGGTACGTAAGTGGTGACATGGACGAACTGATGATCACGGCCGGACTGATGGATGGTGGCTTGATCAAAAAGATTCATGATACAGGACATGCTGCGAGCCAGGCGCATGGCGGTGCCAATTTCCAGCATTTGATTGGTGCCGGCGCCAGTTCGACAACCGTGGACACCGTTACGGCAGTGGCCATGGACCAAAGCCGCAACAATCTCTATATCGGCACCAACGACGTCACCACCAATAGCGGGGGCGTGAGCGTTCTCGGCGTTAATTCTGACTCGATTGTCGATGGGTATAACAGTGTCAACAACATCAAGCACGATGACTACGCCACGGCTTTTGATGCCAACGACGTTACTTCCATTGCTATCCTTGGCGACCCCTGCCTGAGTAACACCGGTTCAGGTTCGCGCTGCAACAACAGCGGCACCCTGGCGGTTGTGGGAACCAATGACGTCAGTGCCCGCGTCTGGGTGGAACGCAATGATTATGATGTTTACGAATCTTTGAGTTCCGCGACATCCTCCAACCTGGTCAAAAACACGATTACGGCCACCTCCATGTTCCGGGTATACGATCCTACTTCAGCCAGTCGCCAGGATGTCTCGAGCACGGATGGCAACGTCATGATTTCTCCGATTTTTCAGATTGATTCTTCTGGTGCTACCGGCAACGTGAGCGGCACGGCGTTTGCCAATGTGTCCATGGCCGACATGCTGCAGGACCCCAGTTTTGAAAAAGACGCGGGCACGGGAATTGCAGCCTACTGGGACAATAACGGACTGGTCGCGCCCAGCGCACTGGTTGCAGATCCCAAATACGGACTCTTTTCCCAGAATGCTTACACCAACACAACCGCTGGTAATTTTTCCCAATCCATCGCAACTTATGCCAATTACAAAGGGTCGGATGTCACCGCCTCGATCTGGGTCAAACAGGGGACTGGACCCGAGACCGTCCGCCTCGAAGTTTACGATGGCGTACATACAACCTATGTCGACAAAGTCACCACCAGCCAGTGGCAGCGGATTTATCTGACGCATCATGTCGACAACAATGCCAGTGAGCTTACTTTTCGCATTTATCCGGCACGCGATGGCAGCGGCAACACGATCATTGACGCCGCGTTACTTCAGGAAGGCCAGCTCCTGACTGAATTCGGTTCCACCCAGGTTGACATCGATCTGACCTCGGTGAGCAGCAACCTTATTCCGCTCATCGATGACACCTATAATATTGGTTCGGCCGCCAAAAACTGGCTCAATTTGTACCTCGGCGGCAAGTTATACTTTGACGACGCGGCCAATACGCTGAATGGCGCCAGTCTGCAATTTAACTCAGTCGGTGGCTACCTTGGCTTCAACGTCCAGAACGCTGGCGTGGATCAGCTCAAAATTTTCAGCAGCAATGTACAGGTGACAACGGATACTCAGGTGCTGGATAATTCCCTGACCGCGTTCAAAGTCGGTACGGTTGGGCATGACACACTCACGATCGATACAACCAACAACCTGCTTGCCATCAACGGCAACGTCAATATCAAAAACAGTTCGACCTCTGCTCTCACCGTGGGTGTCGGCACCAGCAATACCATGGCTGTGGACACGACCAACAACAAAGTGACGATCAGCAACAGCACAACTGGCAAAGCTACCTTGACCGCTGACGGCCAGAACAATCAGGTCACGATTGGTACTGCCGATCAACGTACGACCACCACTCAATATGGTGACTTTATTTCCAAAGGCAAGAAAACCCAGCTCAATGTGACCAACGGCAACCAGACCTTTGTTTATGACACAACCAAGGATCTGGATGGCGGTCGCTGGACCAATGACGACCGTGTCAAAGCGGCGAGCTGGTATTATGAAGTGTCTTCCGCCACACGCTGCGCCAACGGTTATTCTTCTGTCTCCTGCCCGCGCGAGTTCCCCACCAAGGTGGTGATCACGACGACTGACAGCACCGTGGACATTTATGAAGCCAAAACCATGCAGCTCTGGATGCGTTTTAGCCAGGGGTCTAATTTTGCTCTCGGTGCTGACGCCAACAACAATCCCGGCAGCGTTTATGCCGCCAATGGCAAGTTGTACATCGGGACGACGGGTTCAGCGGCCACGGGGCTTTATGAAATTGATTTCATCAAAGATTTGATTACCCGTTATGACTGGAATAATGGTTCTGGTGGCGCTGCCACTTTTGTGGCCACGATTGACGGGCGCAATACAGACAATGGTTCGGCCTATGGCGTACGCGACAGCGCAATGCAGATCACCGGTGAAGCCGGCCAAACACGTTCGATCATCAATGGCATCAGTGCCAACGTGATTAATAACAAAGATTACATTGTTGCGGCTACGGCCGCTGGCGTGAGTTTGATCAATGTGACAGGCCACGCAGTGGTCACGTTTGACCAGGGCAGTGCCCATCATGCCACGTCCAATCCCGTGCTTGCGGACGACGGCACGTTGTACTTTGTCGATGCCACGGCACAGGATTTGCTGGCATTTTATCAAATCTACACCGCTACCAGTACCCAGGCCGCTGCGAGCGTTGTCTATGACGAGTCGACCCCTGTCTCTGGTCCTGCGATCATGGCATCCGCTACCAATATCAATGACGTTGAGGTTACTTCGGGGACGTCGGCGATTGGACGCGGTTCCAACACGATTTACCTGGCCACGGATCTGGGTGGCGTTATCCTGAATGAAAAACAGAAAGATGAAGCCAATGGCACGGTGCAGTATTTCAATACTTCCTATAATACGTTCCAGATTCCCGGCGATACCAGACTCTACTTGCCGCTGACCAACAATGCTGGTTCCACGGCTGTCACGGACGCATCGGTCAAAGGGCATACCGTGACATCGGTACGCAATACATCGGCATTAAGCAGCACGGGTGTTCTCGGTAAAGGGTTTACCTTTAACGGATCGAGTGATTTTCTCCGTATTACACACCATGCGGATTTTGATTTTGCCGCGGGTGACAATATTGCCATCAACCTCTGGGTCAAAACCGGCGACACCTCGGGGGGCACTGTTGAGCTGGTGGATAATTACAACAATGGCGCTTCCACCGGATTTCAGGCTTACATTGATATGACCGGCGAGGCAAATTTCCAGATCGGCGACGGCAGCGCCACGCCCACCGTGACCAGCACCAAAGCCATTGATGATAATGCCTGGCACCAGGTCACATTTGTTCGGAATGTTACACAAAAGCAACTGGAGATTTGGATCGACGGCGTTTTGAATGCCACCACCGCCGACACCACCACTGGCGCATTAACCACCACAGCCAACATGACCATTGGTGCATCGAACACGCCGGCCAGATATTTTGGCGGTAGTCTGGATGAATTGATGATTGTCAAAACCCATCTCGAAGATTTTCAGATCAAGGCCTCCTATCAAGTGGGGAAACTGGCACTTAATAATCATACCGGTGCGCGCGTTACAGAAATTGCGGCTGCCGATGACTACCAAAAGCTCAGTTGCGTTGCTTGCACCACGACCAAAACGACTTCCGTGGCTGTGGATGATTCCCGTAACTTTATCTACTTTGGCTTGAATGATGTCACTGCCGCTCAATATGGTGCTGTCTCTGTGGTTGGCCTCAAAACGAATTCCGTCGTGGATGTTTTTGGCCAGAATTCGACGGGCAAGTCCGACGACAACAGTACGGCTTATTCATCTGGATCTGGCGCGTCGAATGGTCCCTCGGACATAGTTTCTATCGGTATTTCCGGAACACCTTGTTATAACAGCAACAACAGCAGTTCAGATTGTAACAACCGTGCGGTGCTCTCCATTCTGGGAGCCAAAGACAGCAGTGGCTCTGTGCAAGGCAACAGTCTTTGGACTGAAACCTCAGACGTCAGCCTGCAAAAAGTCATCGATAACGCCGGTTCGGTGATTACTACCCAGGATGCCGTTGTTGCCAATCAATCCATGGGTGTTTATACCAGTCGCTCCGATGACAGTGTCAATGCCATGGATCCCATTTTTGAGGTCGGCCTCAGGGTTAATGGTATTTTGCCGGATCGTGATGGCAGCAACGGGTACCTGGCCGGTAGCGCATGGGAAAGTCAAACTTTTCAAAACATGATTTTGAACGGTAGCTTTGAAAAAGACACCAATGGTGCAACCGATGGTTTTGATATGTGGTCTGAGCCGGCAACGACACCGGCGGGAACCTTTGCTCTCTCCAGCAATTACAGCTTATTTGATAAACAAGCTGGAAATATTATCGATACGGCTGCTGCCCCTGGTGCTTATTATTACATCTATCAAGATGTGATCACCATGATGGACATGGCAGCTAACCAGAACTTTTTCTACCGCAATCGTACGTTTACTTATTCCATCTGGTATCGGCTGGATGCTAGCCATCCGACCAACAATTTCCGAATTGGTGCTTATGACGGCGTGAATTTGTTCCTGACCGGTCCGCTGGTACCCGAGAATAAATGGAAACGGGCCATCTTGACGTTCACTACGGATGCGGCCGCAACGACGGTGCAACCGCGGATTTATCCTGACTATTCCTCGACTGGTACCGGCGGCATTTATGTTGATGGTGCCAATATGAGTCTGGGTTGGGCACCGGTAGCGTTTACCAAGGCGATTACAGACCAGGCAACCCAGGAAGTCCGCTATGCGAATACATTAACGGTATCGTCGATTTCGGCACAGTACACCAGTATTAAACAGGCCATGGATTCGATTGCCGACAATGATGCCAGTCATCGTTATTTGATCATTGTTTATCCTGGTAATTATTCTGAATCAGCGCCAATTGATTTCAAAGATTATGTCGATGTGCGTGGCCAGGGACCAGAAAGTACGATGATCACAATGACCAATCAAACAGCACTTAATGTGGGATCGCATTCTCGCATTGAAGGCATGACGATCAATATCAATGGAGCCAATGCCAGTACCAACAATGCCATTTACGCCAACAATTCCACCGAAATGGTGATGGATAATATGCGTATTAATTTTGCCAAAAGTTCGGGTACTGCCTATGCCATCAGGGCAGTTGGAACCACTGACATTCAGTTTATCAACAGTGATATTGTCGGCACCGGCGATCCCGATGCCTGCGTCTATACCAATGCTGCCGGCGCCACAGTTAACCTGGTCAATACCCGTATTGCCGGTTGTGCCGCTGGTGCACGCGCCGATGCCGGCACGATCAAATCAAGTTATAGCCGTTATGAAAACAACACCGGTGTGGCCGGCACCCAGACTGCCAATACGATCAACGGCGGCAGCACCACCGTGACCACCTCCAGCAATGCTTTTGCCAATGTGCCGATTGGTGCCAAAATCACCGCCAACAGCCTGGTGCGTTATGTTGTGGCCAAAGCCAGCAGCACCTCAATCACGGTGAACCAATCCGTGGATCTCTATAATGGTGGCGCTGGCTATGCTTTCACTTACAGCGCCAGTGATTTGCTGGCTGGTGCCACAGGAAATATTGAACTTAACAACGATAGTTTCTCCAGCGGTGGTTTCAGCACCAACTCCGGTTCAATTGTTAACCTCAGCCACGTTCAGGTCTATCCGGCAGTTGCGGGTGTTGGTGTTGGTAACCTAGTGTACATCACTGCGGGCGGAACGGTGGACAAAGCGAGTTCACTCAATACGTCGACCATGCCGGCAGCTGGTATTGTGACCAAAATGTCTGGGACAACCGCCTATGTGCAATCCTATGGGTATTATTTTAAAGCTGACGCAACCTGGACGCCTGGAACTCAATATTATGTAAGTGCTGACGGAAGCGGTGATCTGACAACGGATGCCGGAGCTAATCATCGTCCACAACTTGTGGGTATTGCCCGTACAGCACAGGCGTTTGACATGCAGGTTGATTCCACGGCTGCCAAATCAGCATTGGCCAATGCTGGGGCACCGGCGCTGAGTATTGATAACACGACCGGACTGGCGTTGCTGATCACCAATGGTGATTTGGTTGCAGGCAACAACGTGTTCGTTGGCGGACAAACAACGCAATTTAATGTTACCAATCCAGGGGTGGCGGCGGCGGGCGGAGATAAGTATTTAGACATTGCCCACAACGACCTTGCCGTGACCGGAAACGCGGGCATTGCCGGGGATGTCTATGTCGACAATCGTGTCTTTATTACCAATGGTTTGTATGTCCGTGGTAATCGCACTCCCGGTTCCAATAATGACAGTATTGTCGATTTTCCTTCGCAGTCGATTAATGGCGGTGAAATTGTCAACGACACCATCACTCCCACTCAGCTTGCACCTACTTTGACACTCGATCCTTCCACTGATTTATTACAGTTTTCATACAACACGGCACCTAGTGCTGGTAAAGGTTTTCGTTTCCCATCCTCGGCAACCGCTCCTGACTGGTCCATCGGTGGGCCGGCAGACAAAGGTTATATGTACTACAACACTTCTGATGGTTACCTCTATACCTGGGATGGCACGCAGTGGAAATGGGAAGCCGGCGCCGCGACCGAAGCCCAAGTCGAACACTGGATTTATGACAACAATAACCCTTCTGGTTTAGGCCCCTTTGGCGCCTGGTCAACCAATATTACTGGAGCCATCGGGTTAGATGCGCAGACTGTTGGTGGAGCCGGAAACAGTCATCTGACTGTGACGACTGCGCCAGTCAATGGTTTGCAAAATTTGCTGACCATCAATGGTGGCAGCACCACGGTAACAACGACCAGCAACGCTTTTGCGAATGTGTTGGCTGGCGATGTGATCACCGCCAATGCCATTACCCGCACCGTATTAACCAAACCTGACAACAACACGATCACGGTCAATCCTGCGGTTGACTGGTACAACAGCGGCACGGGGTATGCCTGGACTTACCAACGTGCTGGCAACAATACGTTGACCTTGAGCGCCGCAGATTCAATTAATTCCACTATCTCCAGCTTGCTGCTGAATAGCAATGGTCAAGCGACATTGACAGCCGATCAGGCCGCTGCCAATGCATTGACCTTAAATGCTTCTGCTTCCAATGCTGCCACAACCTTGCACATCACCTCGGCCGGTACCGGCGTTTCAGCAGTGGATGTGGATTCGGCCGGTGGAATGACAATCGATACGGCTACGGGTGTTGCGATTACGGCAGGCGGCGCCAGCAATTTTACAACTACAGCGGGGTTGCTGACTTTTGTCGGAGCCACGGGCATCACCAATACATCAACCGGCGGAACCTATACCGTTAATGCGGCTGGCCAGGCGATCAGCTTCACCGGTGCGACGTATACTCAGACCACCACCGGAGCCTTTAGTCTTAACTCCGGCGCATCCTCCAACGCGACCGTGACCGCGGGTAACCTAACGTTATCAACCGTCACATCAGGCAATATCAATCTGACCAGTGCCGGTAATATCAATGCCACTTCAGCGACACCGGCTGGTAATGGTACAACGGAAGCGTTTGGTTTTAAATCGTTGGTGGATCTTGGGGCGACCGATGAAGTCTTCCAGGTGGGTGATAGCGGCGCCAATATGCTGACGATTTTGGGGAATGGCAATACGGGTATTGGTAGTGTCAGTCCAACGGCCAAACTCGGTATTGTGGCCGACGACCGAACGACACAAAATGGCGTGGATGTTTCAGTCGACGGTCTGACCACCGGCAACGGTTTGAATCTGCAATCGACCTCATCCAGCCTGACCATGGGCAATTTAATCAATGTCGGACAAAACGCAACCT
This sequence comes from Candidatus Wirthbacteria bacterium, assembly GCA_903889905.1. GTDB lineage: Bacteria > Patescibacteriota > CG2-30-54-11 > CG2-30-54-11 > CG2-30-54-11 > CAISZI01. The sequence goes on from CAISZI010000053.1 coordinate 145,552, forward strand.
ACACCACCAATTATACGTTGAGCGGCAATGTCCTGAATGCCAGTCGTAATCTGACAGCCAATATTATGGCAGGGCTCGCCACTATTACCTTCGATGCTGGCAGTCAGGTTCTCTCGGGTTTTAATGGTGGCAATCCGGCATCGGCGGCATTCACTGTTGGCGCCGGGTCGGACCGCTACTTACTGGTTGGTGTTCATACTGGATTGGATGGTACCTCAAATGCATCGAATGTCAGCTCGATTACCTACAATGGTGTAGCGCTGATACGGTTGGGTTTTGTGAATTTCACGGATGCCGGCAACAGTACCCCATATACCAATGAAATGTGGGGATTGGTTGCCCCAGCGACCGGGTCACATAATGTTGTGATCAATTACACAACAACACCTGTCGTTCATTCCGTTAATGTCACGAGCTGGCAAGGTGTTGATGCTGTGAATCCGATCAGTTCGTACGTGAGCAATACAGGCACAACCGGGGCTCCATCCGTGACGATTAGCAGCGATACTGTACAAGTCGTTGTGGACCAGAACAGTGGACACAATTCTAGAACCAGTGCCGGCGCTGGCCAAACTGCTCGTGTCTTGGATGAAATGAGTAGTGCCCCTGGCACTGCATCGGTAACGATGACGTGGAATATGGCCTGGAGCGGTTATTGGGGAAGTTCGGCTGTTTCATTGCAACCATCAACGACCGGCGGACCCGGAAATCCATTGCTGGTGACTGGCGATTTAGCCAATCTCACGTCTAATTGCACGGTTAGCGCAGGCGGTTGTACCGATACTTCCCGCATTCTGGAATTGAATCAGCAGTATAGTGCCTCATCGGGTAATGTATTGAACATCAATGGTGCTGGTACTGGCAATCTGCTTTTGGCGGACGCCACCAACGCTGCCGCTAATGGTGCATCCTTTGATATCCAATCCAACAACGCTGCTCAGTACGGCCTCCAGGTGACAAGCAATAACGGTGCCACGGTTGGCCTCAAAGTGGCTGGCAACGGTGATGTCAGCATCGGCACGGCAACGGCCACGGCTATCTTGGATATTCAGCATGCCGGTACAGCTGCATCCAATACCAACATGCTGGAACTTACTAATTCCGGCAATGCCGCAGCCATGACAGACACACGCAATTCGATTTACTTTAATCAATATTATTATGATGTTGCGACTCCAGCCGTGGTGAATGCTGGCATGATTTCTGTCGGAACGGAAGGCAACTGGACCTCGACCGCTGCGACACAGAATTCCTATATGTCATTTTCCACGGCAGCCGCAGGCACAGATGCTGAGAAAATGCGCATTGCTTCAACCGGCAACGTCGGTATCGGGACAACGGCCACTCCCGCCTTGTTGAGCTTGATCGCGACCGGCGAACTGATGCGTCAGGGTTACAACACCAATACGTATGTCTCAACCGCGATCGACGCGAGTGGCTTGCTCACCACAGATATTGGTCACGCGTCAACTTATGAAATTGCCAACAATGGTTCCAGCTTGATGGATGTTTCCCCAAGTCAAGCCAATTTCAATGTGCCGACTTCATTCAATTCCTCTGGCGACGTCTCGATTGCTTATGACCTGGCCATGACCAATGCCACTGCCAGCTATATCAAATCGAACGCTTCCCTGTATCTCGAGGCGGGCAAATCCTACAACAGCGACAACCTGACCATGACCACTTACAACAGTGGCAGCATTATTTTGCAGGCTGGATCTGGCAATCTTTGGGCCGATGGCACTTCGGTTGGTATTGGCACCACCAATCCCACCACTCAACTTGATGTTGGTGGCGGCACTTATGCCCTGGCCAATGGTGTTGGTGATGTGGGCGTGGCCGGCGATTTCGAAGTCCTGGGCAATACTCGCCTGGGCGGCACAAACCACCTCAGCACCGATGCCAACGGCAATGTCACGTTTACCAACAGCGGCGCTTCCTCGATTACTGGCCCCAATGGTGGCGCACTGAATATCACGGCTGGCACCAATCAGCCGATAAATATTACGGGTAATGGAGCCAGCACGATTAGTACCACGGCCAATGCATTGACTTTGACATCAGCCGCCGCAGCCACCTGGAGTACCACGGCCGGACTGCTTTCGATCACGGGCGCGGGTGGCATTACCAACACCTCCACTGGCGGAACTTACACAATCAACGCCACTGGCCAGACTGCCAGCCTGACTGCTTCAACCCTGAACATTGCAGCAACGACGCGGGTCAATATTAACGGTGCTTTGACTGACATTGGTTCGGGTACCTATGCGCATGTCAGCGCAGATAAAGATCTGGGTGTGGCTGGTAATCTTGAAGTGCTTGGCACTGCTTATACTCATGCTTTGAACATTGCCGGGAGTTTGACTCCCGCCACGGACAACACCTACGATATTGGTTCAGCTTCCAACCGCTATCGTGATGTTTATGTCGGTCCTGGATCTGTGCACATCTCCAGCACCACAGGCACGACCGGCGCTGGTGTTAATTATGTTGACACTTATCTGGGCTATGGCGCCGGCGGCACCGCCGAACAGCTGCAACTCAAAACGACGATGCAGGGTGCACAGGCCACAGGTGGTGATATTCTGATTCAATCGGCACTGCCAGCTGGCAATACCACCAAAGAAGCGATAGGCCTGCGTTCAACCAGCACCCTGGGAGCCAGTGATGAAGTGCTGCAGGTTGGAAATGCTGCCACCAATGTCTTGACCATCCTGGGCAATGGCAACGTCGGTGTTGGTGATGCTTTACCGACAGCCAAAGTGGGCATTATTGCCGATGACCGTACCACGCAAAACGGGTTGGATGTATCGGTTGATGGTCTCACAACCGGCAATGGTGTGTTTGTACAATCCACTTCGCCGAGTTTGACGTCAGGTAATCTGACGAACATTGGTCAGCTCGCGACGTACACGACGACCCAAAATATTTCCGGCAATGTTCTGAACGGTTCTCGTAACGAAACCATCAATGGTGGTGGACAGACGCTAACGATTTCCGGTGATCTCGCCAATTTGACCTCCAACTGTTCCGTCACGGCTGGAACCTGTACCGACACTTCACACATATTGAATTTGAATCAACAGTATGCGACATCATCTGGTTCTGTGCTGAACGTGAGTGGTGCTGGCACTGGTAATCTGCTTACGGCTTCCACCAACAATGCCACCGCCAATGGTGCTTCCTTTGTCATCCAATCCAGCTCTTCCGCTCAATACGGTTTGTTGGTCACTGCCAACGCCGGTGCCACAACGGGCCTGCGCGTGGGTGGCGACGGCAATGTTGGCATCGGGACGGCATCACCGAGTTCGATCGTGGATATTCAGAAAGCGGGAACACCTGCAGCCAACAGCAATCAACTCGAACTGACCAATTCGGGCAACGCTGCGGCCATGACCAATACCCAGAATTCGATTCTCTTCAATCAATATTATTACGATGCGGTGACACCGGCTGCCGTAAACTCTGCCATGATTTCAACCGGGACAGAAGGCAACTGGACGTCCACGGCCAGCACCCAGAAAGCCTACATGTCCTTCTCCACAGCCCTGAATGGTACATTGGGTGAACGCATGCGTATTGCCAGTAATGGCAATGTCGGTATCAATACCACGGCCACACCGGCACTGTTGAACCTCATCTCAACTGGCGAAATGCTGCGCATGGGTTACGATACCAATAACTATGTTTCCACTTCGATTGACAGCACCGGCAACCTCGCGTTTGATCTCGCCCATGCCAGTTCCTTTGGGGTCAATAACAACAGCAGTCCGCTGTTTAATGTAACGGCAGCGCAAGCCAATTTCAACGTACCCACTTCCTTTAATTCCACGGGTGATGTCTCCATCGCCTATGACCTCGCCTTTACCAATCCTTCCTTAAGCACGATCAAGTCCAGCGCCGCCCTCAACATTGAAGCTGGTGAACCATTTAACAGCGACAATCTGACTTTCAAAACTTATAACAACGGCAGCATTATCCTGCAGTCTGGCTCTGGCAACATTTGGGCTGATGGCACCTCGGTCGGTATTGGTACCACGGCTCCAACCACGCAATTGGATGTGGGTGGTGGCACGTATGCTTTGGCCAATGGTACTGGTGATGTGGGCGTGAGCGCCGATTTGGAAGTTTTGGGTAATACTCGTTTTGGCGGCAGCAATCATTTCAGCACCGATACCAATGGCAATGTCACCTTTACCAACGCAGCAGGGTCCTCCATCACCGGGCCAAATAATGGATCCCTGACCATCAACGGCGGCACTGCGCAGGGTGTCAATGTCACGGGTAACAATAATAGTACAATCAGCACCACCGCCGGTTATCTCAATTTGACCAGTGCCACGACGATGGGACTTACGGTGGGTTCAAACTTTACGCTTGATGGTGTCGCAGCGTCGAATTACAACGTTGGCGCCTCCACAGTAGGTGGTGTGATTACGGTTGGTGGTGCGGCTCAGACTGGCAATATCATTGTCGGCCAGAGCAGTGCTACCAATGCGGTTGGCATTGGTACTGGCACAGGTGTAACAACGGTGAATATTGCCAACGGGATCAATGGCAATACGGTAGCGATCGGGAACGGCAACAATACATCTGCTCAGAATATCAACATTGGTAATGGCAATAGCGGAGCCAACTCGACGGTGAATATTTTGAGCGGCACTGGCACAGCCGGTGTTGGCAACTTGCTCATGGCTGACAATACCCGTGTCAATCTGATTGATTTGGGCAATGTTACACCGGTCGCAGCGCGCATCACCAATATCAATGGTGGCAATGCGGCGGTGAACGATACGGTGAATGTTTTGAATGGCAATCCGAGTGCTGCCATACAGTCGTTCAATTTGCTCTCTGGTTCTGCTACGGGTGGAACGCAGACCGTGACGATTTTGGGTGGTGTCGCGACGGGTGCAACACAGACTTTGAATCTGGGCACAGGCGCGAGTGCGAAGACATTGAACATTGGTAACACAACGGGCGCAACGTCAATCGGCATGAGCGTGGGCACGGGTAACTTTACCCTCAACGGCGTGACAAACAGCAACTATACGATCGGCGCAGCGACAACGTCTGGTCTGATGACGATAGGCGGCACAGCGCAGACGGGCGACATTACGATTGGTCAGAGTAGCGCGGCGAATCAGATTGGGATCGGAACGGGGACAGGTGCGACGACCGTTAATATCGCCAATGGAGTGAGCGGGAATACGGTTGCCATCGGGAATGGTGTTAATACGTCAGCTCAGAATATCAACATTGGTAACGGAGCGAGTGCAGCGAACTCGACGGTGAGTATTCTAAGTGGTGTTGGAACCAACGGTGTTGGGAATCTACTCATGGGTGATAACACACGAGTAAACCTGATTGATCTTGGCAATATTGCCCCAGCCGCAGCGCGCACAACCAACATCGATGGTGGTAACGCGGCGGTGAATGACACGTTGAATCTGATGGCGGGTAACCCGAGCGCCGGGACCCAGACCGTGAACATACTAAGTGGTGTGGCGACGGGTGGGACGCAGGCGCTAAACCTGGCTACGGGCAACAGTGCCAAGGTTCTCTCGATCGGTAATGCGAATGCGGGGACAACGGTGAACGTCGAAGGGGGAACAGCTGGAGCTGCCATTCAGATCGGTAATGGTGCGACAGACCACGGGATCCAGATTGGAACAGGGATAGGCGTGCAGACGGTGAACCTTGGGTCAGCATCGGGCGCATCGGTGACGACGTTGAATGCGGGTACGGGTGGATTGACCTTGGACAGCGCAAGCACAGGGGTGATGGATTTGACGACAGTGAGCGGACAGCTGGGGATCAACAGCGGGACGGGTAAGATTGATATACGGACAGGGAAGGGGTCAAGCACCACCGCGATTGAATTGGCAACCACTGGAACCAATGGCGGGATCAGCATGGATACCGCAGATGGGGCTGTCACAATCAGTGCCGCGGGAGTCACGAATGGTGTGGTGAATATCACGAGCGCCAATCAGCTCAACCTGACGGGTGGGACAAATGGGATCGTGGCGAACCTGGCGAGCAGCAAGATGACTTTGGCCAATATGAGCGCAAGCAACCAACTATTTTTGCAGAATGCACAGGGAACACCGGATTATGCAACGTTGTGGGTGGACAATACCGGCGTAGCTGGGGCGGCGAACATGAACATCGCCACATCCGATGGATCGATTATTGTGCATCCGAGCGCGGCAAATTTGGGTGACAATATTGCGTTCACACGGACGGCAGATGACCAAATGGAAATCGCGTTTAATACCGATTTCAGTAGTGGTAACACCCCAGCGCATGTACCCGGAGTCCGTTACAATCCGGGCACGAAGCAGATGGAATACCAGGATGACGGAGTAACGTGGCAGACATTCAACTCACTCAGTAATGGGATTGGGTTGATCATGAGCCGGCAGACGTACGGGTATGGTGGAGTGGATTTGACGTATGTAACGAACCGCACGGACGATCTGGCATTAGGTGGGGACAACAATACAACAACGCCGAGTTTCTACTTTGATGTCAGTACCAATAGTATTTACTTTGGTGGCAATCCTGATGACGCCAAAGGAGCGGGGGCGAGCGCTGGGGTGAGATTACATGCGGGCAAACTGGAATACCGCAATGACCTCAATGCCTGGCAGACCTTTGACAACCTGGCCGGTGGTACGACGCTCGATGTGGATGCGGTGAATAATCAGATTTTCCCGATCCCGGCATTGCAGACTTATGACTTCATGATTGGCGGGCATGACGGGACGGCATACAATAATACGACAGCACCATTTTATATGGACAGTTCGGTGGGAATATTCAAAATCCAATCGGCAAGTGCAATTCCGAATGGGTTAGTGATAGACAATACCAATGGTGGGACGGGGACCAATGACGCCGTCGTGCGTTATCAACTGGCCGGGACAGACAAATTTGTGACGGGTGTGGATGCGAGCCAGAGCGGCAATTTTGTCATTGCCCGTGGTGGTACCATTACCCCAACAGGCACGACCAATGCGCTTGCCATTACCAGCGGTGGTGATATTACGCTATCGGCGACCAACATGAATCAGACCGTGACCGGAGACTTTACCTTGAATGGTGCCGGGACGTCGAACTACACCGTTGGTGCTGCGACCGTGGGCGGCATCATCACCGTGGGTGGCACGGCACAGACTGGCAATATCATTCTCGGCCAGAGCAGTGTTGCCAACTATATTGGGATTGCGACCGGTAATGGTGCAACAACTATGAGCCTTGCCGATGGAACGGGTGGAAACGTAATCACGATTGGCAGTGGCGCCAACACTTTGACCCAGACGATCAGTATTGGTAATGGTGCCAGTGGTGCCAATAGCACAGTCAATATTTTAAGTGGAAATGCAACTTCAGGTTCACAAACGCTTAACCTTGCCCAGGGCACCAGCAATAAAACTGTTAACATTGGCACCAATGCCAGTGCGGCCAACAGTATTTTGATGGGTAGTGCCAATGCAGCTTCGACATTGACTTTTGAAGCCGGCACAGGAGCCAGCGCCATTCAGATTGGTAATGGAGCGACAGCACATGGAATTAAAATTGGCACAGGTGCGGCGGCAGAAACGGTTACCATAGGCTCAACCAATACGACATCTTCGACCACCATCCAAGGTGGAAGCAATGGTATCGCGCTCAATACCAACAATACCGGGATATTGAGTACGGACAGCAGAACTTCTATCGGCGCCGTCAACCAAGCCGGGGCCGGTATGAATGCCTTGACGTTGAACGGCAATCTGGCTGCCATGAGCGGTGGACAGACGATTAATGGTGTCAATGTAGCATATACGAATGCAAGCAATACCGGCAGCAATAATGTGCTCAATGGAATTAATATCGGGAATATTACCAATAGTGCCAATACCCGCCAGTCAGCGATTAATGTGGGCAGCGGCTGGGATTATTTTCTCTATCTCGATGGCGGAAACTACTGGAGATCTGATGGAACCATTCAATCTTCAAACATTGCGGGTGATGTCAACCTGCCCAATGGTGAACGCATTACCAATAATCCGGATGGCGTCGTCAATCTGACCGAAAATAACACGGGTGGGACGAACACCTTGAATTTTGACTTAGCAGCAGCGAGTGACTTAATCAAAATCGGGACAACGGGAGCAGCTTCAACCTATACGGGTAGTGGCAAGTTACACACTTCCGGCAGCAATACAACCGTGACCAGCACTGGCGCCTTTGCACCGATTAAGGCAGGGGATACGATCACTGCCAATGGCATAACCCGTACCGTCAACTCTAAAGCCAGCAGCGATTCATTGGATGTGACCGTGGCCGTGAACTGGGACAATGGTGGCATTGGGTATACTTTCACATGGACAAGCACGGTCGAACCAACTCCTGGAGCCAGATTACAAATAGAGTCTGCTTACGCTGCCAATAACGCGCTGGTATTGGATACCCCCAATGGCGGCCTAGACATCACTGCTTCCGGTGCAGCTGCAGGAGACAATATTGACATCACATCGACTAGCAAAAGCGTCAATATCACGGGTGGTGAGGCCACTTCCAGTGCGATCAACCTGACTACAACCAATGCCGCGGGCGGCGTTGCGATCAATACCGGTACAGGAGGACTAGTTTTTAATACCAATCGATTCACATTAGCCCAAAATGGACAGACAGCGATTACCACCAATGCGACGACTGGTAACCTCTTTGGTATTGCTCTGGATGCGGCAACCAGTCAAGGTGCTGGTACATTAACTGGCGCCAATATTGATTTCAGCAATGTCACCCTGGCCGCAGCACAAAATGCTTATGGACTACACATCAAAGATGCAGCCAACAATCCCGGCACGGGAGAGCAGGACGGGATCTATGTGCAGGGTACGAACTGGGATTACAGCATCAAGACGGATGGCGATGTTTATGTCGGGGGCAAGTTGCAGGTAGCAGGGGGGATGAGTTTTGACAACATATCGACCAATTACATCACGCTGAAGAACGGGGAAGTGATCGACAATGCACCCGATGGAACCATCGTATTCACGGAGAATAATACAGGTGGCACGAATGCGTTGAACTTCAATTTGGCGGCAGCGGGAGATTTGATCAAGATCGGGACGAATGCTGCGGGGGCGACGTATACGGGCAGTAGTAATGTGCACACCGTGGGGAGCAGCACGACGGTGACGAGTAGTGGAGCATTTACGGCAATCAAGAGTGGGGATACGATCACA
>CAISZI010000054.1 GCA_903889905.1 Candidatus Wirthbacteria bacterium
ATCTGGTTGAGCGTTTATTTCAAAAACTGAAACACTATCGAAGGATTGCCACACGATATGAACGTCTGGCAAGAAACTACTTCTCAATGCTGGCGCTGGTTTCAACTGTCATATGGTTGGCATGATTGAGAACGGCCCCTAGACAATCATTTCAAAAAAATTGTGTAGAGAAGGAGATCGTTATTCGACGGTAGAAAGCATCATGCCGGCTATTGCCGCCCATTGGGCAAGATTTGCGGCGTTTGTAGCATCAAGTTTTCTCATCATGTTTGCCCGGTGAACTTCTACCGTATTGCGTTGGATACCAAGACGTTCAGAGATTTCTTTGGATGTGTAGCCATCTCCAACCAACAAAAGGATTTCACGCTCCCTGCTGGTAGTCTTTTGAAAAAGAATGTCGAGCTTTTTCTGTATATCCGCCGGCTCATCAGGTTCATCAGGCTGGTGAAATACCGAGATACGTTGCAGGCGAGCAACTATGGCCGATATCAATTCTTCGGGAGTAAACGGCTTTGTCAGGTAGTCGTCAGCACCTTCAAGCATGCCACGGCGTACATCGGTACGGTCGCCCAGGGCGGAAACGAAAATGAAGGGTATTTTGGCAATGGGGTAGTCGTTTTTTAATACCTCCAGTACGGAATGACCATCCATTCCCGACATCATGATATCGCACAGAATCAGATCGGGATGCTTTTCGCGGATCATGGCCACACCGGAGACGCCACAATCGGCAGTTCGGACGGCAAACCCCTCCATCTGCAGAATCAGTTTCATCGAGTTTCGGTATGAAACATCGTCTTCAATAACCAGGATCGATTTCATAGTCGTAGTTCCTCTGTTACGCTGCTGATCAGATCGCCTATTTCATAGTTACTCGTGATGGCAAGGGGCGCCGGCGACTTATCAGACGCCGGCATTGCGACAAGTCTTGATGTGCAGTTTAATGATATTTCAATGGTATATGTATTAGGCGTTTTAAGTAAATCAGCATAATACTTTATATTTTGTAGTACATGAGGGTGAGTTACTGTAGGAGATGTCCTACAGTAATGCAGAAACTATTGTTAATTCTAATGGTTTCTATGAATAGACGTCTCCTTGAAGCAGGCCTATCATCAGAATTACTCTATATCAATCTTTACAGACCACCGATAAAGTCTGGCCTCAAGAAGTTCCAGGGGATTTTCTTATGCTTAAAAGCAGGACAAATTCTGTGGCTATTGTCTGTTTGTTGACGCTTGCTGTCATCTGGTTCGCTATTATTTACCAGGCGTCATATGATCGAAGGCTTGCTCTTTCTGCTGCTGAGATAAGTACGACAAACCTGGCCATGGCATTTGAAGAACATGTCGAAAAAAACATAGAAAATATCGATGGGCTGCTACTGCAACTGCGGCATGAGTATCAGAAAAATCCACTCGCCTTAGCAGGCCGCATACGTTTTCTTGCGGAGCACAAAAGCGTTAACGAACTTCTTATTCAGGTAAATGTCACCAACAAGCTCGGTGTGGTGGTTTTCAGTACGAACAGCCTGCCGGCTACACCCATAGATATAAGTGATCGCGAGCATTTCCGTGTTCACCTTATGGAACACGATGACCGGCTCTTTATCAGTAAGCCGGTAATCGGCAGGGTCTCAAAGAAATGGAGTATCCAATTCACCCGTAAAGTTGTGACCGACACCGGTTCCTTTGCCGGAGTTATCGTGCTTTCCATCGATCCGGATTATTTTGCAAATTACTACAAGGGCATTGATCTCGGTTCCGGAGGCGCCATCTCACTTGTTGGGACTGACGGTATCATCCGTGCGAGAGCTTCAAAAACAAGACCCGCACTGGAAGCGATAGGGCTTGCAATGCCAAAGGATCGTGTCTTTTTTGATCCAGCCAAACCGGCAACAGGAATTTACAAAATGACAAGCGCTGTGGACGGAGTTCCTCGCATCGGAGCATATCGTCGCCTGAATACGTATCCGCTGGTCGTTCTTGTTCTGCATACTGAAAAGGATGTCCTGGCCTCGGTCAATACTCGGGTAATGCAAACGTACTATGCCGGTCTCATACTCTCCGTTCTCGTTTTGTTCGTCGGAGCCCTCTATTGGAGTGATGAACGCAGGAGGATCTCTCTGCTCAAAGCGCTTTTGGATAGTGAAGAAGCATACCGAACCGTTGCCAATTTTACGTTTGACTGGGAATACTGGAGAGCCCCGGACAGAAACCTGCGTTATGTTTCCCCATCGTGCGAGCGCCATACCGGATACAGTTCTGAGGAATTCATACAGGATCCCAGCCTGATGACTAAAATAGTGCATCCCGATGATAGGGATCAACTTGGCAGACATTTGGGTGGCGAAATGAATCAGGATGACTTCCAGATGGATTTCCGGATTATTACTCGCAGCGGTGAAATACATTGGTTTGCGCACGCATGCCTGCCGGTCTATGACAAAAACGGGAAATTCCTGGGACAACGTGCCACTAACCGTAATATCACTGATCGTAAAAACATGGAACTTGAACTTCTGGAGAGCAAGGTCAAGCTCCTTGAACAAAATGAAGAGTTATTGGCCACTGATGAAGAGTTGCGGGTTCAGATTCTGGAATTTCAGGAAACGCACGATCACCTGTTGGCCACTGAAGAAATGCTGCGAGTGCAATTGGAA
>CAISZI010000055.1 GCA_903889905.1 Candidatus Wirthbacteria bacterium
ATAAAAAGGCCACCGAAATTAATCGGTGACCAGTGCTCGCGATGAACCTACTTCACACTTTTAAATCCGTGCCCAAGCAACTTCCTTGCCGGCCCAGAACGGAACGATTCCATGAAGTTCATCTGTAATTCTTACGGGTTGAATGTCTGTATACGTGATTGTCCCACTGTTTGGTTGAAGCCCATAATGTTCCGCACCAAACTCGGACATAAAGGACTCGAGGCATTCGATTTTCCGGCATCTGTGAAATACCTCGACGAGTAATGGAACCAAAACTGGCGCATTCCAGACTCCAGCGCACCCACAACTGCATTCTTTTTTGCCACGCAAATGTGGTGCTGTATCACTTCCCAGGAAAAACTTCTTTGATCCAGAGAAAGCAGCTGCCAGCAACGCTTCACGATCTGACACATTTTTGGCGACAGGTTTACAATAATTATGCGGATTCAAACCTTCCGCACCATTGTGTTTGTAGGCCAAAATATCGTCAACGGTCAGTATCAAATGATGCAACGTGATAGTGGCTGCAACACCGTCGCGTGCAGACATAACAGCATTAACTGCGTCGCTTGTCGTAATGTGTTCAAGCGTGATTTTCAACTCCGGCAAATCTGATGCCAGTTTATTGAAAATCGCTAGAAACGCACTCTCACGACGAAGAATTGGTACCCCAGGAACTTCACCGTGTACCGAGAGAACCATACCGCAATTGGCCATGGCACGAAAAACTGGATACAGCTTCTCGATATTTTCTACCGATACACCGTCTTCCGAGTTTGTGGTGACGCCTTCCGGATACAGTTTGACAGCGATGGCACCAGCTTCAAATGCATCTTCAATCATCATTGGAGTTGTGTCTCCAGTAAGCTTGATCGTCATCAACGGTTGAAACCGTTCGTACGCACTAGCCACCTTCAATGGCTTGAAACAATCATGAACAGCTTTCATGATTTCAGTCTGATATCGCCGCACATCATCACCAGTCAAAATCGCCGGCGTTGTATTCGGCATAACCAATGCACGACGAAAAACTCCCGCCGTATATGGCACAACTGTTTTTAACATTTCTCCTTGACGAAAATGCACGTGCATATCATCAGGCGTTCTGAATGTGTATTCCATGTTACCGCTCCTTGTGTTTTGCTCTCTTGTGTTGTGGCTTGTAAGCCTTTTGTGAGTTCAGTGTCTTTGACAAGATTTCCATAATACAAATAAAAAAGCAAGTGTGTCCGTAGACGCACCTGCTCTATACTTACCAAGCTCGTTCGCAGTTGATTTTAGCGAATTATTCGTCTGGCTTCACGAACTACCTCGACAATATTCCATGGGCGTAACATTACAATTGAACCGAGGGCAATTGCTTCTATTCTTACACCCTCCTCTTGTTTTACTTCCTGGATCAATTGAACATCTCGTTTGCTCATGATACCACCAACAACAATCAACGGTTTGTGAACGTAACCCTTTGCACGACGTAACCAATCGAGGAGAAGTGGGAATAACGGAGCACCTGATAAGCCCCCACCACCAAACTGCTTTAGTGGTGACTCATTCATTCCAAGCAAATCCTTCCAATCAATATGATTACTTTCGCCGTAAGGCTGTGAACCGTACGGCAATGTGTTTGTCAGACAGATTGCATCAACGTGCTTGTGACGAGATATAGCATGTGCTTCGTCAATACTGACAAGAATATTGATTTTGAATATTTGAGGAATACCCAAAATCGCACCTGCGTCTGCCATATTGTGCACCTCCTCCACAATGTTCCCCATCTTTACTTTTACATTGGGACAAGAAACATTGTTCTGAAGGGCCACCTTGCGACCACTGGCGTAGAAGTATGGTAGATGATCCTTGAGCAAAGCCACAAAACACTGATATTCTTTCAAGCGACCTTCTGCCGTAGGCGCCACAGACATAAACGACAATGTGAACGTATCAGTCCATTTTTGCCAGATTCCTCTTTCGAGTAAAGCCTGCGCACCTGGACCTGACAAGCCCAAAGCGTTCATTGCCAACGCTTTACGTACGTCAACTTTCGGTCTAATGGTAATTTAAGCAGTCTGTTTGCGTAGTATTTCAGTAGTAATCTTCCTGA
>CAISZI010000056.1 GCA_903889905.1 Candidatus Wirthbacteria bacterium
ATACTTTTTCATTTCTTCAATTGCTATCACCCATTCCGACTTACAAACCAAATGCAAGCATCCATGACAAGCAATTAAATCATACTTACAATCAAAATGAAATTTTCTTAAATCACAAACTCTAGCATCAATTTCGACTCCAATGACAGAAGAATACGATTTGAGTTTTTCTATTCCTGATTCAGAAATATCAATTGCAGTTGTTATCAAACCGCATTCGGCTAAAAATATTGCGTTTCTGCCTTCTCCACATCCTAAATCTAAAGCAAGGAGTCCTTTCTCCATATTGGATGCAACTGAAAAAACATCGGCGCTTGGTTTACCACCACCAAAAGTATCAAGTTTTCCGGGTCTTTTATAACTTTCTTCCCAAAAGGGATTTTTGATATCAGTCATGTCATTTTCCTTATATAGAAGCTTGAAATGGTACCAAATTCCGTAATAAAATTACAACATCTTTAATGCTTGACAAGACTGGAGCCGCGTCGCCGGAGCGTGCGCCGCTAGAGGGTCGTGACAACCTTGTGGAAAGTGGTCAGTACCCCGATGTTTGTCGGGACCGCGTGGCTGTTGAAGTACCCTCCAACCACTCGCTTGATCCACTGCCCCAGCATAGCAGGATCGCGTTGACTACTGATAAAGGCTTTGCTGCCTGTCCATTTCCGCTCAGGCGCGTGGTGGTTTGGGATTCGGATGGCGGGCGTGAAATTGTCTTGGTCCGCAACAACCTGGCGTTCACAGCAAAGCAAATCGCGGACATTTACAAGGATCGCTGGCAGGTCGAACTGTTTTTCAAGAAATTCAAACAGAACCTCAGGATCACACCTCCTTTGTGGGAACCTCCGTCAATGCGGTGATGATCCAGGTCTACACGGCGCTTTGTGCCGTATTGTTGGTCGAGATCCTAGGTGCCCGATCGCGCGCAACCCGCCTGGCAAGCTCGAAAAACGAGACTGACGAACTTTCTCAAATGGTACCAGAAAAGCCTAAGGGATCACTGTCCAACTCCAACTTTACGGCTCTGGTGAGCCTGAACCGCTTTATCTGCCGAGACCTTATGGAAAGGCTACGCAACCCTTTCGGGCTGCCTCAACCACCAACACCGAAGAGAACTCACTCAAATCTGGAGCCTCAAGTTGGACAGCATCCACTCAACATCGCGACATCTTGACCAATCTGGGAACCGGAGGGGGGGGTCTGTTAGGCTAGAATTGAATCACAAACTGCGATTCCAGCGTGGATTCGCAGTTTGTCTGAGTGGTCGAAAATCGTTTTGGACAATAGTGAAGTCACCTAACGTCTTTTAGGCTAGGTCAAATCCAAATTTCTTCCAAACCTGTATTGGCATAGAGAGGCCGGTGGAGGAGGGAGGACAGACGGGCCTTGGACCCAGGAAGGAAGCTGGTCTGATCTCAAGATTACATTGTCTCCAGTGAGACAACTCGCGACAGGGGGCCTGGGGTCGAATGGTACCTGATTGAACCCACTTCGCTTTTTTGCTCCCGGTGCCCTTCGCGCTTGGAGACGACATCAACACCAAAAGGTGAACCATGAACAAACCGGAATCTTTCAATCTGCTCCCCTACATCACCTATGGCACCACCCGCCTAGGGGACAATTCAATTCCTGTAGAGACACGGGTGCAGAGCGCCCTCGAGCTGATGGACACCGGACTATGGTTTCACACCAGCATCCAGTACGGCGACACCGTAAGTATCCTGGGACAGGCCTTTAAACAAGCCCCAACCAAAATTCCCAAGCTGATGATCAAGATCGAGGGCCAAAC
>CAISZI010000057.1 GCA_903889905.1 Candidatus Wirthbacteria bacterium
GGATATAGAAAGACTTAGCGAGTCTGCGAGTTTAGTCGAACTTATCCTGTGGATATAGAAAGACTTAGCGAGTCTGCGAGTTTAGTCGAACTTATCCTGTGGATATAGAAAGACTTAGCTAGGCCGCGGGTTTAGTCTTTGTTAACACTTTATTACCGCCTTCGGTTCGGAAGGGGTTCGTGGGTAATATCAAAACGAAAAAACTCCTGATTCCCGAATATCCGCTCCACCCTCGCACGCCGGCTTCGCCCCGTGCTTTATTTTTACCAAGACACCCCATGAATATCCCCAACCAGCAACCTACCTTCCCAAGCGATAACTATCCACCCTCCTCACCACCCTCAGCCACACCTCCGACTGACCCCAAACCCAAAAATTCCGGCATTTCGATATTATCCTATGTCCTGGAACTGATTCAGATTCTGATCGTGGTAGGGGTGCTGTCATTTGTCATCCGTATGTTTGTCGTGCAACCGTTTTACATCATTGGTTCCTCAATGGAGCCCTACCTCCACGAGGGCGAACTGCTGATGATTGATGAACTGAGCTATCGTTTTGGCAACCCCAGTCGCGGCGACATTATCGTACTGCACCCACCCCGAGACACACGTGACTATATCAAACGTGTGATTGGACTGCCTGGGGAAACGATTGAAATTACCGACGATGGCCAGGTTTTGGTCAACAATGCTGCCATCAAGGAACCCTACCTCAGCCCTGACAACCTGGGCAACACCAAAGGCAAACTCAAACTCACGCTGGGTGTTGATGACTATCTTGTGCTGGGCGACAACCGCGTCGTCAGCAATGACTCTCGTGGTAACATCAATCCACTCACCAACGAAGCCATTAACCCGTGGACGATCCACAAAAAAGACATTGTCGGCAAAGCGTTTCTACGCTGGTGGCCACTCAACAAAATCGCCATTATTCAACACGAATCCTATAAAAAGTGAAACCTGCGCCAATCCGTTATATAATAGTAATGGATTGAATTTTCACTAAACAAAAAACAAACATGCTGCCCAGACTTTTCCGACGTGCTGCAAAAGCCGATGCGCCAGCTCAGCCCAAAGAAAAAGACCCGCTGCTTGTCAAACTCCTGCTTACCGGACTGGAATTGGCGGCATTTTGTCTAGTCATTTTTTTGTTGGTCAAAGCCTTTATTATTCATCCCTACCTGGTCGTTGGCTCCAGCATGGATCCGACGCTGATCAACGGTGAGGAAGTCTACGTCAATCAGCTCAGTTACAAGCTTGGTGTGCCCAAACGGGGCGATATTGTTGTTCTCAATTCACCACTCGAACCAGACAAAAAACTCGTCAAACGCATCATCGGGCTACCGGGTGAACGGCTGGAAATCCGCAATGACGGCCAGGTGATTGTCATTGACGACCAGTTTCCTGGTGGCATCGCTCTGCGCGAAGACTACCTGCATGATAAATTTTCGACCGTGGGCTATACCATCGAAAAACTGGGCGATAACGAATACTTTGTCATGGGCGATAATCGCCTTTTTAGCAGCGACTCCCGCGGCAGCGGTGGCACCAGCGTCAAAAACCTGTCCACAAGCTGGGCTGTCAATCAATCCGCCCTCATTGGCAAAGTTCTGTTTCGTTCCAAACCCAGCAACAAATTCACTTTTTTCCAAGACCCCAAGTACAATTTTTAAATTCTAGGCCAATCCATGCTGATCAAATCCGAGGATCTCGTTTTTTTGCTGCAGGTCATCCTGGCGATCGCGATGGGTGGAATTTTGGGTTGGGAAAGGGAACGCATTCACAAACCTGCCGGCTTACGTACCTATATCCTGGTTTGCCTGGGCGCAACCCTGTTTACCGTCGTTTCCAAACGAGCGGTTGAAAACCTGGCACCTGGCATGGTTGCGGATCCAACGCGCATTGCTTCGCAGATTCTGACCGGTATCGGGTTTATCGGCGCTGGCGTCATCATGAAACGCAACGAACATGTGGAAGGCATCACCACGGCTGCTGGTCTTTGGCTCAGCGCCGCCGTCGGTATGGCGTTGGGCTTTGAACAGTACGTCATTGCCATCATTACCACCGTCGCCGGACTCATCGTTTTAACATTCATTCGTCCCAATTATTCCTGATTATTCCTATTTTATAAAACTACAACAAAAAACAGGGCTGGGAAATTTCCCAGCCCTGTTTGCGTAGAATGCGAAAAGAATTTACTTCAGTTCGACTTTGGCGCCAGCTTCTTCCAATTTCTTCTTCAAGGCTTCGGCGTCTTCTTTGGATACGCCTTCTTTGATGGCTTTGGGAGCGGCTTCGACCAGATCTTTGGCATCTTTGAGGCCAAGTCCGGTAACTTCCTTGACGACTTTGATGACGGCGATTTTCTGAGCGCCAGCATCGGCCAGGACGACATCAAAAGAGGATTTTTCTTCGACTGGAGCAGCGGCTTCTGCAACTCCGGCGGCGGGCATCATGGCACCCATCATCATGGGGGCAGCAGCGCTGACACCCAAACGGTCTTCGAGTAATTTGACCAGTTCAGAGAGTTCCAAAACGGATAAACCCTCAACAGCGGTCACGATGTCTCCCAATTTTCCTGTGGGAATTGCTTTTTTTTCGTCTGCCATGTTATCTCCTTGTTTGGCTAAACATTGATAAATATATTAGCTGGCTAACTTTTGCTGATAATTATTGAGGACAGAAACCAGATTGCGGGCATTGCCACTTAAGACCGAGACCAGGTTGCGCATCGGGGCTGCGAGCAGGCCAACCACTTGAGCACGCAACTGATCTTTGCCGGGCGTCTTGGCAAGTATTTCGACCTGTGCCGCTGTCATGTATGTGTCGGGTAAAAACCCACCTTTGAATTTGAAAAGTGGGAATTCCTTGGAAATTTCCAAGGCTAATTTGGGGACTGTGATCGGATCGTCGTAACCAATGGCAACACCGGTTTGGCCTTTGAGCACTGCGGTCGGCAAATCGGCAACACCGGCTTGCTTGGCAGAAATGTTGAGCAAAGTGTTTTTGATGACGACGAAGTCAACCTGAGACTTGCGAAGTTTGCGGCGCACGGATTGCTGCGCGGTCATGGGAATGCCGGTAAAGTCAAACAAAACGGCGGAACTGACTTTCTTCAGGCGTTCCTGCATGTCTTTGACGATGTCCTGATTGCGTTGATTGGGCATAATTTCCTCCCATACAAAAAGTCCTGGGTAAACACCCAAGACTTGGAAGAGACAAAATCATATTTTCGCCGATACGGCTACTATTAGATTGTCACCTCGGCAGGATATTGAGGCCTATGGCCGCCTGCTGTCTTGGGTAACTGACTGTATATTTATACCAGAAACATTTATTTTTGTAAACAGCAGGGACAGGTCGCGACCTGTCCCTGCGTCTGCCTTGTCTGAAATTCCGTATATTACATTCGATTTTCGCCGGAGCGCTCCCAGGAAATCGGATACCGATTGTGCTTTTTGGCGACTTTTCTTTTGCAGAAAAAGTCGGCTATTAGATTCCGCGCAAAGCCTGCAGATCGAGCCGAATTCCCGGCCCCATCGTTGCATTGATCGAAGCACCCTGCAGAAACACACCTTTGACGCTGCTGGGTTTGGCTTTTTGGATAGTGGTCATGATGGCGTTCAAATTTTCTACCAGTTTGACCTCGTCAAACGAAGCTTTGCCAATCATGGTATGAATCAAAGGCGCCTTTTCCAGACGATATTCGATGCGCCCGGCTTTGAGCTCTTCGATGGCGCGCCCGATATTGATCGTCACAGTGCCGGCTTTGGGGTTAGGCATGAGGCCTTTGGTACCCAGGATACGGCCGAGTTGTGCGATTTTGGACATCATGTCAGGCGTTGCAACCACGACATCAAAATCCAGAAATCCTTCCTTGATTTTCTCAATCAGATCTTCAGCACCAACAAAATCAGCGCCAGCATTTTTGGCTTCAATGGCTTTTTCACCCTGTGCGAAAGCGAGTACACGGACTTTTTTGCCCGTGCCATGTGGCAGGCTGACCACTCCACGTACCTGCTGGTCAGCTTTTTTGGGATCAACGCCAAGTTTCAAATGCAACTCAATAGTGGCGTCAAACCCAACATAAGCGGTTTTTTTGGCTAGTGCCACTGCCTCACTGATCGAGTAGGCCTTGGTAGCTTCAACCAATTTGGCCACTTCGGCGTACTTTTTGCCGCGTTTGCGGACTTTAACTGCTTTTTTGTCTGCCATAGGAAAATCCTCAATAAAAAAAACCTGATCGGCCACAACCGTATCAAGTTTCCTTGAAACCAGCAAAGCTGGAAATCGGGTTGTGGTATTGGCGCCTTGTTGAGGTTCTGTCTAAACAGTAACCGACAATAGCTTCCACTTATATTAACTTATTTGAACCAACAGAATTATACACTTGATCATCCGTGTCGAGAAGCAGTTTCGCGGAAACGCCTATTTTCCGACATCCACGCCTAAAGTTGAACTAATCATTCCAATGATTTGTGAAACTTAGGCACCAGTTCAACCCCGCTGGTTTCACCTCAACAAAAACAGCTATTTTCCGACATCCACGCCTAAAGCTGAACTAATCATTCCAATGATTTGTGAAACTTAGGCACCAGTTCAACCCCGCTGGTTTCACCTCAACAAAACAGCTACTTTTCGACATCCACGCCCATTTGTCTGGCCGTCCCAGCCACGATGTTCATGGCTGCTTTGACATCATTGGCATTCAAATCACCCATTTTGGTCTCGGCAATGGCCTGCAGTTGAGTTTGGGTCAATTTGCCGACTTTGACTTTATGAGGTTCCCCGGAACCTTTGGGAATGCCAAGCGTAGACTTAATCAATTCCGACACAGGGGGTGTTTTGAGCACAAACGTAAAGGAACGATCTTCGTAGACGGTCACAACCACTGGCACAACACCGGATTTGTCCTTGGTTTGCGCGTTGTAGGCATTACAGAATTCCATCAGGTTGATGCCCTGGGGCCCAAGTGCGGTACCAACAGGAGGTGCCGGATTTGCTTTACCAGCCTGGATGTTGAGCTTTAAGCTAACTTTGACTTTCTTGGCCATGACTTTAAATCCTAAAAACTAAATTCTAATAAGCAAACTTAGACGACACGTTTGACCTGGGTAAAGTTGAGTTCCATCGGTGTTTCACGATCAAAGACTGAAACCAGTACTGTGACTTTACCACGATCTTCATCAATTTCGCTGACCTTGCCAACAAATTTGACAAAAGGACCAGAAAGAATTTCAACACTTTCACCCATCTGAAAATCGATTTTAAATGCCGGCGCGTCCATACCCATGGTTTTGAGGATGTTGTTGACTTCCAAATCACCCAGAGGGGTCGGTTTGTTGCCAATGCCGACGAAGCCGGTAACGTTGGGCGTATTGCGCACCACATACCAGGAATCGTCTGTCAGTGTCATCTGCACCAGCACATAGCCGGGGAAAATTTTCTTTTTGATCTCACGCTTTTGGCCTTCTTTGAGCTCGATCGTTTTCTTGGTCGGAACCAGCACCTGGAAAATCTTGTCTTCCATGTCCATGGTTTCGGTACGCTGTTTGAGGTTATTGGAAACGCGATCTTCATAACCAGAATATGTATGGACCACATACCAGTGAGCATTGGTCATATCGGGCGGTGGTGCCGCAGGTTCCTGGATTTCGACCACCTCAGGTGCGGGGGCCGCTGCTTTTTTTGCCATGGGATTATCCCTAGTTATTGACGAATAATTACGGTAGTAAAAATTTTAGCCCTTGCACCAGGACGGAGTCAAAAGCGCTCATGACTACCCCGGCAATAACTGCCGTAATGATGACAATCGTCGTGAGGCGAATCGCTTCCGGCCGGGTTGGCCAGGTTACTTTGCTGAGTTCAGCACGCGCTTCTTTGAAAAAATTGATATTGGCGGCGGGATTTGCCTTTTTGCTGGACATGGAATTCCTTTGTTAACTCGGAATGAAACGCCTACCTACTCTACTTTATTCCCTTCCGTCCCGAAGCGGGACTTCAGGGATAAGTTCGACTATGCTCGATGCTCGCTAAGTCGAGCTTGATGGCAGGCCTGGTAGGACTTGAACCTACAACCTTTGGTTTTGGAGACCACTGCTCTACCAGTTGAGCTACAGACCTATGTCAGGTTGTGATTTTACATCAAGATACGACAGGCGACAAA
>CAISZI010000058.1 GCA_903889905.1 Candidatus Wirthbacteria bacterium
CAAAAAGAATAGTTTCTTTTGGAAACATTACCCAACTAGGACAAGCATTGATGAGGATTGCTTGGCTCACCCCCAGGCCGCAAACACCACAATAAGCCAGAGGTTAAATACGTTCCAGTATTGCCTTTCCCATCTCCGCAGTCTTCACTTTCGTTGTTTCTTCCGTCCAAATATCTGCTGTCCTCAAGCCAGCTTGGATCGTCTCATGCACCGCCTTCTCAATCGCCTCAGCTTCGGCATTCAACCCAAACGAGTATTTCAGCAGCATCGCCACGGACAAAATCTGTGCAATCGGATTAGCAATGCCTAGCCCTGCAATGTCGGGCGCGGATCCACCGGCAGGTTCATAAAGTCCAAAGTTGCCTTCGCCCAATGACGCCGACGGTATCATCCCGAGCGAACCGGGTAAAACTGACGACAGGTCGGACAAAATATCACCAAACATGTTTTCGGTCACGATCACGTCAAACTGGCGCGGATTTTTGACTAGCTGCATGGCGGCATTGTCAACGTAGAGATGGTTGAGTTCAACGTCGGGGTAATCCGCTGCCAGCGACGCCACAACTTCGCGCCACAAAACAGAAGAATCCAGCACATTGGCTTTGTCCACGGAGGTTAACTTTTTGCTACGTTTCCGGGCAGCTTCAAAACCAACGCGAGCAATACGTTCGATCTCGGCGGAAGTGTAAACCATCGTGTCCACCGCGCGTTTCCCGGCATGGGTTACCACAATTTCGCGCGGCTTGCCAAAGTAAATTCCACCCGTCAGTTCCCGCACGATCAGCACGTCAAAGCCTTGACCCACGATATCAGCTCGCAACACGGATTGAGCTGCAAGCTCAGAATAAACGACTGACGGGCGTAAGTTGGCAAAAAGTTTGAAGTGTTTGCGGATGCCAAGCAGCCCGCGACGCTCGGGTTGCTGGTCACGTGGCAATGTTTCCCACTTGGGCCCGCCAACAGAACCAAACAAAATCGCATCCGACGCTTCGCCCAAGGCCAGCGTTTCCGCAGGCAGGGCATCGCCCACCGCGTCGATGGCTGCGCCACCGATTAAACCCAATTTGAACTCAAAAGAATGACCAAACTTGACCGCTACTTTGGCCAAAACTTTAGTAGCTTCGGCCATCACTTCCGGCCCAATCCCGTCCCCGGCCATCACGGCAATTTTCCTTTGCATGATTGCTCCAATTATTTGGATTTGCGACGCGCTTTGACCGCCACTTTTTTGACTGGTTTCTTGGCTGACAGTTTGCGAGCAGCAGCCTTTTTGACTGGTAATGCCAACGCTTCCTTAAGCACTTCATCAATCGTTTCGACATAGACAAACTTGATGCCCTTGAGCAGTTTTTGGTCAATTTCCAGAATATCCTTGTGGTTGCGTTTGGGGACAATGATCGTGGTGATGCCCGCGCGTTTGGCAGCCAGCGTTTTTTCCTTGAGCCCACCAATCGGCAGCACCTGGCCAGTCAGGGTGATTTCACCGGTCATAGCCAGATCGTTGCGTACAGGTTTGTTGAGTAGCAGTGACGCGAGTGCGGTTGCCATGGTGATACCAGCCGAAGGACCGTCTTTGGGTGTGGCTCCGGCCGGCACATGCAAGTGAATATCAATCGTCTTGCGGAAATCCGGATCAATGCCCAATGTTTCGGCGCGGGTACGGATCACACTCATGGCTGCCTGCACCGATTCTTTCATCACGTCACCCAGTTGACCCGTCATCATCAACCCTTTTTCACCTGGCATTTTGGTCGCTTCAATGAACAGGATGTCGCCACCTGCTGCAGTCCAGGCCAAACCCGTGGCGACGCCAGCGCGAGCAGTCCGGCTTTTGACTTCGTTGAAAACTTTTTCCGGCCCCAGGAATTCGATCACTTTGTCGGCGGTCACGGAAATTTTGCGAAAGTTTTTGGTAGTGGCTACCTGTGTCGCGACTTTGCGGCAGACATTGGCAATTTCCCGCTCCAGGCTGCGGACACCGGATTCGTGTGTATATTCGGCAATCAGTTTTTCCATGCCGGTTTTGGTAAATTGTACTTGCCTGGCGGTGAGCCCATGTGCCGCAAGCTGCTTGGGTACCAGATATTTATCGGCAATATGTAACTTTTCCTCGATCGCATAGCCGCTGAGGTGCAACACTTCCATCCGGTCCAGCAAGGCCGGTTGAATGGTGTCGAGCGTGTTGGCCGTGGCGATAAACAGCACTTTGGACAAATCAAACGGCAAGCCAAGGTAGTGGTCGGTAAAGGTACTGTTTTGTTCCGGGTCCAATACTTCGAGCAAAGCTGAAGAGGGATCACCGCGGAAGTCCTGCCCGATCTTGTCTACTTCGTCCAAAATCATCACTGGATTCCTCGTCCCGGCTTGCTTTAGACTTTGCACAATTTTACCCGGCATGGCACCAATATAGGTACGACGGTGGCCACGGATTTCAGCTTCGTCATGCATACCGCCCAACGACTGGCGCACAAATTTGCGGCCAAGAGAGCGCGCAATGGATTTGCCCAGACTGGTTTTACCCACGCCAGGCGGACCTACAAGACACAGGATTGGGCCTTTCATGTCGTTTTTGAGTTTGCGGATAGCCAGGAATTCAATGATTCGTTCCTTGATCTTGACCAAATCATAGTGGTCTTCGTCCAGAATTTCACGGGCGCGTCCCAAATCCAGATTATCCTTGGTTTCATTATTCCAGGGCACATCCAGCACCCAGTCGAGGTAAGTACGAATGACGTGGTATTCGGATGCGGAGGGTGGCATGCGGCGGAGGCGTTTGAGTTCCTTTTCCACTTCCTTGAACACTCCCTCCGGCAGCTTGGCCTGCTTGATTTTTTCATCCAGCTCGGCATATTCGGCCTCGCCCTCGTCGTCTTCGCCCAGTTCTTTTTGGATCGCTTTGAGCTGCTGGCGGAGGAAATATTCTTTTTTGGAACGGTCAAGTTCGCCCTGCACTTCGGACTGGATTTTGCCACCCAGTTCCAGCAGTTCGAGTTCACGGTTCATGATCGAAACCGCTTTTTTGAGCTTGTCGGCGGCAGTGGGCAGTTCAAGAATGTCTTGTTTTTCGCTCAGTTTCATGCGGATAAGCGATGCGACCAGATAGGAAAGCTTTAAGGGTTCTTCAATTTGACTCGCAGCCATTTGCAGTTCTTCGGGCAGGTACGGCACCAGTGCCACAAGTTTCTGAATTTGCGCCAAAGCATTGCGCATCAAGGCCTGCATTTCCTGGGTGTCTTCTTCGATGTCAGGGACGACGTCTACCAGGGCTTTCCAAAACGGTTCGGTCTGGGTGAGCTGGCGGATCTTGATCTTCTGCAACCCCTGCACGATAAGGACGACTCCCTGATTGGGGATTTTAAGCATTTTGTGGATCAGGACAGCAGTACCGGTGGTATACAAATTCTCGGCACTGTACTCGCGTGTCCCTTCCTTGAACGCCACCACGCCAATGATTTTGTCCTTGCCCATGGCCTGGTCAATGGCAGCAATCGATTCTTTTTTCTCGATTTTGATGGGTGAAACGGTGAGCGGATAAACGACGCTGTCTTTGAGCGGAATGATGCAGAGTTCTTCGGGAATAGGCAGTTGCGTCTGGGCGTCGTATTCGCTCAGATTTTCCAGAATCTTGTCCTTGAGTTTATCAATCACCATGTGGTTTGCCTTAATGATAGTTGGTTTACTTCAAATTGACCTTAATCTGCCGGCTAATCGACTCCTCAAGCCTTTGCTTGGGAATTTTGATCATGAGAAAGCCGCTGTCAAAATCCGCCTCAATCGACTCCGGCTCGATTTCCCGCAGCAAAATCAAAATGCGTTCAAATTCGTGGTAATTCACCTCGAGCTGCAGATAGCGAATGGCGGATTTGCTAAGTGGGTCAAGACGGTTGCCATAGACAATCAGGTGGTCGCCCTGGTAATAAATGTTAATCGATTCCTTGTCCACGCCGGCCAGTTCCATCCGCACGAGGTAATGATCGTCGGCTTCGAGCACATCCGTGTTCGGTTGCCACTTGCCGTTGCTCAAGGGGAGAAGTTTGTACCAGGGGTCAGTCATGCGCGCCAGTGCCTGCAGCAAATGGTCGTCGCCGGAGCTTTCCAGCTGCCTGATAATGATCGGTTTGAGAGCCATAAGTTACCTTTCCACGACTGGAATATAATTCGCCAACATTATAGCGAAGCCATGCGCGGCATACAACCAAACTTGTGTCAAAATATTTACAAACTGCCGAGCACATCCTCGTCATGTCCCTGGACTTTGACATTGTCCCAGATTTTTTGGATCCGCCCTGAGGCATCAATCAGAAAAGTGGAACGTACGGTGCCCATGTACTTTTTGCCCATCATGCTTTTTTCCTGCCAGACGCCAAACGCATCCTGGACAACATGATCTTCATCACTCAGGAGCAAGACTTTGAGGTCGTGTTTGTCGCAAAATTTACCATGCGACTTGGCCGAATCCGACGAAATTCCCACCACTACCCCACCTTTGGCCTCAATCGAAGGCATAAGTCGGCTGAAATTAATCGCTTCCATCGTGCAACCAGGCGTGTCGTCCTTGGGATAGAAATACAAAACCACTTGCTTGCCTTTAAAGTCTTGCAGGGAATGGGTTTTGCCATCCTTGTCCACCAAGCTAAAACCCGGTGCACTCTCGCCTATTTTAACCATTGGGGGCCTCCTTTTGACAACAACTAAGACATGCTAAATATGACTATGCCCACTATAAAACCAAACAGTTAACATGTCAATAGCACTCTAATGTCGAGAGTGCTAAATAAAAAATCCTAATGTCACCCATGCAGGGAGACTATACTTTTTGGGATTAATGAGTTAGAATTAATTCCTTTTAATTTACAAAAAGGAGTAACCATGGGAGTAGAGGGTATATTTATAGCAAACCATTGGACAGCAACTGAAGCAGCTCATTTTCAAGATGAGACTGATGAAAGGAAAGAAGTATGGTTAGTTGGTCTAGAAACAACAATTGCTGATCAACTTCGAAATCAAACCATTGACCAAGATTTAGCGGATGGATTAAGAAAAGCTATTCAACTAATTCGAACCAACGGTTACCGGGAAGCAGAATCTCTGCGCAAGTTGCTAACATTTGAAAGACAACAAACAAGACTTGATTCCCAAACTGAATAATTACTCCGCCAAAATCGTTTCCAACGTTTTTTTCTTTTCTTCGATCTTCAGCTCCATCCCCTGCAGCTGTTCGCTCACCGCTTTGATCAACTCGGTGGCTTCATCAAATTTGGCGATCCCCTGCTCCAGGTCGAAGTTCTCATCCTCAAAATACGCCACGATTTGATCGAGCTGTTTGATTGTCTCGGCCAGTGTTGCGTTACTTTGGGTGGTTTTGGTCATGGTGAATCTCATTAATGGTCGAAACAATGCTGCCATCCTGAAGCTGCGTGGTGACTACCTGACTTGCTTCAAGCTGCTTAGTCGAAGCAATGGCTTTGCCCTGGTGGTTGCGCACAATGGCGTAACCACGGGCTAGCGTCTTTTGCGGCGAATACGACGCGATCAGTTTTTCGAGGTGGTGAAAATAGGTAAACGTTTGCTGGTAGTGATCTACGGTGCTTAACAAAAACGCTGACTGGTCGCCAACCATTTCCCGCAGGTTGTCGATTTTAGCGGCAAGCGCCTGCTGCATTTGATCACCGGCTTCGGTCAGTTTGTCATGCAAAGCGTCAAGCCGATCCACCAATTGGTCGCCAAGCGTCGCGACATTGCCTTGCCATGATTGCAAAAACTTCCGGTTTTGAGTGTACAGATAAACCGCTGCCTGCGACGGCGTGGAAGCGCGCAAATCGGCCGCCAGGTCGCACAGGGATTCATCCCGTTCGTGGCCAACACCCACCATGGTGAAGTGACGCATGACCGCGAGCTGCCTTACCACCTGTTCGTCGTTAAAGGATTTGAGATCCTCCAGACTGCCGCCACCTCTGATCATCACCACGGCGTCATAAACGCCTTGATTGGCTTGGTGCAGCGCCGCAAGAATTTCCCCCACCGAATTCGAGCCCTGGACGGTAACCGGGAAAAAATCCACCCCAAACCCTGCGTGGTTTTCCTGCAGAATTTTGACAAAATCACTGTACGCCGCTGAATCTTTGGCCGTGATCAAGGCAATGCGCTCAAAATAATCCGGCGTAGATTTCTTTCGCTCTGCAGCAAACAAACCATCGGCCGCAAGCAGCGCTTTGAGCCGCTCAAACGCAATCTTGAGCGCGCCCTCGCCAAACGGTTCGATCGCGGTGATCTGCAAGCTGAATTTGCCATAGGGCGCGTACAGATTAGGCACGCCCGTCACGATTACCTGCATGCCCTGCTGCACCAGATCGATACCACGAATGTTGGGTTTGTAATTGCCTAAGTTCAGAATCGCCGCTTCGGTCGTATCTTTGAGGGTGATAAACACGCCGCCTTTGCCACTCAGGCGCAGTTCGGTAATTTCACCCACGACCTGAAACTCGCCCATGTCTTCGAACAGAGTGTTCATCAAGGTGGCAAACTGAGCTACCGAAAGCAGTGGCAGATGATCAGGCATCGGGTTTTTAGCGTGCAGATATTATTTAATTTCCAGCGTTTTGACTTCTTTCCAGGTGCTTTCATCGAGCGCGACCACTTTGCTGCTGCTGACCACATACAGTGTGTTACCGATATAAACAGCCCGGCTGGAAGCGGTGTCACTAATTGTTTTCACAGTGCTCAAACTGCTCCCGGCATAACTGACGACAAACGCCTTGTCGCCGGCTGGCACAAAAACCACCTGATGGTCGCTGTCCTGGAGCAACGCGTGGTAATCATTCTGCACATCCGACCAGTAGGCATCGAGGCTGACTTTGCTGACTTCCCTAGGTGCGGATGGGACACTCACATCAAAGAGCGAGACTTTCACTTTTTGATCATCCATGCCAACGCCCATAATATGAGTGGCGTCAATGGGGTGCAGATACGAGGAATAACCAGGAATTTTGAGCTCGCCAACCTGCTGTGGGTTGCCGGGATTGCTCAGATCCAGGACGTAAAACGGATCGGTCTGGCGATAAGTCACCACATAGCCCATGTCGCCGACAAAACGCACCGCATAGATCGACTCGCCTTTGCCCAGGTCCTGAACTTTGCCCACAACTTTCAAACTGCTGTTCAGCACATACACGTCATTGACACTGGAACTGCTGGTCCACCAGTTGTTGATGGTCGAAGCCAAGCGAAGATTACCCTGGTATTCATCCATGGAAAACTGGTTCTGCAAATAGCCCGGGAATTCACCTGTTTCAGCCACTTTCAAACCATTCAAGTCAACTTTGACCACCGCACTTAGCTGATATTTGCGTCCATTCTGGTCATAAAAAGCTTTCAATTTGGCTTCATTGTCTTTTTGGTATTTCTCCATCTGTGCCGTGGTCAGTGTTTGCAAGTAACTGCTTTCAATCACGTTCATTTCCGTTTCTTTGGCCTGGTCGGAAATATCATACGTGCTCAATCTGTCCAGTTTGTCCATAATGGTCTGAGGAAACAAGCCGGAGCCACTATCGTGCAGAAAATCCAGCATCATTTTTAGATTGTTCACAGGTTGTTGATAAGCCAGGTATATCGCCTCCGGAAAGACGGAGACAACCGTCGCCGAACTATTGCCCACAAAGCTGGTTTTGTCCAAATTGTTGCCCGTCGCTGGGTCAATTGCCAGAATAGTGAAGGTATTGCTCACGGTGGTCGGTACGATCGGGTGATAAATCATGGCACACGGCACTGAAATAGCAACGCTGTCTTTGAGCATAGGTTCGATTGGACAGGGGGACGAATAATTCAAGCCGGACTGCACCACCACGTACAGTTTTCCGCCAAGTAGTCGCGCCGTCTGCAGGCTGGCGTTGTTGTCATAAGTATAATGCCACAACTGTTTGGGCTTGGCTGGATCGGATATGTCATAACCGTAAATGCCGGGCGTGGTTGCCGCACCATTGCGATAATAATCAGTAGAAAAAACCATCAGCACATTACCACTTAGCAGCAGATCACCGCTCAAATCAATGCTGCCAACTTTGGCCAGGGACTGAGCCGGAACTGCACCAATTACCTGAACTTTAGGCGCATCCATCTGGATGGGCGGCATAATCGGGCTCGGGGCAATCATCTTGGTCGCTGAGGTGGCATCCAACAATGTTGGCACAACAGGTTCTGATGCCGGGGCTGCTTCGCCGACAACAAGATTGGTGCTCATCAAAGTTGGCACCGCAGCACCAGCGGACCCGGAACTGCTGCCACTGCTGGAAGCGGAAGGAAGGCTGTAAGCCTTGGGCATGATATCGTTGTAGTAAATCGGATAATTGTTTGAACTGCCGTAAAAAATCTGCTGGCCATTGGTCTTGATACTGTCCGGCTCGTCGATGCCCAGAACTTGGACATTGGTGGTGGAATAGCGGCCCGCATCCGAGACCAATCCCGTTGCCGAAATTGAATCTTTGGCCAAGGTGTCCAGCCCGGTTTTGGTTGCTGTCGGTGCAATGGCCGCGTTATTGGCAAGTTGTCTGAGTCCAGAGTCATTAGTGCTGGTGCTGGCCTGGGCTAAATAATTTTTGAAATCGTCACTGGATTTAAAGGTATCGAGTTTGAAACCTGTTGGCGCTTTCGTTTCACCGGCAAACATGAGCTGATTGGTTTTGCGCAGGTAAATCAATCCCACCAGTCCGATGATAACAACGGCGCTGATCACGATTTGAGTGACTTTCTTGTTCATGTTTTTGACTCCTTTGGTTAGGTTATGGTTTGACTTGCCGCACTGTGACCCGCGACATAGCCGGTCGAAAACGCGGCCTGTAAATTGTAGCCACCAGTATCCCCCTGAATGTCCAGCACTTCACCGGCAAAGTATAGCCCGCTGACCAGCTTGGACTCAAGCGTTTTGGGATCCACTTCCTTGAGCTTGATGCCACCAGCCGTCACCACCGCTTCTTCCCAGGGGCGAAGTCCAGTCAAAGTAAGAGGTAAGGCCGTAAGCAGTGTTTGCAGCTGTGTGCGCTCTGCTGCCGAAATTTGATGACCGACTTTATCCTCGGCCATGCCACTGAGTTTGAGAAAAACAGGAATCAGGCTGCTGGGTAATAATGTTTTGAGGATATTGCCCAAATTTTTCTTGCCATTTTGGTCAAATTCACGTTGCAGCCGGTCACGTATTTGCGTCGCACTCAAGGCTGGTTTCAGATTTAATTCTGCCGTCATGCCCAGATTCCAGTGCTGAAAATCCCGATGCCCGCTGTCCCACATTTGACGTAAAATGGGTACCAGACACTGGCTCAGCTCCAACACGATCGGGCCACTAACACCAAAGTGCGTAAACAATAATTCACCAAAGGCCACAGCCAGTTGCTTACCGTTATGAAAAAGCGATAGTTCAACGTTTTTGAGCGCCAGTCCGCTGAGTTCTTTTACCCAGCTCTCACTCACCTCAAACGGCACCAGACTCGGAACTGGCGTTACAATGACATGTTTTGCATGTCTGGCCAATTCGTAACCGCTGCCAACTGATCCTGTGAGCGGATAACTTTTGCCACCCGTAGCCACGATCACGGCATCCGCTTCGGTCAATTTGCCCGCCACCAAAACGCCTTTGCACACTCCACCCTCGATCACCAGTTGTTCCACTTTCTGGCCAAGCCGCAGCTCGACGCCGGCGGCTGTGCACATATTGAGGAGAGCATCGCGCACATCTTTGGATTTCTGGCTGGCCGGATAAAGTCGTCCGCCGCGTTCCTCGACCGTGTCAACGCCCAACGTCTTGAGCAATTTGAGCAGATCCGGGCTGAAAAACTGGTTAAAAACGCCATAAAGAAATTTTCCGCCCGCGCCAAAAGCTTTGATAAAGTCTTCACGGCTGGCGGAATTCGTTACATTGCAACGTCCACTACCGGTAATCAGCAGTTTGCGGCCAGTGTAAGTTTGGCCGTCAATACCAATGACATGGGCACCAGCTGCGGCTGCCGTGCCTGCAGCCATCAGGCCAGAAGCACCAAGACCAACAACGATAATTATTTTTTGAGGCATGTCCAGATTGTACCGGCTTTGGGGAGGCGAGGCAATCAAAGACCACCCTCAGGTTAATTACTAAGCAGCCAACGAAACAAGCTTCAGGGGAAGCTGTTTCGTATAGTCATTTTAAGTAGCGTTCACTCCCGACAGCAGTCCACGGCCTTTTTGACCACCTGGCCGAGCTTGGCAAACAGGCTGGAGCTACCTTTGTCCACCGGTTTGGCGTCTTCGGAGATGAAGTGCGCTTTGTCGTCGTCCACGTGTTTGACGTCCTCGGTTTTGACAATGCCCAGGTTAAGGCCCCAGAAAAGGCTGTAAAGGTTGTAGGCTTTTTTGAACAAATCGCGCGCGTCGGCTTCACTGCCTTTGCCCAGCATTTTGGTGCCGACTTCCATCAAGCGCATCGAGCTGGCGAGCAGGTGCTTGGAAATACACCAGACTTCGCCCTCGTAGTCCTTGATAATGCGCTTCAGGAGCGATTTGCGCATATCGCGCACTTCTTTGAGCACTTCATAGTAAGCGGGATTGCCCGTTTTTTCGGCGCTGAAAAACAGGTGTTCTTCGATACTGATCAGGTTCATGATACCAATCGAAAGGTCCTCATCGGAACTCAAATCGAGCTTTTCGCCTTTTTCCATCTTTTTGACTTTATCCAAAAAAGCCTGAACGTCCTTGTCTTCAGCCATGGATTGCCTTTATTTCAAAGTGATAAAGTAAAAAAACACGCTGGCCAGGATGAGTGGAGTCACTGGCAAAATGACTTTTTGATAAGGAAAATGCGCCTTGCCGTCTTCACGTTGCATACGCAAAATACGGTCGCCATAAAACCCCAACAAGAACAAAACGGTACCGACCAGTATACCCACCAGCAATTTGTCGATGCCCCACAAGCGGTTAAGTGGATGGCCTGCAAAATTAAAAATATAAAGCCATGGAACAGTGAGTAACCAGTAAATCGTGATACAAATGTAATCCGTGAGCGCCGGCGACCAATCTTTCCAGCGCTTGCGCAGCCACTTCGACGTCCAGAATCCCATGAGCAGCAACGCGGCGCCAACCCACAGTCCCGTTACCGTATCATCAATCCCCAGCCATCGCGATAACCCCAAACCGCCCACCACCGCCACGGTACAAACCGGACATTGGGCATGGGCTGCGGCCGGCAATAAAAGCAAAACGACCGCTGTCAAAACAAACAAAAAAAACATACAAAATCCTCGATTATCAAACTGTGGGTATATTAGCATAGAAGAGGAGAGGGGGGAAAGAGAACTCACCCTACCCTCTCTTAGGTAAAGAGAGGGTTTAGAACAAACAACCCTGATTAACACACCTTTGGTTTGATATACTTCAAAAAATTTCCAAACACTATTACAATTGAAGCATGACGATTCTTCATAATAAACTTTCATTCAAAGAACGGCGACGTGAGCTGCGTCATAATCAAACTGACGCTGAGAATGTTTTATGGCAACGAATACGGGGACGCCAAATTCTTAACTTCAAATTCTACCGCCAATTTAGCGTCGGCGCATATATCATGGATTTCTATGCCCCACAAGCTAAACTTGGCATTGAACTTGACGGAGGACAGCACGCAGAGGCAAATCAAGAAGAATACGATCAAATTCGAACAGATTATTTAACTTCTATTGGAATCCGAATCCTGAGATTTTGGAATTACGAGGTGATGAACGACTTGGTTACTGTAACAGAAACAATTAACAACCATTTGTCGAATCTAATCCTACCCCCTTCCCTTTAATAAAGGGAAGGGCTGGGGATGAGTTCTCTTATTCTTTCATACTCAGCTGTATCCGCTTCCTCTCCTTATCAATCGTCATCACTCTGACCTGCACGTGCTGCTGCAGTTTGACCACTTCGCTCGGGTCTTTGATAAAGCGATCGGCCATCTCGCTGATGTGCACCAGACCGTCCTGATGCACGCCAATATCAACAAACGCCCCAAAAGCCGTGACGTTGGTGACAATGCCAGGCAGACTCATGCCTTCCTTGAGGTCGGCCAAGGTATGCACACCTTTGGCAAACGCGAAAACCGTGAGCTGTTCACGCGGGTCACGGCCGGGCTTGGCCAGTTCCGCCAGAATGTCGTTAAGCGTTGGTAAACCAACGGTTTCATTCACATATTTGCGCAAATCAATTTTTCCGCGCCGACTGTCATCGGTCAACAAATCCCCCACTTTGGCATTCAAATCCGTGGCCATGGCCGCAACGATGTGATAGCTCTCGGGGTGGACAGCGGAATTGTCGAGTGGATTGGTGGCGCCATGAATGCGCAAAAACCCGGCACATTGTTCAAAAGCTTTGGCACCCAGTCGCGTCACTTTTTTGAGCTCGCTGCGTGATTTAAACGCACCGTTTTCGGCACGGTAATCAACAATATTCTGCGCCAGCACCGGCCCCAGGCCGGAAACATACATCAGGAGATGTTTGCTCGCAGTATTCACATTCACGCCCACCGCATTGACGCAACTTTCGACCACCATATCCAAGGAGTGTTTGAGCTTGGTCTGGTCGACATCATGCTGATACTGCCCCACGCCAATCGATTTGGGGTCGATTTTGACCAGTTCAGCGAGTGGATCCATCAGCCGCCGGCCAATCGAGATCGAGCCGCGTACCGTGACATCCTGATTGGGAAATTCTTCTCGGGCTGCTTCCGAGGCTGAGTAGATCGAAGCGCCACTTTCGTTCACCACATAAATCGGGATATCTTTGCCGAATTTCAATCCGCGGACAAACGCCTCAGTCTCACGACTCGCGGTACCATTACCAATTGAGATTGCCTCAATATCATATTTGTCCACCAACCCGCGCAGTTTCACGGCCGCCAGTGCGGTATCTTCCTGTGGCGGGTGTGGATAAATCGTGTCGTTAATGATGAAGTTACCCTGAGCGTCGAGGATAACCACTTTGACGCCGGAGCGAAAACCCGGGTCAAGCGCTAACACCTGTTTTTGGCCCAACGGCGGCGACATCAGCAGTTGCCGAGTATTGTCGGCAAAGACGCGGATCGCTTCCTCGTCAGCGCGTTCTTTGGCACTGCTGGCGAATTCCGTCTCAATTGACGGCGACATCAGCCGGCTGTAACCGTCTTCGATGCTCATCATCACCTGCTCACAACAACTGGGTTCACCGCCCCGGCGCAAGAACAGTCGTTTCAAGGTGTCAGTACATTTGTCCTGTGGCGGCTCGATGATGAAACGCAAATAGCCCTCGGCTTCGCCGCGGAAAATCGCCAGGATCCGGTGCGAGGGGCATTTGTACAAAAGTTCAAAAAAGTTGAAATAATCACGAAATTTGGCGCCCTGTTCTTCCATGCCTTCCACGACAACCGCACGCAGCAGCGCTTCACGTTCAAAAATACGACGAATGGCGTTACGCGCATCAATGTCCTCACTCACCCACTCGGCCATGATGTCGCGCGCACCCTCCAGCGCTTCCTCGACATTGTAAATCAAATCGACGACATACTTCCCGGCTTCAGTCTGCAAATCAGTACCAGGTTCCTGCATGAAAATCATGGCCGCCAGCGGTTCCAACCCTTTTTCGCGTGCCGCCTGTGCTCTCGTCTTACGTTTGGGTTTATAAGGCAGATACAAATCCTCAAGCTCAACCAGCGTCGTTGCCGCGTCAATACCGGCTTGGAGCGCATCCGTGAGTTTGCCCTGTTTCTCAATCGACCCCAAGATGTAAACGCGGCGTTCGTCCAGTTCTTTGAGCTTGGTCATTTCGAGCAAAATGTTGCCAATCTGCACTTCGTCCAAACTGCCAGTTGCTTCTTTGCGGTAACGCGAAATAAACGGTACAGTACCGCCTTCGGCCAACAATTCCATGGTGTTCCGAACCTGCTCCGGCGAGATCGAAAGTCGAACAACGATGATACCGACGTGTTTATGATTCATGCTCTTATATCCTCAATCATTAAGCCAAAATTCTCGTCGGGGCGCCCCTTGCGGTCGCCCTCTCTATTTCTTCCCCCTCAGATGCACCCACCAATACGGCAATGCCACCAAACCAGCACCACCCACAACATTACCCAGTGTTGACCAAACCAAATTAACGCCAATTTTCCCCATGGTCAGTGCCGTGAGCTGTCCTCCCGATGCCAGGAACCCCGCCGGCAGCATAAACATGTTGGCCACCGAATGCTCAAACCCCATGGCCACAAATGCTGACACGCCAATCACAATCACGGCCACGCGGCTGATCCCGTCCTGTACCGACAGCGCCATATACACAGCCAGACAAACCAACGCGTTGGCCAGAATGCCGCGCACAAAAATTTCCAATGGCGCGAGCGCCACTTTGGTGACAGCAATGTTAACGCTGGTGATCCCGATTGTTGCTATGCCGGGCAAGTCTTTGACCGTCTGCACCGACTTGAGCGCAGCAGCCCCATAAACAACGTGGCCCAAAAGTCCCGTGAGATAAACCAGGTTGGCCAAACCCAGCGAACCGACAAAGTTAAAACATACACAATCACCCAACTGCGCAGCATAGCTTTGAGGCCAAATTTGCCACTCAGCCAACCCATGGGCATCAGGCAATTGCCAGTAAAAAGTTCGGCGCCGGCAAAGTAGACCAAAATTAACCCGAGGCTAAACGCCATCGCCGCGAGCAATTTGAGCAAACCAAGCGGAAAACCCTCAGGTTGAAAAGCCATTACACTGGTATACAGCTGCGCCCCAAGTCCAATGTAAACGCCAGCTAAAGTCCCGAGTATCGCCAGACTGCCAAACGATTTTTTAACTTTTTGTGCTTGCCCTTCAGCCAGGTAAACCGCCGTTTCCGCCGAGGTACGAATGCTGTCTGCCATGTGTTTGCCTCTCAAAAATAAACACGCCAGGGAATATACCACAACACGATTATTGATTGCCAATGCATTGGACAGAAAAGAGTAACCCCTCTTAATCTCCCCTTACATTAAGGGGAGATATCGGATTCTCCATTTACCATTTTCATGTACCTTCCCTTAAAGTAAGGGAAGGCTAGGAAGGGTTATCTTTCCCCCTCATCACAAAAAACTTGTCCCCCGCCCTCACCTGAGCATCCACCTTGAACGTGACTTTACTCCCTTGTTTCGCCACTTCCAGGACAGTTTGTTCATCTTTCATCTCCTTCAACACTCCCCGCACCAGTCCCGTCGTTTTGCCCGTAATCAGAAATTCCTCGCCGGTCTTGATCTCCGTCTTGGCCAACACTTCCACATACGCCACATGCGCGCGGGGGTAGTAATTGAGCACATTGCCAATCAGCACCTTGGTTTTGGTTGCCTGGCTGTCATCGAAGCGTGCCCACTCGTCCCATTTTCGGCCCAGGTAAAAACCCTGCGAAAAGCTGCGGTTAAACACGGTTTTGAGCCGTTTATTCCAGTCATCGACTTTGTCGGCGGTAAATTTACCATTTTGAGCTGCGCTGATTGCTTCGCGGTAGCACCGGATCACCGTGTCCACATATTCTGGCGGCCGGCCGCGACCTTCGATTTTGAGCGAGGCGATGCCGGCTGCCACTAGCTGTGGAATCAGTCCAATTGTGCACAAATCCGCGGGACTCATGACATAATTCCCGTCGACAACCAGTTCTCGGTTGGTTTCCAAATCCGTTACCTTGTACGGACGCCGACATATCTGCGTACAACGACCACGATTAGCCGAACTATTGTATTCAAACAAGCTCATGTCACACCGGCCGCTCACCGCCACGCAAAGTGCGCCATGGGCAAAAACTTCCACCCTTACCAATTCCCCACTTGGTCCCACGATATTGTCCAAACGCACCCGATCGATGATTTCCCTGATCTGTTCAAGTGTCAGTTCACGCGCCAGCACCACACAGTCGGCAAATTGCGCATAAAATTTCAAACTTTCAAAATTCGAAATCGACAGCTGCGTCGAGATATGCACTTCCACGCCAATGCTGCGTGCATACAAGATCGCCGCCATGTCCGACGCTATGATCGCGTCCGCCGCGCTCGCTTTGACCAGGTCGATAATCTCTTGCATTTGCGCCAGTTCCTGGTTGTAGATGATCGTGTTGACGGTGACGTATACGCGCAGCTTGTGCTCATGGATAAGCGCGACCACTTCCTGGAGTTCTTCCTTTTGGAAATTGACCGCTGCCGTGGCCCGCATGTTGAAGTTGGCAATACCCAGATAGACCGCATCTGCACCCGCCGCGATCGCTGCCCGCAAGGCTTCCCACGACCCGGCTGGAGATAACAATTCAATTTGACGCATCACATTTCCCTCAGAACTTGTTTGAGCCTGATCACTGTACCAAAAACCCTCGCGTTTGTCCTGGTTTGAGAACGCTCAAACCCCTTCCGTTAGCTGTTCATATTTAGTACACTCAGCTGGAGCGTTTTCCAAAAATTAAACACTTGAGGCCATCTATGCCCCAGTTTGCTGTCAAACTTCCCTCGCGCGTCCGCATCCACAAAGGGAAACTGCTTGCCCGTGTGCTCAAACTGCTGGGAATAAGCTTGGTCATAATGTTAATGGGTGGCATGAGTGTGGCGAATGTGGGATATGCCACAATTATTGCTAATTGCGATACGAACTATCAGCATGTTACAGGCAAAGTGGTCGATGCTAGCGGCGCCCTACTCAAAGGTTACATTCTTCAAATCTCCGACCTTGACGCGAGCAAATTTATGATGGAATTCACCTCCGAAAGTGATGGTTCATTGACACCTGTTCCTTCACCCAATCAACTGCAAAACCTGCGCTGGACCCATAACTATTCGTTTAAGCTAATTGATTTTAATCACAATCCACATCATTTCAAACTGAAGGATTATACCCCTATTAATAACGTTGCTTTTTTTGTTGAAGGTACTGACAGCACCACAGCCAACCCGATTTACATCATTAATCCAAATCTTCAGTCCGGGATTTGTGACCCCGTCATTACTTCTGGTAAAGCACCGTCCACTAACCATTCAATTAATCTACAGCTGCTCGATGCTCCTGCCGTGACACCAGAACAACCCGCTAATCCGGCACCTACTCCCGCTGTCGGTTCAGATGCCGATTGCCCCGCGACGTCCATGCAACTCTCGATCACGGATGCAAACAAAGACCCTAAATACGGCTACACCGTCAATATTCAATCAGGTTCCAACTCTGTGCAGCAATTTTCATATGCAGGAAATGGACTGATAACTAATATTCCAATGCCAAAACTAACTGACTTGCCGGGTTCATCCATCTGGGTAACCGACGACCATGCCAATGTCATTCCAGTTCTCTTCGAAGGTCAAGAGGACAACATACAATCTAATACTTCTATTATTTTTTATAATCCCAAAAATCCCGATAATCATTCAACCTTTGGTTCAATGGATTTCTGTGA
Source organism: Candidatus Wirthbacteria bacterium (assembly GCA_903889905.1). GTDB lineage: Bacteria > Patescibacteriota > CG2-30-54-11 > CG2-30-54-11 > CG2-30-54-11 > CAISZI01. The sequence goes on from CAISZI010000058.1 coordinate 17,419, forward strand.
AACTGGGACTTTCTTTGATAAGAGCCAGAAGCAGATCAAGATGTCACTGGTTTTACCGACCCTGACGCCCAAAGTAATCATTAACAATAAAGACGACGAAGCAATTCCAGGGACAATCAGAGTCTTCGACGACCCAAACAAACTGCCCATTGCAACAGGCAACACCGGGGATGATGCCCAACCTTTGTACATATTCAAAAATGCTCCGCTATATTATGCGGACTTTTGGTCCGAGGGTTCAAACTATCCTCTTACCCAATCAGCTGATTCAACCAAATTCGACAATGGTTCCTTCGCCAACTGCCTGTCGACTTGCAGGATAACCAAAGACGAACTCACAAAATTATCAGCTCCAAATCATACGATGAAATTACAACTTGATACGACGGTACCCCTTAGCTTGATTCAGTTGAGTGTCAATGTGAGCAGTAGCGATAAAAAGTTAGCTAGCACTATAACTGGTCAAGTAATGGTCCTCGCAGGTACACAGCCGGTGGCCAAAGGCACCCTCACACCAGCTACGGAAAATGCACCCACTTCCACCAAATTAAACCCATTCAATATCAACACCAATTCATCCAACTCTTACATAGTACAAATAGCGACGTCACCCGATCAAACCAATGGCAACTGCTACCAAATCACCAACATCAATATCAAAAATGTCGACCAAAGCCAGGCGGCACCTTTTGTCATCAAAAGCAGCGCCGAGCTCTTTGCCGCCAATAACACGACCATCGGCATTACCGTCGATCCCAATGTCCGCAAAGCCTGCCTGCCCGTCGACAGCGTCACCATCTTTGCTACACCCGCACCAGGTGGTGCGGGAGGACTTGGTGGCACTGGTCCTGGAGGCACGAGCTTTCCTGCGGGAACCACTTCCTGTGATGCTGGCGGTTGCTCTGCCGGCGAAGCCGTCACTGCCTGCGTGATCGTTACCAATAATCTCAGCACTCCTGTAATTTTCTGGGTAGACAAATCCTGGGCATCCTGCATGGAAGGCTGCGGCGATTATGGCGGCGGCGGCCCCAGCAAATGCGGTGGCCTGAGCGCCTGTGGCAATGTCAAAAATACTGGCAAGACACAACTGGTCTGGGACCATAAACTGCAAACTCTGAAAGGCAAGACAAGTGCCCAATTCGACATCACTGCCTACACCCAGGGCCTCAAATGCGGCTCCGCTGACCCCAATGTCTCGGTCGAGAAAAAGCTGGGCCTGACCTTTTCTAACTGTGGCACCCCTGGATCCAGTGCCATAGCTGACAACCATACCGAATATAGCCTGGCGTGGGCCTATACGGATTCCGGCAAAAACAATGACTGTACTGTGGCCTGCAACACGGCAGAAAAATCCTGTGGAGGGCCTGCTGCTCCTCCTGATGCGTTTGGTATCTCGAGCTGCGTACAACCAGCCGGCAGAGGGGCGCCACGCATCGCGGTGATTGGGGATTCTTTATCTTCCGATGGCAGTTGGGCGACAAATACGGATTTACAGTTAGGCCTCAACATTGTTACATTTGCCGAAAAAAGCGCACAAACACTTAACGGCTCAACCATTCGCAGCATCATGACTCAACTAACTGACGAAGTATCAAACCAAGAATATGACGATGTGGTCATATTGGGCGGTATTAACGACTTTACCAGTCTCAACGCCACCTCTCAAAATGTAATCGACAATCTCACTGCAATCTATCGTAAGGCCAGGGAAAAGGACCCAAATATTCGGATTGTTGCACTCACCATTCCTCCCTGGAGTTGCGACACCCCTCAGACGGCCAAAAATGTTGAAGAAGTTAATGCCTGGATTAAATCGCTGGTAAGCCCTTTGGTTGATATGGTTGTTGATACCAATGCCATCATTGCAAATAATTTAGCAACAAATCAATACCCGGACTGTCATCCTACAGCCGCCGGCTACAAGGCCATGGCCAATGAAGTGATGGCCAAAGCATTCCAGGGCGAAATGGGTCAAAGTGGTGGCAGAGTCTGCGCACCTGCCAATTCCACCGTACCAGGGACTATGAACAATACAGTTTGTTTCTACGCGGCCAAAGCCAACATTGGCGGACAAGGCATTGCTAGCAAGCTTGTTTTGTTTGGCGATTCGATTACCGCTGATCATCAAAATAATGAAACCTGGCCAACCCCGCTAATCGCCGCTGCCAAGTTGACTGGTGGTGCTTCGGCGATCACAAACCTTGCCGTAGGTGGATCTGGGACCAGTACCGAAACTGTAGCCAAAGGTCCAAAACCGAATGATAACTGCGACACCGCTATCCCAGGCATGATCCAACAATTCACTGACTATGCCAAAACCACCAACACCGACACTGACGCAGTTTTCTTTGGTGGTATCAATACCATCAACAATATCAACTGTTACGGTGCTTCCAATATTACTGAGGCAATTGCCAGAGCTGAGTCTGACCTGACGAAATTATATCAGTCTGCTAAAGCGAAAAAATTGCGTGTGATCGCAGTTTCTGTATTGCCTTGTAATGGCTGCAATTATCCTGCTGCTATTCCGGTTCTCAACGAATGGATTGCCAGGCAGGCTTTAACCACTCCGCCGCTGGTGGACGTCTATGTAAATGCCTACACCTATTTGCTCGGGCATCCTGAATATTTTGACATTGATGGCCTTCACCCCAATGTCAAAGGTGCCTTTGTTATCGCCAAGTTAATGCAAATCGCGTTACAGTCAAACGCACCGGAAATCATGAAAGGTGGATCTATCTGTTATCAAAGCGACACCACTGCGGCTGCAGCTGGAAGTTCAGCCTCATCTGGCGGCAGTAGCCACGGAGCGGCAAACATCTCTGGCAAAATAACTGGACTCACCAAGGCACAAATTGACAATATCTCAGCGTCCGCTGCCGGACTTCCAGTTAGCCCCGATGGCTATGGTGTGCAACTTTTCCCCTCCCATCAAATCGCCTTCAATGCCTGGCACCTCCCAACCAGTACGATCCTGACCGTCGCCAGTCAGCCGCCCGCCTCCAACTGGGCTACCATCGGGCAACTTCCACCCACCACCAGCATCACCAAAAAAGTAATGGTCATTGCCTACAACCCGATGCTAGCCTCCAAACAAACGCTCAGCAGCTACTTCCAGACGTCGTCAACAGCCATGACACAGGAATTTACCAGCTGGTTGCGTCAAGTCACCGACCAATCCGTCAAATATCTCGTCAGCGGCGCCGTAGTTGACAGCAGTGCTTTCCCACCCACGGCAGCGGGTACCGGCTACACTTCCACCACCTACAGTGCCTGCCTCGCCGATATCACTGCCTGTTCCAACAACCGGGACAAAACCAGCAGCTTCGATCAGTGTGTACAAACAGCCAACCATTGCCAGGCGGCAACCACAGCCAATGTCGACTTTGCCAAAATCGCTGCGGACAACCAGGTCTGCGCCGCCATTGCCGCTACCGATGTGGCTACCCATGTCGATGACATCTGGATTTTTGGTGGACCGAATTTTGGCTTCACCGATGCCAGCCATGCCCCTGCCATTACCTGCAATGGCAAAACTATCCCCATCCTCACATTCAACTACCAGGATGGCGTCGCCGGTATGATTTACAATTACGGGCAACGCGCGACCGCAACGCTCAACCAGGTATTTGGTACGCCACCGTCCAATGCGACCTCTGCCTGGGCTCAGTTCACCCAAACCTCCTCTGCCGCCAAAGGCTGCGGCAGCATGATAACACCACCAAACACCTTGACCGCCAATGATAATGCCAACGCCACCTTGGTTGATAGTTATTGTGAATCCTTTAATGACTACCCAACCGTTAATCCCGCTGCCACTGACAAAATTAACTGCACGGCCTGGAATTGCACGAATTACGCTTCACAGAGTGGTGGCGGATTTTACAGTTACTGGTTCAAACACCTTCCCCACGCCACTGGACAAAACAACAGCACGTCCAACAACTGGTGGCAATACATCACGGATCCGTCGACCTATGCACCAGCCGCTGCCTATTTGCCTTACCCGCATGTTCTGCTTTCCAATTTCTCGGCCGCGACGCCCGCTTTGCCTTCGAGTTTGCTCAATTCGCTGATCCAACCGGCGTTTGCCAGCAGTGCTCAGGTCAACGGCGGATACGATTCTTCCTGGGGCATCTCGACGGATGGCGGGATTTTTCTCCAGCCCACCAATACCCAAAGCATCGTGCTTGATATCCAGCAAAAGAAATCCCCCCTGGTCGGCATGGACTTTGATTATCGCTATTTGACCGCCGCCAAAACGGGTTCGCCGATCGATTTCCAGGTCCTGCTCATTGCCAATCATCAAAGCTATCTCCTCTATACCCCCAATACCAATCCCGTCACAGATGGCACCCCCTGGACCAGTGCGCTCACTACAACCGGGACAACTGCTGCCAACTTTGGCAACGATGGCCACCTCGACCTCTCCCGCTTTGAGGGACAGGACATCACCATCCGTTTTGCCGCCAAATTCCCTGCTGGAACTTATGCCTCCAACACCGGCGCCCAGTCTGACGCCCTCTTTCTCCGTCATATTGTGCTGCATTCGAGCAACACCAATACCGGCATTGGCTACCGCTACCCATCCGGTGCAGGCGGGACCAGCGTCATCAGCCTCTGGGACACCGATTTCGTCAGTACTTATCTCAGTGACGATCCAACCAAAACCGACAATAGCGCCAAGTCGACTGCGTTGGTTCCCATGAGTCCTTACAATGGCAAACAAGATCCCGCCAATCCCGCCGCCGGCGTTCATCACGGTCAAGCCAGCTTTTACCGCTCGCTGTATGTTGGCGATTTTACGCGCTCCAGCGTCTGGGCGTTAACACCAGACACACCCTCATCCCCAACTTATGTAGACTTTGATTATACCCAAAATGGCGGGTCTAACCTCGACAGCATCTCATTCCTGGCTGGTAATGGAACAACGACCAGTACGTCCGTCAAAGTGCTGGCTCTCATTGCCGATCCATTTGGGCAGATTGACGCACAAAACCCCATGGTACTATGGTCTCAGGCCAACATTGATGCCTGGGAAAGCAATGAAATTGACCTGACACCCCTCAAAGGCAAAAAATTCATCCTCCGCCTGCAAGCCGAAAGCCAGGCCACTTCGCCCGCTCCTGCCTACTTTGCCAATGTGTTAATTGAGCATGACAACAACACAGCCATTGTCGCGTCTGCCCTCCCGGCCGTCAGCGTCTTCGTTTTTGTGCTACCGGCCATCCTGGGCACGCTCTGCATTGGCACTGGTGTCGCTATCCTCACCGTCCGCAAAAAGAAAAAAATCGTCTAATCATTGAGTGCCCCAATCAGCCTCTTCACAAAGTGAAATCTTGACCAATACAGTCCTTAATTGGCTGCGTCGACATCGCCAGGACATTGTGCTCCAATCTGAAACCATTCCCTTTGCCGCCTCGCGCGAATGGGAATTTTCACCGGATGGCGCTGTTTTGCGGCACAAAACAGGCCGTTTTTTCAGTATTTGCGGAGTCACGTTTACGTCAACGCCGACAGAACACAAGGCAATGGAACTGACGCTGATCGATCAGCAGGAAATCGGAATTCTCGGATTCATCGTCGCCAAAAGTGGCGGCCAGCTCGCCTTTTTATGCCAGGCAAAGGCGGAACCAGGCAATATCGAACTTGTCCAACTGGCCCCGACATTGCAGGCGACGGCCAGTAACTATCAGCAAATCCATGGCGGTCTGGCGCAGCCATTTCTTGACCTTTTCCTTCATCCGTCCACACCTGTTTTGCATGACAGTCACCAAACCGAGCAAGGCTGGCGTTTTTGGCACAAAGCCAATCGCAACATGGTGGTCTCAATGCAGACCCGCATTGAGCCGTCTGACCATTACCAATGGATTGAACTTGATGACATACTCAAGTTACTGCAGCATGATTATGTCATCAACAGTGACGCCCGCTCTGTGCTGGTTTGTTTATTGCTTTGCGATGGCTTGGAATACCTGCCAGCGCGTCCCAACAGTCCCGTACTGGAAGCGCTCCTGGCTTCGCTGGCCACCACAACAGCAACGGAGCTGCAATGGAGTGCATGGTTAAACCACTTTGTTACCCACAACCCATTTTTCGTCAAAACCACGCGACTTTGTGACCTGAAATCGTGGGCACTGCTGCCGGAGTCAATCCGCTGCCTGACGGCAAGTCGCCATACCATTCGACAAATCTCGGTCACGGCAAATTGCCGTGAGGTGGAACACTGGGATCAACCGATTATTGCGTCGCCACAACCCCAGGAAATCCTATTGATCGGACAATTGTTCGATCATGTTATTCATTTTTTGGTCAAACTGGAGCAGGCGCCGGGATTGCTTAAACCGGCCGGCCTCCAAGCCACTCTGATCCTCCAGGGGGACAGCTCCGATCCATTCGATGTTATCTTGCGATCGTTTGTTGCTGACCATGCCGGTGAGGCGTTGCGCAGGGTCTCCGTGCACAATTCCGAAGAAGGCGGCCGCTTTGATCACGATGCCAACACCCATTCCCTGTACCTTTTTGATGAAAACTGTCTCAACCTCGACTTGCCTGAGCATTTTCGCTGGTTAACGCTGGCCGACCTCAAACACTTTTTGCACCTTGAAAACATTCTGACCAATGAATTACGCAGTGTCTTGTCCCTGGTTTTTTTTAGTATCTTTAGTCCTGCATAAGTCCCAGCTTGGATCTATTCATTACCCACTACCTGTCATGCCAGTCACTGCTTCAATCCTGATTCCAACGTTCAACCACGGCCCCACGCTGCGGTTTGCCTTGCAAAGTATCCTGGCGCAGACGGTACAGGATTTTGAAATTTTCGTGGTTGGTGATGGCGTGCCCGACGAACTCAAACCAGAAGTTCAGCGCCTTTGCCAAACAGACCCGCGCATTCAATTCTGTGACTACCCCAAAAGTTCGCACCGCGGCGAAATCTACCGCGACCAGATCATCCGTGAGCGTGCCTCCGGCACTCAAATTTTTTACCTTTCCGATGATGATCTCTGGCTCCCCCATCACCTGGAAGTCCTTGGCAAGGCGCTTTTGAACCATGATTTTGTCCATAGTTTGCACGTCAATGTGTTTCCAGGCGACTACCTCTCGACGCAAGTGACGGATCTCGCACTGCCTTCGCATCGAACATGGCTGCTGAACAAACCGGATTTTGGTTTCGACACGACATTTGGGGCTCATACACGTTCATTTTACCTCGCGCTGGCCCATGGCTGGCGCCCGACGCCCGCAGGAGTCAACACCGACGTCTACATGTGGCGTCAATTTGTTGCAGCCCCCCGCTGCCGTCTTACCAGTATCCAAAAGCCGACCGGGTTTCACTTTGCCAGTCCCCTGCGCACAAACTGGACTCTCCAGCAACGCGTTGACGAACTGGCGCGCTGGAACCAAATGTTGGCAAGTCCGACCACTGTCAGCAACCTGATCGACAGCATTTTCAACCAAACCATCACCGCCGCCGCCAAAGTTCAGGTGGACAACCAAAAAGAAATAAGCCAGTTAACATCACAATTGCAAAACACTTCAACCGCTGCAACCCTGTTACAAACAGAACTAACTGCGATTCAACATGGCTTGCAACTAACCAAGCAGTCCCTGTCCCAGCTCCAAAACGAATCCCAATCGCTGCGCCAGCGTCTGGCAGCGATTGAATCTTCCCTCACCTGGCGACTCGGCTCCCGCCTCGCCCGCCTCTTCAAACCCTTCCACTGATTCTCCCCTCCGCTTAGGTTTTTCTATCCCAACGACTTGAAAAACCCATCCCCTCCCCCTATCCGAATAAAAAAGTACCATTTCCGCAGAGCCGTCTCAAGGAAATGGTACACAAATTTGTTCTTTTGCCTACTTTTCTTACTCAAAGAAAAGTAGAATTCTTTGGTGAGTCGGGTGGGATTTCCCCCTTCGCCTAGAGGCTTCGGAGGACCTTGCTTCTCATCCCACCCTCGATACAGTTCTTTGTGGCGTAGCCAACCGTAGCTTGCCTGCTGGCAAGCAGGCTTCCCGAAGCGAAGGTTGGTGAGTCGGGTGGGATTCGAACCCACGACCAATACCTTAAAAGGGTACTGCTCTACCAGCTGAGCTACCGACCCATGAACGCTTCCTAGCGGGAGTGGCTGTCGTAGCTACATCCCGTCTTGCGGGGTGAGCTACCGACCCCCAAAGGGTCACAACGATGAAACATGTTAGCTTATTTGAAGCGTTTTAGCAAGCTAGAGAATGCCAAAGTAATAGGAAAAGGGATGATCAGCCACATGCGCTTGGATGTCAACAAATTCACCACTCGGGCTTTGTTCAAAATCGTGGCCTGATCTGCAGCACCCATGTAACCAATCACCACCACAAACAGGATAGCACCAGCCACAGCGCCCCACACAGCCCCCTGGATGCTCTCCATGAGTGGATTGTCCCCATCATCGGCTGGTGAAATATGTCGGCCTTCGATAAACAACAAAAAGGCAATAAAACAAAAAATGGCCGTTTTGACAATAAATTGTGACCAGGTAATACCGCCCACTTCGCTTTTATTCAAAAAGCGGTACATCTCGAGCCCGACTTCATTGGTGACGGCTAACGCAATGTAAATACCAATGAGCAACGGAAAGATTTTGGATTTACGCATGACAAACCCAACCAGGCAGAAAACGACTATCACAAAGATGAGCATCGAGTCCCAGCTGGGTGTAAACATACGTTTTCGCTTTTAATATTTGATTTGCTCTTCGTCAATACTACAACGCGCTCACGACTAAGGCAAGAAACAACTAGAGGCCCAGGCCATCCTTGATTTTGTCCATAATACCATCGGCATGAACTTTCAGATCAAGACCACGGGCGCGTGCAATTTTGACAAGCAGATCACGCTCTTCGGGCGAAATCTTTTTGGGAATGTCGACTTCGATTTGGACGAGCTGATCACCGACTTTCGTGCCCTTGATGGATGGCACACCTTTGCTGCTGAGACGAAAAACTTTGGTCGCAGGAGTGCCTGCCGGAATTTTCAATGCTTCATCACCATAAACAGTCGGCACCGTAATTGTATCGCCCAGGGTAAGCTGGATGTAGTCCACTTTGAGTCGGTAGTAGATATCCAGGCCATTACGTTCAAAAATGGGATCGGCTTTGACTCGAAATTGCACATACAAATCGCCCGTTGGTCCTCCCTGATCACCGGCTTCACCTTCGCCGCTGAGACGCATGCGACTGCCCTCATCCACGCCAGGTGGAATATGGATTTTGAGCTTGGTGGAGACTTCTTCCCTGCCACGACCACCACAACGTGTACAAGCTTTGGTATAGGTCTTGCCACGGCCATGACACGTAGGACAGACGTGTACCTGCATCATCTGGCCAAACAGGGACTGCTGCATGCGCCGCACTTCACCGCTGCCCTGGCAGGTGGCACAAGATGAAGTTTTGGCCTCCGGATCGCCGCCGCTGCCCTGGCAATGGGTGCATGTCTGGACACGGTTAAACGTGATCTGTTTTTCACCACCAAAAATCGCTTCTTTGAATTCCAGTGTCAGCGTGTATTCCAAATCATTGCCGCGCGTGGCCCGGGAGCGAGAAGATGAACCGCCCCGGTTGCCGCCAAAAAACATATCAAAGATATCGCCAAATCCTTCGCCGCTGAAGTCAAATCCGCCTGCGTTCTGTCCAAACCCACCCTGGGGATTTACACCGGCATGGCCAAATTGATCATATGTGGAGCGTTTCTGGGGATCAGAAAGTACTTCATAGGCTTCGCCAATTTCTTTGAATTTTTCGTGATCACCGCCGGATTTGTCGGGATGGTGTTGCAGCGCCAGCGCGCGGAATGCTTTTTTGATTTCCGCCGCCGATGCATTACGTGACACCCCCAAGATTTCGTAATAATCCCGTTTAGCCATAGCGCACAAAACCTTTTTGCCTATTTACCAAAACGCCGCTGCCGCTGCTGGTATTCAGAAACTGCCATCAGGAAATCGGTTTCGGTAAAGTCAGGAAATAATTTGTCGGAAAAAAACCATTCACTGTAATCCGAATGCCAAAGCAAAAAACCACTCGTGCGGCATTCCCCACCGGTGCGGATAACCAGGTCTGGATCTGGGGTGCTAAAGTACATTTTTTGGGTAAGCAGTGCCGCGTCGATATTCTCCAGGGTAATTTTGCCGGCTTTTACCTCGGCAGCAATTTCACGTACCGAATCGACGATTTCCTGTTGCCCGCCATAGGCGATACAACCCTGCAAACGCATGGCAGTACAGCCCTTGGTCTTGTCTTCGAGCTCATGTGCCAGATTCTGAATATCTGCTGGCATCCAGTCAATGCGGCCAATGGCTTTAAATTCGATATTATTGTTGACCAAAAAATCATTTTTGAGATAGCGGCTCAAATATTCCCGAAACAGATCCATGATAAAACTTTTTTGATCGTCATCCCGGTTAAAATTCTCGGTTGACCACGCCCACAGGCTGAGTACTTTGATGCCCAATCCCATTGCCCAGTGGCAAAGATCATCGGCCTGCTCCGCCCCTGAACTGTAACCTTTCAACAAAGACAGCATGTGTTTCTGGGCCCAACGACGGTTGCCGTCCATGATTACCCCCACATGCTGCGGAATACGTTCGCGGCTATTGATAATGTCATTTTTTAACTGCGCTATTTCGCTCATGAAATGTACCACCTTCGGTTACAAAACAAACCCATAGTCTACTTTGCGTCAGTGGTTTCTTCCGTTTTGGTTTTACTTTTCGTTTTCTTGGCTTTTTTGTGTGTTTCGTCCTTGACGATGGTTTCGCCTTCAACTGTCACTTTGATGCTGCCGGTGATGCCATGTCCGAATTCAACCTTGACGACGTAATCACCCACAGTCTTGATGGCGGATTCGATGACAATGCTTTCTTTGAGCACTTCAATCTTGGCCTGGTCCAGAAGTGCGTCGGCAACCTGCGCCGTGGTGATGGAACCATACAATTTACCGTTTTCACCAACTTTGGCAAAAACCTTGACCCCAACCTGGGAGAGCTGGGTGGCAGCAGTCTGCAAATCAGCGATGAATTTCTGTTCACGTTTTTCGTGGGCAACAACTTGTTCCCTCACCATTTTTTCCATGGCAGGCGTGGCAAACACAGCCAACGACTGGGGAAACAGAAAATTGCGGGCAAATCCGTCTTTGACGTTTTTGAGTTCTCCCCGTTTGCCGATTTTGGGGACATCCTGCTGCAGAATAACTTTGATCATCAAAACTCCTTTGAACCGTTTATAAACTTTAGATACTTTCCCTCACTGACTGATGATCTGCCAAAAGGAATCAATCAAACTAACTTCCTTTTTGATGGTCTGCCAACCGTAGCTCATGCTGCTGAGCGAAGGTTGGTACCGAGGGAGGGACTTGAACCCTCACTGAGTTTCCCCAACGGGATTTTGAGTCCCGCGCGTCTACCAGTTCCGCCACCTCGGCAAAGCTGCGCCTGCTACGCACAGGCACAGACAAGCAAACATTTTATGATTTTTCGCCAACTAACGCAAATACTTTTTTAGACAGCTTGATTCCGGCCTTGGCAGATTGTGCCGCAAAGCCTCTCGCCACGGCCTGAATCGCCACATACGAGACAGTGATACCAACCCCGAGGAGCAAACGTTCGGCAGCGACAACCGGGATCAATGACTTCCAATAACCGGCTGTAAAGCCAAAGGCATACAAAAATGCAACCCCACCCACCGCATGCTGGGTAAACGTGGCGCCCAGCGCGGAGAGAAAGACGTTTTTACGACCCAGCAAGGTAGTAAACAACGGAATCAACCAGTAAAGACTGTAATACCACGCTTGTCGACCGATTGGATGAGCGATGAAAAGTACCATGCACACCAAACCGATGATCGGCGAAGCCTTGCTGCGACGGCCAAAATACCAGGCAGCAAACAACACCGGAAAAAGGCGGATAATCGGTACGATAGAGAAACTGCCATGCAGTACGAAATTGATCAGGTTGACGGCGAGAACAGAGGTCAGCCCGATCGTCATTCCCCACAAAGCAGCAAAGGTCGGTGCGATGAAATCAAACAAGGTAAAATTGGAGCCCGTCCCCAGGATATGGGTAAACGGAATCTGCAGTGAGACAACACCTACCAGCAGAGACAGACCAAATGGAAGCAGATTTTTCTGCAGTCCGCGACGCGCTGCAAAACCCTTCTTGAGCAGGTTTTCCATGATCACCCAGCCACTAAAAAATTAATTCTTGCCTTCGGTTGCCCCGGTCTGCCCCTGGTAACGGCTACCGAGACTTTTGTCCCCATAACCAATCGAGGCCGGCTCGGTGAGCATCAAAAATGAAATCTGGCAAATAGCCATATTATAATACAGCTTGACCGGCAGTTTGCCAACGTTACTCAACTCCAACGTGAGTTGACCATCCCAGCCCGGATTGACATGCCCAGCCGTCGCATGCACGATCACGCCTACGCGCCCCAGCGAACTTTTGCCATCGAGGCGACCAACCAGATCGAGTGGAATTTTGACTCGTTCCAGCGTCGTTCCCAACGTGAAGTTGCCGGGATGAAGAATGAAACATTTGCCTTCTTCCAGCACGATTTCCCGTGTGTAGACCGTGATTTTGTCCAGCGGATCAATGCAGGTTTCACGCGAATACTCAAACACCCTGAAACTATTGCCTAAGTGCAAATCAATGCTGGCCGGCTGCATGGCACCAGCCATCAGCGGGTCAATCCCCAGGTCACCCTGCTTTAACCGTTTATGCATGGTCGTGTCACTTAATATCATGCTCACTCTCCCAAAAAATTAATGAGTCCCGGTACTGCCAAAACCGCCTGTGCCGCGTTCGCTGCCGGCAAGCTCATCGACAACGGTAACGGTTGGTGAAAGATAAGGAGTCAAAATAACTTGTGCGATCTTTTCACCTTTTTCGATTTGTGCCATTTCCTGGCCAACGTTGAGCAAGACAATTTTCCATTCGCCACGGTAGCCACTGTCAATCACGCCAGAAAGTTTGGTCAGGCCTTTTTTGGTGGCCACGGAACTGCGGTCCCAGACCAAGGCAACATAGCCGGCAGGAAATTCTGAACTTATCCCAGTGCTCACGGCTTTGCGCTCACCGGGCGCAATCGTGACCGTTTCATAAGCAAAAACGTCGAGTCCAGCGTCGCCGGGTTTGGCATAGCTGGGGATTTTGGCATCGGCAAAAAGTGGTTTTATTTTGAGCTCAATCATACAGTCTATCATTAATGGCTTAAGCTATGTCGAAATTTACTAAACAAGCGCCATGATAGTATACTTCGCCTGCCAACTCAATCATTATCCGGACGCCCATGCTCGCTGAAATCGCCGTTGCCACCTTTACCCAGAAATACCGGGAGCTATATACCTATCAAGTTCCGATCGAGATGGAAAGCAGCCTCCAGATTGGCATGGGGGTACTTGTCCGCTTCGGACCACGTGTGCTCGACGGCATTGTCTTCAAACTGAATCATGAAACAAGTACGCGCAAACTCAATCCCATCCTGCGCCTCGTCAAACCTCAGCCGGTATTGTCCTCATGGCAAATCGCCCTGGTCGACTTTATCAGTTCCTACTATGCCGCCTCGCTGCACGCCGCCATCCAGACGGTCAGTCCCTTTGCGTTCAAGGATTTGCCGACCCCCAAACCCGAACGCGTCATCAGTTTCAAAGCGGCGGCCACGCCCGACAATAAACTCGGCCCCAAAGCCAAACAATTGCTGGAACTGCTCGCGCGACTTCAGTCAATCCCCTACCATGAACTCACTCAAACCCATGCCTTTGGCGCTGCTACGATCAAAAGCCTGGTCACCGCCGGACTGGCTGCCGCAAGCGAACAACTCTCAACCAGAGCAAAGCTAACACTGCCTGCAGCGGAACCACCCTTTGTGCTCACCGCGGGCCAGCAACAGATTTTTGACCAGATCAAAGTGGATATGCAGCGTCAACCTTCCAAATTCCTGCTGATGGGCGTCACCAACAGTGGCAAGACCGAAATTTACCTGCAAACCATCGCCACGCTCATCCAACAAGGCGGTTCTGCCATCATGCTGGTCCCGGAAATCGCACTGACGCCCCAAACCGTGGGTCGCTTTGAGCGCAGATTCCCCGGTCAGGTCGCGCTCTGGCACAGCCTGCTAACCCCCACCCAACGAGCCAGGACCTACCGCCAGATACAAAACGGTGAAATCAAGGTCGTGATCGGTTCCCGCAGCGCTTTGTTCTCACCACTTCCAGACCTCAAACTGATCGTCATTGACGAAGAGCACGAAATCAGTTACAAACAGGAACAAAATCCACGCTATCACGCCCGACTGGTGGCCGAAAAAATCAGTTCCCTGCGAGGTGCCAGCTTGATCCTGGGAAGCGCGACACCCGCTGTCGAAAGTTACGCCAAGGCCCAAAATGGTGAATATACGTTGCTGGAATTACCCCTGACCATTAATCAACAAACGATCGCCTCTACCGTCTCAACCGTGGATCTGCGCGATGAGCTCATGGCCAATAATCGCACCACACTTTCCAAAGCACTGCAAACCGCGATTGCGGACAATTTGTCCAAGGGGGAACAAACCATTTTGTTTTTGAACCGTCGTGGCAAATCAACCTGTGTCCTCTGCCGCGAATGTGGATTTGTCTACAAATGCCCGCACTGCGACCTGCCCCTCACCCTGCACGCCGACGGCAACCATGCCGAACTGATTTGCCATCACTGTGGTTTTAAACAGCAGCCGGATTCTGCCTGCCCACGCTGCGGCGGTAACAAAATCCGCTACCTTGGCGCTGGCACGCAGAAAGTTGTCGAGGATCTGGCCAGACAGTTTCCCTCCGCTCGTGTGATGCGACTGGATGCAGATTCGATCAATGCCGAATTTACATACGACCAAGTCTATGCCCAGCTTTTGCATCACGAAGTGGACATTGTCATTGGCACTCAAGTGATTGCCAAAGGCTGGGATTTGCCCAAAGTCAGCCTGGTGGGGGTGCTGCTTGCCGACCAAAGCCTGTATTTCCCGGATTTCAGTGCCGGCGAACGCACTTACGCGCTCCTCACCCAGGTCATTGGCCGTGCCGGCCGTGGCGATCTGCCCGGACGCGTCATTATCCAGACGTACAACCCCGAAGATGTCTATCTGCAGTTGACGCTCAAACGCAATCCCGTGGAATTTTACCAGTTTGAACTGGCGCAACGCGCCAAACATGGTTTCCCGCCATTTAGTCATATCATCAAGCTGGAAAAAGCCTTCCCGACCTATACCAAAGGCCAAACCGAAGCGACACAGCTGGCAACAAAACTAAAAACTGCGATCGCAGCCATACCGGTTAAAATGGATGTGCTTGGCCCCATGCCGTCATTCATCCAAAAACGACAGGCCGAATACTACTGGCAAATCGTGCTCCAGGGCGACAATTTTGCACCACTGATGGCTCAACTCCCGGTGGAATGGAGCATCGACGTTGACCCGCTCGACTTGCTCTAGATGGGTGAAACCCGTAGAATACATACACGACCAATCATTCAACAGTAGAAATATTTATGGCTATTCTACCCGTTCTGACGCAGGAAGATGAAATTTTACGCAAGCAGTGCGAGCCGATTACGACCATTACTCCGGCCATCCGTAAACTCGCCAAGGATATGGTGGGAACCATGCGCGCAGCCAAAGGCGTTGGTCTTGCTGCCCCGCAAATTGGCCAGGCGATTCAGCTGATCGTGCTCGAAAGCCCGCCCGCCGAAGACGATGACGACAATCCCGAATTTCCCCTGCAAGTCGTTGTCAATCCCAGCTTCTCCGCCGAATCCACCAAACAAATCGAAGGCATGGAAGGCTGCCTCTCTATACCGCAATGGTACGGCCCGGTGATGCGCTACCAAAAAATCCGCGTCAGTGGCCTCAATCTGGATGGCAAACCTTATGAAAAAGTCGTTGATGGTTTCATGTCCAGGGTTTTCCAACACGAAATCGACCACCTGCGCGGCGTGCTGTTCACCGACTACATTGACGATCCGACCAAATTACGCAAAATCATCCCCGGCAAGGAGCCCGATGAAGACTACCTGGATTAAACAGGCCAAAACGGATTTGGATTTGCACCCTGATTTTGCCTCACTGCTCAAACTGGCACATTTTCTGCGTTCTGACCAAGGCTGCCCCTGGGATCGCAAACAGACGCTTGCCAGTACAGCCAAAGATGTAAGCGAAGAAGCCACGGAGATCCAGGCTGCAGTGGAAAACAAAGACAATGCCAACCTCCAGGAAGAAATCGGCGACGTCCTGTTTACACTGGCCCAACTTATTGCCCAGGCCGAAGCACAAAACCTGTTTGCTGCCAGTGCCGTCATGGACGGCGTCCTGACCAAAATGATCAGCCGTCACACGTGGGTATTTGGGGATGACAAAGCATCCACCGAGGATGAAGCACTCAGACAGTGGAACAAAAACAAACAAATGGAACAAAAGTCCTGATTTTTTCAAAAATTTGGCTTTCCGTTTGGCCCTTAGAATTTAATTATTAGATATTACCGTATGCCCATCAACATTCTTTTCTGTGGTTCCGGCGAATTCTGCATCAAACCTTTCATGGCTTTGCGTGCCATGTGTTCGCAGTCCGAAAGCTGCCACATTGCCGCCATCCTCAGCCAGGCAGCTAAACCCGCCGGCCGTGGCCAACAACTGCTGGAACCTCCTCTGTTGCAACATTTTCAAACCTCGGGCAATCCGGAAAACATACGCATCTTCCAACCCGCCAAGCTTAGCCAGGGGGCAAATGAAATCATGACAGCGATCAATCCTGATTTGATCGTGGTGGTGGATTATGGTGAATTTATTCCGGACCTGATGTTGCAACAACCTCGTTTTGGCGCCATCAATATTCATCCTTCGCTGCTGCCACGCTGGCGTGGCGCCATCCCTATTCAGGCAACCATTTTGGCTGGCGACAGCATGACCGGCGTCACCATTCAACAAATGGCCGCCAAAATGGATGCCGGGCCGATCTTGCGTCAGCAATCCCTGGAGATATCCCCCACGGCAACAGCCTTTAGGTTGAGTGCGGAACTCTCCACCCTGGCGGCCACCATGTTGCCCGACACGATTAACGCCATGCTGGCTGGCGCAACCGATCCCCAGACGCAAAACGAAACCTTGGCTACCTATTGCTACCAGGACGACCTGACCAAGGACAAAGCCCACATCAACTGGGACGCACCCACCCTACAAATCCTCAACCAGATTCGCGCTTATATCCCCTACCCCATTGCCTGGAGTCTATTTCGCGGCAGTCGTTTGCTCATCCACCAGGCCTCAGCCTCAACTCAAGCAAGCGGTCCTGAGCTGCCTGGCGAACTTGTCCACGCGAACAACCAAGTCTTCGTGCGCGCCCAGGATGGCTGGCTGCAACTGCAAATCGTGCAAATGGCCGGCAAAAAACAAATAAGCGGTCAACAATTTGTTGCCGGTTACCAGCTGCAAGCCAAAGAATTTTTGAGTTAACGGTGCAGCATCCTGCGGACAATCACTTCCAGGCGATAGCGATGCACCAGAAAACGCAGTCCCAAAAACACCACAAAAAAGATAACAGTTAGAGCGCTCAGCAAGCGCCACGGGAATACCCAAAAAGTATCTTCCGCCACCAAAGCCGTTTGCCTGGCGCCATACCACATCGTCAGCTTGGCATGGTACATACCAAAAGCCAAAGGTTGACTCATGGGGATTTTAAATCCTGCAACATTGACCAGATTGGTACGGCTGCCTAAACCCAGCACAAATTTACGGACACTTTTGGGCAGGACATACCCTTCACCGCTGATCGGTACAGATTGCACCAATGTACCGAATTCATTAAAAATTTCTAGCACTCCATCAGGTGCCAAATGTGTATTACCCGTATTATTCAGTCGCAAGGTAAATTGCCAGGGTGCTGTTTCATAAATATCCTGCTGACCATAAAACTCAGCCACTGCCATTTTCTCGTTGAGCTGGCCACTGACCGTAACCAGGAAAATGGAGGCCACCTGCAAATTGATTTGACTCCCCTGGAGCCCGGAAGCAGCGTCCCGCGGCGCATTCGCAAACATCACTGCCCCATAGTGCCCGCCCGGCGCAGCATTTGCCGGCACCCGAATTGTTACTGGAACGCTGATAAAAACGTTGGGTTGAGCCACCTGACTGTTTTGCGAAAGTTCCATCCACCGGCTCAAGGATCCAGGATCATCGGACTTGGGCAGATAAAATTTCGGCGCACCAGCCTCATCACCCGTAGCTGTAAAATCCATGGCTTTGGCTGATACCTGAATGGGTGAGGACACATCAAAGGCAATCTTAATCACGCCTGACCAGATTTGCCCTGGTTCAAGATGCAGCTCTGTTTTGGACGGTTCCACATCCACGCCGCGCCGATTTTCCTGCGCACAGGCAACCTGAGGAAGCCAAAGGCAAAGGCTCAACGTAACTGGCAAACCCCACTTTAGAAGACGCGGCATAGCAAACTCACAAAAACGATATTACTTGTCGTCTGATTCCCACTTCAAGCGGTCAGGGTCATCGAATGCCGTTGATTTCCGGTCACCTGGTTGAGGTTCAGACTGCGTGCCAGTCGCAGGCTCCGTTTTGTCTGATTTACCACCAAAGCCACGCCGGATGCGTTGAATACTGGATCTGAGGCGACTGCGACGTTCGGCACGTTTTTTCTTTTTCTCCAAACGTTTACGAACTTCATCGGCAACTTTGCGTTGCTCAACTTCCTGTGTTTTTTCGTATTTGCGAATCAGTCTGCGGTTATATAATTTGAGGAAAAACCGAATCAGCATGGTCAGGATCAGAATGCCCCCCACAATACCCAAAATCAGTTTCCAGGGAATGACCCAGAAATAGGTGGAAGCCACCAATTGGCGTTCCTGCTGGTTGGCGTCGTCATAGACAACAATCGCTTTGGCGCTATAACGCCCAAGGCGAAAGATATTCCAGTTTTTCCAGTTGATTTGTAACTGCGTTTTTTTCTGACCCTTCGCATCCGTCTGGGCCACACCGTTGGCATCCACCAAAACCATACTCGTAATAAACGAATCCATCCAGTAGGATTGGTATTTGCGGATACTGCCCGGCAGGACAACACCTGCCTGTTCATTCATGTTGAAATTGCCAACGTTTTTGTCTTGCCAGTCATAGACAAAAATTGTCCCCGAAGGGGCAAAGTGAACGTTACCGGAATTTTGCATACGGACATAAAAATCCACTGGCAGATATTCGTAAAGCTTTTTGCCTGTATAGAATTCCAGAATATTGCCTTCTACTTTGACATCACCCGAAACCGTAACCAGAATCAAACTGCCAAGTTGCCCCTGAAATCCCAGCGTCGTCGTGCCTGTAGTCGAACTGCCCTGCACCACATAAAAAATGCCGTAGTGTCCACCGGGCTCGGCATCGGATGGAACATTGATCACATATTCAATATTGATGGAACCATTGGGTTCAATATCGTGCGGAGTTTTGTCAAACTCCATCCATTCTGCCAAATGATAACGGTAGGAATTGTCCATGGTATCCAGAATTTTGGGGTCGCCATTTTCCTGGTCATTGGCGGTAAAATTTTTGGTCGCCGGCGCTACCCCTTTGATGCCAATCTCCCCGTCGTTGCGGACTTTGATGGATCCGCGAATCTTCTGCCCGGGACTCGCGAAGTACTCTTTTTTGTTAGGGATAATAATCAGGTCAAATGGAGACTGGGCACTCGCCAGCTGCGGGAATGCCGCCAGCACAAACCCAAAACAACATGCAGCGGAAATCAGCGACAATAAAAACAGCGCCGCTCGTGTCTGTGGCTTTCCGGAGGTGATTTGTTCTTTCATTTTTGTCCAGTTTGAAATCATAACGTGTCAAATTTAGCACTAAGACTGGGCAAAGTCTACCTATTATTTTATCACCAAAACAAAATCCCCCCGGCCATATTTCTGGCCGGGGGGACTTGTGACTGAGATCGAAACTTCAATCCTAATACTGGGCGCTTAACATCAGGTCGAGTGTATCCTGGTAGTTGCCAGAGGTCTGGTCAGCATTGATACGGATCATGTATTCGAGCGAGATGTTGTCACGAGCAGTAGAGACGTCATCACGAGCCAGGGTCTGGAACTGAGTGGACAAAGGACCGGGGTCTTTGTTGTTGGGCTCGCCACCCTGGAAGGATGGAGCGACGAGGGTTGCGCCATTGACACCACCTGCGGTGTTACCGGCATTGCCCCAACGGGTACTTTGGCTGTAGGCATAGATACCGAAGCCCAAGTCAGAGGTATCTACCCAAGCGCGGAAGGGACTCGTATTATCAACAGTTTCGTCACGGATCTGCAGGGTATAGCCATCCGCAGCGTTGGTATTGATCTTGATATTGTGGCCGCGGAAGTCGCTGACGCCTGAGAGGTCTGTCTGATAACCAGCTGGATCAATTCTCCAGGTGGTCTGGTTGTCTTTGAAGAAGTAGGAATTGACGCCAGGGGTCACGCTGGTTGTAATGTCAGTGTTGCCAATGGTATCGGTATGGTCGGTAATCGTGAATTGGGTATCCAAACCTTCAGCGGTGGACAATACCCACAATGTCGAGTTGGAAGCGCGGTCGATATTGGCGCGAACGTTTACGTCAGTAGAGTTGATGGCACGATACAGGTTCGTCAGCAGTTTGGCAGCACGTTGATCCTGTGTGGTACCCGTGATGGAGGCGTAAACGTTGTTGGAAGCAAGCGCGGCATCAGCAGCAACACGTTTGAAGTAGTAGTTGACGCCACGGATGGTGACATAGTCGCCGGTAGCAGGAATACAAGCTTCATTGGCACCTGGGCCGCAGTTCATCTTGATGGTGATTTTGCCGTATTCGGTTTTGGCACCACCCAGGCGATAGAAAGCGTTAGGTTCGAGTGCCCCGAAGTCGACGCCGAGTGTGTCACGGTCACCTTCAACCTTGGAGAAGGCAAGACCGCCGTTGATTTCGATTGCGAGGTTGGGGTCGACACCGGCCGAAACCGTGATCTGGTCGTTATCAACGATGTAGACGGAGGTATAAGCCGTATCAAGCTGTTTGACGGTTGAACTGATATCCGAATCATTGACAACGGTAACCGTTGTTGCAGTGTAATCAGCGAGATAACCCAGGGTAAAGGCAGCGGTGGAATCAGTCCAGGTCCAGTAGAAGGTAGGACGGTCACCCGCTGCGGCAGTCGCAGCAATTTCAAATTTACCTGATGTCGGAGTGTCATAGGCCACCGCGTAGTTCGCGGCCGGGGCAGTTTTGGGGAATTTGGCCAGCTTGAGTTCAGCCGTCAATTGGGTGGCAACGTTAGCACCAGACGTTGCAGTGTTACTCACAATGCCACCAGCTGAATCACCGATCATGTCAAGCAGATAGGTACCAGCAACAATATCTGAAGTCCAGAGACCATTGGTGTACAAATCATGCTTGTTTTCGGTAACGCCTAAGGTGCGAGCAGCTGTGGAGTTGGCGGCATCAGCAAAGTTGATGCCGGCGTCAGCAGTACCCGTTGCTTTGGCTATTGTGAATTTGTTCGTAGTTGCATTATAAGCGACATTATATGTGTCCGCAGCTGCGGTTGGAGAAGCACTAAACATCCAGCGGGCGCCCTTGGTATGAGCGACACCTACACCCAATGCAATGTTAATGTTATTGCTCAATGGTTGAGCTGCACCCGAAATCACTGTGCCAGGATACTGCCAGGTAGTACCACCGTCAATGGACCAGTGGAAGGTTCCAGGCGTACCAGTGCCATCAATTTCAACCAGGTATTTAATGGTGGTTGTACCGGTGTAAGTGTTCGAAGGGCCCGGTGTAGTGATAGTAAGGCCAGCCACGCCGCCCGAACCAGTCCCTGTGAACGTTTTGGTAATAGTACCGCCGGTTGAAATAGTTTCTGTGTCATTGCAATTACTTAATGCAGTTGCAATGCCTGTTGCTGCTGCAGCACCAGCCAGCTCCGTCCCATTCACAATGCCACCACCACTATTGCTGACCAGGTCGCAGTTGGCATACGTACCGTCACCATTTAAGTCAACTGAGAGCAGGGCATTGATTTGTCCAGGTTGATCCGTAGTTGTACCTGTAACGGCATCATTGTTGGGTACAACATGGTCCGAGGTAAAGCCCAGATATGCGGCTGCCGTTGACGCTGTATCGCTGCTACCTGTGGCAATGAATGTGGCCGTGCCCCCAGCGTTGGTATCTTTGATCGTAAACAAGTTAGTGGTTGCGCTATAGGTAACGGTATAGGTATTTACACCAATGGCATTAAAAGTTGTTTGCAATGACGTAGCAACTGCCGCGCCAGTAATGAATGTACCGGAGACAATGCCATTAGCGATAATGTTGAGACTTGTGTCGGCAGGGCCAACACCAGCCAATTTGTAACGTAAGGTATCATTGATGCCCGTCACGAATTTGAATTGATCGTTAAAGACGAAGCGGCCAGCACCATTGGGGTTCCAGACAATACCAGAGTTACTGCCGACAGAGAAATCCCAGTAGTCACCGATCGTCCCGGTAAATGTCCAGCGGTCACCCACCTGATGAAGGGTTGTCGTTGTGTTAAAAGTAATTTTAACGCCTTCAGACAGAGGCAATTCATTCGTACTCAGAATTGGTTGAGCCTGCTGAACCCAGGTGGTCCCACCGTCTTTGGACCAGCGGTAATTGTCGTAAGCAGTACCATTCTGTCCGCCGACGCCAGCAACACCACCGGAAAGGGATTCAATTTCAACACGGTAGTTGTTATTGGATGTACCCAAATAGGTACCAGAGGTGGTCAGGGTACCGGTGCCTGTTATTACGGGGGTTGAAGCGCTGATCGTTGGCCCAGCGTGTCCTGTCGTCGCGGCAAAAGTCACCGTGATGCCATTGGAAAGTTTCTGGGCGGCGCCCGTCATGGGCACATAATTGGCATTCCAGTTGACACCAGCATCATCAGACCAGCGGATAGTATCAGTCGTACCAGCACTGTCAACTTGTACACGATAATTCATATTGGTTGCGTTGGTCGCGGTAGCACTCGTTGTGATGTCGCTCAAACCAGCACCTGTATGCACGGGAGAGGTTGGCGCTGAACGGGCAAAAGTCAGTTGTGAAGAAGAAAACGTTCCTGCAGCAATCTGGTACATGCCGGTCGTGGCAGGATTATAAATTTGTTGTTTACCGGTCTGAAGAGGAGAAGTTCCTTCATTGGTATTGCGGCCAATTTTGACCTGCACATATTGTCCAGCGGCGATGCCAGTAGCATCCAGGTGAAAAAGGATGGAGTTGGCAGGAGTGGGATTGTGGGGATTGCAATACACGTTGACACCGTCAACACCGCTTAGGGTACGCAGAGTAAGGGTGTTGAAAGTGCCGTCTGTGCTGACAGCAAAGTCAACGTCTGTGAAAACCAAGTCGGTAGGAATCACAAATCCGCTTGGGAATGTGATGACAACCTGACCAAAAGCGGGCACGGCCTGGGCGGTTTTGAAGCTAAGGGTATGGTCAGCAGCCACTAGCACGGCAGTTGTACGTCCGTCTTTGGGTACGTTGTTGACCATGTCGATCGTGGGCAAGAAGTCCTGACCAGGAAAAGATGCCATGTGAACATAGGATTCTGTACCCGTTACACCGCTGGAAACAACGGTGAACTTATTGGCACTACCCAAACCAAGTGATGTGACCGCGACATTGGCAGCGTTGTAGTCAACAGAAGCAGTTGCCGGATTGGTAGGAATATAACCTGCCCACAGGGACGAGATGTTTCTTTCGAGCATGCCATCAAGTCCGGGAGGAGTGGCGTTCCAAGCTCCGTGACCGATATAGTTACCAGCTGTAACCGTAATGGTTTCCGAACCGTTGGAGCTCTGTCCATCAAGGTCAAGGGTAAATTTATCATTGACACCCGTAATGATCGTGAACTGGGTTTCGTTGGGGCTGATGGCAGCCGTCGAGCGAACCGCGACAGTGTTAGCGGCGATGAAACCAAGCGTCGAAGTAGCCGTGCTGGTTGCGTCAGCCCAATAGATCGTGGGATTAATGGCGTTACCACCATCACCACGGATATTGAAGCGGTTGATATAGTCACCTGGTTCAGCAGAAGTGACGCCCGTTCCGTTGTTGGGCACATCTAAAGTAGAGGTAAAACCCAAATACAGGGCAGCGGTAGATAACGCGTCACCACTACCTGCAATATCAATACCGTTGACCCATAAGTTTTTGACAATCTTAAATTTCTGTGTTGCAGGGATGTAACTAACGGTATAAGTTTCACCACCGGCGTCCTTGGCAATCAAGGCCGTCTGGAGAGCAGCGGCAACATTCTGACCCGTGTAAGCAACGTGTGCCGTGAGGCCACCATCAGTGATCAGGCTTAAGGAAGCGTTCGCACCCGCTAAAGCGGCTGTATTGTAACGGAGGGTGTCATTGACGCCCAGGGAAAACACATAGCTGTTGGTAGCAGAGTCAGCATAGGAGACCGTATAGGAATCGGACGCATGTCCGCCAATACCAGCTTGCAAAGCGGTTGCGACTGCTTTGGCGACGTCCTGGCCCGAATAGGGCAACCCAGAGCTCAGGCCACCATTGGCGTGAGGCAAACCGCCATGCAATGCAGTGGTCAAATAGACAATCGAATCACCACCTGTGGTGCAGTTCCCCGGAGTATGTGCACCAACGCCATCGTTGACGCAAATCTGGTCGTGCGCGTTATCGAATACGAATTTGGAACGGATCGGCGCATTACTTTCTGCATACCCGTTGGTAGCCGAACCAGTACCAGAACGTTTGATACGTGAAAGGCTGTCCTGGAATTCAGTCAGACGCCCATCGGCGCTACTGATTGACAGTGTCAGGTTGGACAATGTCATGGCGGCAATCACCAGCACCGCGAATTTTCTAAATACTTTTTTCATTTTTTGTCTCCTTTTGTTTTTTTGACTGATTTATGATTTATGTGAAGGTTATTTGACAAACCGTTCTTCCCTAAACGACAGTACCCGCTCGACCAGCGGGATAGGGATAAATTGCAACTGCGCTTCCCTGGGGCGTAACAACTCTTTGTAGTTCTCGATCAGCCACTGCAATTTGCGTTGCTTTTTTGCTTTGGTATTTGTTTTTTTGGTAGCTGCCATCGCGGCTCCTGTTTATGACTAATCATTTAATTGTATCGCCCTTCATCTTCTCCGTCAATGCCTATATGGAGGATTTGTGGAGAGCTGGATACACATGGGTATTCGTTTAATTATACCAAAAAAAGCCCCCTTGTGAAGAGGGAGCTTGAATTATGGTTACTTTCAACCTTTTATGACCTTTGCCCTTGTGACTTATTTAATACGTTGCAGTCGCAAAATAAGTAATTTGATTTTGATAAAGCCCGGGCAAAAGCGATGGACTTATTTCAATTTTGTACAGCACGTAGGCTTTGTCTTCAAAAACTGCTGTGCCACTATACATAATTTCCTCAGGCAATGTGCTCAATCCGGCATATTTATTGGCAAATCCCCGGAAGCGCGCCGGGCCGTTGCCAACGTCGTGCAATGTCACAAAATCAGTGTGGTACCCGATTACCCCACCCGTTGTTGAAGCCCAATATGTCGGAGTGCTGTTGGGGGCACTAAACGGATCGATGGTATCCTGATTTTGCAGAACAGTTCTCATTGGGCCGTCATGTTCAACGGTAACCATATATCCCTGCCCCACATTGGTGCTGATCGTCAACTTGTGGGCACCAATTTTGGGAGTATGAATGCTTAATATGCCGAAATCAACGGTATCACTGTCTGTACTGATGTCGGTCGTTTCCTTTTCCAAAAGGCCAGACCCGAGATTGAGTGTTCCTGCAGGAACACCCTCGATATAAAAATTAAGCGAGGTAATGACCAGCACACTGGTGATCGGGCCCCAAGCCCCTTCATTTCCAACCTTATCGCGAACTCGTAGCTGAAGATAGTACATTCCTGCCCGCTGAAATCGCAAATCCTGAGTCCAGGTGGTCACGTTACCCAGCCAGCGCTTGGCTATAAAATCATCACCATTTACGGAGGTACCGATACGGATATAATATCCGTCCACTCCACTGCGATCATAAACGCCAGCCCATTGCCAGGTCGGGGTGACATCAGTCGTTGCTTGTGGGCCAATGATCACCGGGCCATCAGGAGCATCGCGGTCGTCATACTGGTAACCATCAAACAGTTGATAATTGGTCGAGGCAAGCGCCGAGCTCGCAACCTGTCCCAACGAATCGCAAATCTGATAGCTGGGAGAACTTTTGCATGGACCTGTCGTATTGATCAAGCCGCCATGAATATAGGAATCACTCGCAAGATACCAATCTGTGCCCTGGGAGTCAGACGCGGCTCCCTGGAGAGAACCGACAAACAGGTATTCCCGGCCGGCAGAATGAATCGCTGCTACAGCTGTAACATCATTGCTGCGCAAAGGCGGGACACTGGCAGTCGTATAATTATTAATATTGCTGTCGGCACTCTGGACATCAATATTGGACTGGGTTACATAATTCCCAACCATCCCCAGTTTAATCACGGAAACAGCCCCGCCACCGACATTGTCATTCGTTCCAACCCACATGATTCGTCCATCACGCGTCACATTTAAATCAGCAACTTCATTGGTTGTCCCGCTGAGCAGTTTCGGGTACGGGCTGATGCGGGCGGCATTGGATTTGGAATAAATGGCCCAGGCATTCTGCGGTGTTAAGGCAGCGCCCGTCACCATCAACTCGTCCAACCCGCCATTGAAATACTCGGCGCCGCTGTGATCGCGTCCGATATTGAGCACAGCATTGGTGCCACTGATTGATCCAGAAGTCACCAGACCTGAGTTGTGGGCGGCTTCAATGCCATTGACATACAACGTCAAGGCTGACCCCGGCGCCCAAACCAGAGCAAATTGAGTCCAGTTATTATTATCGACCGAACTGATGGATTGGACGGTATCCCAGTTTGATCCGTCATCTGAGACACGGCCGCCCAGCTTCCCGGCAGTATCGATATAGAGCTGGTAACCAATTCTAATGCCGTCTGTCCGGTCAATTATTTTGACCTGGCCACCGGCAGTTGATCCCTGT
The DNA here is from genome assembly GCA_903889905.1 of Candidatus Wirthbacteria bacterium. Taxonomy (GTDB): domain Bacteria; phylum Patescibacteriota; class CG2-30-54-11; order CG2-30-54-11; family CG2-30-54-11; genus CAISZI01. The sequence goes on from CAISZI010000058.1 coordinate 44,520, forward strand.
TTAAACCAACCAGTAATCGAAAAACAACCTGTTCCGAAATCAAAATTGGCATTGTAATTTTGCGACAGATATTGTGAGGACGACGAAGTAAATGAAATTCCATATCCGCGGACTCCTGACGCTGACCGGTTAATACCGCTGTTCACACTTAAATTATTGCCCTTGCCACTTTTATCAAGAAAATTTCCAGCTGCTTCTTCAAATGTCCACGTCCCCCTGACACTTCCAGGCATCTCTTCGGTGATATAATCTTTGGTGAAATACTTGACTGAACCTGTATTTTCACTACCAATCGGGCCTTCATTGATCACGGCTACCCCTTTGCTGCTGCCAACGTAAATCGTATTGCGTGCAGGACCAATGGTACTGGTATTGACGGTTGCCTTGAGCGGATAGACAGTCGCATTGACGTTTTCCTGCAAGGCCGGCAAGGAAGAAGTAGAATATTTTGCCGCCGGTGTGCCTTGGTCGCTGCTATCACCCTGAATATTGTAAAAAACATCAATTTCACCCGTTGTCTGATTACTGAAATACAGGGATCCGTCACTGTTCAATGCCACTTTGTTGATATTGTCGCTAGATGAGGCGGAATAATAATTGTGAACCTGATCCGTTGCTTCATTGATCACACTCACACCTGTCGCAGTGGCCAGTGCAAGATAATTCAAACCGGCGATCGTCGCGATACTGACGTCATGCACGTCGTTGCTGGCAATCTGTGAGACAGCCTCCGGGGTCCAGCTTGCGTTGCGATTACGCCCTTCGATGGCGGTCTTGGAGGAAAATTTATTCACCGTGCTGTAGTAAAATGCCTTGTCCAGAACAAAATCCAAGACGGTGAGTCTTGATGTGGAAGTGACGAAAATCTTGCCATCATGCGCGACAACTCCCGTGATTGTGCTGCTGTCCAGCATATTGTTGGCCGCTTTGTTAAAACGCATCCAGAACATATGGCTTTCGGCATTAATAATGTCCAGGCTGGCATCGGTCACGACCAAGTAGGCATAACGCGGGAAATCGGTTTCTTTGCCACGTGTACAGGGTTGGGCACACGTTTCGCCAAACCAGCTGGTCTTCTGTGCATGCAAATCCTTGCGCCAGGCTCCCTGATCGGCATCAAGATCGGCATTATAAACATAAGCATGGCGTACGTTATTATCCCCCAATGTATAATTCCCTTGACTGTCGGGAAGTGAGGTATCATAGGTAAAAGCCTCTGCATTTGTTAAGGGAAGCAGAGTGAATAGAAGAAAAACACAAGCAAAGTAATAAATTTTGTTACGCACGATAGGTGAAACTTTGCTGAAAAATTAAAGGCACGTCGAATATTTTACCAAATCAGACACGCATCCCCAAATGAAAAAAACCGGTATTTTTGCAAAACCGCTTCCTGGTAGGCCGCAAGCAGTTTTTCCCGCCCAACAAAAGCCGAAACCAGCATCACCAGGCTTGATCGGGGCACATGAAAATTGGTAATCATGCCATCGATCAGCTTGAATTCGTGGCCAGGTTTGATAAACAAAGCAATCGGCCCTTGGTATCCCTTGAGAGCGCCCTGGTCGTCCATGGCGGCTATGCCTTCAAGGGTGCGCACAGATGTTGTTCCAACGGCAATAATCTTTTTGCCAGCGGCCTTGGCATGGTTTAGTCTCATGGCAACATCCTCCGGCAAATTCACCCACTCGGAATGGACTTTGACCGCGTCGACTTCCGTCGCTTTCATGATGGGGAAAGCTGTATCGCGCGCCACATGCAATGTCAGGAATTCCATCTGCAGACCACGCTCCCGCAGTCGTTGCAGCAATCCTTCGGTAAAATGTAATCCGGCAGTGGGTGCTGCAATCGATCCGGATGACTTGGCATAGACTGTCTGGTACATCTGACTGTCGCCATGATAGTCGTGAATATAGGGTGGAATCGGCAGAACGCCAACCTGGTCCCAATGCTCCCGCAAAGGCGCGTCAAAACCAATCCAGCGCGTTCCTTCCTCCGTCGCCCCAAAAACCATGGCCTGCAAAAACTGATTCCCCTGCTGAAACAATACTTTCTGCCCCGGACTTAATCCCGGATGCACCAGACATTCCCATGTGTCAGCATATACCTGCAATAAAGACTGCATCCCAGGAGTAAGCGACGCTGCCTCCATACGACACGGTTCCAAAGCCATCACTTCCACGCTACCGCCAGTCGGGTCTTTGTGCCCCAGCAACCGGCGTGGCTCAACTTTGGTTTGATTAAAAACCAGCACCACATCATCCCCCAGCAGTTGATCCAACTCATGAAACACATGATGGCTCACCTCTCCGGTGACGCGGTTCAATTGCAGCAATTTTGCGCTGTCACGCGGATCTGCAGGTGTTTGGGCAATCAGCTCGCGTGGCAAATTAAAATCAAAATCAGCAGCGAGCAAATGTCATCCTCGACAATTTATAAACTGGTCAAGACAACGAACTGGCTGGTAGTACTTGTATAATATTCCAGCTCGGCGCGCAGCGTCCACGCGTTCCCGTCTGACTGGTACAAATAACCTGTGCGCTTTTCCGTGTCGGCCAGATTGGGATCGTGCGGCAACCTGGTCAGATATACAGGTACCAGTGCACTGGACAGAGCAAAAACATCCGCTTCGCTGTGACTTGGCGGAAAAGCCTGGTGAACAACAAAATAATCCGCCAGCGCGCGCTGGATAGCGGCCAAATCATCCCGTCGTTGATTGTCCCTGGCCTTTTTGGCAGTATCGGCCACAATTTCATCCAGGTTGGCGTCAACGCTCTGGCTGACCACCTGCAAGTCGGTGATGCTGCCAGGCCCGAACTCCCAGAGTACGTCCACGGGCAAGACCTTGCCCTGAAAAGTCGTCAGTCCCGCCTTAAAAATAACCTGATAGATCACCTGTGGGTCCCAGTGGTTGAGCGCCAGCACAAGCTGCACAGTGTGGCTGGAAACCGCATAATTCACCTGTTTGACCAGATTGACAGGGGAAGCACGTATCTGGACCACGAAATGCACGGCGTCGGCGGTTTGTTTGTCCAGCGCGCTGCTTAAATTCAAACTGATCTGTGGTGCGGCACCAAGCAAAGTGGCGCTTAAAGGTTGTCCGGCCGACGGCAGCGAAGACTGCAGCGTCAAGGGCATATCCGAAATTTTGAAACTGTCCGCCAGTGGTTCGGTGCGACGATATAGCATGGCTTTGAGCTGGGCTTTTTCTCCCGCCGCCACCTGCAGCTCCGCACTCCAGGGATAGGTGTTGTCTGATTCCAGACGTACCGCATAAGTGCCCGGTTCGAGGTTGGCAAAAACAAAAGGGGTGGTATGACCAGTATCTTTGAGGTCAAATAAAATTCTGACGCCGGTTGGCTCCGACGCAACCACCAGCTCGCCCTTGCTGGAAGTTGTTGTCTTGTCAGTTTGCGTGGGCGAGAAATCCTGTGCAGTATTGGCCGTATTGGCGTTGTTTGGTGCCGGCGTCTGCTGCAGTGACCAGACAGTCAGCGCCACGCCCCCCAATAACATCACCAGGATCAAACTGCCGATAATTTTTCTCATGTCGTTGGACCAACCCATGCTCTAAAACTATTCATTGCCAATGACTTCCAGGTTCCAGCGTGGAATTTTCTGCTCACCGCCCTGCTCCAGCTGTACCAGCACCAAATCCACGCCCGGGCCCAGGAGCGGGTCATCATTCGAGAGTTCCGGTAAAACGACGCGACCGGTTTTGCCAAAATTGATGCCAGCAATGACGCGGACCATTTGCTGCCTGGTCAAATTGACCCAAAACGAATTGGCAGTCTCAAATCCGGAAATCGGGCTCGAAAGCGAATCTGAGGGAAAGACGACACCGGGTTTGTTTTCATCGAGTTTGTCGAGAATGACCAGCTCGCCGCGTAGCGTTGACAAAAAATCCCAGAATTTGCGGTGCATCCGCAGCCGTCCAAACCCTTCGGTCAAAATCACAGCCGTGGCCTTGATATTGGCGTTGCTTTCATTGCCATCAAATTCCTGACTCAAATATTCCTGGTAATCACGGGCTGCTATGCTGGACGCCACAATGCCGCGCACACCCATGGCCATGGCGCGTTTCAAGACATCATAATCAACAGGCCCGCCGCTTAGAATAATTTTGTCGCAACAGCCAGCATCGATGTGACGCGCCTGCAGGGGATCTTCATATTCGGTCACTGTATCAATCGTGCCCATGGTCGGCAGTCCAATGCCCAGCAGTCCACGCATAATACTGGAACGCAAGGTAATGTCAATTGCCCTGTCGCCTTCGATATTGGTGACAACGCCTTCAAAGCCAGCCTCCAGGCTAAAAGCAATCGAGGTCCTCTGGATCTGAATTTCACCTGTGTGGGTATTAAAATTTGTCAAAATTCCATCGACTGGGGAGCGAAAAACGCGGCGGCCAAAACCGTGCCTTTTTTCGGCGAGCACTTCACTGGCTTTGACCGGTTCGCCGGGTTTGCGGTGCAAATGCCGATGAATAGATCGTGGTGAAGCGCCCAAAATGGAAGCCAGGTTGAAACGCTCAGACTCTCCGGGCATATCACACTGACCAATCACCTGCGCTGCCGTGACCTTTTCGCCGCGCGCGACCAGAATCTGGCCCTTGACCGGAAGTTCACGACGCAGGGTGTATTCGACATGATGCATGATTTTGCTACGGCTATCTCTGACCCACACGGCGTTAGACCCTCCCGTCAAAGTAAAATCCCTTGACGCCAACTTTCACCCGGATGACGACTTCTTCAGCCATGGCAAAGCCACTCACCTTCGCTTTGGATTCAGGCTTGATGCGAAGGATGGCGCTTTTGCCAACAGGCGCGCCCACGGCATGAATTTCTCCCATTTTCACATCAAACGCTTCCACGTCGGGGTTGTTGGTGTCAATTGTTACCCGACCCAAAACACCTTTGTGACGGGGTTTTCCGGCAAATCGCACAAAATCCAGCACGCGCACCAGATACTGTTCCACATCCAGTTCTTCCACCGAATGAGGATGAGCCTTCAGCAGCAACCCCAGGAGCGGCAGGACCGCGGCTTTGTTCATCCATAAGGTGGCCGTAAACGGCAAATTGCTCGGCAGCAAGGCATCATCAATTAACGTCTCGAGGCGAGTGCCCAGACCAAAAAAAGAACCACTCAGGACAATATGTTTGGGTTGAAAATCCGGCGGGATGGACTGCCAGGCGTGCCCCAGAATTGTTTTGACGATCATGGTTTGCCACTTCAAGTCGGCGGCATCCGGCACTGTGTCCGGGTAAAGCCGGTGATTGAGAATACGGTCGCGGAATTGCTGGCCTTCATTCTCTGGCCAAAGGGAAACCATTTGTTTGAGTCCGGCATCATCCAGGTACAATTCCATCGGCGACGACAATCCCATCTGCGGCAGCACTTTCATACCAAACAGCTGTTTGTGCCCGTGCTGCTCATCTTCTTTGGCGTAAATCGACTCGGCTTCTGCCCAAATTGGAATGTTATAACCATCAATGTAACGCGCCCACAGAAGTCGCGTTTCCGTAGCCCCGATATCCACCAGCAGCACATTTTCGTGCCAGTGCTCGATCAGTAATGAAAGTGAAGCCAGCAATGAAGAATAATTGGATTCAACTTCAGCGTGAATTTTGGGTAATAATAAATCCTGGGTCTGGGCACGGTGTAATAAAATCTGCTGCAATTCGACAAACAGCTGCATATAGTTTTTGTGGCGTTTGCCAGGCCACAGGTCAGGCACCAGGTACACCTTGTGCTGCTCGGCAAAAATACCACTTAAGGGTGTGAGAAGTTCTTCGCAGCCAACAAAGAAAATCGGCAGCGTAAATGGCACCTTCGCCACAGTTGCCGCCAGATTTTGTGCCACATGCAGCACCTGCCTCGATTTGTGACGTTCAAAACCACCCACCATCAGCACCGCGTCCAGGTCTTTGTTTAGATCCTGATTGGATTTGTGCCAGAATGTCTGTTTGGGCGTGCAGATACCCATGACTTCGATGCCCAGCGTCTGGCAAAAACGCAACGCATCGTCAATATCATCGTTGGCAAAACCACCAATCATCACCCTGAGCTGCGGCAAACGGCTGGTGGATGCCAGTACCGTGGGTGGCGCTTCGTCCCCGACCAACAACCTGGACAAATCCCAGGTAGCCTGCGCGTTGCCGATGGGCGGATCGACAAAAAGCCCGCTGGAATTGCTGGGCAGGATTTCAAACGCGCGCCACTCGAGGTGATTGTCATTTTTGACAAAAACCCCAACTTTGGTAAACACATTACCAACGTCCACCGCGAGCCATTTATTGGTTTTTGACTTTTGCGTTTTAATCATCCTGGCACACTAATAACAATATGCCGTCATCATAAATCAACCGCCATGAGAGGGCAAGTGCATAGATTTATAAATCCTGTTCGCGAATGATCAGGGTATCCCCGCGGCGCACATCACCGCGCAGGACTTTGCCGGCAATCGGATCTTCGATCTTGGACTGGATGACACGACGCAGTGGCCGGGCACCATTGAGGGGGTCAAAGCCCAGTTCAGAGAGTTTTTTGACCGCTTCTTTGGTGATTTTGAAATTGATGTCCTGTTCCTTGAGCTTTTCCTGGATGCCACGCAGCATGCGTTCGGCAATCGTATAAATTTCATCCTGCCCAAGGGGTTTGAAGACAATAATGCCGTCAAACCGGTTGAGCAGCTCCGGGCGATAGTACTGAGGCAAAACATTGTGCAGCAAATCCTGCTTGATCTCTTCGCTGTTACGGCCACTTTCGACACCATCCTGAATCATTTTGGCGCCAGCATTCGAGGTGGCGATGATGATGGTGTTGGAAAAATCGACAAGTCGGCCGGTGGAATCCGTCAGTCTGCCATCGTCAAACACCTGCAGAAACAGGTTGTGTACATCGGCATTGGCTTTTTCAAATTCATCCAGCAGCACCAGACAAAACGGCCGATGCCGGACGGCTTCGGTAAGTTGCCCAAACCCGGCATCCGAGCTGGATTCACCCGGTGGCGCGCCAATCAGGCGATAAATACTTTCCTTGGTGACAAATTCCGACATATCAAAATGCACCATCAGTTTTTCGTGACCAAAATAAACCTCGGCCAGCGTCTTGGCCAGTTCCGTTTTGCCCACGCCGGTTGAGCCAACAAAGAGAAAATTGGCAATCGGTTTGTGTTGGTCGCGTAAACCGACACGCGAACGGCGTACGGCATTGGCCACCATACTCACCGCTTCGTCCTGGCCCACCAGCCGTTCGTGCATGATGCTTTCCAGTTTGAGCAGGCGGTCGGTCTCGTCCACGGTAATGTCGTTTACCGGTATTTTTGTTTTGTTGGAAACCACGGCGGCAATATCTTCGGCCAGCACATATTTGCGTTTGGACTGTTTGCCAACCAGCACGGCCGCTTCGTCAAGCAAATCAATGGCCTTGTCCGGCTGCACATTGTCGTGGATATATTTGTTGCCAAACGTGATCGCCGCCTTGATCGCCTGATAGGTCACGATGACTTTTTGTTTTTGTTCAAATTGCAAGACCACCGTTTCCAGGATTTTAACGAGATCATCAAATTCCGGTTCCTTGACTTCCAGAGTGGAAAAACAACGGGCAAAGGATTCATTGGTTTCGACAAAACGGGAATATTCTTTCATGGTCGTTGTCCCAACGCACTGGAATTCACTACGGGTAAGTGCGGGCTCAAAAATGGAAAATGCGTCGAGACCACTTCCAGCTCCGGCACCGGCGCCTTTGAGCGTGTGAATATTGTCAATGGCGAGAATGACGTTATGCGAACGACTCGCTTCTTCGAGCACGCGACTTGCTACCTGGGAAAATTGATTGCCATTATCGCTCGCCCCCACCAGACTGCCCACATTCAGTTCCACCACCCTTTTGTTGCGCAGCGCGCCCACGACATTGCCTTCGACGATGCGCTGCGCCAGGCCTTCGACCAGGCTGGTTTTACCCACGCCCGGATCGCCAATAAGAAGCACGCTGCTTTTGGAGGAACGCCCGAGGATGCGCGCCAGATCGCTGATTTCTTCGGTGCGGCCGATGACTTCCCTGAGCCTGCCTTTGCGCGCGGCCTTGGTCAGGTCTTTGCTGTATTTGTCCAGGGTTACAGTCCAGCCCGACGACCAGCCCAGATCCATTTTGCCGGAACGTTTAAAACTTTTGATGTCGAGCTGCGTCCACCATTTGTCTTTTTCTTCCTGCCGGTCCAGCCAGTAAGTGACATTGCGCACATCAGACAGATAAATACGCTGGTCACGAAAATATGCCAGAGTCCGTTCATCGCCTTTGACAAAACTGAGCACCAGATCGCGCTGGCGGATCGAGGCGTGCCCAAGCAACCAGGATTCTTCAAACGCGTCAATCAGCACGTCCTTAAGCCGTGCCGAGATGATGATGTCGTCATCGGCACGCAAATCCACTTCGCCCAGCAAATTCTGCACAAAAGTCTGCATCGCCTGCAAGTCCAGATTGAGCCGCACAGCGAGTGTTGTAATTTCGTCGCCCTGCGTGAGCCGCCGCAACAGCTGATAGGGACGCAGCACGCGTCGCTTTTTGACACGGGCTTCCTCCAGCACGTCATCAAACACCTGGCGACCGTGCAGGCTCAAAAGACTGGTCAGCTCAACAAACGACCGCGAGGATTGCTTTTGTTTGATGTCATGCCAGTGCACCATATCCGTGTCAGCCATGGCAATCCAGGCAGAATTCGCCTTGGCCGGAACCCTGGCCAGAGGATGCCGACCGCGCGTCATCCAGTAAAAATATGTCAGCCAGAACCAGATTAAGCCAAAGAACGCAGCGCTCCAGATCCCCAGCGCAAAAAATCGGTCATAGGATAAAGTCAGCTGGTTATCCAAAGCGAGCAGGTTCCGCAGCCCAACCAGCAGGCAGAGGATGCCACCCGCGAGCAATAACCAACGCAGACAAAGCGCAAAGGTATGTTGCAATTGATAGTGCAAATCAGTGACCACAACTTTGGGCAATGTCGCATACACAATCCAGCCTTCGTATTCCGCCCATACACCCACGCCATCGCACTCAGGGCAGGAACGACCTTCTAAAATGCCTTTGCCGGCGCAGGCTGGACAGTGGAATTTGTGTAATTTTGATTGGCGTTCTTCGCTCACACGATGACCAGACTAGTGAATAAAGCCAACAGCAGCAGCGGCGGAATAAGCATCCACCCAACCAAAAGTAACGCATCCACGATCAGTACCATGAGCAGACAGGTCAAACCAACCGCAATCCAACCCAGACGAATGACCACACCAATGCCGCGTCCAACCACGGCATAATCCTGGTGTAGTGGCTGCAGTGTCACCAGTTGCTTGAGCATGACCAGAAACTGAAACGTGTCCTCAACCAAGGCAATCAGAAACAACGAAAAAAAGAATAAAATCGACAGCATTTCGCCATACCACCACCGCAGCCAATAGACAGGCTGGAGATAAACAGGGCGGCAGGGTTTGAATAATACGCGTTCAAACATCAGGGGAGTTCCCTTGACGACAATTAATCATTTTAGTATAACACACGGTCGGCAAAACGAGGAGTACGGCAACTCAAGCAGAGGAATTAATAAGTGAGCCGGTCTTCATTGGCCGGAACCACTTCTACCCAGATTTTGCCACTGTCCAGCACAATCGGCTGGCCGGCGCTGTCGGTCAGGATGGTGCGGCTGTCCATGGTTGCTTTGCTCCAGCGGGCTTTGATTGCCAGCCCATCGCGGAAAATAACTGCATCACCCGTGCCTTCCACCTGCATGTCTTTGCGGCCTTTTTCGTCGCCGGACCGCTGCCAGACCTTGAGCTCGAGAGCAATCACGTTTTTGGCACTGATCTGCAGACCATTTTCGGCGTCCTTGTGCGCTACCCCACCATAAGCGTGCAGGTACGTATTGGTCGTCGGATCGTAGGTCCAGGTGGAGGTATAGGCAGCCGTGCTGTAATTGATTTTGATTGACTGGCTCGCGGGTCTGGCGGCCAGCATGGGCTCATCGTCCTTGAAACTCCAAGACGTAAAGGTAGCCTGTGTGCCCCAGCCTTTGGAATCCATGGCATCACGCAGTTTGACAATGGAGGTGTAAGCCCGATGCTCCACAGCGCGGCCAGTTGAGGGAGGATCCCATTTGGCGCCAAAGTCGCTGAGGTCGTTGATACCTTTAGGCCGGAGCAACGAGAGTACCGCCGGATCCTGGCCAATGTGGGCAAACACACCATTGTATTCTTTGATAAAATCCAGCATGTAGACACGGGCACTGCGTTCGGGACCAATTTTGGCGGGTTCATTTTGTTGAAAAATAGCCAGGAAACGCGTGATGCCACCCTCTACCGGAAGTTCATAGACTATGTCCGCTTCGCTCAAACCAGTGGGTGGACGCGAGTCCTGGTGATTTTCAACGGAAACAATCACCGGTCGCCTTTTGGCGACATCAGGGGGCACTAAAACGCCATTCAAGTAACTCGGTACGCGCACATCCACCGGCGGCACGACCACGGGCGTCGACGCGACAGGTGCCGAAAGTGGCGTGGAAAGAGGCCGTCCCAGTGCCACGGAAGCATGATTTTGGCTCATCACCCAGGCACCCGTGGCAGTCCCCAGCACCAGCAGAGCGGCAATCGCGCCCAGGACAATATTGCGGCGGCGTTTGTTTTGGCTCTCGCCCGTAAAATCAACGTGGCCAATGCCGTGTGTTTCTAATCCCATAAATTGCTCCGGATATTATCTGAATTTCAATTCTGCGTCCTGAATGAGTGGCTGCACTCGAGGAAAACGGTCGATCACTTCCTGCACCTGCGCCAGTTTTCCCAAGCCTGTCTGTGCGCCAAATTCCTGCACCACACGTGAGGCATTGGCATTGGCCATTTTGAGCGCATCAACCACATTTTTATTCATGATCTGGGCAGCGACAAAAGTAGCAGCAAAGGCATCGCCCGCACCCAAGGTGTCTACCGTGTTGGAAGGATACGGCGGCATCCAGTAAAACTGCTTGCCATCATAAACCTGGGAACCTTTGAGACCTTCGGTAATGACCACGGTTTTGGGGCCATGTTCGGCGATCATTTTCATCAAATCGCGGACGTCGCTGATCCAGGGCTCACCTCTCAGCGTATCGGCAGCGGCAACATTATCCACAAAGCGATGCTTAGCCTGTCGCCCGGTCAGGCGTTCCGCTTCACGATTGTTCATGATGATGATGTCAGTGATCTCGAGTAACGGGTGTAATCCACCCAGGCCTAATTTGAGCTGCGACGGTCCGGGATTGCAGGCGATGCGGATATTGTTTTGCTTGGCTGATTCAAACATACAGGCCATACTTTTATGGGTCTCATTGTTGATCGAAGGCAGATAAAACCATTTGGCGCGGTTTAAGTCAGTGGCCAGCTGCGGCGTAATACAAATCGCATCATTGGAACCGCGGAAGCTGAATACCGTACGGTCGCCTTCAAAGCTGTTGATGATCACCGACATGCCGGTTTTTTTGCCCGTGACACGTTGCATATAGTCAGTCCGTACACCTTCGGACTTAAGGTTCATCATGATGTGCCGGCCTTCTTCGTCCTGGCCGACACAACCGACAAACGCCGCCTGTAACCCAAGCCGGGCAAAAGCCACCGCGGTATTGTTGCCACCACCACCGGGAAGATAAAGCATGTCGTCAAGGTAAACTTTTTTACCATATTCAAAAGCCAGATATTCCATGTCGTAATCGCGTTCGCGAATCGAAATAATACGGCTGTCATCAGTACGGATAAACACATCCCACGCTGCCCCGCCAATGGTAATCACATCCAGATCAAACGTTTTGTTTTCCATAAAAACTCCTAATGGCTAACCGCTGCGGAGATCCAATCGAGATAGTCTTGCTTGCCGACCGCAATTTCCCAGGCAATGATATCCGGCAGCGCATACGGGTGCATAGCCACGATGGCTTGTTCCACGTTGGTAAAGAGACGCGCTTCGGTTTTGGCCAACACCAGATATTCACGAGCGCATTGCACTTTCTCCTCCCACCAGTAAAAAGAAGTGAGCCGCGGGATCACCTGCGCGCACGCAACCAGTTTCTGGCGCACCAGTTGTTTGGCAATGTGTTTGGCTACCTTGCTCGAATCCACCGCCGTTTGCACGACAATGTATTGGCTTGATTTCACTGTTTTTATTTCTGGCATGTTTAGGGTTGACCTATTCTTCGACTTTAAGCCAAGTCATCACTGGTAATTCAGGGATATCGCGATTGGTCAATTTGAGTTGATCCACTTCCTGCTGATTTGCCATACCGACCAGTTTACCAAAGGCTTCGTGGTCAATGGTTCCTTCCAACGGAAGCAAAGGTAAGAGTACTTTGGGTTTGAGTTTGCGGATCCAGTCAGCGGTGCATTTCTGCCTGTCGGCATCCATTGAGATTTGCACACTCAGCACATCCACAGGCAGAATTTGCTCCAGCAGTTCTTCCTCAATGGCGCAGTCGACTGGCCCGAGGTGACCCACCACGATTTCATCCATGTTGAGCGTATAAAACGTCGTGTGCCGCGAAGCAGCTTCGGTAACCGGAGTAACCAGGTCAAAGCCATGGATAAAGGTACCACTCACCTCATACTCGCCGGGATGGGCAAAATACCTGCCCGTCTGATTGTCCATGGCCTGCAGCAACGAGGCATCATTTTGCTGGCTGACCAGGATGACATCAGCTTCCCAGCCTTTTTTGGACTTCTTCCCACTCAAATATGGATCCAGCACAATGTTCACGCTGCGATTTTTGAGGCGCAGGGCTCCCCCGCCCAAATTTTGAATTTGCATCTTGACCTTTGCTAATGCATAAAAACACTCACCGCAAATTTACCCAAAACCGCTCCTAAACACAAGCGCTAACATAAACAACCGTTTCCTTGCGAGCACAAACCGCTATCCCAAGCCAAAGTCTGGCCAATTGAATTCCCCTTCACTACTTTAGCTTTGACGCTGCCAAAAATCACTGTTATAATTAAACATCACACCGCAACCAAAACAAAAATCACAACCCAAAGGAAATAGATGCACGTTGCCAAAACACTTCGGGACATCAGGATCAGCGCCCCTAATCGACAGACTGCCGCGTCTCAAAAACTGCATTACACGAGCTTTGTGATTAATGAAATCAAATCACCGCAGGATATTAAAATCGACCGTCAACTGCAGGCAATCTTTAACCGCCTGAACCAGAGCTATTCCACCTCCATCAATACGCCACACACAGCCTTCCTCAAACAGCAGATTGATGACTTTTTGCACCTCAGCCAGACGGTTTTCCTCTATACCAAGCCCGAAGGTGAAGCCAAAACGCGCCTCAAACACCCATACGAAGACGAAGCGACCTTTGCCCTCTCACCCGAGGATGTCAAAGTGTCCATTCCGATCAACATTACACCGCACTCATGAATCATCAAAAAAGTCTCCCTGAGGAGACTTTTTTAGTCGGTTTCAAATCGCAGGATTGGTTTGAGTGGCTGGCGCTCTGGCCGGTCATAGGCTGTTTCTCTAACTGGCATCTGCTCGATCTGCTTGATCGTGACGGGTGCCGGGGTGATATTGGTACCACCTAAGGCAAGGGGTTTGTTGATGGGGACGGTTTTGCTTTGCGGCGGCGCAAAGCCCAAGGCTTCAATCTGAATCACTTTGTGTGGGGAAACGATGTTGTTGCTGACTTCCTTGATGCGGATATGCCGCGTGGCTGGGCTGTTGGATGAGGTATAAGCAGGCATGTGCAGAGCTGATTTACCTGCCATCTGGCCAAGAACGGAACCAATCGACGCAAATGGAGTACGAATGTCCACTCGCTCCGGACGTCGCGATTTGTCAATTTTGAGTACGCGGCGGGCGCGTTCGGCTGGAGATTCTGAGGCCGGTGGTTCCTGATAATCAATGAAAGGTATCATTTCCTCGGCCAGGACATCTTCGGACACAGGCAAATGAAACGCTTTGTGTTCGGGAACAGGCATAATTTTGGGCGCAAATACCGCTTTGGGAATTGCGGGAGTGTCCACGCGGACGGCTAATGGCATAACAGGTTGTGTGGCCAGAACGTCAAGCAACGGTTCATCAAAAGCAATGCCAGAATCCGGGGTAAAAGTTGCCGTCCCCTCCATCACAGAGGTGTCTGTATCAGCCACTGCCGGTGCATCCATTGTTGTGAGTTCTGACATCTCCGCTCCACACACCGAACAAAAACGGCTACCGGGTTCATTGGCAGACTGGCAATACGAACAACGCAAAATATCAGTCAGCCTGACAGGAGCAGTCGAAAAAACCGCTGGCTCGCTCAACTGCGGAGCGCTCTCCCCCTGCTTGGGTGTCTCAGATTGAAAAAACGGACGACAAAGTTCACTCAGTTCGACATCCGCAATCTGTCCGCCCTCATACAATTCAAAAACACGATCCGCAATCGCGTCTTTCAGTTCACCAAATGATATCCGCTCAGCTGCGGGAATGTTGATGTCTTTTTTGATGCCAAAAAACTTATTCAAAAACATGGTTTTGCTTCCATTTTTAAAACTCCTCCCATACCGTGTCAGGAAGACCCGTTGATCCCTAATATCTAGGTGGGAACCCGCACTACTCCGCCACGGCGGGGCAGGATATAAGGCAATCCCAAGATCAATGGTGTTGGAAAAAACGAATTCCTAGATCACGCGTATAAAAGGAGCAGCGACACTATAGCACAGGGTAATTAGGCAGGCAATTACTTTCCCAGCCTAAAAACCCACGACAATTTTCCAAAACCAATTGAGGACAAAGTTGGCAATATACGGGAACACAAACAACGCAATCACATACATCACAATCATCTGACTTTGGATGTTGCTGCGGGCCAGATTGAAGGCAGTTTTGGAAGGCAAAAAACCCATGGCAATTTTAAACCCATCGAGCGGGCCAAAGGGAAGCAAATTAAAAACCATCAAGCCTACATTAAGACTGACAAAAACCAAAGCCAAGTCTGGAAACAAAGAATTGGCCGGGAATAATCTAAAACGCAACAGCAGACCAAAAAAAATCGCCAACAGGAAATTGGAGGCAGGCCCAGCCAGACTGACCCAGGCAACACCCCGACGCCCACCCTTGATTTGCGTGGGATTGATAGGGACCGGTTTACCCCAACCAAACCCAGTCAGCAGCAACAAAATCGATCCAACCGGATCCAGATGCGCAGCAGGATTAATGGTTAGTCGTCCCAGCATGCGTGGCGTTGGGTCGCCCAGACGCGTTGCTACCAGGGCATGCGCAAATTCGTGGATACTGAGAGAAACAATCAGTGCCACTAAACCAAACACAAATTCAATCTGTGTTATGTTTCCCTGTAAAAACTGCAGCAGCACATGTGCCTCGCCCTTAAGAAACTAAAGGGATTTGAGGCAGGAGGTGCAGACTTTAATGCGTTGTTTGGTGCCGCCGATCATGACGGTTTTGGACTGCAGGTTGGGCATGCAGACTTTCTTGGTTTTATGTTTGCTGTGGGGGACATTCAACCCGACTTGTTTGCCCTTGCCGCAGACATCACAGACTCTCGACATCGGATGCTCCTAAATAACCAGTTTGATACAATTTGAGATATTACCCTAAAATCCAAATTTTTGCCAGAACGAATCTAACATTGACCGAAATTCCCTGCCCCATTCCAGGTCCACCGGGGTCAGGAGTGAAGCATGTGAAGCAGGTTTGCGACCTCGCAGTTCGTTTTCCCACTGGTCGCGGATTGCCGCAATGGCGGGATGAATGCCAAATTGAACGACCGTTTCGACAACTTCACCTGTGCCATCAACTCCAGGTTTGACAATATCGAGCTGGCCGATCGGAGCCACGCGGGCGGCATTCCCCGCATAAGCCAAGCCTACCACTTTACCGGCGCGCAAATCAGCCAGGGTGATGTCCGCTTCCAGGGTTTTGAGGCCCAAGGCCGGAGCAAGATGATCGATCAAATACTGCAACACGGTTCCACCCAGACGATTGACACGCATGGGTGGGTAAACCAGTGTTTCACCATCGCTGAGAATGCCAAAGATTTCCTCACCAGGCCCGTCAGCCAAGACGCCATCACGGATCAAATCATCAAAATCTGACAGTCCGTAAACCACTTCCCCATCGCGGATGCCATAAGGAGCGAGATAAACCAATTCGTCATAATGTAATTGGTGCGCCACGTTGCCATCAAACGCTGCATTGCCATAGTTGGAGGCATGCTTGCCACGTACTGCAAACATGCGTTGCACACCGGTAATGGCACAGCGGGCGCCACTGCCAGAATAAACGCGGTCGACGTCCGGCAGGTAATGTCCCCAGCGAAAGATGATCGTGCTGGCTTCGACACGGTGCCCGGCGCTGTGTGCTACCCCCCATTTACCGACACCAGGGCCGGCAGCAGGACGGATATAGGCACGCGTTGCCGAGCCATCATCAGCCGTGACAACATCAAGGCCGTGTAAAGCCGTGATGTCCAAAATCGCCTGGCCAAACTGTTCCAGCGGCACAGGCAGGTCAAAGTTGCGCGCCTGCATGGAACGACGGAACCGTTTGAGACGAGGCTCCTGCAGGACGACGTTAACACCCGTTATTTTGCCATTGCCATCAACAGTGGGTTCGGCACTGCTGCCTTCAAAAATGCCAGTCGCGTAATCGCCACGATGCTGCTGGTTGGGTGCCATATTGAGCAGTGACGTGGGTGGACAAACCACCATCTGCGCCGGGTCCAAAGGATTGAGACGCGCCACATAACGGGCACGATCCCAGCCGGTGGTAATGATTTGACGAAACGTCTGCTGAACTTGACTGGTTGTCTCACTCCAGCTGTTCAAACCATTTAAGTATTGCGCACGCCAATCTTGCAGTTGCGTTGGATCAGACATGGAATCTCCTCATAATTTGACCGCTTCAGTCTAGGGACAATACTTACACTCGTCAAGGAATTTGTCGTTTAACCAACCTGACGGCAAGCAGACGCGGGATATGGTTAACCTGTTGATAACCGGGCATTTGCTGCAGCAGAGCATCAGGATAACTTGGTTCGCGCAGTTCCTGCAATTGAAAACCCGCGGCACCAAAACTGGTCAGATAATCAGCCAACGTCCGGTGGTAAATGGTTTCCGTGGCTTGTCCACGCATAATCTTCTGTTGGATGGCTACCCGATCAAAGTAGCTCGCTGTCGCGACAAATGGGCCTGTCGAACTCGCTTCACCGGGGCGATGGAAGTACGCTTCATAAAACGGATGCTGCCAAGCCAACACGGCAGTACCATCAGGCTTGAGCACACGGGCAAACTCACGCAGACAACTATCCAAGGAGGGTAAATATTGCAGTACAAGACTCGACAAAATCCGATCAAAACTGCTGTCAGCGAAAGGAAGAGATAGCGACAAGTCGGCCTGCACAAAACGAATGTGGCCGGGATTGACTTGAGCGGCAGCAATGCCAATTAAGGTAGCGCTGGCATCCATTGCTACGACCTGTTTGGCTGTCAAAGCCAGTCGCCTGCTCCAATAGCCATTGCCGCAGCCAGCATCAAGCAGCGCTAAGCCCTGATAATCACCCAGCAGTTCCTGTAAACAGGGATCCACCACAAACTGCCGCAACGCGTCGCCGCTTTCGCCCTCAAAATCGTGGTAAAGCTGAGCGATTGCGTCCCAGGGATTGACCGTTTCCATTTGATGAATCCTGATAAAGATCACCCGACTTTGACAAAAAAATACAGCTCGGTATCGCCATACTGTTTGCGTTCCCACAGTGTGAGGTTGGCATAGACGGGTTGCTCGACACGCATAAACTTGTCCTTTTCGGCTACCAGCGTGGCATTGGTCGCAAGCAGTGGCACGAACAGCGGCAAAAAATCCCAGTCAAAATTCCGATAGGGCGGTGTATAAAAAGCCAGTTGATAGTCAGGCGCACCTTTGGCAACCAATTCTGACTCGCGCCGCACAAATTTTCCGGCATCTTCACTATAAATTTTGGCGCGCTCGATTAATCCGAGTAAGCCAAGATTTTGGCGGATCAAAGCCGTTGCCCGCGAACTCAAATCGACAAAGCTGGCGTGACTCGCACCACGGCTGAGCGCTTCAATGCCGACCGCACCCGTACCGGCAAAGCAGTCCAGAACCTTCGCCCCTTCGACTTCAGCTCCGAGTATGTCAAACGTCGCGCCACGGGCCTTGTCAGTCATCGGACGCGTGCCTTCGAAATCGGGGGTTTTGAGCTGCCGGCCTTTGAATTCACCACTGATGATACGCATGTCCTGTTTCCCTCAAAACGTCGGGGCTCCCCGCGAGGTCAAAATCAATTCACTGGCTGATTACGGTAGATACAACATCGGATCAACCAGCGTATAACTGCTGGCTGTCACTTCACGAATCTCAAAATGCAAGTGCGGTCCGGTACAGAAGCCGGAACAACCCATCAGTCCGATTTGCTGCCCCTGCGCCACATGCTGCCCCATGCTGACACTGATTTCACTCATATGCCCATAAACCGTGACCGCGCCGTCGCCATGGTCGATCATGGCCATGTTGCCATAGCTGTATTTGCCATAATGCTGGATATTGACCACCGTGCCGGATTTTGGCGCCAGAATCGGAGTGCCGATGCTATTGGCAATATCAATACCAGTATGATAGCGGTTGTTACCAATTTTCAAAAAAGGATAGGCATTGATCATCCAGTCGGGATAGCTTTGCCAGAAACGCATGGTGATTGTGCCTTTGGTGGGCCAGATGTAGCCTTTGCGACTGGGGGTGACAGAAGTTGAGGGTGTTTTGCCTGCAGCAATCTGGGCTTGTCGGGCAGCTTCCTGTTTGGCACGGATATCAGCGGCAATTTTGTCCATGGTGGCATTGATCTGGGCCTGGTCGGATTGCTCGGCCTGAAGGTTGTCCTGCAGCAAGGATTGGTATTTATTTTCCAGTCCCTGAGTTTCGGCCAGCATGCTTTGTTTGGTGTTTTTCTGGAATTGCAGCTGGAATTCTTTTTGCTGGATATCGGCCTGTAGTTGTTCGACGTTCTTTTTCTTGTCTTCGAGGGCGGTTTTCTGGTCAAGCAATGTCTGCTTCAGTGTCTGGATGCTGGTCAGGATTTCCTGGTTCTGGTCGTCCACAATCTGGTTGTATTCCAGACGTTTAACCATGTCTGACATGCTCTGTGTCTCGGCAATGACGTCAAAGAAACTGGTCTGGCTCATGATATAGGATTCGTTGATGTTGTCTTTGAACATCAGCACCTGTGCATCGAGTTTGGTCTGGGTGTCGGCAATCTGTTTGGTGACGTCAGCGATGTCGCTATTGACCTGGTCGAGTTGAACCTGCGCCAGATTCATTTCCTGCTGCGTGTCCGTCATTTCGGCATCGAGCAGATTGGCCTGGTCCTTAAGCGTCTTGGCCTGTGACTGCAACTGCTTGATTTTGAGCTTTTGGTCAGCAATCTGACTTTGCAGCAGCAGGATTTCTTTTTTCTTGTTGTTGATCGTCTGGTTACTGTTGATCGCATCCGTGATCTCATCCGCCTTGGCCGGACCCAAATTGGTCATCAAAGCGGTGGCAATGATGACGAGTCCCAGCAGACGCAAAAAGCTGAATTTGATTTTAGGTTTACGGATCAAAGTATCCCTTTTATCATGGTCAACTCAAGTATAACACAGCCATATGGAGACTACTTGCCGATGTGCTGGCGGATCGCCACCCAGGCACTGACGGCGCCCAGCGCGGCACCCAGTACGATTTGATACAATCCGGACCGGATCGCCGCAAACAGACCGAAGTCGGGTTTGGGAATTTTAAAGAGGTAGCTCAAATCGATCAGTTGCGTGGAAAAATGGGCAAAGACAAAGTAAAGCACCACGGTGGACAAAATCGCCGCAATGGCGCCATCATAAACCGCTTCGATGATAAACGGCCCGCGCACAAACCAGTCTGTGGCCCCTACCAGCTGCATAATTTCAATTTCATGCCGGCGCGTATAAATCGCCAGCCGCACGGTGTTGAGCACGACCAGAAACGCGATGATGGCGAGGAAAACCAGCAGTGTCATGCCCACTTGTTGCAGCAGTTGTGTGCCGCGATTAATCGCATCCACGGTTTGTTTGGAGTATTTTATTTTCTTCACCAGCGGATTGTTTTCCACCGAATGGGCGACGCTGTCGAGTGAGGCTGGCGTGCTGGTTTTGATATCCAGACTGGCACTAAAGGGGTTGCCGTAATCCTGCAACGTGGCTTTGGTGCCAGGCTTTTGCTGGTCGTAGATCTCAAGCGCCTGTTCCTTGGACGTGTAGGCCGTGTCTTTGACCAGAGCATTGTGCGTCAACGTATCGCGAAATTGCAGAATCTGGTCTTCGGGCGCGTCGGATTTGAAGAAGATGGTGAAATCCACTTTGTCGCCAATTGATTGGATGGCGCTATTAAAACTGGTCCCAAAGATGATAAACACGTTCATCGTCAAAAAAACCAGAAACATGACCGAAATGGCCGTAATCGTCAGCCATCCGTTGCGCCACATGCTGGTGAGTGACATTTTGAGTACCCGCCACAGACTCGTCCAAAGCATAGTATTCCTCAAGTGAATTGCAATTAGGTTGTCATGCTGAACGGAGAGAAGCATCCTTACTACTACCCACACAAACCTGTTAACCCACCAACCATTTCATCTGTAGTAAGGATTCTTCGGCTTCTGCCTCAGAATGACGGATCGGGCGATGCGTCAGTCGCCCCTACTAACTGATATATCTCCCCGCATACTGATCCCGCACGACAATGCCATTCTCCAATGCCACCACGCGGCGGCGGATGGCGTTGACGATATTCTGATCGTGGGTCGCCATGATCACCGTCGTGCCAAAGTTATTGATGCGTTGCAGCAATTGAATAATTTCCCAGCCGGTATAGCTGTCCAGATTTCCAGTGGGTTCATCAGCGAGCAAAATTTTGGGCTGGTGCACCAGGGCACGGGCAATGGCGACACGCTGTTGTTCGCCACCCGAAAGCTCGTTGGGGAAATGGTTGGCTTTGTCCTCGAGTCCCACCAGTGCCAGCACTTTGGGCACGATATCCTTGATCTGTCTGTAACTGCGGCCCGACACCTCCAGCGCAAAAGCGACATTTTCAAAGGCGTTTTTGTTGCGCAGCAGTTTGAAGTCCTGAAACACCGTACCGATTTTGCGCCGGTACTGCGCGACACGACCACGGGGAATGTATTCAATGTCCTCGCCGTCGACAAACACTTTGCCAATGTTACATTTTTCTTCTTTGATCAAGAGGCGCATCAACGATGATTTGCCGACACCGCTCGGCCCGATCAGCGAGACAAAGTCCCCCGCCGCAATGTTGAGATTGATGTTGCGCAGGACGAATTTGTTGCCGTATTTCTTGCTCACGCCTTGGATCAGGATCATGATTTTTTGTTTGATAGTCTAAACGTATGACTATTATACACGGCGTTTTTGGGTTGGCAAGGAGGGGAGAGTACCTCCCACCTTCGCATGGCTTCGGTGGGCAGGCCCCAACCCCACCTAAATTAGGTGGGGTAAGAGTTCTCCTTCCTTTTCCCTCCTAAGTCAAGCGCTTCGTCGTCCCTTGGGGACTGGAGTCTGCGACGTGCTGTGCATAGGAGGGAATAAAAAGGGAGGTATTTCCCCTCTTATTCCCAACTCTTCCTCGATAATCACAATAATACTTGCAATTATCTAAAATTATGCTATATTATATTTACAAATACATCAACTAAGCACATTAATATCATCAATATCGTCAATTTTCCTCCCCTCAGGCCCAAAGCCGTCGGGGAGGGTTACCAAAAACAATCCCGGGTACTCAGAAGAGGCCCTGATGATCTGATTGTTGGGTCAACTCTTGCCATCATCGCCGGTGCCTCGCATCGGCCCAGGTGGTGCATGCCTCCTCCGCCTCCCCGCCCGAATGCCGGGCGCTCAGGCCACCGGATGCTTGCCTCCGCCCCAAGTGCTGGCAAGTAAAACCCAACAACCAGAGAGAGCAAAAGCAAATCTGGTTAATTCGAAGATTCGTAACCCTTCCTAACCTTCCCTTACCCTAAGGGCAGGCATAAGAAGTTCCCATCCCCTCTCCCCTTAAAGTAAGGGGAGATAAAGAGGGGTTATTCCCCATCCCCCCGGTCCCGACCGCAGAACACCGCCAACACTGACCTGTTGTTGGTGCTCTGCGGTCAAACATTTCGCACTCGTTGGCATGTGCCAACTTGTGTAACAGAAATGTTTAGGCCGAGGAGGTTTTAATCATGTCTAAAATGTACTCTCCCAGTTCTATGATCGTTCGGCATTCTTCCTTCCCGCATCGGCGGGACACTCGAAATGCATTGGCAGCCGCACAGGCAGCCGCGAAAGCGGCACGGGCCGCTCAGCGAGCCGCTGAACGAGCTGAGCGGGCAGCGATGGCCGGGAAAAATGCCGTAAACAGCCTACGCCCGAGCGTAATCGGGACGGAAATCAATCAGACAATCATCAGCCTCAAATTCGAGGCTGAAGAAAATCTGAACATCGCGATCCTCTTTGCAGAGGAACGCGATGCCGCCCGAGAAGCTCTCGAGGCCGAGAAGGCGATGACAGCAGCTCTCAAGGCTGCCCCGCCACCGGCTGATCCGGCATTCGTTGATACTCCCCCCGCGGCCATGGAGCCCATCTCCTCCCCGAGCCAGTTGCAAATATGGAGATTCCGCGCTCAGGGCATTTTCCTCGCCCTAGTGGCCGTGTTGCTGGCGTTGCTCATTCTCGCCCTCTTGGGCGCAAGAATCTGTAGCCCATCATGGGTTACAGCGCCGGGATTCATCATCCCGACGGCAACGGTTGCGCCAGCAGCCCAACCGACCAACGGCACCCCCGCCGTTGGGTCGAGTGCAGCGAACTCGCTGCACATACTTATCACCTCGACCACACAAATCTCGCCGTCAGTCCCCACGACGGTTTCAGTGACCACGGTCGTCTCTCAGACGGCCGCCCCCACGGTCACCGCGGCGTCCACCTCTACGGACGCCACAAATTATTTCACGATTACTCTCGGCAGTTTCACTAGTGCTGGTCAACTGGCAGTTCACTACTGCCCGTACCTGATCAACGCTAGTGTTTCGATTACTCGCTCAGTCTTCGGTCTTACAGGGACCTTGACTGACGATCAGTCGGTAGCCGGTTTAATCATGCGGGCCAACCCCAAATTCCCCTGGGGTAAGGGGCTTTCGACCGACGCACTCAACATCCCCGTTGAGTGCAGTTGGTGAAAACCGTAGAACAACCAGATTGAGCTCCCCGCTCTCTCTGGTTGTTCTACCTTGTGCCCTTGAGCTTTGGCTCGAGGGTAGAAGGAAGAGTACCGCCTCCTACCTCCTCCTACTCTAGGAGGAGGTAAGACAATGATTTCTCCAAAGCAATTCTTACCCTCTCCTAATGCTGGAGTCTGCGACGTCCCAACGTCCGCAGTTGGGATAGGAGAGGGCAGGGTGAGGTATAATTCAGCCATGTCCTACCTCTACAACAAACCCCCATTACAACCCAATCGTACGTCCCTGCGTCAAAACTCAACTGATGCCGAGAACGCTTTGTGGTATCACTTACGTAACAAACAGTTTCTTGGCCTTAAATTTCGCAGACAATACAGCGTCGATGCCTATGTGCTGGATTTCTATTGTCCATCGCTCCGCCTCGCCATCGAACTGGATGGCGGGCAACATGCGGAAGCCGATCAAATGGATTATGACCAAATTCGCACTGAATTCCTTGCATCACAAGATATTCATGTGATCAGATTTTGGAATAATGATGCATTACAGAATATGGATGGTCTTTTGGAAAGACTGCAAATTGAAATTGATAGACTAAGAGTACCACCCCCTAACCCCCGCCTACTCTAGGCGGGGGCAAGCTCTTACCCTCTCCTAGAGTAGGAGAGGGCAGGGTGAGGTACTCTGCTCATTTTCCCTCCTAAATCAAGCGCTTCGCAGTGCTGTGCATAGGAGGGAAATAGGGAGGTATTCCCCTCCCTATTTCCCGCTCAGCATATTCATCACCACCTTGACCAAAACGTCTTTTTGACTGGGTTTACTCTCGGCTATGAGCAGCGCCAACGCGACGAGGGCATTGTCATTGATGCGTTTCTCGCCATCACGACGGTAAAGCTTGCGATTCTGCGCGAGCAGCACGATGAACAGGAACGATGCAATCCGCTTGTTGCCATCCACAAAGGGGTGGTCTTTGATGATGAAGTACAGTAAGTGCGCCGCTTTTTCCTCCAGCGTGGCATACAGCTCGTCGCCACCAAAGGTTTGATAAAGCGTACCCATCACCGCCTCAAACTGGTGGTTACGTTCCTGGCCAAACAGTTCTCCGGCTTCCTGTTTCCTGACCAGTTCCTGCTTGAGCTGATCCACCGCACGCAGGGCATAAGGGTAATCCAGCTTGCGGCGCATTTTGGTACCTGCCACCTCATCCAGGCGCTCTTCATCATACTTTTGCAACAATACCCAGGTATTGGCATAAGTGGTGATCACCTCCAGCAAACCCGTGGTCTCGCCACTGCTGAGCTGTTTGGCGTGGACCACCTGCTTGATCAGCCCAACTGCCTGTTCAAATTCGGCCAGACCTGTTTCGTCAAGCCGCTTTGGCCTAATCGTAAAGCCCTTAAGGAGATGGTCGCGCAAGACAGACGTTGCCCAGATGCGGAATTGGGTCCCACGCAATGATTTAACCCGATAACCGACTGAAATGATGACATCGAGATTGTAAAAATCCATCTGATAAGTCTTGCCGTCCGCTGCAGTTGTTGCAAAATTTGCAACAACTGCTTCCCGACTCAGCTCCCCATCACGAAACACGTTATGGATATGCCTGGAAACAACCGAATTGTCACGATCAAACAACGCGGATAGCTGATCCAAACTCAGCCAGACGGTCTCGTCCTGTAATTTCACTTCCAACGACGCTTTGCCATCTTTGGCTTGATAAATCACGATCTCGCCAGTTTTAGCTGCCGTCATTTTGTTCATAATTTGACTTTCTGACTTAAAAATACAAAATAGCTTCCTCCCCTTTAGTTCCCCTACATCCCCGCATACACATCTTTGCGATGCCCAATCTTGACTGCCAACACCACGACTTCAAGTTCAATTATCTGATAAATAATCCGATATCTTCCCTGCCTTAGTCGCCGCAATCCTTTGAACTGCCCTTTGAGTTGCTCACCCTGATGCGGGTCGCGACCAAGTTCCTGGTCGATCACATCGAGTAATAGCCGCTGCGTTTCCTTGGGCAGCTTACGCAAATCCTTGGCAACCGACCGCTTAAATTGAATACTATAGACCAAGACTCGTCCTCAGCTGGGCCGATGAAATCGTCTTGTCTTTGGCATCATTGGCGCGTGTAAGTGCTTCCACCAAATCCTCCTGATCCTGCAAATATGACACCACAGCTTGCGAAAGCAGCCACGACCTTGGCCGGTCGGCTTCAGCGGCAAGCAAATCAATCTGCTTTACCAAGTCTGCTTCCAAAGTAATAGAAATAGCTGATTTGGCCATCACTGCCTCGGCTAATATTTATATGATAAATAGTATAGAAAGTATAGAATGGAAACAAAATAAATACAAGAGAACTCCCCCCTCCTACGCTCGGAAGCTACGGAGGGCAAGCCTTCCCTCCCTTTGTCTAAAGGGAGGGACTGAGGGTGAGTTCTCTACCTTCCCTTTGCCAAAGGGAGGGACCGAGGGAGAGTTCACTTCCCCCACTTCAGCCACGCCAGCATGAAATCTTCGAGTTCGCCGTCCAGGACTTTTTGGACATTGGAGACTTCGTGCTCGGTGCGGTGGTCTTTGACCATGGTGTAGGGTTGCAGCACGTAGGAACGGATCTGGTTGCCCCAGGTGCCTTGTTTATAAATGCCTTTGGTTTTCTCCAGCGCGGCCAGCTGGTCTTTGTCATACTGATGCTGCAGACGCGAACGCAGGATTTTCATCGCGTTTTGTTTGTTCTGCAGCTGCGACCGTTCGTTCTGGCATTGGGCGACCAAGCCCGAAGGTATATGAGTAATGCGCACAGCCGAGTCTGTCGTATTCACACCCTGACCGCCGTGACCACCGGCGCGGAAAACTTCGATTTTCAAATCCTTTTCATCAATCATCACATCCCCGGCACCTTCCACCAGTGGCAACACTTCGACCAAAACAAAGGAGGTTTCGCGGGAATTTTTGGCATTAAATGGCGACAACCGTACGAGCCGATGCACACCATGTTCAGCCTTGAGGTAACCGTAGGCTTTTTCGCCACGGATTTCTATTTCCACGGACTTGATGCCGGCTTCTTCGGCCGGTGATTCATCTAGAATTTTGGCACGCCAGCCTTTGCTGTCGCACAGACGCAAATACATGCGTTCGAGCATCTGGGCCCAGTCCTGCGCGTCCACGCCGCCCGTGCCAGCATGAATTGAGAGAATGGCGTCGCCCAAATCAAATTTGCCCATGAACAGGCGTGTCATCATCAATTTTTCAAATTCCGTTGCAGTAAAAGCGAGATGTGCTTCGATGTCACTCTCCAAAGCACTATCGCCCAGGGCGATAAATTCTTCCGCTTCCCTGATACGCCGTTCCAGGTCGGTGTAGAGTCGGATTTCTTCCTTGAGCGTGCTGATTTCCCGCATCACACCCTGCGCTTTCTGGGCGTCGTCCCAAAATCCCGGTTCATACGAACGGCTTTCCAGGTCACCCAATTTGCCTTGTTTGGCTCCGATATCCTGATGCTCTGCGAGTTCGTCAAAGGATTTTTTGATGACCGCCAGCCTGTTTTTCAGATCCTCCATTGCGTGCCGGTGGTAATAACAATTTGGCTCATGTCGACCACTTCCACTTTGTTCTCATAAACATCAAAAATCGAATGCGACGTATTGGGTATAGAATAATGCTTCAACTCGTCAAACCCAATCCCCAGCAGCAACCCAAGCAGTGTCCTGTTGACCTGCCCGTGGCACACCACCGCAACCGTTTGACCATGATGCAATTTGACCAGCTCAGCCAGGAACGATTCCACGCGCCGCGTCAGATCGTCAATACTTTCGCCACCGGGAAGACGATAGGAATGTGGATGCTCGGAAACCGATTTCCACACCTCGGGATGATTCGCGGTCCAGTTGGCATAATGCTCACCCTCCAGCACACCGAAGTGACGTTCTTTGAGCCGGTCGTCGCATTGTACGGTCAAATTCAAATGCGCAGCGATAGCATTGGCCGTCTCCAGTGCACGTTGGAGAGGACTCGAGATCACCAGATCAATAACCGAATCCTGCAGGCGAGTCGCGACGGCTTTGGCCTGCTCATGCCCTTTGGCATTAAGCGGCTGGTCACTTTGACCTTGAAAGCGATGCTCGACATTCCAGTCGGTTTCGCCGTGACGCACCAGGATCAATCTAAGCGGTTTTGGACGCATGTTTTTTCCTGAATCGAGCGAGATAGTCCGAGAGGGCGTGGCAGCCCAAAACTTCTGCCAGAATCACGTAAAGCACCCCCACCAGACTACAGACAATCACTGTTTCCAGCAATACCCCCCGCACGCGCGCCTGGTTAAAGAAATGCTGGCTCAAAAATTTTTCAAAAAAGAACGCCACCGCTCCCATCACACTGCTCGCGACCACAATGGCAAATATCTGCCGCGGAAAGTCGTGAAAACGAAAATGCCCGGCTTTGCCATAGAGCAACGCCATGAGCAAAATCATATTAACAAATTGTGCAATCGAAAAGCTAAGTCCCAGCACAGAAAAGTGGTGCACAGTCATCACCAGAATGACACTCAAAAAAGAATTCAGTACAACCGAAATCACGGTCGCCACCACCGGCGTCACCGTGTCCTGCAACGCATAAAAAGCACGGTTCAAAAGATAAATCGACGCCTGTGCCGGAATGCTGATACTAAACAGAGCCAGGGCAAAAGCCGTCGACAGGGTCTGAAACCAGTCCAGTTTCCCTCCCTGGCCATACATCAGGCGCACCAGTTCCACCCGCATCACGATCAGGATAATGGCCGACGGGATCGTAAAATAAAAAACCTGTACCAGGTTTTTGAACAAGATTTCATAAAAACCAGCATGGTCCTTGTGCGCTGCCTTTTGCACCATGGAGGGAAATGCCGCGGTACCGATCGCTGCCCCAAAAATACCAACCGGTAGTTGCGCCAGCCGGGTAGCCCAGTTGAGCATGACGACGCTGCCGGCAGCCAAAAAAGACGACAAATTGGTGTCCACAAAGGCATCAATGTGCGTCACGCCCATCGAAATCATGCGCGGCACAGCCAGTTTGCCCACTTCCGCGACTCCATCAGTGGTAGTGTCAAAGTCCGGTTTAAACTGATACCCCACACGCAAAGCCGGAATAAACTGCACACCGGCATGCATCGCCGCCCCCACCACCACGCCCAACCCCAATCCCCAGATCAAACCCAGATATGGCACCAGAATAAGTGCGCCACCAATAATGCCCAGGTTATAAAACACAGGCGCCAGTGCCGAAGCCGTGAAATGATGAAACGTGTTGAGGATATCGCTAAACACTTCGCTCACCCCCATCAGCATGGGCGAAAGCAACATAATGCGCAAAATGGTGACGGTATCGTTGATTTTGGCTGTACTCCAGTCGGGTACCAACAAATACCGCACAAAAAGAGGTGCCAGGATAAACATGATGATCGAAAGCAGCGTCAAAATGACAAACATCCAGGTGGTAACGACGTTAGCCAATTTCCAGGCTTTTTTGTGTTCCCCTTTTTCAATATAGCGCGCAAATACCGGGATAAACGCCGAGGCAAAAGCGCCCAGCACAAACAGATTGGTCAAAAAATCCGGCAGCTCAAAGGCGGCATTGTAGGCGTCGAGTCGCGCTGGACCCCAGTGCGAAGAAAAAATCACTTCGCGCAACAAACCCAGCATGCGGCTCGCCAGTGTAGCGACCATAATCACCATGGCCGGCGGGATTAAATTGGCTTCGGCGCTGAGCAGCGACTTGAACCGGATGCGGACCGAGTGCCATTGTTTGATGAGTTTTTCTTGCATGCGAACCTAAGTTGTTTGCGTTTGAATTAGTCGTTTGCTATACTAGCACAGGTTAAAAATTTAGGGTATGAATCATTTTATGGCCAACACGCACTCCAACATCAAACGCATCCGCAGCAACAAGGTCAAACTCGCCAAAAACGCGATTGTCCGCACCACGGCCAAAACCGCCCTCAAAAACGGTCGCGAAGCGATCAAATCCGGTGACGCCTCCGCCGCCGTCGAGCAGGTCAAAAAAGCCATCCAGGCACTGGATGCCGCCGCCGAAAAAAAGGTTCTGCACAAGAACAACGTCGCTCGCCGCAAATCCCGCTTGCAGCTCCAACTCAATGCCTTGGCTACCAAAAAGTCCAAGTAGTCTAGTTAGGGGCAATGCGCGAAGGATAAGCATTCATCGCCAGCAAATCCAGGGCCATATCTACCGTGATATGGCCATTTTTGATGTCCAGGTCCATGCGTGCCAAAGTAGCATAAATCGCCTGGACTTCGGTCAGTGAATAGCGCTTGGACTGTTCAATGGTTTTCTTGATCACAAATGGATGTGCGCGGTAGACAGTCTGCAAATCAGTGTTGTAAGGATTGGGTGAACTTTTCACATACAGAATGCGTTCAAATTGTGTAGCGATTTGCTTGAGCAAAATCAGTGGATAAACGCCACTGGCGATATTCTGCTGCATGAGCTTGAGCGCGAGCGCCGGTTGTTTGTCGGCAAAGGCATCCACTACCCCAAATACGTCTTCTTCGGGATTAAGGCTGCTTAAATTCAAAACAAGTTCTCGACTGATGGGTTTGCCATTGCTGCCAGCTAGCAGTTTTTCCAACTCCTGGTGCAGCGCGAACTGCGAAGTGCCATTGCGGCTCACGAGCAGACCCGCGACGTCTGACGCAATAGTGCCACCTGCTTGTTTGACCTGGTCGCGTACCCAAACCGTGGCGTCATTCACATTCAACTCCAAGCCTTCAACTTTGGTGGCGAGTTTTTTGACTTCCTTGACTACCGTGAGCCGATCGTCCAACTTTTCTTCCCACAAAATTAGTGTCGTCGTCGCTGGTACCCGGGCAAAAAGTTCCAGCCACTGCTTTTGTTCTTTGTCGTATTTCTTTTTGGCGAGCAGGTCACGGATAATGACCATTTTGTTGCCACCAAAAAATGTTTGCGCGAGCACCATGGTCTGGAGCTGCCCCGTCGAAATCCCAGCCGCGTCATAATCCTCGCAGCTCAAAGCATCGAGTTTGAGCTCGCTTTTGAGAGCGTGAATTTTTTGGTACAACGGGTAGCGCTCTGGCCCCCAAAAAAGCATCAGCATCAGTTAGAACTTTTGGCTAAAGTGTCAAAAAAGAAATAATCCCTGCCACGCGTCAGGCTGCTGAGGGTTTTATTGGTCATGTCCACGGCATACAGGATGGATAAATTGCCATGGCGATCCTGAAAATAGAGCATATTGTTTTCAAAACGGAACACCAGGGGCGAATCACCACCTTTGCTGTCGCTATAGAGCTGTGTCTGCGTCTTGTCCCGGTTGGAATAGAACCAGATACCCATTTCGGCGGCACGGCTGGCGACACCCAGGTTGTCCACGGCAAAGGCAAAATCCTGGCTGCCGGGAACAAACGTGAGAGAGGATTCGGGCAAAAGATTGTTGGTGATGGGGGTCGGTTTGGAATTTTCAAACGGTTTGATCGTATAGACTTCGACTTCCAGCGACGCATTGGCAGTTTTGGGCCCAGCAACATAATAAATGCCCGTATCAAGTGGCCAGTGAACTTCCTGAATCTGCTGCTCTGTGGTGCTCCAAACAGTCAGATTTTTGCCGGTAACGAGATTGTGCACGACCAGCGCTTCACTGCCACTACCGGACTGAAGGTAGACCACTTGCTTGGAGTCGGGCGAAAAAGCATAACGCGGGTAAGCCGTGGTCACGACTTTGAGGTCGCTGGCGACGGGTTTGGGATCGTCCTTGCCTGTGGCTTTCCACCAGAGATTGTTGGCACTCGAGTATAAAATCGCGGCGCTGTCGGGCGACCACATCTGCCCCAATGCTTTGGGCAAACTCAGCTCCTTGGCAACCAGGATCATTTTGTTGGACCCGTCGATATTGCTCACCCAGGTGACTGCGCCCTTGTCCGTGCTGGCAACTGGACTTTCCGTATACAGTACAAAACGACCATTAGGCGACAACGCCACCACCGGCTGTGAATCAAAAACCGTGGCTGTCATCAGGGCTTTTTCCGACGTCAGCAGGGGTGAGGATTGCATCAGATTGAGGATATTGCTGCTCACTTTGGCATAAATCACATCCGGCAATTTATCTTTGACCACCAGCTTTTGTCCTAATTTTACCTTGTTCGAATCGTCCAGGTTGTTCAAAAACATCAATGCGTCCACCGTGGTACCGAATTTCACCGCAATTTTGGACAAACTGTCGCCTGGCTGCACTACATATTCAACCCGCTCCTGTGGCGCTGGCGGCGGAGCCACGGGCGAACTGACAGCTGCGGTGTTGGCCAGGGGAGAACTGACCGGTGTGGTCATGGCCGCAGTTTTTGGCGGATTCGTGTTATGCGTACCAAAAATCAATCTGCCCAGTCCCAATCCCCCCACCAAACCAACCACAATCCCAAATCCAAACCACAACAGGACAGCCTGCTGAAAACTGGATTTTTGGATGTAGTAATTCTGTTTCATCATGCTTCAAACAACTCGAAAGTATCAACTAAAAAAACCAATGCTTGATGAACTTGATAACTCTAAAAACTTGATAACTTGCTACCTTCTCATCCCATGCAAACCCGCTCCAGACTATACCACAACCGCAGCTCTCGCCAAGCACAATTATTGACGTTCCAAAGTACCGTTTGCCGAGCGCTCCAGCGTAACTGTTCCTACCAAATCCGTGCGCCAGACAGTAATGCCCGTCAGGCGTTTAAGGGTGTCGGGATTGGGGTGTCCATAGGAATTACCCTGGCCAACCGAAATCGCCGCAAGCCGCGGCTCGACGCGCTGCAAAAACTCCACTGAACTTGAAGTCGCGCTACCGTGATGCCCCACCTTCAGTCCGTCACAATGAATATCCTCGCCCGATGCCAGCAATTGGGTTTCTTCGGGAAAACCCATATCGCCCGCAAGCAGCATTTCACAATGGCTGGCGTCATGCAACGTGGTGACAACGGAATCATTATTTAAATCCGTAACCAACGGTGTGGGCGCAAAAAACTCCAGATAACTGCCGTCGCCCAGCTCATAACGGTCGCCCGTCCTGGCTTTGACTCGAAAAATATGGTGTGAGGCGATCAGCTCGTCCCACTGCCGGGTCAAACTGTTGACCTGGTTTGGCACAGGTAAATCAATCACTTCAGCTACGCGATAGCGCCGCAGCACCTCAAATAAACCCGTCATATGGTCGCTGTGCGGATGCGTCAGCACAACCAGATCCAGGCTGCGATCCTGCGCGGGCATGACTTTGTTCAAATCCTGCAGCACTTTGCTATCTGGTCCGCCATCAATCAAGACCTGCCGCCCGCCCGCGGTCTGGATGAAAGTCGCATCGCCCTGACCGACATCCATCACCTGCAACACAAACCCGACTTTGTGTGGACAACTTAAAGTTACCCATATCCCAA
This sequence comes from Candidatus Wirthbacteria bacterium, assembly GCA_903889905.1. Classification (GTDB taxonomy): domain Bacteria; phylum Patescibacteriota; class CG2-30-54-11; order CG2-30-54-11; family CG2-30-54-11; genus CAISZI01. Next base: position 77,196 of record CAISZI010000058.1, read on the forward strand.
AGTTCAACAAAACCAAGAACACGATCAGTGGCCAGCTAACTTTTTTCAACTTTTTGTACGCCACAACTCCCTCCTTTGCCTTGAACTTAGAACGACAAACAATACGCCCACGACGCCATACCAGACCAGCACAAATTGCCACGACACGTTTCCCACAGCCAGTACGGCTTGCGGCAAGCGGGAAAAGCCGTCAATCACCCCGATCACATACTGCATCAGCCGCGTGCCAACAATGGCAACCGGCAGCGCCACCAACATCGCGATGCTGCCAATCACGACCGCCAACGCACCGCTGACAAAGATCGCAGGCAAGACAAACATGACCAGCACATTGACCACCAGACTGACGATGGAAATCTGCCCAAACAGCATCATCTGCAAAGGCAAGACGATCAGTTGGGCTGAGAGATTGAGTAGTAATATTTCGAGTGCGTAGCGGCCGATATTGGCGGACCAGTACCGCCACCATTTTTTGGATTTTGACCAAATCCAGCATTGGCGTTTGCAGTACTTCACCGCTTTCAATTGCAGCAGCAAAGGATAAAGCCAAATAATGCCTGCCAGAGCCAAAAAAGACAGTTGCAGCCCTGTATCCCAAATCGCCACCGGGTCTACTCCCAGCACCAGTGCCGTGGCGAGCAGCAGACAATTCCCGCGTCTAACCAGCCGTCCCAGCTGCGTGGCAATCATCGTCAGGGCGATCAGCAGCGCCGCGCGCACTAACGACGGCGACAAACCCGCCAACAAAACAAACATCACCATCACGATCACCAGTGTCCAAAACTGCGCCTGGCGCGACACCCGCTTTTGCAACAACCACCCCGCCATAACCAGCACCAGCGCGACATCATAGCCCGACAATCCGACCAGATGCGTTGTCCCGGTGCGTTTCATGGCATCATAAAGTCCCGGATCAACGCCCTGTTTGTCGCCCAGTAAAATGCCCGTCAGCAATCCTGCCTCTGGTTCGGCAAAGACGCGCCCCACCGTCCCAACTATTTGCTGATGTAACCCATCCAGCCATCGCCAAGGCAGCAACCAGACAACTTGACCGTCTTTGGCCACCTGTTTGGGCGCGTCAGCCATCAGGTAGATATTCTGGTGCTGCAAATAAGCACGATAGTCAAACCCTGCGCCGCTATTTGACGGCAGCTGCCAGTTTGCCAGCACTTGCAGCACATCCCCAGGCTGATACCGGGGATAAGCGTCTGTTTTGAACAGCACAATCACATTGACATTAACAGGGAAACCCGCCCGCCAGACCTTGCTGGCATGCAACGCATAAGTGGCTTGATTCCCACGCATCACAGGCCCACTCCACAAAACGCCCGACAGCGTAGTGGTTGTCCCCTCAATTTGGGCCACATCCAGACTGAGCCTATAACTGCAATTTTGATACCACCATGCTCCCAATGCCACGACCATCAATGACAGCAGCACCCAGCGCAAAGCCCGCAAATGGATCACCCACAACAAAACCAGACACGAGAGGACCCACCACCACAGTGTCATTTGCAACTGCTGAAACTGCACCAACGGCAGCACCGCCCCGATGCCCGTACCCATGATCCAGCAAACAGACACCCACAACACCAGTGCTACCTGAAATGTTCCGAGCAAACGGCTCACAATAGACAAAGCTTGTCCTTGATCTGGCTAAAGACCGACACCGGGATTAGTTTTTTGGTGGTAAGTTCGTTGATCGAGGCAAAAGGTCTTGCCTGTTGAATTTTTTGTACGCGCACGGTGCCAATCCCGGGCAGCGCATCGAGGGCAGCGGCGCTGGCAGTATTGAGGTTGACGCAACCTGTGGTGGGCGGTGGGGTGGATTTGGGTGTCGTTGTTTTGGGTGCGGCTGTTGTCGATGACGTTTTGGATGAAGCTGATGATGGAGATACAGCAGGCTCTACCGCCGTCTGACCAGGCACAACGATTTTCTGGCTGTCTTCAACCAAGGCGGCACGGCTAAGCGCAAAACTGGCCCAGTCAACTTTGGCCGTAGCGCCGCCCGCCGCCGCAATGGCATCTTCTACCCGCGCCCCCGGATCCAGCTGGTACACACCTGGTTTGGCCACTTCACCGGCCACGTCGACCCACAGCTTTTTGACCGGCGGTTCTACCGCAGTGGCCGGCGCTGATGATGGTGTGGCAGCGGCCAATGAAATCGGATTGCTGCGTTGCCATAGTAACCAAGTGCCAGCGGCTAACCCCGTCAGCAAAAGGATAACAACCAGCACCTGTAATTTGGGCTGTAATCTAACGCGCATCAACGCTCCCTATTAATGGCAGCGTCAATGTAGCGCAGTTGGTTCGGTCAAATCAGTCTCAAATCGGGCTCAAAACGGGGTCAATTATTCAAGAAAATCGACATAAATAATTTGCCAGGTGTTGTTGAGTTTCTCGGCGCGGATTTCCTGATTAGAGGTTGTCGCAAATGGCTGCCCAAGTGGCGATGTGATGCTCGGTGAGCTCGTTTTCTGCCAGTTGAGTTTGACGATCAGCGAATAAAATCCACCCTGATTGGCGTTATTCGTCAGTACCTCATATGCAGTGACTTTGCTGGTGGGATCCTGCACCAGATTGTATTTATCGACGACATCAAGTCCCAGTAGCGCTTTCGCCGCTGTTTTCTTGCCATCAATATAATCCTGCAAAAAAGTTTCAGTTGTAATCTGCGCGTCCTGTTTGTCCTTGTCCTGCTGCTGTTTGAGGGCATCCGCCTGTTGTTGCTGCTGCTGCAGTTGTTGCGCGGTTTGCTGCTGGCGTGTGAGCTCGGCCAGGACAATTCGCTGCACATTGAACGGCATGACCTCAAATACCGACGAATCCAGATCAATGCGTAGAAAATCGGATGATGTACGCAGCAAACCTTCATTCTGGCTCAGGGTTTTACCTTGCGCGACCAGATCAGAAAGCTGCTTGTCGGTCACATTTTTTACAGCATCGGAGGTATCGGCCTGCAAAACCGGCCCCATGTTGTCCAGATAATCACTATAGTCCACCAAAAAAGACACCAGCGCTGCCTGAAATTTCTGGTACTGCGACGGCACCGCAACGGTCGACAGGTTGGCAATGTCGGTTTTCAGGCTGGCTTGTTCCTTGGTCAGACTGGTATCGAGCGCCCCGAAGTCACTCAGTCCGGCCAAACTGGTCACTATCTGCCGAATGTCCCGCGAATCCACGACCAGGGCCTGCCACTCCGTCAACACGGCCTGCTGGTAACTTTTCTTTTTGGTCGTAGCATCGTCATTTTGTTTCATGGCGCCATAAACAACGCCGCCGACCAGCGCCACGACCACCAGTCCCCCGAATACGACCAAAAGGCGTTTGAGGCCGCTGGTTCTATGGCCTGAAGGACGTACCGGTTTGGCCTTGGGCTGAAAATCAAAATGCTCGTCATGCTCGCTGAGAAGCAGTTCTTCCTCTTCGGTCATAGGCGGATATAATTCATGTTCTTCCAGGTTGCCTTCATCCTCAGCTGGCTCAACAATCGGAGCCATTTCGGACTCAAGCGTCGAAGGTACAAATACAGGTTCTGGGTTGACAGCAGTCTCAGGTGCTGTTGGCGTCAACGGAATGCTGTGGCTGACGAATTTTGTGCGTTTGTGCTTGAGCTTCTTGGACATGCGCCGACTCCAAAACAATTAGATCACCGGTATCATAAAGCAAACACTCACGCCTAGCAACGCATAACACAGTCTTATGCTTGACACCGGCGGCCTGACAGTATAATCTCGACATGTTTTGTTTTGACGCCCAGATAGCTCAGCTGGTAGAGCAACGCCTTGGTAAGGCGTAGGTCGGTGGTTCAAATCCACTTCTGGGCTCCAGATCAGAAATCTTAAAGAGCTCATCCCGAATTTCGGGATGAGCTCTTGTTTTATCTCGACTAAAATCTGATGTTAGAACGCTTTGGCTGAATTTGACACAGCCTGAAAGATCAACTTGTCATATGTGCTCTCGGCATCTACATTCAAAGTATCGTCAATCCAAGCTTGAATTGCTTTAGATTTGGTGTCAACCTGACTATTGGCAAGATTGGCTTTGGCATTGGTTGGATCGGAACAATCAATCGGATTATTGTTATACTTTTTATCGATTTGACTGAGGTCACTGGCTGAGACAATTGGCAACTGCAACGTCACACCACTGATTTCTTTACCCGGCAAATTGAAATAAATGTATGAAGTAATTGGTGAAGTAAAAGCTCCCGTATAAGTACAGCCGGGTGTCCCGGTATTAATTAATGACGAAACTCCCGCCGGTTTTTTGGCATTGCCACTAAAGTCTGTCGGGAAGGCATCCCTCCCAGCAGTAAAATCCGCCGATTTCCCAGTCAAACTGTTTCCGGAATTCTGAAACCATAAGCTGAATATTTTCCCAGAATCGCCCTGTCCCACTGTCGCGGCATCATCAATCCGCTCAAAGGAATTCCCCCATTCCGCTGGGTAGTTAAAACTAAACCCAAGTTGCGAATTTTGGTAAGTTCTCCATCCTTTTCCGCTCCCCACTGGCATCACATCGCCCTGAATTTGAACCGTGTCCAGTATGTTTTGGACAAATTTGTCAATAGCCGCATCAAATTTAGGGTTGGATGAATCACCAATAGTAGAAGGTATTCCACTGTATTTTTCAAAATTGATCGTAGTAATTTGCAACGAGAACGTGTAAATTTTGTCGCCATTGACTCTCGTTGCGTCCAGATTCCAAGACTCCGGCATATCAAGATTGTATAACCATGTTCTGCCACTGCTATCAACGTATAATTTTGCATTAGTCATGCTGACATCATTAGTATGTTTTTCCCATTCTGGTTTACTGTATATGTTTGCCGAGACTTGGTCCAAAATAATATTGTCAAAAAAACAACTTTCAATTGCTGAACCGCTCAATGTACCATAGCAATTTTCATAATTCTTGGCCGCTATCTCAGAAATGGCAAAATCTAAACTATCTTTTTCTGGTGCCGATGCAAAACTTTGAGGGAGTTTGAACGAATAATTATCCGCCACAAATGACTTCCAATTCTTTATCTCATTATCTTCTTTGGGACTGATAAGTGCCGCGCTGAGGGGTAAAGATTCAGGCTGGCTGGTTGTTGTCGAGATCCTTGATGATGGATTGTTGAATTCCACATTCCCCTGTTGCTGCAGATAATAAAACCCAGCTGCACACGCGGCGACAACAAGTACCAATCCAAGCGCCCATGACACTGTCATCCAGGGATTGGATTTGGATTTTAGTTTTGGCTTTTCTGGAACAGGTACTGTTTGATTTTGGTTTTCCATTGGTATCCTTAGATAATATAACCACTTTTAATTATACTATAATCCATTGTTATGAGAAAACTTCAGTTTGCTGCCATGCCTAATCTTCCTAACCGACACAACTGCCCCCAAAAGTTCGAATGAGCAAACGCCTGGTGCTCCACTTCAGCACAATAAAGCGCACCCCGAATTGTTTGGGTGCGCTCTTTTATATCATTCTCTGTAACCTTTAGAACCTAAAATGTTTTGGCCGAACTCACTACAGCCTGAAGAATTAGTTTGTCATAAATA
>CAISZI010000059.1 GCA_903889905.1 Candidatus Wirthbacteria bacterium
CGGCCCCCAAAAGCAATTTCTTATCAGTTCAGTAATATCCCGACGTATCTCAATACTACAAAAATGCCGTACCAGCCAAGACACGAAGCACAGAAAAAACAAAGAAGTTTACGGCACTTGTTAAAAGCGCAATTACAAAAGAAAATAAATTAAACTGAGGATTATGCCCCAAGTTGCGGACAGCAGTTTGGAGATAACTTTAGACCATGATAGCGATGTTTTGACGAGTGTCAGACATTAGATTTGTGAACAGCGGAGTCCAGAAACCGCTCAACAAACGGGGCGGAACCGAAAAGCCAGATGAGTAGGAATTAACGGCGGAAAATTACCGCCATTATCAGAAATGGAGTTATGACATGTATCGACATCTAAGGTTAGTCGTTTTGGTAATAGCAGTATTACTTATCCGGACATCTGGATATGCACAAACACCGAGTGCGGCACAGCCAGAATCAAAGGCTGCATTGCAAGAAGCCGTTAAAGCACCGGCTGTGGCAGCGGAGTTAGACGGGCCAGATGGCGCAACGATTGAATTACTGCCGGATGGTGGCTGGCGGATTTATGGAAAAGGGGAAGGCACTTACGACTTCAATGAAGCGGACGAAATTCGTCAAGCCGGAAAAGATGCCCAACTGAGAGCCAAGGCAAATATTGCCAAATTCTTAAGCGAGCGCATAAAAAGTACCGAAGAAATGGTCAACCTCACGGCTAAACAAAAGCGTAGCAATGACGATGGCAGCGGCAAACCAACCGTGGAAGTCTCAAAAACGGATGTTCAGACACGCTTGGAAAAGATTAGTTCTCAGGCAGATTCAATCCTGAAAGGTGTGATTGTTTTAGAGTCGCAAAAGACGCCTAGAGGCAATGGCGGAGTCATTGCGATCAAGGTTGGAGTCAGCTCACGCACGGTCGCAGTGGCGACACGTGTGGCTGATCAGCTTGATGGACGGAGTGACATTTCGGGTGGAAATGGAAGTGCTGCGGGTATGGGCGGTGCTTCAGGTGGGCCGAATGTACCCGAACATAAAAAATCAACATCGGATTTCTAGTCTTGCCTATGAACACAAAACCCGCATCCAAGTCAGCAGTGATATACAACCAAGATGACCTAACTGATTTCACTATTCATGGTGGTTCGATTCCGGCTCTTTTTTCTGACGAGATTAAAGACCGTAACGTAATTCTTGTCATCCAAAAATCCAGCAGCAATTCGCCAGTAGTAGTGGCAATCATCGAAAGCACTGACGATCTCAAACGGTTGATCAAGTCGCACCAGAAGATGCAGAAATGGCTTGAGAATGCAACAGGCCAAGCATAATCGTGCCAAATTACACAGGCGCTGACCTTGAGTGTTAGGATGAGTACTTCAGTCTGTTCTTACCAAGCGGGTTATAGTAGGGCGCGGTGGCCTCACCGCGCCCTCATTGGGGCTGGTTTATTGACCATGGTCTTGTTGGCAATGGCAGACTCTAGTTCGGTAAAACTGGATTTCCAATGTGCGACAAACTTTGTTGCAGCTATCACCAATAATGCCAATCTGGAAATCTCACAAGTTGATGTCGTGACGCTGCCCAATGGTGCCGACTATCTGTTGGCGGTCGGCGTGGCACGGAATCTTGCAGCAAGTGAGCCGGGAGCTAAAGCAATTTTGGATACCCGCATGGTATCGGCAGCTAAGGCGCGCAAACAGGCGGCGACTTTTTTGAAATTGGAGGTGCACTCCAAAGAATCGCTTACTGAAATCAAGCAAACCGACAAGGTTTCCACCGATCAAGGAACTACCAACCGTGTGGATCGGCTGACGC
>CAISZI010000060.1 GCA_903889905.1 Candidatus Wirthbacteria bacterium
GGTCGACCGGCCACAGATGGGCGACCGCAAGGGTACGCCCCTACGGCAGCCTTATTATCAAAGGAGAATCCCATGGACAAGAAAAGAGTGTTGATCGCGTTTTCGGGTGGATTGGATACCAGTTTTAGTGTGCCGTTTTTGATGGAGAAGGGATATGAAGTCATCACCATGACGCTTAACTCGGGTGGTTTTACGCCTACAGAGATGGCCGAGATCGAAGCCAAGGCGCTGAAGCTGGGTAGCAAAAAACACATTGCCCTGGACGTGCAGCAGGAAATGTTTGAGCAAATGATTGGTTATCAGATTCAAGCCAATGGCTTGTTTGAGGGCAGTTACCCGCTGATGTGTTCGGACCGGTATCTGATAGCGGAAAAGTTGGCGGAATATGCCAAACTGGAAAATTGCACGGCGGTGGCGACCGGGAATACCGGACAAGGAAATGATCAGGTAAGAATTGATGTGACATTGGGTATCCTGGCACCGGAACTTGAAAACATTGCACCGATCCGGGATTGGGCGCTAAAACGGGAGGAAGAGAAGAAATACTTGATTGACCACGGCTTTGAGGTACCCGCCAAGCACTCGAATTACACCAAAAACCAGAATGTGCTGGGCGTGACGATTTCGGGATCGGAGATTGATCAATTGCAGGAACCCAAAGCAGAAGCATTTGAGTTGACCAAACAGACAGCCTCTGAGCCAACTTATGTTGAGCTGGATTTTGAGGCCGGACTGCCGGTGGCGATGAATGGTAAGGCCATGGCGGGAGTAGAAATTTTGAAACAGCTCAATCGAATCGCTGGCAGTTATGGTTTTGGTCGCAGTCGCTACATTGGAGACTGTATGGTGGGAATCAAAGGTGCGATCTGGTTTGAGGCACCGGGAATATTGACACTGATTGCGGCGCACCGGGCGCTCGAACAACTGGTTTTGACGTGGAAGCAACAGGATCTCAAAGCCATCATCGACCGAGAGTGGGCGGAACTTGCCTATAATGGATTGTTTGGGAGTCCACTTACGGAGGATTTGAAAGCATATCTTGAGCAAAATCAACAACGGGTAAGCGGCCACCTTAAAGTCAAAATCGAACCCAACCGTGTGAGCGTCGTCGAAATCTCCTCGCCTTATTCCCTGATCGATCGCAGCATCGCGGACTATGCGCAGACAGCGAGTTGGAATGGCGAGGAAGCCAAGGCGTTTATCAAAATTTATGGGATGCAGACGTTGATTGCGAGTCGGAAGGGGAAAACTCTCCCTCAATCCCTTTCTTTGGTAAAGGGAGGGAAGTAAGATGTCATTGCGAGGACTTTCTGAAGTCCGTGGCAATCTAGTTTCTTTAGTTGCTTGGATAGAAGCGATTGCCCCGCTGTGCGGGACTAAGACCGCACATGGCTCGCCATGACAGATCAATAAATGAATTATTAAGAAGGATTAGAAAATGCTTACCGATTTTTTGGGGAAATACAGTGACTTGCAGCTGGAGGCTTATGTGGTGGCCAACCGCATGCATTGGGACAAGTTGAAAATCAACCTCAAGACGCTGCCGTATTCGATCCGGTTTGTGGATGCGGGCAGTTACCGGGGGCAGGATTTTGTGCGGGAAATGATTTCGCTAAACGAAAAAGCCTATGGCGTGGGTATGGCGGCGCCTTCGTGGACGTATGCCAATTTCGGGACGATCGGAGCTGGGGTTACCAGCGGATTTCTGTCACAGGGTGTACCGGTGAGCAAGTTCAATATCGTGGGCAATGCCATGGATCCCGAGATCGCACATGAGTGGACGCTTCTGGTGGATCCGGATTTTCAGGGTAGAAGTCTGGCGTCGCTCACGGTAGCCTTTGCGTTGCAGATGGTCAGTGATAAGAAATATTTCACCTTTTTGACACAAACCGACAATAGCGCGATCAATACTTACCTCAAATTTCCCAAGCCACTACAGATTCTGGCCTATGGATTTGTGCATACCAAACGCAACAGCTTCATGTTCAAGACCGAGATTCCCCAGAATCCTTTTTCGAGCTTTTTGCAAAACCTGGCCAAGGAGTATTCACTGGAGGATTATCCTATTGTGAAAATGCTTCCCAAAGACGTCTCAATGTTCTGGGTGCCGGCACAAAATCACCAGTTGCTGCTCGATTTGAATGAGCAGATAATTACTGGCGGTAGTTTCAGCCTGCGGGGCAAAACGACCAAAGGGACGACGACCTATCTACTCATTAGCCGGGACTAAATATGATCATCGACACCTTGCGCGAACTGGTGAGCATGCCGTCCTTTGGTGGCAATGAAGTCTTGATTGCTGATTATCTGGTGGCCAAACTCCAGTCACACAAAACCCATCGCGTGGTGGTGCAGAATTATGCCGAAGGTGGGCGCAATGTGCTGATCCTTCCACCGGTACCGAGGATCATTCTGGACGCGCATCTGGACACGGTTCCGCCGGGGAATCTGGAGAACTGGACCGCAAGCCCGTTTGCATTGGTGGAGAAGCAGGGGCAGCTGATTGGCCTGGGGGCGCTGGATGACAAAGTGAATATTGCCATAGCGCTGGAACTTTTTGAAACAATGGATTGCCATCAGGTCGGATTTGTTTTTTGTGGCGGCGAAGAAACAGCTGGCGATGGTCTGGCGTTTGCCTTGAAAAGTGGTCAAATTCCGGCTGTCGAACTGGCGATAGCGATGGAGCCAACCAATGCCCAGGTCATCACTGCGCACAAAGGCGTAGGGTGGGTGAAGTTGGTCTTCCGCGGCAAAGCTACGCATGCATCAACGCCGGAAAAAGGTGAAAATGCCATCGAAAAAGCACTGCGATTTGGAGAATATTTTTTGCATCACAAAAGCAGTTTGATCAAACAGCACGCATTGTTGGGCAGCAATTCCTTTAATCTGGGGACGATTAATGGCGGAACCGTCCCCAACGTGGTGCCGGAGCGATGTGAAATGCAAATTGATATCAGAACGTTACCGGGACAAATCGAGGCGGATTTTGGGGCAATGTTTGAACAACTGGTGAAAGCAAGCGGCAGCGAGGCCGAAATTGTGACAGAGGCCTTTGCGCCCGCCATGGACTATTCCGGCAAGTCAAAATGGCTGAACAAATTGCGGGATTTGAGCGGCAAAGAAACCAGCACGGTGACTTTTTGGTCGCATAGTGGATTTTATGAGGCGGCCGGAATTCCATCCTTGGTCTTTGGCCCGGGCGATATCCGGAGTGCGCATCAGCCCAATGAGCAAATCGCGGTGGCGGAGGCAGAAAGAGTGCTGGGGATTTGGAGGGAATTCTTTAAATATATCTAAAGAATGTCATTGCGAGGAATCTTCGACGTGGCAATCTAGTTGTTTGAGCTTTTTGAATACTAGAGCCAATCAAGAACTTGATTGCCACGTTCCTGCGGTCCTCGCAATGACGGCAAAAGGATTTAATAAAAAGGGAAAAAGATGCCCGTCAACAAAGCCATCTGGGGCAGTGTCTATGAGAAGAAAACCCATCCTCTGGTGCTGAAACTGATTGCGAGTGGCGAACAAATGCAGCTGGATGCCATGTTGCTGGAGGATTATCTGCTGGAAACCACCGCCCATGTCACCATGCTCGGGAAGCAGGGCATCATCAAAGTCAGCGAAGCCAAAAAGTTGACCAAGACGCTTGGCGAAATAGGCAAGCAGGCAGCCAAGGGAATTTTTAGACTGGATGCCACGTTGGGTGACGTGCATGAAAATGTCGAACATTATTTGATCCAGACTTTGGGTGAGGTGGGCAAAAAGGTGCATACCGGTCGTAGTCGCAATGACCAGATTGAGACGGATACGCGGCTCTTTTTGAAGCGTAAAGTCGAGGAGGTTCTCCAGCAATTGAAATTATTGCAGGCGGAACTGGTGAAATTTGCCAAGCAGCATGTCGAGACACTGATGCCGGGGTACACACATCTGCAGGTGGCACAACCCATGACGGTTGGATTTTGGATGATGAGTTATTGCACCGCTTTGCAGCGTGATCGGGAGCGATTGCAGGAAAATTTGAAACGGATCAGTAAGTCTCCGCTGGGTGCTGGTGCTTCGTTTGGGGTCACGTATCCGATTGACCGCGAGCTGACGGCAGAATTGATGGGTTTTGCGGCGGTGGAACCCAATTGTCTGGACGCAATTTCGAACCGCGGAGAGCTAGTGGCAGAAACAATGTGGAATCTGGCGTTGGTGTTTACCCACTTGGGCAAACTGGCGAATGAGTTAATCTTGTTTAGTTCAGCTGAATTTGGTTTTTTTACGATCGGTGAGGAGTTTACAACGGGGAGCAGCATCATGCCTCAGAAGCGCAACCAGGATGCCCTGGAACTGATTCGTGCCAAAAGTGCGGTTTTGATTGCCGAGAGCGGCAAGGCGCTTAATCTGATGCGCAATTTGCCCTCTGGTTACAACCGCGATGCGCGCGAGACCAAGGTGTCACTCCAATATTTTGATGATTGCTTGCTTGGACTGGCGGTGATGACAGAATTGGTCAAAACGATTCAACCGAATGCAGCCAAAATGCGGGAATCCATTGACCGTGGCTTTGCGCTCGCCACCGATCTGGCAGATGCACTGGTACGAGAAAAAGGTCTGGCCTTTCGGGATGCACACCGGGTCTCGGGTGGACTGGTCAAAAAAGCTTTACAGCAGAATAAAACCTTGAATGAGCTCGACACCAAGGAGATTGCCAGCGTGTTGAAGGAATTGGGGATGAAAACGTTGGCGGTGACATCAATTTGGATCGTAAAGTCCACCGATCCGTTTGAAGCAATAGGGCGGCGTTCGCATACAGGTGGCACGGCGCCAAGCGCGGTGAGAAAGATGATTAAGGAGTGGGAGCGGGAGTAACGCCCCCTGCCCCCTCTTACTCTAAGTGGGGGTAAGATAGTTAAAATAAGCTTGAGAAAAAGCGGTAGTCAAAGCGGGATTGCGTGTTATAATAGTTATCCAGTCCCAAACAAAGTTAGTGTCTCCCGAACTTCCGTCCACACAAAGAAGCCCCCACCTAAAAAGGGGGTTTTTTTGTGGTATAATTTATTATTAAGGGTTAATAAATTATTGCGACGGTAAACAAAATGGGTACTGACGCACTGGGAGAGTGGCTGTCGGCAGCAAGTGTGCTATTGGATAATAGGGATGCGGCTGAAAGTGCGATAACACAAATGCGATTTCCGCAGCATGAGAATGCGGAGGGCACGCTTGTTGATAATGATGATGTTGATAATGAATTGGATGGTACGGTTAGTCCGGATGACTATGAAACGGATGCAAGCTATAAACTTGGACCAATGACTTCGGAACAAAAAGAGCAGCTGGCGACGAGAAAAGCTAAAGCGTTGCAGGAGGGAAGTGCTGTTTGTCTGGTCGCTTTTGTGCATCCGCATGAGCGGTTCAATGAAGCAGCCCAACAGGAGCGGTTAACCACCCATCGAGTAAGATTGCAGGGGGAAAGTCCGGAAGTAATGCGGAAGATTGATCAACTTTGTCAGACGCGCCCTTTGACCGAGTGGGTAGGGGACGAACAAACTAAAATACACTCAAGCAGTGGAGGGTTGACGCGGTCAGCTGCAGAACTTTCCGGAGGGTTGCTGCAAAATGATCCAGTCCTGTCTGTTGATTCATCAAGCAATTCGGCGGACAGCAGAGTTCCATGTTTTGGGTGGGATTATACAGGGAAGAACTCAAGCGGAAATAATGTTAAAACAACAATTGAGGTTACACAAGATGGAACCAGAATTACTTGTTATGGGGCAAACAGAGAGAAACCAGAGAGAATCCATTTAGTGATTGAAGGTGATAGAATTGTTCAAATCAGGGAATGTTACGAATTAACCAGCGGGACGACACAATTTGAGCGTGTTTTAAATGCAGACACGATGACAGTCTCGATCAATGCTTATGAAGTGCTGGAAAATGGGAAAAGGAATTATCGTAATGATCAGGATTATCGAGTGTTTGATGTGGCGCAGATTTCAGCTGAAGATATTCAAGCTATCCTGCAGAGGGCTATTGCACAGGCATTGCCAGAAGCAATGAATAAAAAGTAACAGTTTTTCATATTCAGTGTTAATTTTTACCCCACCAGCGCTTTTAGATTCACCCCATCATTGAAATCCACATTGGGGTTGGCTTTGAGGATTTGGAGTAATTCGACGCGGCGGCCTTCGTATTGTTCCTGGGTGTTGCCCTCAAACTTGACGGTGATGTAGGGGCCGTTTTGGGAGGCGCGGATGATTTCCATCCACTCGGGCTTGTCGGCGCGGATGCCGTCGATGGTGACAAATTCGGCGTCGGGATGCTTGCTTTGAATGACTTTGGAAAGTTCGTCGATGGTCTGCCACTTGATCGCGTCACTGCAGCCGAGTTTGATCTCGGGGCTGGAGATGTACTGGGGCAGGGAATCGAGGATTTCGGCCAGGGAACGGTCTTCGCTGCAAAGGAATTCCAGCAGCCGGAGCGAGGTAAAGGCGCCATCGTCGTGGCCGTAGAAGTTGTCGGTAAAGAAGAAGTGGCCGCTGAGCTCACCACCAAAGGGAGCGCGGACTTCCTTGAGTTTGGCTTTGATGAAACTGTGGCCGGTCTTCCACATGAAAGGTGTGCCGCCGGCGGTACGAATGACGTCGGTGACGAGCTTGGAACAAAGGGTGTTGTAAACAATCGTGGCGCCAGGCAGGTATTTGATGATGTCTTTGGCAAAGAGCGCTACCAGGACGTCGTTCCAGATGGGTTTGCCGTTGCCGTCGACGATACCCAGGCGGTCGCCGTCTTCGTCGTAGGCAAAGCCCATGTCGGCTTTTTCGGCCAGTACACGTCTGGCAAGGTTAGCCAGCACGCCTTCTTCGGTCGGGTCGGGTGTGCCATTAGGAAAATTGCCATCGGGCGTGGTGTTTTGTTCGATTACTTCCACCCCGGCACGACGCAGGATAGTGGGTAAAAACGGCCCAGTTGAGCCGCTTACACTGTCCACGACGACTTTGAATTGCTTGGTGATGTTGACGCGTTTGAGCAGGTCGCTGTAGTAAGCTTCCACCCAGCTGCGGTCTTCGGTCACCGTTCCCTTGCCGCTTACAAATTTGCCGGTTTTGATCAGGTTTTTGAGTTCAATGATTTCTTCTGTGCCCAATGTTGAGGAATAACCCAGCGCCAGTTTGCAACCGTTGTAGTTTTTGGGGTTGTGTGAGGCTGTGATGGTGGCGCCACCATTGGTTTTGTAATGATATTGGGAAAAGTACATGGTTTGTGACAAGCCCAGGCCAAGGTCAATGACATTGACGCCGGTGCTGGTCAGACCCTTGATAAAGGCGGCTTGGTAGGCAGGGGTAGTCAAGCGGCAACCGCCGCCCACGACGGCGTGTTTGATGCGGCGCTGGGCAATGTAAGTACCATAGCCCTGGCCGAGTACGGACATGACTTCTTCGTTGAGATCCTTGCCCGCAACGCCACGGATATCATAGCCACGGAAGATGTGGTCTGGGATTGCAGTCATTTTTTTCCTTATTAGAATAAGTAAAAAAAAGCATGGAACTGTGGGCAGGGAGCTTGGAGTGGGGGAAATCAGTTTACTCCATGCTCAAAGCTCCAAGCTCCCTGCTCGTCTTTATTTTTTGTTGAATTTGCGCAGTTGGGCCTGGGTACGGCGGACCAGCACATTGAGGCTGCGCAGGAAATTGGTGATTTCCGGAGGCGAGTCCTGGTTGATGTCGCCAATCACTTCAAAGTGCATATCGAGTGAGCCTTCGTCAAAGTCATTGGCATTCTGATCAGAGCTGGCGTCGACGGTGTCGAGCGAGTTGTCGATCAGATTTTCGAGGTACATGACACGCATGTCGGCAGCCAGTTCGTCCAGGCTCCAGGCTTGCGGGTCGACACCGATGTGTTTGGTGAGGAGTTTGTTGATTTCTTTTTGGGAGGAACTGCGCAGTTTGCCGGTGAGGTGTTTGAGGTCGGTACGGCTCACGGTTGAACCCGTAATCGGGCTGCTGGCTGTGGTTTGTACGGTCGAATTCTTCTTGGGATCGTCCATGGTCGGCCTCGTCGGAAATTTAAGTAGTCAAATCCTATCCTAGAAAGGGGTTTTTTTCAAGTCTTGACACTTCGCATTATGTTCGCTACGCTGAGAGCGTTCAAATTTGATGGAGAAAACCCAAATGGCAGCGACACTTTACCGGCGGCAGCGGCAGATTCTGGATTATATCAAGAAATACATCAACGAACGCGAAGCTTCTCCAACACTTCAGGAAATTGCCAGACAATTCAAGTTGTCGTCGTTGGCCACGGTGCATGCCCATCTCAAACGGCTGCAGGAAAAAGGCTATATCGAACGGGATTTTCATGGTGAACGTGGGATCCGGGTCACTGACCCGCGTGATGGCCTTATGTTCCGTGATGTGGTGGACGTGCCGCTGGTGGGAGTGATCGCTGCGGGCAAGCCGATCATGGCGATTGAAGAGCCGGATCAAACTCTGACCGTGCCGGCGGATATGGTGGGGAATAAACACGTCTTTTGCCTGAAGGTACGCGGAGACAGCATGGTGGAATCGATGATCAGCGATGGTGACTTTGTGGTGGTGGAGAAAACCGATTACGCCAAAGATGGCGATACCGTCGTTGCACTCTTGCAGGACGGCACCGCCACGGTCAAGAAATTATTTCATGAACACGACAAACAGCTGATTCGTCTGCAACCAGCCAACCCGAACTACCAGCCTATCATGGTGAGCAGCGTGGTGATTCAGGGCAAGGTGATCGGGATTTACCGTAAATTTGAAACGCAGGCCTAAAACCAGTGGAAGGTGGAATTTCCCAGATAGATCACAATGTAGGCAACCAAAATGGTGCCCAGTACTACAGCAATGCGTTTGAGATCACTGACCACATAGGCGAAGCGGTCCATGGAGGCAAGTGCGGGAGTACTGTTGCTGGAAGTTACTTTGACTGATTCCGTCGCCGTTATCGCAGCAGGGGCACTGGCGACAGGTTTTTTGCTGGAAGCGGTATGTTTTTTGAGTTTGCGGGCCATGGGATTCTCCACAAATAGGGCAACTTGGGGTAGTATAGCAAGCGAATGACGGGAGTGGCAAGATCAGCAGGCTGATGGCGGGATTCTTTTTTAACTGCAGGAGAGCGATGGATATTTTACAAACAATTTTTGGACACTGGTTTGTGGTGCTGACACTCACGGTCACGTTGATCGGATTACTGTTCTGGGTGGCGTCACTGCAGAGCAAATTGAACCATACGCATTTGCTCATGCACCAGCTCGGGCAGGACGCCGGTGGTGCTAATCTGGAGCAAGGGATGCGCGCCATTTACGGGCGGCTTGAGCAACTCGGTTTACACCTCAATGAAATTCAGGCGGCGGAGAGGGAACTGCGCGCTCTGGTGATGACGTCCGTGCGGAGAGTCGCGATCAAGCGGTTTAACCCATTTGAGGACACGGGCGGGGACCAGAGCTTTGCACTGGCCATGCTCAATGAAGAAGGCAGTGGTGTGGTCGTTTCCAGCCTGCACGCACGCGAAGGCACTCGGGTTTACGCCAAACCAATTGTGAAGGGCAAAGCCAAATATCAACTTACGGATGAAGAAAAAGACGTCCTGCAGCAGGCCTTTGGGGGGTGAATTAAAGCTTATTAATCAAGGAGAACCATTTTGGCTAAAAACATTGATTCCGACCAGTACCCCAACATTTTGGGCCAGGGGACCAAACTCAAAGGCGAACTCAGTTTCAGTGAAAACGTCATGATTGACGGTGAAATGGAAGGCAATGTTACGGTAGTTGGCACGCTGGTTCTGGGCGAACATGCACTGCTCACGGGTGGCATTGATGCCAAGAATGTCCAGGTGCAGGGCACTGTCAAAGGCAAGATCAAAGCCAATGGGCTGGTCAGTTTGAGCGCTACAGCACACGTCAGTGGGGAGATCTCCTGCACATTGATCAGCATTCAGGAAGGGGCCATTCTGGAAGGCAAAGTGGCCATGCAGAAAGATGCCAAACAAATGGGTATGCCCGAGCCACTCATGGATGGCGAAGATAGCAAATAGGAGGCCTTTTGTATTTATTCCTGGTTGACCTGCGATCAGTAACCGATGAGCGTTATCGCTATTGGGAGCGGTTGATTCCTGAGTTGCACGCGCACCACCTGATGGGCGAAATACGTGAGGTGGAAAGTAATGCGGCACTGGTGCAGGTGGTGGCAGAAAGTTTAAAAAAAGCGCGCTACAAAACGATCGTGGCAGTGGGTGATGATGCCTTTCTGGCTGCGCTCGCGGGGGCCACGCTGGAGGCAGGGACGGCGCTGGGGTATGTCCCACTGGGTGAGCGTTGTGCCTTTGGCTGGGCCGCAGACTTGAGCGCCACGCCAGGGATGGTGGGAGCCAAACTGGCAGGACGCAAGCTTAAAACGTTTGACCTGTTTCGCATTGGGCGCTGGTATGTGGTCGATGGTCTGCACATTGGATATTTGCGTCAATATGTGGAAAATTTTCGGCCGACAGAAGGGATGAGTCTGGGCAAATCATGGCAGCGGTTGAAGGCCTCGGCGTTATTTTGGCAACAAACCGAAAAATTTACCGTGGAATTGCAGCTGGGTGAAGCGGAGCTTCGGGCCACTGTTTCCAGCCTGTCGATCCTCAATGCAGCACGGCTGGGAAGCCGTTGCATTCCAGGCGGACAGGTTTCACCACAGGACGGGCTCCTGAGTGTGCTGCTATTAAACCCTGGCAGCGCTGCCACCTGGCAGAAGCTGCTGCAGGACCCTGGTAAGCTGTTTGCGTCGCCTGAACGCATGAGCCACCTCAGATTGAAGGAATGCGTGGTACGGTTGGCGCAGGCTTTACCGGTCTGGGTGGACGGCCAGGAAGTGCAGATGGGCCGCGAGTTTGGTGTGCGCGTGATTGCGTCGGCGTTTCGTCTGATTGTTTAGAAACACAAACCATGGGTAAAAAATACCCTTTTAACCGTCATCACCTGGTTGTCCTACCCTGGGTCAGTGTTGAAAGCCTGCTGGGGATCGGTTTGTTTTTGGCGGTGGCGATTTGTTTTAATGTCACCTACTTGTTTGGTGGGAAAATTCCGGCCACTTTGCCAAGTGTTACCGCTCAGACCAGTCCGGCGACAACTGATTGGGTGAAATATGGTGAGGATTACCTGCAGTCGCAGCAATACGGCTATGTGCGCATGCATGCCGGGGAGTTACCTTTTTGGAATCCTTATGTCCGGCTCGGGGTGCCACAGCTCGACCAGATGACGGCTGCGCCCCTGGAACCACTGAAGTTAATCCTTTACTGGTTGCCAAGTTTTGGTACTTTTTGGGTGGTGCTGATCACATTGCGGTTATGGATGAGCGGGTTGGGCGTGTTCCGCTGGCTGAGGGAATTGAAATTGCCTTTTTGGCCGGCCGTGATCGGCGGGCTTTCCTGGATGCTGGGAGGAGCAGTGGCCACGCAGGTGTTCTTGCCGAGCGGCGCAACATTGTGCTGGCTGGGGTGGTTATTCTGTACATCCGAAATTTACATGAGCAAGCCGCAGCCCAAACGGCTTATCCCCGTTGCCTTGAGTGTGACGGCGATTTTACTGGGTGGCGACCTGGCGATGGCAGTTGTGGTGTTGGGGCTGTGGCTTTCCTACCTGGCGGGTTTGATGGTGATTCGCTGGCTCGATCATGGCGTGGTGGTAGAACACAAAACAACCTTGCAGCAACTGGTTTTGGCTTTTGGCGTTGGCTGTCTGCTGGCTTTACCGATGATCTTTGCCGTTGTGGGCAGGGCATTGATGCAAGGATCCCTGGGTGCTTTGATCAGAATTCCTGTTGATATTGTTCCGGCTACTGTTTTTTGGACGTTTGACCAGAAAACGGCGGCTGTGCGTGCCTTGCTGCAGGCGTTACTGCTGCCGCCCCTGATCGCGGGAGGAAGCGAAACCACGGTGCATCTGGACATGTATGCTGGCGTGGTGGTCTGGCTGCTGGCGCTGGTGGCTGTGGTCTATGCCCGGCAGAGTCGGCGGCTGTGGCTGCTCCTTAGCTGGGTGGTGGGCGGTCTGGTCATGCTGGTGCTACTTCCCAACACCTGGATGTGGAACACAGCGACGGCCGTCCCCAGTTTGCTCTTACGTTTTAAAGTCATTTTGTTGTTTCCGCTTGCCATCCTGTCGGCATTTGGACTGCGCAGCCTGATTGAAAAAGTGTCCTGGCGGAGGCTGCTGCCCATCTGGATCGTACTGCTTGCCGGCGTCGAATTGGCGTTGGCGCATGGTGGGCTGTGGCCGGAGCTGAGCCGGGATTTGTGGCAACCGGTGGACGCGACGATGAATTTTTTACATCAAAAAACTGTCTCCCAGGAACGTGTGCTGATTCTGCCTGAGGTTAAAACCGCTGTGCCCATGACCCAGTTCTTTCAGGCCAGCGGCAGCGTTGAGCCCGTTGCGTTGAGCGCATTGCCTACGGAAACGTATATGGGCGGATGGTCAGCGCAAGCGGGTCAGATTGAGATCCAGAAAAACATCTGGAATTTGGCGGGAGTGCGCTATGTTCTGGCCGGTGACTGGAAACAACTAGCTGCGAGTAATGCCAACAGTTCGCTCGAAACATCACTGCAGGACCGGGGTTTTGGTATCTTGCAGAAAACACCGCGCTTGCTGCTGGAAAATATGAACTACCTGCCCAAAGCCTATGTGGTGAATTCTGTGCAGACCTTTGGCACGGTGGCAGCGGCCAATGCTTTTATGGTGTCCAATACGGTGGATTTCAGTAAGCAGGCAGTGGTTGTCCTGGCTTCCACCAACAGCAACATTGAAAGCATGGAAACCACCACGCCACTGCTTCAAACTGGCACCAAGGTCAAAATGCTGAATTATCAGAGCGAACAAATGGCTCTGCAAGTGACGACGACGCAGGATGGATTGATGGTGATCAATGACCGCTATGATGGCAATTGGTCAGCCAGTATTGATCATATGGGTGTTAATATCTATAACGCCGACGGTGGACTGCGGGGCATCTTTATCCCATCCGGAAATCGTCATGTTGAGTTGCGCTACCACGAAACAGCTTTTTATCTGGGTTTACTGGGGACAATTGGTGGTAGTGTGATTTTGCTCTTTTGGCTACTGATCGACTTTAGCCGCGTACGACGGGAGCTGAGGGCGATGAAGAAGGATTTTCATATCCGATAAACCACTTTATTTAAATTCACTTATTGCTCGCCCCGGGTTGAATGAGGAAGAACAGGAACGGTTGAGTTCGATTGAAGGGGGGCCCGGGCCTAGGCTTGAAGGTGGCGTTGAAGTGGGGCATGGATTGCTTTCTGCAAGCTAATTCTTTACGATACAGCCAGCATTAGTTGGGAGTGGTGAGAATTGAGTTTTTGAGAGAAAGAATTCCGGTTATGCCTGAACTTACGCCCATGTTACGACAGTACCAGCAAATCAAATCCCAGTACCCGGACGCGATTTTGATGTTCCGGCTGGGGGATTTTTATGAAATGTTTGGCGAAGATGCCAAGCTCGCTTCGAAAATCCTGGACATTGTGCTCACCGCGCGCAACCGCGAAAAGGATTTTCAGATTCCGATGTGTGGCGTGCCCTATCATGCCGTGGATAGTTATATTGCGAAACTTGTCAAAGCTGGCCAAAAAGTGGCGATCTGCGACCAGATGGAAGATCCGGCGGCGGCCAAAGGCATTGTCAAACGTGCTGTGACGCGCATCATCACGCCCGGCACGTTTGACGACAGCAATTATCTGTCGAGCGCCAAAAACAATTTCACCGCTGTGATTTATGAACAAGGTGATAAAATTGGTTTGTCCTGGTGTGACGTCACGACCGGGGAGCTATGGGTAACAGAAATCGATGGACTTGGGGACACGACTTGGGACACGTTGCGCAGTGAATTGGCCCGTATCCAACCGTCGGAGATTGTGCTCCAGGGCAGTTTGTTTGAACGTGAAGAACCGGTCAGGCTGCTGCGGTTTTTGTCCGAAGAAGGCTTTCAGAATCGTTACGCCTTTGGCGACTGGGCTTTTGTGGCTGACAACGCGCTGGGGGAAGTCAAAAAGCAGTATCAGGTGCTGGGCGTGGAGGGGCTTGGCCTGGGTGAATACATTGTCGGGACCACAGCACTCGGGGCGCTGCTCTCGTACCTTGAGGAAACGCAAAAGCAGTCACTCAAACATTTGCGCCGGCCACAGGTTCGCCGCACGCACGAGGGCATGTACTTAGATAGTGCGAGCATCCGGTCTTTGGAAATTGTCGAGAGTCTGCACGAGGGTCAACTCAAAGCGTCACTTTTGAGTGTGTTCGAACCCTTTGTCGTGACGCCCATGGGTAAACGCGGACTAAGGCAGTGGTTGCTACGGCCTCTGGCAAATCTGGAGGCGATCAACCAGCGGCTGGATGCCGTCGCGTTGCTGGGGCAGCAGCAAGCATTACGGGATAAAGTCGGGGAAGCATTGCTGGAACTGGCGGATCTGGAACGGCTGGCCGCACGGCTGGCGCTGGGCAGAATTATGCCGCGGGAGATTTTGAAACTGCAAGACAGCCTGCAAGCCATACCGAAACTGCAGGCTATTTTAGCACTAGCCAAGGTTGAAGGTTTGTTGGGCACGCTGCAACACGAGTTGCAGTTTTTGCCGGAGCTCGTGGACCTGGTTGGCAAAACGATTGCCGCTGAACCGGCTGCGGTCATCGCCAAGGGCGGCGTGATTCGTGATGGTTTCCACTCTGAACTGGATGAATTGCGCGCGATCAAAGGCTCTGGCAAAAACTGGATCCGGGAACTGGAAGTCAGGGAAAAAACACGGACTGGAATCGGTTCACTCAAAGTGGGTTACAACAAAGTCTTTGGCTATTTTCTGGAAGTCACCAACAGCAATCTGGCGCAGGTTCCAACGGAATGGATGCGCAAACAAACGCTTGTGAATGCCGAGCGCTATATCACGGACGAACTCAAAACGTATGAAGCCAAGGTGCTTGGTGCCGAAGAACGCATTGTCGAACTGGAGACCGCACTGTATGAGGATTTGGTAGGCAAACTCCTGCCTCACATCCCGGCCATTCAGCAAAACGCCAAAGCGGTAGCGAGTCTGGATATATTGTCCGGATTTGCGCAACTTGCTAGGGAACAATATTATGTGCGGCCACAAATGGTGGAGGAGACGATTCTTGATATTCGTGAGGGACGCCATCCGGTGGTGGAGAAGCTGGTGGAGGGCGAGCGGTTCATTCCCAATGACACGCGCCTGGCCAATTCGTTGGAACAGGTGATCGTGCTCACCGGACCGAATATGGCCGGCAAATCCACCTATTTGCGACAAGTTGCATTGATTTCACTGCTGGCACAGGTGGGCTCTTTTGTGCCCGCTAAAGCGGCACGGCTGGGGGTGATCGACCGGATTTTTACCCGCATTGGCGCGGCGGACAATCTGACGCGCGGCCAAAGCACCTTTATGGTGGAAATGCAGGAAACGGCGAATATTTTGAATAATGCGACGGAACACTCTCTGGTCATCCTGGACGAGATTGGTCGTGGCACCTCAACGTACGACGGCCTCTCGATTGCCTGGGCAGTGGTCGAGTTTTTACATGGTGCCAAAGACCGTGGCCCGATGACACTGTTTGCCACGCACTACCATGAGCTGACGCAGCTGGAACAGGAACTGCCAAGGGTCAAAAATTTCAATATTGCAGTCCGCGAAAGCGGTGGCAAGGTCATCTTTTTACGCAAAATTATTCGTGGTGGCGTGGACCAGAGCTACGGTATTCAGGTGGCGCAGCTTGCGGGATTACCGCGAGAAGTGATCAGCCGGGCGCACACAATATTGGCCAAGATCGAAGAACAAAGTTCAGGATTGGAACAGAAGATTGCGGATGGACGCGCCGCGACGGCGCAGATGACATTTATCGGTGCAGCGGAAACGGTTGGTGTAGAAAAAAGCAACGCGGCGCTCGATGATTTACGTGAGATGAAGATCGAGAGTATGACGCCACTGGATGCGCTGGTAAAGCTGGCGGAGTTGAAGAAGATGAGTGAGGGGGAGTAGGAATTTATGGTCTTGGGGTGTTTTCTTGGCAGATTAATGTATAATTAACCATGCCGTCTTCTCCATCTTTAATACAGGTAAACGATGAATATTGCCATGAGCAAGTCGCGTGAACAGTTTCCTCTGAGTCAGAAAAAAGTGTTGAAAAAGACCGTCGTAGGAGCAATCGCCTGGTTCATTCTGCTTGGTATTCTGCTGGTCTTTTTCCTGATTGGCAGTCTGGCAGGGAGTTCCGATATCAGTGGTTGGAGCGGGGTAGGAGCTGCGCTTGTTGTGGGATTATTTGGTGTCATCGTGGTTATCAACTATTTATACCAGAAGTGGTACTTTTCTACTTATTTTTATGATTTGACTGCAGATTATATCATCATCCGCAAAGGCCCGATTACACCACGGGAAATCACCATCCCATACGAACGAATTCAGGACGTGTATGTGGACCAGGATCTTTTTGACCGTGCGTTTGGTTTGTTTGATGTGCATTTGTCCAGCGCCACCATTTCATCAGGTATGGAGGCACATATTGACGGTGTCGAACGGGCAGCGGCGGACGGATTACGCAACGTCCTGCTGAAGACCTTGAGCGAGAAAATCGGTAGAAATCGTGTCACTGCCGCACCGCCTTCTCCACCAGCTGCTGCGCCGGTATCTACACCCATTAATTCATAAACCTATGCCTAACACCGAAATTGTCAGCTATATTAATGATCAAACACAGCAGGGGATTGCCAAGGATGCCATTCGTGAGGCGTTGCTGCAATCAGGCTGGGCTGCGGATGCAGTTGAAGAGGGCTTTGCCACAGTGGATGGACACAGCGGATCTCCGTTCCCGTCCGCAGCGACGGTTGCTACGGCGGCAATCACCGAAAAAGATTACCCGGTTACTCTGCTTTGGGCATTTAAAAGTCCGATTATTTTTGGTTTGTTTCTGATTGTTTTGTTTGTGGTCGGGTATTATTCGTTGCCATTGGTCTTTTTTGCAATTTTTACTTTGATTGCCAATCCTTTGCTGCGCACCAATTTTCACTATTCGCTGGATGAGCACTTTTTTCAGCTCAAGCAGGGAGTTATTGCCAAGAAACAACGCAATCTACCTTATGGTGTGATCCAGAATGTTTTTTTGAAGCAGGATTTGTTTGATCGAATCTTTGGGCTTGCCACTTTGCGTATCGAAAATGCCGCGCAGGGCGGGACAAACGGGATGAAGCGCAAGTCCGTATGGACAAGCAATCGTAATGCTAACAACGAATTTCTGGGGTCGTCCGGCAATACAGTTAATATTCCCGGACTGAAGAAGAAAGACGCTGAAGCATTAAAAGAAGTATTACTGCAAAAAATCAAAGCCAATCCGCTAGCGGATACTGGCGCGGGGCTTTAGCGCAGCGTCTTTACGGAACCACTGGTTAGCGACTATAATGCGGCTGCACATAATCTTCGGAGGGTGGGAGAAATTCCCCACCGGTGGTGCTGAGGGGACAATTTGCTTTCCCTTGGCTATGAAAAGTCCATGAGCCTTGCTCTTGCACGAGCGGCTGATCTGGCGCAATTCCAGAACCGACGGTAAAGTCCGGATAAAAGAAGAAACTTTTTTGTGGCGAATTGACTTGACTGGCGCTTTCGATGTCATTCCGGGTTTGACCCGGAATCTGCATTCGTCGTCACTTGGAGGGATTAGATGCTGAATTAAGTTCAGCATGACATCGTTAGAGTAGGATTACTCCCAAAGTCAAATTGCCATCCCCCCGAAGCATGAGTCAGGCGCTTATGCTTTTTTTGTTGGGGAAAAATGAAATTACGGATCAGTCGTCAGACTTGGCTTAGCTTGTTGTCGCTGCTGGTGACGGTGGCGGTGTGGATGTGGCTTGCCAGAGTGTATCCGTCGTACATTGTGCCCTCGCCGGCCAAAGTCTGGGCCAAGTGGTGGCAGCTTTCCCGGGATGGGCGCATTGCTGTGCATTTGTGGGCAACATTGTCGCCGACACTGGTGGGTTTTGTCCTGGCAACTGGTCTGGCCTTTGGCCTCGGGTATCTGGCGGCGCAGTTCAAGTGGCTGCGCGAGCTGGCCTGGCCACTGACGGTAGTGATGCAGACGGTGCCGATTGTGGCGATGCTGCCATTGCTGGTGATCTGGTTTGGTACGGGGGCGTCAACGCATACGTTGATCATTGTCCTGGTGGCTTTTTTCCCCATGTATGTGACGGCCCTGCAAGCGTTTGGGCGTCGGAGCCGCGCATTGGAAGGCTGGATGCGAACGCTGGCGGCCGGGCGAGTGGCGCGGTTCTGGTATCTGGAATTGCCACTGGCGCTCCCGGAACTGTTTGGCGCACTTAAAGTCGGGTTTAGTTTTGCACTGATTGGCGAAGTGGTAGCCGAGCTGATGATGGGGCAGCAGGGTTTGGGATTTTTGATTAACTTTGGACGCGGTGTGCTGGATACGGCATTGGTGTTTGCAGCGCTGCTGACGCTGATTGGTCTGGGGTTGGTGATGCAACTGGCCTTTCGACTGCTGGAAAAATATACGCTTAACTTACGCTAGAGGAGGACACTGATGCCTGATCATTGGGGTTGGTGGAGGAAAATAGTCCGGCTTGCAACGGTCACAAATATTTTGCTGATGGTTGTGGTTTTTTTTGGGCTGCTGGTGATAGGATTGTTGGCAGTCAAAGGAACAACGACAAAAATCAGCAGTACATCCCCACTCAAGCAAGTCCGCATTTCTCTTGGTTACATCCCCAATGTCCAGTTTGCGCCGTTTTATGCGGCGCAGAATCTGGGATATTTTGCGGAAAATGGTTTGCAGGTGACGCTGGATCACGGCATGGTGACGGACATCTTGCCACTACTCGGGAGTGGCCAAACAGACTTTGCGATCACGGATTCGGATCAGGTGATTTTGGCGCGTAGCCAGGGAGTACCGGTCGAGTCAGTCATGGCCATATATCCTAAAACGCCAACGGGTATTGCCACGTTAGCTTCGAGCAACATCAAAACGACTGCTGACTTACGTGGCAAAAAGATTGGTATACCTGGAATGTATGGCGCGAGTTACGTGGCATTGCTGGCGTATCTGGATCTGAATGGGATGAAGGTAAGTGATGTTAATTTGCAAGCGATTGGTTATACGCAGGTGCAGGCACTGACCCAGAAATCGGTGGATGCGGTGGTTGTGTTTATGAACAATGAAGTGTTGCAGCTGGAGGATCAGGGGGTGGCAATAAATACAATTGCCTTTGGAGACCAGCTTGGATATGTCGGTCAGTCGCTGGTAGTGAGCGAGCAGGCGATCAAGGATTATCCGCAAGACGTAGCGGCTGTGATTAGGGCAATCAAGGCGGGCATGGATTATGTCCGGGCTAACCCGGATCAAGGCATGACCATTTCTCAAAAATTTATCACTGACCTGAGCGCGAGTCAGTTGCCACTGCAAAAAAAAGTGCTGCAGGCAACCATTGTCCGTTGGTCAGAACCGGGGCAGGTACTTGGTTTTATGGATCCTTCATTGTGGCAGACGACTTATGCTGCGTTGAAAACGCAAAGTCTTTTGGGGAAACAGCTGGATGTGACACAGGTTTATACCAATCAATTTGTGAACCCATGAGTCCTTTTCAAGTTAAACACCTACAGTATCAGTTTCATTCACCACAGCCCACGCCGGTATTGCGGGACGTGTCGTTTGGTCTGGACAAGGGCGAATTTGTCAGCATTGTCGGGCCGTCGGGCGCTGGCAAAAGCACGATCTTGAAACTGATGGCCGATTTGCTGCCGCTCCAGGGCGGTACGGTAACTTTGCAAAAGCATTTGCCGCAGGAAGCCCGGATACGGCGCGAATTTGCCTATGTCTTTCAGACACCGGCACTGCTGCCGTGGCGTTCCATTCGACGTAACCTGGAATTACCTTTGCAGATATCCAATCAAGCCATTGCTCCTGCCAAAATTGAACAGCTGCTGCAACTTACGGGACTGTCCGGTTTTCAGGAACATAAACCCAGCGAGCTGTCGGGAGGGATGCAGCAGCTGGCTGCGATTGCTCGGGCGTTGGTGCTTGAACCCGAACTGCTTTTGCTGGATGAACCCTTTAGCGCGCTGGACGCGGTGACGCGGGAAAAAATGAACACAGAACTGGAACGCATTGTCAGTTCAACTCACAAAACAGCGTTACTGGTAACGCACAGCATCGAGGAAGCGGTGTATCTGTCGGATCGGGTTCTGGTCTTGTCAGCGCGGCCGGGTCAGATCGGCGGGGAAGTCGTGATTGACGAGGCGCGTCCCAGATCCGCAAGCTGGCGCAAGACTAAAGCTTTTTTTGATAAGGCTGTGGCGGTACGGGAGCTACTGGAACGGGAATCCGCCACCTGGCGCGACATAGCAGTGGTGAGTGGCGAAGGCCGTGGCCGGACCATGGGATTTCCGACACTGAACCTCAACGTCGAAAAGTTGCCACTGCCGTATGGGGTGCATGCCGCCTGGGTCAAGATCGACGGACAGCTTTACCCATCGGCATTGCACTATGGCCCCAAGTCCACGTTTGGCGGGCACCAGGACACCGTGGAGGCGTTTGTGATGGATTATGAGGAGAAGGCCAAGACGAAAATGGTGGACTTTGAGGTGGTGGGATTTGTGCGGTCGACAGTGAAGTTTGTTTCCAAGGAAGCGTTGGTCGCGCAGATGGAGAAAGATGTGGCGAGGACGAGGGAGATGTTGGGGGAGGGGATGAGTAGGTTGGGATAAGTATTGACAACGACATCTTATAAATTTATATTCCGCATCCTTAGTTATTTTTTGGAGAAGGCATGACTCAAACCACAAATGATGGTTTTGATACAACAACAGAAGGAAAGGGATTGACCCAAATAGTGGAGCAGCTTGGAAGGGATATGGGAGGGCGCCATTTCATAAGCGATGAGGAAGTGGCAACTTACCAAAGTGCAGTTAATGATTATAATGCGCTGGCTGCATATATCGCAGCGCACGAAGGGAAAACAGAATCTCAATAGAAAAGGAATTGTGATTTTTTAGAAAAATGCCTTTAATTTCTTTCAGGAATCAGGGGCATATTTGTATTATACTGGGGGCACCAATTGGGAGATCCCCTCTCCCTGGCCCTCCCCCAAAGGGGGAGGGGAAGAATTGTTTCCCGTAGGGGAGAAACTTTGTGGTTGCCCTGTCCACTTGTTTAAATCGTTCAAAGAGATAGTTTATGAAAATCTACGTTGTGCGCCATGGTGTTACGGGCCTGAATAAGCAGAAGATTTTGAACGGCCAGATCGACGAGCCGCTTGCTCCTGAGGGCATGGAGCAGGCAGAAGTGGCGGTGTCACTGATTCCGGTCACGATCACGCAGATTTATGTGTCGCCTCTGATTCGGGCCCGGCAGACAACCGACATTCTCAATGCCACGCTCTGTAGACCGCTTTCAGTCCAGACCGAACTTACGGAAATTCACATGGGTACGGTAGCCGGTAAATCCTGGAAGCAGCTCGCAGACGGGGATGCCATGAAGCAGAAACATCGCCGTATGCAATTTGACTACAGCGAATTCGGAGGGGAATCGGTAGACCAGGTTAAACAAAGAGTGCTCAATTTTCTGCGTAGCATCAATGGCAAATACCAGGATCACGAAGTTCTAGTTGTCACCCACGGCGGCATTATCCGTTTGCTCTATTTGTTGGAAAACGATGCGCCGCTCGTTGATGAGATTGAGCATATTGTGCTCAATACGTTCGACCTGGACAAGATTCTGTCAAAAGTTTAGGCTGCCGCGACCGGTACCTTTTGCGTTGACCAGGACGGCAGGTTTTGCAGCCAGAGTTCAAGCACCAGCAAGGCCCACAGCAGGCGCCCGTGCTGACGCTGGCCGCTTTTGTGTTCCATGAGATAGCGTTCGATCATGTCCGGTTGCATCCAGGTGCGTGTGCGGGCAGCATTGTCCAGCAGTATTTCAGCCGCCCAGTTGGCTCCCTCTCCCGACAACCACGCATCGGGCAGGCTGGGAAAATGGATTTTTTTTCGATTCAGAATTTCGGCGGGAATATAGGGCCGGGCCACTTCCTGTAGCCAGCCTTTGCCGGTTTTGCCAAACAGGGTAGCGAGCGGAATCTGGAGGGCGTACTCCACAATGCGGCGGTCCAGAAAAGGCACTTTGGCTTCAACACCAAACGCCATGGTCATGCGATCCAGGCGCATATTGTGATATTCGGAAAGACGGTCCAGTCGTTCAAACCGCAGCACCTGGTCAACGTTGGAAAAAGGTTCAACCGCGTGGCCCTCGGCATCGATCATGGGCCGTAACTGGGCCGCGGCGTCAGTACGGTAAAGCGCATGCGCCTCATCTGGTGTGAGTGTCCACAACCATTTGGGGTAGGTGATGGAAGCATCGTTAGCCGGTTGGTTGAACCAGCATCCATGCCGCGCATATCCCAGGAAAAGTTCATCCGACCCATCGCCGGTCATGACAGACTTGATTCCCAGTTCGCGGGCACGTTTGGCCATGAGATAGGTCCCGATATGAATGGGATTTTCCAGCGGCTCATCCAGAAAGTGCACCAGTTCCATCAGTGCTTGCCGAGCGCTGGCATTGTTTATTTCAATCCAGTCAAATTTTATCCCCAAATGTTTTTCAAGTATTTCGCCATAGCCTTCATCCGCGACCGGTTTTGGCAGAAAGCGAAGAGAGATCGGTTTTTGATAAGGAGATTCCTTGAATTGCAGGGCGAGTGACGTGATCAGGGAAGAATCCAGCCCGCCGGAAACAAAAAAACCACCGGCAACATCAGCGCGGGTGTTTTCCTGTACTACTTGGGTCAGTAGATCCTGAAAACCTTCGACGCTGCTTTGAGCATTAGACGCGGTTCTATTGGTGCCCAGGTGCCAGTATTGACGGCGGGTGGTCTTGCCTTTGCCAAAGGTAACCGTTTCTCCTGGCAAGACACGTTTAATCTCCGGGAAAACTGTCGATCGGCCGGGGTGGAAGCGATATCTCAGCATGTGGTCAATGGCGGCAAAATCGGGTTCGGGAGGGCGGTCGATGGTGGCATAAATGGCTTTGACTTCGGAAGAAAAAACAACGCCGGCGCCGGATTCATAATAATAAAGCGGCTTGATTCCCATTGGATCGCGCCAAAGCTGCAACTGATGGTCGTGGCGGTTATAGATGGCAATGGCGAACATGCCGGCAAATTCTTGGATAAAATCCTGCCCCAGTTCGGCATAGGATGGCATGATAATGGCGGTGTCCGTGTGTTCGTCGTGCGGGAATGTTTTTAGTTTTTTCCGTAATGTTTGGTAATTGACGATTTCGCCGTTGAAAAGGGCGTAATCCTCACAGCCTTGCAGCGTCTGGATGGTGGCGCGCTCGTCTGGAGCGATGATGGACAGGCGGTTCATTCCGAGTGCAGCCTGTGGCAGCACAACAATTTCTTTCTGATCCGGGCCGCGATGCGCGGTCAGGTTCAGCATGGCGTTGATCCCAACTTCAAGCTCCCGCGCATTGGTGTCGTCGAAGCGGATGATGCCGTGGATGCCGCACATAAAAAGCCCTTCTATTGGATTTTTTTTACAGTTCGGGTGACAGGATCAAATTTTACTCTCATTCCGGTTGGAAGGCGACTCACGTCGATCCCGCCAATCGCTCCCTTGCCAAGGTCCCTGGCTCGCTGGGCGCAGTGAGCCACAATGCCGGCATTCTCGATGACCAGACCATCCGCCTGCTCGATGAGCGGATCGTGGCTTAGATTCATCTGGGTGGCGACAAGAATGACATGAAGGTTTTGCTGTCGATAGGCTGCCATGGCCGCATCGACGGCTGCCAAACTGGAGAACTCATCCAAATTAACCACCACTCCCTCACAGGCTGTCCCATTGGCCAGGAAGATTCCAGTGGCTGACTCAAACTCTTCCAGATGTTCGCGCTTCAGATCCAGACCATCAATGTCCTGTTCCCGGATGACATGGGGCAGGTCAAGTTTGTTGTAATTTGCAAATGCCTGCGTGCGGGACCGGATCAGGTGCAGCATCGACTGCGGGTCTTGCACAAAACGGGGGATTTCCCTGGGATAGAGAAAATAAATGGCGCCGTTTTCCAGCCCCAGCCGCGCACCCAGCAGTTCGAGGGTGTCCCGCAACAGTAGATATTCTTTGGTGAACAGATATTTGACCGTTTCGCGTAGCGCCATGTAAGTTTGGGAGGAATGGATCGTTTTTTCCAATTCAGGTTTTTGGTTCGGAGGCAGGGTGGAGAGCAGACTGGATTGCGTCTCGAGACGTTCCGCTTTTTGGTGTTCGTGATCGGCTTTGTAATGTCCGCTCTGACGGATTCCCCGCACATATTCCAATAACTGATCAGGGGCGTCGCGTAGTGGCGGATGCCTGATCTCCAGCATTTCACCGGTACTGTAATGGCCGACGAGTTTGAGGGCCAATTGAGTCGCCTCTTTTTCAGAACCAGCTTCGGCAATGGCAACATTGGCATCCGTCAGTGCGCTGCCGTCCAAGCCCTTGTCCAGTTCCGAGTACATCGCTTCGGCTTGCTCTTTGGTGTAACCCAGCACGCTTTGCAGCAGTGTCTGCAGTCGCTGGGAATAGTAGAATCCCAACCGGGCGGCTTTGGCAAAATTGACATAGGTGCGGGTACGCAGATGCTCCAGAATTTTGTCAGCATGGTCAGCCAGTTGCGCATTCGTCATGGCGTTCAAATCCTCAGCTCCGGTTGCTGTCGTAAAGTCGTCAAGATGAGGACGTTCCGTAGTTTCGAACTGGGTAATAAATTCATCCGCAAACCGCGCCATCCTGGCTGTGAATTCCTGATAGATTTGAAAGTATTCTTCAGCCTTCTCACCATATCGCGAGCGCAAGTCTGCGAGAGTCGGGTCTTGGAGATACAATCCCATCTGCGGATACGCACCTCTTCCGGGATCGGCCTGAACAGCTTCCAGATACTCTTTGACCAGGGTGGCAAAGTATTCTGCTTTGGTTGCCGGGAAGCCGACATAATAAATGGCCGCATTGCGAGCAATGCTGAAATAGGTTCTGCCACCGATAAACTTGATGATGCCGTTGGCTTCGTCCCCGACCTGGTAGCCCATTTCACGCCTGGCAAGATGGGTCGCAGCCGGGATCCCATCGCTACCGCCATGGATGTACATGTAAATGCCGATATCCATTGCCGTTGGCCGGGGAAGCAGTTCACTGTAGTTGGAGTCGCTGAAAACGGCTGTCTCCGTACCCAGTTGTGCCTTTTCCTCTGCCACGAGTTGGCGGAGTATGGTTTTGGTTTCTGCCAGACAGTCTTCCGGGGTCTGGTCCAGTGATACTTGACCCAGCTCGGTGGTGAGCGGACGGGCTTGCAGGATGTGTAGCTCCCCGCCGCGAATGGCAAATTCAATGTCTTGCGGGGCTTCCGGGAAAAGTTGCTGGATGAGACGGGCATGCTGATGCAATTGCTGAATGGCAGCTGGAGCCAGTGGTGCAACTTCGAATCCGGTGGACTGTGAAATGATCCCGGTGTCACGGATCAGCAAGGCCATACCATGGGTTTTGCCATCAACCAGTCTGGACCCAAATCCTTTAACGCATTGCACCAGCACATCATTCCCGTTGACACCGGTATACATGACGCCAGCCACTTCCGGTTCTATCAATTCCTGGACAATAAGTGCCATGCGGACGTCCCCCACTGCCATGCCGTGCAGCGCCAGGGACTGGGCGACTTCAGCAGAGTGCGCCTGGGTATAAATTTGTTCGATTGCCGGACCAACCTGATCGTCGCCATAAACATAGAAGGTTGTAAATACGCCAGCCATACTTTTTTTGTCGCCGTCTTCGAGGTTGGCTGAGCTGCGGATCGCCACGTTGCCGCCCAGGGCGTGTTTCATTGCGATAACCGCCTTCACCAGACCTTCGGGGAGTCTGCCACTGCCCAGATAGGCTTCATGCGCCTCGGTCGAGATGACATAGCCGGGTGGAACAGGCAACCCGGCCCTGCGTAGCTTGGCGAGGTTGGCTGCTTTGCCTCCAACCCACCATGGCGACACATCGCCCACAGCGTCGAAATGAGCGATAAGCATGCTTGGTATCCGTCCTTCGGTCCGTTCAGATTGATCAGAGTGAAGTCCGTCAGATGCCGCAGCACCCAAATCCAGATTGCTGCCATTGGCCCATGGAGAAATGCTTTCTCCCGGAAATTGCACGACACTATCATCAAAAGTGGACATAAACGGCTATGGGCCTGAATACAAAATTGTTGGACAATAATTCTATACCTCAAAGTTCCAACGGGCAAGGCTAAAAGCCGACAACTGGAATCAATAAACAGAATTCAATTTCCCGCAATTGTCAGGAATTAGGGGCTTTTTTGTATTATACTGTGGGTACAGGTAAGGCGTCCCTTGTTCCGTCAAACTGAAGAGGGCGGTTCGTGAACCGCCCCTACTGAGAGATTGCTGCGCATAGCCTCGCAATGACAGCCAACAAAGGAATAAATATATGAAAATCCACATTCTTCCCAAAATTCTGCAGCACAAGATCGCAGCCGGCGAGGTGATTGAGCGGCCGGCGTCGATTGTGAAAGAGCTGGTTGAGAATTCGTTGGATGCGGGTGCAAGTTTTGTGAAAGTTGAACTAGTTGGCGGTGGGTTGGATCGGATTGTTGTCACAGACGACGGCTGCGGTATAGGACGGGATGATGTCAAACTGGCGTTCGAGCGTTATGCCACGAGCAAGATCACCGAAGAACAGGATTTGTTCCACATTGGCACGTTTGGCTTTCGCGGTGAAGCACTGGCAAGCATTGCGGCGGTAAGTGCGGTAACGCTGGAAACCAAGACAGAGGAAGAAACGGTTGGGACGCGCTTGGTAATGGTTGGCGGCAATCAGGAAGAACTTGGCGATGCGGCTTCGCCCAAAGGTACACAAATTGTGGTGAGCAAATTGTTTTTTAATACGCCGGTGCGACGCAAATATCTCAAAACAGTTCTGACCGAAAATAACCACTGCATCCAGGCAGTGGAAGACCAGGCACTGTCTCATCCGGGTGTGGCGTTTGAAATGGTGAGCAATACGAAAGTGCTGTTTCGTTCAGCCGGGACAGAATCCTGGGCTAGTCGCGTGCGGGATATTTTGGGGCAGGAATGGGTGGACAGTGTGCTGCCAGTCGATTACACCTTTGGGCCGTATCAAATGCGAGGTTTTTTGGGCCGTCCCGAAGCAGCACGTGAGCATCGGCGACATCAGTATTTGTACGTGAATGGCCGGCGGGTCAATGATTATTTGAGTGTTTATCACGTCAAGCACGCCTACAGTACGCTGCTCGAAAAGCATCTCAATCCGATTTTTTTGCTCGACCTGACGATGCCGACCGAGTCGGTGGATATCAATGTGCATCCGCGTAAGGCCGAGGTAAAATTTCAGCAAAGCAAAGAAATTTATCAGCTGGTGGAAGACGGGGTTGCCTTGACGTTGCAGCAGAACAATCTGGTGCCGAGGGCGAAAATTGGCGAGGAGCAAGGAGCAGGGAGCTTGGAGTTTGGAGCAGGGAGCTTAGAGAGGGGGAATGCGGCTGGGGGCGCTGGGTATGAATCAGGTCCCCCAGTGACGCAGGGCATTGCGTCGCAGCAAGCAGGAATGGATTACACCAACCAGTCGTTCGGGCAACGCGGAATTGGGGCGATGCCGCTGGTCCGGCAGGGATATGAGGGGATGAATGCAGGGCAGGACATGCCATGGCAAGCCCCTACGCAAACAACGGTACCATTGCCGATGGGAAATGAAATGCAGGCGATGCTGCAGCTCTATGCCACGTTTATTGTGGCAGACAAGGCTGGGGAAATTTATTTGATTGATCAGCACGCGGCGCAGGAACGTGTAATGTACGAGCGCTTGATGGCCCGCTATGAGCACAAAGGGTCTGCAGGCAATCAGCCTTTGCTTTTGCCGCAGCATATTGAACTCGAAGCGCAGGAAATGGCGGTGGTTAGTGAGTCGTTTGATTTTTTGCAAACGCTGGGCATTGAGGCAGAGGAATTTGGCGAACGGGAAATTGTGGTGCGTAGTGTGCCGCTGGAACTGGCAAAAGCAGACATGTCGGCGCTGATCAAGGAATTTGTCAGCGCCTTGATTGAAGAACGGCATGGTAAACAGATTGATGCCAAGATTGCTGAGCGTATCATCATGCGGTCGTGCAAGGTGAGCATCAAGGCCAATGAACGGCTGGAGATTGGGCGGATGCAGAAGATTGTCGACGCTCTATTGGTTTGTGAGCAGCCTTACACCTGCCCGCATGGCCGGCCGACCATGGTCAAGCTGACCAGGGAGGAGTTGGAGAAGATATTTAAGAGAAGGTAGAGTGAGATTGGCAGGGACTTGTCGCGACCGGTCCCTACGAGGATAATAGTGGAATTACAAAATTAGAATGCAGGGAGGGGCGGCCCTTGCGGCCGTCCGCATATGGAATGGGGAGGGCGACCGTAAAGGTACGCCCCTACATTATTAGGGATACGTTCCATGGACTTTATTCAC
This sequence comes from Candidatus Wirthbacteria bacterium, assembly GCA_903889905.1. Lineage (GTDB taxonomy): Bacteria > Patescibacteriota > CG2-30-54-11 > CG2-30-54-11 > CG2-30-54-11 > CAISZI01. The sequence continues at coordinate 28,549 of CAISZI010000060.1, forward strand.
ACCGACTTTCTCATCATAGGTTCTGGTCTCGCCGGACTGTACGCAGCACAGTATGCGGCGAAGCGGGGCAGTGTCTTGATCGTGACCAAGGCGAGCCGGGAAACCAGCAATTCCTGGAAGGCACAGGGCGGGATTGCGGCGGCGGTGGGAGATGACGACGCACCGGATTTTCATCTTGAAGATACGTTGGTTGCCGGGCGTGGTTTATGTAACATTGAAGCTGTGCGGGTGTTAGTCGAAGAAGGCAAACGGGAAGTCGAAGCGCTGATTACCATGGGCATGGCGTTTGATCGTGACAGCTATGGTGAACTGCTGTTGGGGCTGGAAGGCGGCCACGGCAAGCGGCGCGTATTGCATGCGGGCGGTGACTCCACGGGCTATGCAGTAACCAAATTTTTGTTGGATCAGGTGCGGCAAAATCCGCGGGTCAAGTGGTTGGAAAACACGATGGTAGCTGAACTCACGACTGAGGGCAAACAATGCTTTGGGGCAACGGTATTTGATTTGCATCAACAGCAGACATTCAGCATTCAGGCGGCTAACACGATTTTGGCCAGTGGTGGGGCTGGCGCAATTTTTGGTCGGACGACCAATCCGTCGACAGCGACGGGTGATGGCATGGCGCTGGCATATCAGGCTGGCGCGGAGCTGCGGGACATGGAATTCATGCAGTTTCATCCAACGGCTTTGTATATACCGGGTGAACGTGCTTTTTTGATTTCGGAAGCCGTTCGAGGTGAAGGCGCTTATCTGGTTAATGCAGCCGGTGAACGGTTTATGGTGGGCAGGCACTCCTTAAATGAACTGGCGCCACGCGACGTGGTGGCGCAGGCGATCCACGAACAAATTGTTTCGAGCGGAAAACCTTGCGTATATCTTAAATTGGATCATTTGGATGCCAACAAAATCAAGGTTCGCTTTGCCACGATTGGTGCTGAACTGCGTAAGTTTGGTATCGACATGGCGCGTGACCCGATTCCGGTGGCGCCAGCCGCGCATTACACGATTGGCGGGGTGAAGACGGATCTGGATGGCCGGACGTCGGTGGCGAATTTGTTGGCCGTGGGCGAAGTGGCGTCAACTGGTGTGCATGGGGCCAATCGGCTGGCGAGCAATTCATTATTGGAATGTCTGGTGTTTGGGAAACGGGCGGCGCTGGCATCATCGAAGCGGGCGTATCGTGATACGCTCCTGCGGGAAAACATGCCAGAGGATAAATTCTATCTGGATGCCGTGAAACAGGAAGCTTCTGAAACATTCCAGAAACAACTTGGCTTGCTGATGAACGCTAAAGTCGGGATTGTGCGCAATAATGAATCCTTGGTGCAGGCATTGCTGGAAATTGACCGGCTAATGGTGACGTTTGGCGCAGCAGCGGGAGAAATTTATGGTCATCGCGTCAGGGCTTTGTCGTTGGTAGCCAAAGCAATAACACGAGGCGCACAATTGAGGGAAGAAAGCCGGGGCGCGCATTTGAGTACCAGCTACCCCGAAGAAGCCAAAGTGTTGTATCATACGTGCCAACAACGAGACGCCGCGGGACGGAAAGTTCATCGAGTTATCAAGTTATAAAGCGGAAGAGATGAAGATATGTTGACGGAAACGGTGATGGATATAAGTCAGGCGGAAGAGATTATTGCGCTGGCACTCAAGGAAGATATCGGTAGCGGTGATCTCACGACCAATTTACTGCTGGCTGACGAGGCCAAACGGGATGCTTTTGTTTTGGTCAAAAGTGAGGGGATTGTGGCGGGTTTGCCGTTGGTGGAAATGATTTTTCGCAAGCTTGATCCTGCGATGACATTTGTGGCCAAAGCCAAAGATGGGGACAGGATCAAGGCCGGTACGGTGGTGATGGAAATCCGTGGTTCGTATCGGGCACTGCTCAGTGGCGAACGCACAGTGCTCAATTTCTTGCAGCGGTTGTCGGGTATTGCGACACGGACGGCGGAGTTTGCCGCAGCGGTGAAGGCGACCAAGGCGCAAATCCTGGATACCCGCAAAACAGCGCCCGGTATGCGACTGCTGGACAAATACGCAGTGCGCATCGGTGGTGGCACCAATCATCGCATTGGGCTTTTTGACATGGTATTGATCAAGGATAATCACATTCGGGTGGCGGGTAGTGTTACCGCGGCCGTTGCACAAATTCGTGCGGGTGCGTCAGAGGGGATGAAGATCGAGGTGGAAGTCCGTTCTCTGACCGAAACGCAGGAAGCCGCGAAGCTCAATGTGGATATGATTATGCTGGACAATATGACGGTGGATGAAATGAAGCAGGCGGTTGGGATGATTGGTAATCAGGCAAAGGTTGAGGCGTCCGGTGGTGTGAACCTGGAATCGGTACGACGCATTGCTGAGACGGGCGTGGATTATATTTCTATTGGTCAACTCACGCATTCGGTGCAGGCGCTGGATGTGAGTTTGAAGATCAGGGAATAGAATTCTGAGTTTATAAAGTTCTTAAAGTCATAAAGTTGAAAGTAAGATGTCATTGCGAGAAGTCTGCGACGAAGCAATCTAGTTCACTTCAACGACAGAGAGATTGCCACGCCGCTTTGAAGCAGCTCGCAATGACAGACATGTGTAAACTAGAAGAGAAAAATATGTCTGCCATCGATCTTGTTTCCGAAATCAATCGTCTTCGCCGCGAGCGCAAGGCAGTGATCCTGGCGCACAACTATCAGTTGCCGGAAGTGCAGGATATTGCTGATTTTGTGGGTGATTCGCTTGGTTTGTCGCAACAGGCAGCCAAAACGCAGGCGGAGGTGATTGTCTTTTGCGGTGTGCATTTTATGGCTGAGACGGCGTCAATTTTGTCGCCCACCAAGACGGTACTGATTCCTGATCTTGGGGCTGGATGTTCTTTGGCCCAAAGCATCACAGCAGAAGAGCTGATGAAATGGAAAGTGGAACATCCTGGCGCCACGGTGGTGAGTTATGTTAATACCACGGCCGAAGTCAAAGCCTTGAGTGACTACTGCTGCACCTCTGGCAACGCGGTGAAAGTGGTGGAAAGCATTCCCCGTGAACAGGAAATTTTGTTTTTGCCCGACCGTTACTTGGGGCAATACGTGGAAACGGTGGCCAAACGACCGCTGCACATCTGGGGTGGTGCCTGCCACGTGCATGCCAAAATTCTGGATGAAGAAATGGAAACCGCACGACTCGCTCACCCTGATGCCGATATCCTGGTGCATCCTGAGTGTGGCTGCTCGACGACCTGCATGCTCAAGTCCCTGCATCAGACGAGCGGTCAAAAAATGTTCATCTACTCAACCGAAGGCATGCTCAAACACGTTGAGAAATCGGATGCCAAGGAATTCCTGATCGCGACTGAAGTGGGTATTATTCATCGTCTACACAAGCAATTTCCGGACCGGCGATTTTACCCATTATCCCCAAATGCGGTGTGCGAATACATGAAAATGATCACGTTGCCCAAAGTGTATGAGACGCTCAGGGATATGAAGTTTGAGGTCAAAGTCGAGGCAAGCCTGGCAGCCAAAGCGCGCTTGCCGGTGGAGCGTATGATTACAATTGTTTGACAATGGCTGAAGCAGTCATTAGACTTTAAGTGTCAGTTTAGTCGCGGGCTACAGACAGTGAGCTGGACCCAAGTGCAAACCAGCAAGGCCCAATGCGGCGCTCCCCACTGATAATTTTAGCAGCGGTGCTCTATAGCCGACACGAGTGTCTGCGCAGGCAGGCAATTAAGGTGGTACCACGATGCTTTCGTCCTTTTATTGCGTCGTAGAAAACCCCTGGCTTTTAAGCCAGGGGATGAATACGACACCTTA
>CAISZI010000061.1 GCA_903889905.1 Candidatus Wirthbacteria bacterium
AGATAAAAAGACTTTGGATGAGCTCAAAGCTATCGTACTGAAAGAAGGTTTTTATCATCGTGAACCTGATGTGTGGAGCAGGGAAATAATCAAACATCGAGGTGATCCCGCAGGTTTCTTGACAGCAATCAATAAGCAAACTGAAGTAATAAAAGAACAATATTTACAGAATAAATATTTTCACGAGTGGAAGTTTTATCAAATCTCCACTGTAATTCCTGAATTTTTCTTACATGGCAGAGTCCCCAATCTAACTGATCCAAAGAGGCAAGAACTTTTTCGGGAATTCGGCTTAAAAACGGCTATGGAGATTGAGGGATTACGAACCCAACATGGTCTACACGTTTGGTGGCGGAATTCAATTATTGAGTATGTAATTTACAACAAATTTGCATTGGCAAATGATCAATACATTATGCATAATTTTAATGATGTCTTTGGGACTCCGCGCATTGTTTTAGAATTACATCCCGCAATTACAGATGAGGAAGTTTTAAAAGCAAAAAAGCGTTCTAGGAAATTTGTTTTAGGAGGATTTCCGACTGGGTTTTGGAAAGATATTGAATTGTTGGATGCACATTTTAAAGATCGTTTTTTTGGTACAAGTGAAATTTTCAAAGACATGGATTTTTTAATGACGTTGACGGAAAAAGAAATAGAAATGTTTGATAAACAGATTAAAGAAGCATGTCAAAGAATTCGAATGTTTTACAGCTTTATAATGAGTGATAACCCAGAAAAAAGTATTAAAGTTTATGAACTCCAAGATGAAGTAGGGAAGAAGATAAAGGATGATGATGTTATTAAGAGAAACAAATGGCTTGCGTACCAATATTTTGACGTTAATTTGAGCAAACAGCAGTTACTCCAAGCTTATCAGAATAAGTATGGAGGACGTGCAACACTGGACAATGTATATACTTGGGCAAGGAGAGGGGCGCCTGGTCGGAGAAAGGATGGGGGGGACAAAAAGAAAGTTTAATTTGTCCAATAGCCAATAACTGAAATATGACAATAATAGGGGTTAGCGTAATGCTAATCCCTATTATTTTTATTAGTCAGGAGAATGAAGATGAAGACAGAGTCAGAGTTTTTTACCAGCTGGGATCTCAATTTGGCTGCCGTACTCGTTGCATCGGGTATCCAGCTGGATTTATTGGAAAAGCAAAGCAACGGTAAGGCGCTTTTTTACTTCAGACGTTCTTCAGAATTGGATGAGGTTGTACAGGCGTTTTGGGCTCAGCAAATGAAGCTTAACCCGCACTCGTTGTTTACCGCGCTCAAATTCCTCAAAAACAGAATGTATTCCAATTATTGATCCACGATATGTTGTCAAAAGAGGCGATTGAACGGTATCAGCAGATTTACGAGAGACAGTTTGGGGAAACGGTGAGCTTCGAGCAAGCCAAGACACAAGCTGAAGGACTAGTTTCGTTAGTTAAACTTATCATCAAGAGTAATCTGGAGCATAAATATGAGTCAGGAAATCAATTTGGACAGTCTGGCCAGCAAAATTGAAACTGCTTTGAGTTATTTGGGTCTGGGTTGGTCCGTGATTCCAGTCGGAATTGATAAACGGCCTTTGATTGAATGGAAAAAGTATCAAAGTGAGTTTGCAACCAAGGAAGAGGTGGAAAACTGGTTTTTTAAAAATCCCAATGCCAACATTGGCATCGTGACAGGGACAATATCGAAGTTAACCGTTATTGATATCGAAAAAGGCGGCGATCCTGAACTGTTCCCCGAGACAGTTAAGTCACAAACTGGCGGAGGGGGATGGCATTATTACTATCGCAGTCCAGACAGTATCGTGAGAAATGCAGTCCGAACCAAGGATTTAGTCGATATTCGGGGGGAAGGTGGTTATGTACTTGCTCCCCCGTCAACCCATCTAAGTGGAGGCGCGTATTCATGGATTGTTTCTCCATGGACTACAAATCTCGCAGAATTCCCATCGACACTATTCCAAGGGGATGAAAAAGCCGAACCCAAGAAGGATTGGTCAGATTTACTTACAGGAATAGTAGGTCAGGGAAGCAGAAATCAGACAACTACACAGATTGTTGGATTGGTACTCAAAACCCTTCCTGAAGGCCTGTGGGAGCCTCTAGGATGGGGTTATATTCGATCATGGAATGATGACCATAATCAGCCTCCTTTGGCTGAAAGAGAATTAAGGGGGATTTGGGAAAGTATCAAAAGACGGGAGACGATCAGTAGAGGCAACCCAATAACAATTCCCGTACCGCAGCCGCCCGAAGTGCCTTTGGAGTTTGATTTTGAAGGATGGAAAGAGGTAATAGTTGCAAATTTCCCCGAATTAGTACGTCCTGCCGAGATTGGCGTTAGTATTTTCGCCCAGTTTTTGATTAAGGACATAACCAATCCCTTTGCATGTATCTATGTCGGCCCGCCAAGCGCAGGCAAGACAATTACATTGAATTTCTTTAGTGATTTGAAAGATTTGGTTTATTCGACGGATAAATTCAGCCCTTCATCGTTTGTGTCACATGCTGCCAATGTCTCCCGTGAAAAGCTTGCTTCTGTCGATTTATTGCCTCGGATCAAGAATAAAACCATGTTAATCCGCGACATGACTACCATATTCAGTCAACAGGAGGACAAACTCAAAGAAGGCCTGGGATTATTGACGAGAGTCTTGGATGGCGAGGGACTGGAAATTGATAGCGGGGTGCATGGGAAACGAGGATATACAGAGGCTCATTTATTTATGTTGCTTGGGGCAACGACAGAGGCATCGTTGTCGGATCGGATCTGGAACATATTGGGTAGTTTGGGTTCACGTATGTTTTTCTATCGAATTCCTGGTGTCAGTAAGTCTGATGATGAATTGGCAAGTCAGCTAGAGGATAACGCAGTAAAAAGGAAAGAAATTCTGTGTCGCGATGCTACAGCCGCATTCGTTCAAACTTTATTTAAACAATGGCCAGAACGAATCGAGTGGGACAAAAGTAATAGCAGAGAAAGAACGATAAAAACGAAAATAGCACGATCTGCCAAGTTGTTGGCACGTCTCCGCGGTGTTGTAAGTTTCGAAACATATCAATTTAACGATGAAAAAGAGACTCATTGTCTTGCCCAATCAATAGAAAAACCTGATCGGATTAACCAGTTACTTTACAATTTGGCTAGGGGCCATGCCATTGTTCAGGGAAGAGTTGAAATTGATGGAAGTGATCTTATCTTCATTAATGATCTAGTTCTACAGTCCGCGCCAAAGGAAAGAGTTGAGTTCTATTTGTGTCTGAATAGCGAAGAAGAGGGCGTCACAACGGATCAGGTTGAATCAATGATGAAAGTCTCTAAGCCAAAAGCTTTGAAATTAATGAATTCATTGCATGCTTTAGGGCTATGCGATATTGAACTTGAACCTACTCAAATTGGCCGTCCATCAATGAAAATTGCTCTTAAACCCGAGTTTAAAAGTGTCTTTGAATAATCGGAGAATCCTTATTGATTTCGGTTATTTCTGGAGGGTAATGAATGGGTAGATACTCGGGCGGAGGTAGGGATTTAACTGAAGACTGTAGAAGCATTTCAACTAAATGGCTCAAACAAAACGGTTATTTTGACGGATTTAAAGCAGGAACAATTCGTTGGTTTCAAAGGGAGGAAGAAACGGGGAGTGTTGGAATTGAAATCGATACGGATCGTAGTTATATGAGGCTTCACTATACCAAGACATCTTATTGGACTGGAGAGAAGGAGGACCTTGATTATCGTCTATGGTTAGCCAGCACCCCTTGCCACTTTGGAGGTAAAAGATACTGGTTCGAATGCCCATTATCTCCTTATGGAAGACACTGTGGGAAGAGGGTTGGCGTATTGTATCTATCTTCGGGGGGCAAGTATTTCGGTTGTCGTCACTGCTATAACTTAGCCTACGAAAGTCAAAATAAAAGCGGGAATCGTTTCTATAGTGCATTTGGTAGGTTTTTTGATGCAGATGAAGAAGCGGAGAAGTTAATGAAAAGTATGAAGCGTTGGCAATATGCTGGGCGTCCGACAAAGAAGGCTCTCAAATTGGAGAAGTTATCCCGTCAAATGGGATGGGCTGCCCAATTGGTAAATCGGTATTCTGAGAATTCAAAAAGCAAGAAGAAACGTTTATAATGTGGATGCTTATAAGACAACTAACTCATCGGCCTTTTTGTGCCTAAATTTTAGGCATAGAAAAGGACTGCTTGGGTAAACATACCGATGAGGTTGTTTTATAAGCCCCAGGCAGTCCTTTTGTTAATTAATAAACGATTTTCTACCCTGTGTGTAAGGAGAATTAGTATGAGCATTATCAAGAGACTGAAGTATTTTATTTACGTCCGTCGTTCTCAGGATCGGGACGACAGACAGATCCTGACGATTGAGGACCAAAGGCGTGAGCTTATTGAGTATGCAAATTTGCATAATTTGGTGATAGTCGATATTTATGAGGAAAGCCAATCGGCTTATAAAAAAGGTCGTCCCAAGTTTGCTGAGATGCTGGACCGTATCGATAAAGGGGAGGCAAGTGGCATTCTGGTCTGGCATTTGACCCGTATTGCTCGAAATAGTCTGGATGGCGGTTTAGTAATCTACATGATTGATGAAGGCAAGATTGAAGAAATTAGGACTATTAATAAAACCTACCGCAATGATCCAAATGATAAGTTCATCCTGCAAATTGAATTCGGAATGGCAAAGAAAACCTCGGACGATACAAGTCAATTCGTAAAACGAGACATGCGGGGATTGGTTGAAAAAGGTGCTTATCCTGGAATTGCACCAATTGGATATATCAATCTTGATAGTCAGGGACGGATTGCGGGCAAGGCTTTTGATACAGCCAAACAAACGTATTTTATGGATTTGACTCAGACTCGGTCACTTAAACGGATTGAGATTGATCCCATAGATGGTCCTTTAGTGTCGGCCATGTTTAATTGGGTAGCAAAGGAGCAACTTTCACTGGAAGAATTAAGACAGAGGGCATTTCAGGCGGGTCTAAAGGGAAAGAAGAATGGTTCAATGATGGGAAAGGCTACCATTAGCGGAATACTATCTAACCCTTTTTACTATGGATGGATCCACTATGGTGAATGTGAGGCATGGGGGAATCATGACCATTTGGTTGAAAAAGAGATCTTTGATCGAGTTCAGGAAGTGCTACACGTAAAATGCAGACCAAGGCCAAAGCGCTTTCAGCATACGCACCGAAGACTAGTTAAATGTGGAGAGTGCTTTTCGTCTGTAACATCGGAAGTCCAAAAAGGGCGTATTTACTATCGTTGCACCAAGAAAAAGGGGCACTGTTCCCAACCATATTTGAGAGAAGATGCCTTGGAAGAAGAAATAGTCAAAGAGTTGGGCGGTGTTTACCTAAACGATGAAATTATTGAATGGGCGCTTGATCAGATGGAACAAGCTTTTCAAGGGGATGAAACCGATTACGAGCTATTGAGGAAACAAATCCAGGTCGAACTGAATCGAAGTAGAGAGCAGCAAAAGAATCTATTACAACTAAAGATTAAGCCTGAAAATGTTGATGGTGGGTTGTTGTCAGATGATGACTTTATGAAAACTAAACAGGAATTAAGCCAACAAGAAGCCAATTTAATGAAGAAGTCAGAGGAAATTGCATTACCAGCAAGCAATTGGCGGAGCGAGGTTCAGGATCACTTCAATTTCACGACAAAACTAATCAAAACCTACCAAAAGGAACCGCCTGAGACCAAGCGGTACATACTGACTGAAATCGGCTCGAACTTTTCCCTAAAGGACAAAACCCTTATATTTGACGCCAACAAACCCTATTCTCGGCATTATGATATTAAAAGTCGCTATTTGAATTGGCTCGAACTACAGAAAAAGCCCGTTCCACTAGGGGAAACAGGCTTTTTTGAGGATGATCGTTCACTATGGCGGGCCCGACCGGATTCGAACCGGCGATCACCTGCGTGACAGGCAGGTATGTTAAACCGCTACACCACGAGCCCAAATGCCGCCACTTTTCTTTGAAAAAGCAAAGTGGCCAAAAGAAACAAAAAGGTGTTTGTTTTTCTTGAAGCGCTTCTGCGAAAAACAAACGGGATACGGATTGTTAAGTGCCTTGTCAGGGGCGCTGCAGCAATGGATTGCTTACAATTAGCAGTTCTGCTAAAGTGTCACATGTGCTTGATCTTTATACCAAGAGTTGGGGTTTTGTGCAAGAGAGGGGTATTGCGGAGAATACATTTAGGTTAGATCCCGAATCTAGTTCGGGATGACATCTTAGGATGAATATTTGAGATGATTGTTCAAAAAATAACACTAAACGGCTTCAAGAGTTTCGCCAAAAGGACGGAAATTGATTTGAATTTTCCGATTGTGGCGTTGGTGGGGCCCAATGGCAGTGGGAAGTCGAATGTGGCGGATGGGATTCGATGGGTGCTGGGAGAGCAGGGGACCAAAAATCTGCGCGCCAGCAAGCAGGAAGATGTCATCTTTGCCGGGTCGGCCACCAAGCAGCCCAAGGGCATGGCCGAAGTCAAACTGCAGTTTGACAATGGCACTCAATTCTTTGACGTGCCGTGGGCTGAACTCGAGCTGGGACGTGTGCTGTACCGCGACGGGCAGGGTGAGTATCTGATGAACAACAACAAAGTGCTGCACCGCGAACTGGCCGAAGTTCTGGCCAAAAGCGGGCTGGGTTCGTTTGACCTGACCGTGATCGGACAGGGGGAAATTGACCAGATTTTGATTATGGGCTCCAAGGAAATTCAGTCGCTGCTCGAGGACGCGAGCGGCGTGAAACCGTTTTATATGAAAAAAGCCCGCATCGTCAATAATTTGCGTGGGACGAGCGAAAACACCAAACGCTTGCAGGATATTTTGGGCGAATTGGAGCCACGGCTGCAGATTTTGAAAAAAGAAAGCAAACAGGCGCAGGATTATCTGGAAATCAAGGAAAACCTGGCGATCAAACAAAAGGCCTGGTACCAACTGCAGTTGCAGAAAATTGACCAGGATATTGCCTCTTTGTCCAAGACTTCGACCCTTTTTGACGCCAAACGCAGTGAAATTCACGCCCAGATTGAAGCCAAGGAAGCGGAAACCAAAGTGCTTTCCAGTGCCCTCATCAACCGTCAGGGTGATTTGCAGAATATTTCGCGTCGGATTGAATCGTTGCAGGAAGAGCTGAATGAATACTGGCAGGAACAAGCGGGCATTCAGGCCAAATTGGAACTCAATCGCAGTCAGCTTGCACCGATAAATACCGATAAAGGTGGCGACAGCGCGACCTTGGTCAAACAGGAAGATGAGCTGGGTGCGGAACTAAAAGCATTGGAAAAACAAATTGTGACAGGGGAATCCCAGGAAGAACATGTCAAAGAGCAGTTGCAGAAGGTGATGCTGAATTACCAGAAAACGATCGATCAACTGAATGAACAGAGTCAGAAACAATCTGCAGGTGCAGGCCGTGCGCTGGTGAAGTCGAAATTTGGCGAAGTGCGTAGTCTGTATGACAAATTATCAGAAAAATTGTTTGGCAAGAGTTTGCCCTTGCAGGAGTTGAAACGGGCCTTTGACGAGGGTAAACACCTTCACCAGCGCATTCAGCCGCTGCTGGATGAGGTTGACAAGTTGATGGAACAAGACGAAAGCGGGAACCAGGACGAGCTCAAGGCCATGCGCGCCAAAGTCCAGGAACTTTATGAACAGTCGCAGCAGCTGCAAGCGCAGGTGACGCAGGTTGCGGGACAACTGGGTGTTTTGCGCAATAGCCGCAGCCAGGTTCAGTCCAAGTTGCAGCAGATTTCAAGTCAGCTTGCCCAACAGGAAAATGCCAAAGGTGGCGCCAGACCAGAGATGACGGCAGCTCTGCGCAAGGAACAGCAGTTTTTGCAATCCCAAGAACGCGAGTTGCAGCGTCGCATTGGTAGCCTGGAATTCAAGATCCAGACCGAAAAACAGAAAATGACTGGCATGCTTTCGCAGGAACAGGAAAATAAGCAGATGGCTGAATTGCGCTTCGCGGTAGTGCAACTCAACCAGAAACTGGGGCAGTTGCGCATGCAGGAACAGGAAATCCTGGTGCAACGCACACGTCTGGAAACCCGCAAAGAAGATACCGTGCTGCGCGCCAAACAGGAATTTGGGCTGACAGATGAAGAAATCCTGCAGTTACGTGCCGATGCTATGGTCGGTGACGGGGAAATGGTTCAAATCGTGAATCAGGAAACGTTAACGTCGTTGGAAAATGAAATCATGTCGCAGAAGCACAAGCTGGATCGTATTGGCGAAGTTAACCAAAAGGCACCGGCTGAGTATGAAGAAGTGAAAGGTCGTTTTGACTGGCTCTATCAGCACCTCAAGGATATTGAACAAACGGCCAAATTTTTGGAACTTAAACTCAAAGAACTGGATCAGTTTATCGAAAATTTATTTGACCAGGTTTTTAGCGAGACGCAACGTCGCTTTAGCGAATATTTTGCGCTGCTCTTTGAAGGTGGCGAAGGCAAATTGGAACGCTGGATCAATGTTTTTGGGGAAAAGGAAATTGTTATCCGCGCCAAACCTCCAGGCAAACGTATGCATGATTTGAATCTTCTGTCCGGTGGAGAACGCAGTCTTGGCGCAGTCGCACTCCTTTTCGCCATCCTGGAAACCTGCAAGACGCCATTTTGTATCTTGGACGAAGTCGACGCGGCCTTGGACGAAGCGAATGTGGGACGTTTTTGTGAAGCCTTGAAGCGGCTCAATCAGTCGTCGCAGATTATCCTGGTCACACACAACAAACGTACCATGGAAGTGGCTGACTGCCTGTATGGTGCCACCATGGAAGAAGACGGCACGACGCAGATTGTCTCGCTCAAGTTGCAGGATTATTTGAAGAAAACCGGGTAATACCATCGTTTGTTATGTTCGTGTGACAGGACTCGCAATGACGATCTGTCGATAAGCAATCAATCATTTACTGGATTTCCATGTTGCAACAACATCGATCCAAACTGTTTATTTTGGCACTGATTGGATTGGCAGCTGCTTTGTTCCTGTTTTATGGGCCGATCCTGAATTCTGCTTTTGATTACAACGCAGCAATTTTTTCAATTTTTGCGCGCAATCACCTGCGTTATGGGCTGGCTTATACGCATGGGTTAAATGTGTTTGGTTACACATCCATCGCACCGCTAAATCCGGTACTTTATCTCAATCATCCGCCGGCGCTGTCGTTGTTCATTTCCTTGTTTTGGAGCGTCTTTGGACAGACGGCGTGGGCTGCCAGACTTTTCCCGGTTTTTTGTGCAATGGGAACGGTGGTCATGATCGGATTGCTGGGACGGCGCTGGTTAGGCGAGAATTATGGCCTGCTCGCAGCGATGATGTTGTTTTGCTGTCCGTTGTTTTTGGTGCATGGTACGGCATTGAATCATGAAGCGCCGACGGCTTTTTGTTGCCTGGCGCTGATAATGATTTGGGATAAAGTACGGGAGCATGCCCGGATATGGCATTACGGCGCCATGTTTTTACTGATGTTGATAGCAGGTAATCTGGGTTGGGGATTTTTTTTCCTGATTCCTTTTTTGCTTGGTTATGAATGGCTGCAAGCCAAAAAAATCAACGGCATGATGGTCTTGCTTGGACTGGGTGCTGGCGTGGTGATGACACAGATTCTGTTGCAGATGGTAATGGTGGATCACGGCGCGATCACCAATTTGATCGGGGCGTTTCGTAATCGATCCGTCACTGAAACCAATGATGGCGGAGTTACGTTTACTTTGCCCTATTGGGTTTATAAACAATTGGGAACTTTCTGGTTGCAAATGGGGCCGGTGTTAACACTGCTCGCGATGGTTTATGTGATGGCGTGGATAAGAAGACTTTTGCTAAAACGTTTAACCAAACTGGACCTCAAACTGGCGGTGCTATTGGGTTGGGGGGCAGCCTTTGTGCTGGTTTTTTCGCAGGGATCGTTTGTGCATCCTTATTATAAATTTTATCTTATCCCATTTGCTGTTCTCGGCAGTGTCTGCGGTTGGCAAACATTACGGCATGTGGCCGAAAGTCGTTTATCCCGAGTAAAGACCAGAAGTGTTGTGTATTTCGCTTTTTTGGTGGCATGTCTGTTTGGAATTTATAATGTCGGACAGCAATTTTTGTTTAATCAACAGTATTGGGCGGGCGCTGTGACGTTTGAAGCTATTGGCCAAACCATTAAGCAGAATGCGTCGGAGAATACGACGATTTGTATGGTAGGTGTACCGAATTTTCAAACACTCTATTACATGGACCGACATTACACGGTCAAAACAAGGGCAGAAGTCGAAAGCAATGCGAGTGCCTGTCCCATGGTGTTTACCAGTGAGCCGTTTTCGGAATTATTTACTTTGGTCAAACAAATTGACGTTTATCGTATTTATCGAAAGTCCTGACCATGGCGACTGGTTCCAAACATCAATTCGAGCGAATAGTCTGTACGGATGTGCTCAACCTTGATCATCATACCAAAGCCATTTTGTCGACGTTTTCGCTGCAACCTTTGGAATACTTGTCTGAACCACTTGCTTCGCCTGCTGCGGTGGCCGTAAGGATTGGCGACGCCGACGCCGTGTTGATGAGTTTTGCCACGCCCATGGGGCAGGAAGTTTTGGAGCAGTGTCCGAATGTGAAGTACATTGGGATTTGCGGCACGAATCTGCAAACGGTTGATTTGAAGCACTGCGAAAAACACGGGATCGTTGTCCGCAATGTGACCGATTACAGCGACGAAGCCACGGCCGAATGGGTGCTGGGGCAGTATCTGCGGCTTTGTCGTGGCTGGGGGGAAGATCAGCTTTTTGATCAACCATGTGAGCTCACCGGCAAGTTGTTGGGCATCATTGGTATGGGCGCAGTAGGACAGAAACTTGTCGATCGGGCGCTCGGGTTTGAAATGCAGGTGATTTATTACAGCCGGTCACGCAAACCGGAAATTGAAGCCAAGGGAGTCACGTTCAAATGCCTGGAAGAATTGCTGGGGACAGCGGATGTTATTTCATTGCATGTGCCCAAGAATTTGCTCATTTTGGATGCGGCGCGACTTGCTCAGATCAGAGCCGGGGCAGTTGTGATCAACACCTCGCTTGGCCAAACCATGGAGATGGAAGCACTCGTACAATTTGCGAAAAAGGGACGCCATTACCTGGTGATGGATCGTGGTCCCGACAAAGTGTATTGGGATCAACTGGCTGGTATGGAACGAACCATTTTGGTAGACGAAACGGCGGGCATTACGCTCGAGGCGAGGGCACGATTGGGCAACAAGGTCATAGAACAAATGGCGGTTTTTTTGGCTTCCCAAAATTAATTTACAGTAGCTTGGCTGCTAAGTTGTGGAAAATACTGCGTGCAGTTACAATCGGTCTGGTTGTTTTTGACAGGGAATGCCGATGTTTGACCTTGATGCCACGATCGTTGCCATTTCCACTCCCCCCGGACGTGGCGGCATTGGTGTGGTGCGGTTGTCGGGCGACAACGCGTTGACGATTGCGCAACGCTTGTTTGTCGCCACCAAATACGGTGATCTGACACAAGTCGCGTCGCACCAAATGGTTTACGGCTGGGTGCAAAACGGTGAACAGAAAGTGGATGAAGGGTATGCCGTTTATCTCAAATCTCCCAACAGTTTTACGGGTGAAGATGTTGTGGAATTGCAAATACATGGCAGCCCACAGGCCTTGAGGGCCACGGTTGAACTCTGTCTGCAACATGGTGCGCGACTGGCTGAAGCTGGTGAATTCAGCCGGCGGGCATTGATCCATGGCAAAATCGATTTATCCCAGGCCGAAGCCATCATTGACTTGATCGATGCCAAGACGAGTACGACCGCACAGCTTGCAGCAACGACACTGAGCGGTAATCTGGGCAGCAAGATCCGTGAGATCCGGCAGCGCTTGAATTTTTGGTTTACCCATGTGGAAGCGTTACTGGATTTTCCCGAAGATCAAATACCTGAAATCGATGAGCATGAATTAAAAAGTGAGATTGCGGCAGCGAATACAGATTTGCTCAGCATGCTCGCGGCTTCCGCCCATGCCTGGGTCTACCGCGAGGGACTCAAAGTGGCGCTTGTGGGGGAACCCAACATGGGGAAGTCTTCGCTTTTCAATGCGCTGCTGGGGCATGATCGGGCGATTGTGTCGGAGATTTCCGGTACCACACGGGACGTGATCGAGGAAACGCTCGACGTTCAAGGGGTTCCTGTGGTCTTGAGTGATACGGCAGGCATTACCTGCAGTGAAGACAAGCTCGAACAAATGAGCGTGGAACGCAGTATTCGCGCCATTCGGGCGGCAGAAGTCCTGTTACTGGTTTTGGACGCAACTGATGAGACTGCCACACTCGAGCGCTTTTTGGCAACGGTCAGTCCAGCCATCAAAACCGAATTTCTGTCCAAAAAACGCATCCTGGTGTCGAATAAGTGCGATCAACTTTCGCCAACACACATTTCACCGAGAGCGGACTGCGTGTTGGTTTCGGCGCAAAGTCTGCAGGGAATTGCCGAGCTGAAGCAACGCATTGTTGCAGATTACTTACTGCAACCCCTGGCACGAGAAGCGATCATCGTCACCAATTTGCGTCAGATCGAAGCCTTGCGACATGCGCAGGTGGCACTGGATCGGATTCTGCAGAATTTTGCCTTGGGATTGGGCATGGACGTGCAGGCTCACGAATTGCATGAAGGCATTGCGGCGTTGGGAGAGATAACCGGTGACAACGTGGATGATGCTTTGCATGCCCAGATTTTTGGCCGGTTTTGTATCGGCAAATAGGAGGGAATTGTTGCTGCGGTGTATTTTGGCAAAATTCAGGTCAGAACCACTCTGGAAGTGGTTGTTTTGGTTGAGCGTATTGCTGTTGCCCTTGGGCGGTCGGTTGCGTTTTGCCACGCCACACACGACGGTTTTTGGGGTGCTTAGTGATTATGTCATTCCGGAGTTATATGTCAGCGATTTGCTTTGGCTGGTCACGTTTCTTTTTTGGTTGCTGAGCCAAGATCGCCGGCAGTGGAAGATCAACTGGCGTGAGCGCTACATACAACTGGCGCTGGTTGGCATGGGTGGATTGGTTGTGACAGCGCTACTGTCTGGTTGGAGTGCTCTGTTTGTGGAAATTGCCCTCTATCGCGTGGTACGGATTATTACCTTTGCCGGGTTTGCGCTATGGCTCTCTGGATTGACCTTGGTCTTACGTGATTTCAAACGTGTGGCACTGGCGTTGGTGGCGGGTGGCCTCATGCAATGCGGGTTGGGCTGGTACCAATTCATGACGTTTTCGTCGCTCACGGGCGGCAAACTCGCCCACTTGGTCGGGGAGCAACCGCTCAACCAGTGGATACCCGGTATCAGTTTTGTCTGGGTGCTGGGGCAGAAAGTCGTACGGCCGTACGGGACTTTCATGCATCCCAACGTGCTGGCCGCTTATTTGATCATGGCACTGGTCGCAGTCGTCGCGCTATGGTTGAACGGCAACAAAAGGCAACGCTTTTGGTTGAGCCTAAGTATGGTTGTGATTGGTGGTGTGATTCTGCTGTCGCTGTCGCGTACCGCCTGGATGATCGTGGCGTTGATCGCACTACTGTGGACATTGGAATGGCGGACCAGATTTAGGCAAAAAATCAGCGCAATTTGGCAGCAACGTCGGGTTTTCTTTTTGTTAGTCTTTACCCTGATAATTGTCGCCACCCTTTTCAGCGGCATTTTGATGTGGAGACGTATTGCCACGCTCTGGGGTTACAATCAGATTTCGGTTGCGGCGCGCGCGTCACTCAGTCACGATGCCATCACCATGCTGACCGAGCATCCACTCGGGGTGGGGCCAGCGCATTTTACGATTTGGTTGCGGCAGTATGATTTGTCGGGATGGTTTGTGACGGTGAACCAGCCTGTGCACCAGATTTATCTGCTCCTGGGCGCCGAGCAGGGCTGGTTGGGAATGTTTTCCTTTGGGTTACTGCTGTTTGGTGTTTTGCTGGTTTTGTTGCAAACCTTAAGACGTGCGCAAGGCAATGACCGTCTGGTCGTGTTGAGTCTGTTGTCACTGTGGATCGCGGTGCTGGTTACGTCGTTTGTAGATCATTTTTACTGGTCGCTGTATCAGGGAGAACTCATGCTGTGGGGACTGGCCGGCTTGAGTCTTGGCGTCCGGCACTTTGAAAACAGATTAATTCCATCAACCAGGAGATAACCCATGCAAGCTAATGTCATCCAATCGCTCAAAAGCGCGATTGAGGTTTACAACACCTTTGAGGCGCAGTTTCGTGAAGTCTCGATCATGTCGGATGAGCTGCGACGGATGAGTAAACGCGTCACCTTTTATGCCATCGGCAAAGACGAAGCCAAAGCCACCGACTTGCTGGAACAGGCGACCAAAATGTTAGACCAGATCGTGGCCAAAGTCGATGATCCACAAATCCTGTTTGACAACGAGATCTATAAATCCGCGAGCGAAGAATTTATGGAAGCTTGTCTGGTGTATATGATTTTAACCGGCAAGTCGTTTGACCTGACCCGCATCACGACTACCTCGACCCGTCGCCTCGGAGCGTTTTCCGACCTGACCGGCGAACTGGCGCGCGTCTGCATTGTGCTGGCCACGGACGGCGAAGTGAAGCAGGTGCGCAAAATCCGGGATTTTATCCAGGAACTGCTGCTCGAACTCAGCAAAACCAAAATTGTCGAAAACAGCTACCTTCGCACCAAATACGACCAGGCGGAAAGGGCTTTGCGCAAGGTTGAAGATATTTTGTATAATCTGTCGCTGCGGGGGAAACCGGTTGTGGCAGAGGAAGCGGAGTAGCTGTAGTTGTCATGTGACAGGCATTGCGAGGTGCATCGACGTGGCCTTAGTTCAGCTGTGCTCGGCAATCTCTCTTTTTTAAATAATGAGAGATTGCCGCGGCCGCCTCGCAATGACGGATCGTTGCGATCAGGACTTTTCCCTAGACCTTCGCTCTTGACTGTGCTAACTTAGCTGGGCTTATTTTGACGTTGAGGAAACCGTGACTGAACCCTTGGATCCGATTATCGCGGGACTAAATCCCCAACAAGCTGAAGCTGTACTCACCACCGAAGGCCCTGTACTGATCCTGGCGGGCGCCGGGAGTGGCAAAACGCGTGTACTGACCCACCGTATTGCTTACCTGATCAAAACCATGGGGGTGACGTCTTCCTCCATACTGGCTGTGACCTTTACCAACAAAGCCGCCGGTGAGATGAAAGAACGTGTCATTCGCCTGTTGCAGGGCAAAGATTCGACGCAAAGCAGTGGACCTGAGCTGCCCGCTACCGATGGCGATGACACTCCTCTAGAGCTGCCGACCATGGGCACCTTTCATTCGGTTTGCTGCCAGATTTTGCGGCGGGAAATTGAACATCTGGGCCGCGCGAGCAATTTTGTCATTTTTGATACTTTGGACCAGGTTTCGTTGGTGCGTTCACTTTTGAAGGAACTCGCGCCCAACACCAACCTCACGCCCAAAGCGGTGCTCTCGGCTATTTCCAAAGGCAAAAACGACATGTTGAGCGAGGTGGAACTGCGTAACAAACTCGGTGGCGATTACTTTGCGGACATCGTGGTGAGTGTTTACCCGCGCTACCAGCAGGCACTTAAGGAAAACGAAGCACTGGACTTTGACGACCTGCTCATGTTGACTGTACAGCTTTTCCGCCAGCATCCCGACATCCTGGCCAAATACCAGAACAAATGGCACTACATTTTGATCGATGAGTACCAGGATACCAACCAGGTGCAGTATCTTTTTACCCGTCTACTCGCCGGACAGCACCAGAATATTTGCGTCGTAGGGGATGATGACCAGTCGATTTATGGCTTTCGTGGCGCCAATGTGGGAAATATTCTGGCCTTTGAGCAGGATTATCCCAACACCAAAGTGATCAAACTGGAACAAAACTACCGCTCCACGCAAATTGTGCTGGATGCAGCCTGGGAGGTGATTTCAGAAAACAAAAACCGCACCGACAAACGTCTTTGGACCGACCGCAAAGACGGCAACAAAATCATTGTCTACGAAGCCTTGAACGAAACCGACGAAGCCAACTTTGTCATGGAAACAATCAAGGATCGCAAACAGGAAGGCGAAAGTCTGGGTCAGATCGCCGTGCTGTATCGCACCAATGCCCAGTCGCGTCCGATCGAAGAAGCCTGCGTGCTGCACAACATTCCTTACCGGCTGATCGGTGGTGTCAAATTTTACGAGCGCAAGGAAATCAAGGATTTGCTGGCGTTTTTGCGTTTTTTGCACAATGGCGAAGACAGCCTGAGTTTTGAACGTATCGTCAATATTCCGCCGCGTGGCATTGGTACCAGCAGTCTCAAGGAATTCATGACCTATGCCAAAGAACTGGGCAGCTTGCAGGCCGCGCTGGAGCAGCTGGATAACGCCGGCGCCAGGGTCAACACGCGTGGTTATAGCGCGTTCATGAAGTTTCGTGAACTGTTTTACCGCTGGCGCGAATCCAACTTGACCAAAAATTTACTCGAACTGTTTGACGAAATTGTCGACAGCACGCATTACCTCGATTATATCAACGATGGCACCAATGAAGCCGAAGAACGGTTTGAAAATATCCAGGAATTGCGCAATTCCGTGGCGACGTATACCGAGTACGGCCCGCGTCATGGGTTGATGGTTTTCCTGGAGGAGGCCGCGCTCATGACTGACCTGGACAAAACCAATTTCAACCTTGATGCCATTACTTTGATTACCACCCATGCCGTCAAAGGCCTGGAATTCAGTACCGTGTTCCTGACTGGCATGGAAGAAGGCCTGTTTCCGCACAGCCGGTCCATGCTGGACGACAAACAAATGGAAGAAGAACGGCGCCTCTGCTATGTCGGCATTACCCGTGCCAAAAATCATCTTTATTTTACCCAGACCCAGACGCGCACCATCTGGGGTGAAAGTCGGCCATCGTTGCCATCGCGTTTCCTGGACGACATTTCCGAGCATTTGCTGGAATACAGCAACTGGAACGACCACATTGGCGAGTACAAACCCGAATTCAAGCCAAGTCGTGCTGCCGATGACCTTAAAACCAGCAAACACCAGAGCCAGTTTCATGAAGGCGAAAAAGTGCAGCATGCCACGTTTGGCCTGGGCCGGATCGTGCAGATCAAAGGCGACGAGCTGAGCGTCATGTTTGAACGTGGTGGCCTGAAACGACTTTTGGAAGGACTGGCGCCACTTCAGCCTGTAGATTAGGAGTCATCGATGTCAACAACGCGATACTGCGAGGCTGGGGAGCACTTTGTTGGCCGTCCACTCTCGGTGGATGGCGTGCTGTTGCGTGACAATCAAGTGTTGCTTATCAGGCGTGGGAGTGAACCAGAGAAGGGGAAATGGGCGCTACCAGGCGGTCATGTGGATTTTGACGAAACAGTGGAACAGGCGATAGCACGGGAACTCAAGGAAGAAGTTGGCATTGATACGCCAAAGCTGCATTTTGTCGGCATTTTTTCCAGGCCAGAACGATCGGAACAGCAGACAATCACCATGGCTTTCTGGTGCGATTCATGGGCTGGCGAAATCCAGGCAGGTGATGATGCCAGTGCGTTTTGCTGGTATAATATAGGCAAGCTGCCGCAAGACTTGGCGTTCGATCATGCCCTGTTGATCGCGGAAGCATTAAACGCTTATCAAGTCAGCCTTGATGAATTGTCAGACAAAAAACAAAAACAAGCATGAACGTCCCGCCTTTGGCCTGATAGAACTGGTCATTGCCGCGTCGATTTTGTCGGTGTGCGTCATTTCGATCTGGTCCATGTTCATCTACTATACGCAGCGGGTGGCGATGGCGCGCGCCCGAACCGTGGCCGTCAACATTGCCAACGAAAAAATGGAAGTTTTGCGCAATATGTCTTATGACGATCTGGGGACGACTACCGGAGACCCAAATGGCACCCTGCCTGCCTCGGCAACGGTGATAAAAAATGGCATCACCTACACCACTATCACCACGATTCGTTACTATGATGACGCTGCGGATGGGTTGGTAACCGGCAGCACCACGGGTAAACATGTTCAATTCTGGAAAACAGACTGCTCCTGGCTGCCCAACAATGCCAAAACCATTGTGCTGAATTTCTATCAAAATGGCGTCACCCAAACCATCGACTTTGCCAGTTATTATCGCGGCAACCAGTTCAACTGGATTGGCAAAGTGACCATTGCCGGTGCTGATCAGCAGATCCACCTCCACACTGCCAACATTCCTGGTTGCCCGGCACTCGACCTGCAGACGCAAAACGTTGATAAACCGTTCACCATCACGATTGACGGTGTGCTTTATGCAACTTATACGGGTCCTGATATTTTTAACTCGCCCGCCGGCATAAGCTATCAGGTCATTGGACAGGGTGGCGTGACCACGACGGACACTTTTCCCAATGATTACAAACAGGTTCAGGTGAGTGTGTCGTGGAACAAATATCCCTGTATTTTGCCGGCGACGCTAACCGCTTTCATCGCGCAGCGTGGACAGGAAACTGCTTCCAATACCGGCGTTTTGTTCATAACCGTTTTGGATGCCAATGGCAATGCTGTGCCCAATGCCACGCTTCATATCGCCAATCCGACGCTGGGCATGCCAGCCATTGACGAAACATCGGATATCAATGGCAAACGCATGATCCCGGTGCTGACACCATCGGCACAGACGTATCAGGTGACGGTCAGCAAAACGGGGTATAGTACAGCCAAAACTTACGATCAAACAGGGGGAAATCCTTATCCGGGTCCTGCGCATCTCACCATTCAGTCCGCGCAAGTCACCTCCACCACGTTTATTATTGATCTGCTCAGCAGCCTGCAGCTCACCATTGTCAAACAAGACGATTCCGCCGCCGCTAGCGTCGGCGTGACCATTGCGGGCACCAAGACCATCAGCCGCCAGTCGCCATATACGCTCAAATACGTCAGCCAGAATTTCACTGCCACGGCAGGCGGGTTACTGACCGTCAATCCCCTGGAATTCGACACCTATACCGTAGTCGCGCATTTGCCGACTGGCGATGTGACTGAATCCATTGCTCTGCCCCCCAATACCAACCTGGCCTATTACATCTCACCGCATACCTACACAGTGACGGTACGCAACAACACCACGAATACAGTCCTGTCGCAGGCGCTCGTTCACCTTCAACGTGACGACATCGGTTACCTGCTGGAGAAAAAGACCGATGCCACTGGCATTGCCAAATATACTTCGATGCATACCGGCAGTATCACGCGCACGGTCAATCTGGCCGGCTATCAAACCAGGACAGATACGATTACCATCAATCAAGGCGCCAATACCGAAACGGTCAAATTGATTCCTAATCCATAAGCGGGCAAGCCATGCACAGGCACAAACACAAGGGTATGACATTGGTGGAGACCGTCGTCGTCGTGGCGCTGATTGGACTGCTTGTGCCCACGATTTTGTATTTTTTTGTATACGAGCGTCATTATCAATCGCCGCACCACAGCCCAGATTCTCAACCAGCAAAATGCCCGCCGTGCGCTTGACAAAATGGCCAAAGAAATTCGTGAAGCCACCACCGGCACCGGCAACCAGTATCCGCTGGAGGTCTGCCAGAGCAACCAGATAACGTATTATTCGGATATCGACCAGGATGGCACCGTAGAAAAAGTCAGGTATTTTTTAAATGGTACGACCATTCAACGCGGGGTTATCAATCCCAGCGGCACAACCTACAATGCCGGCAGCGAGACCGTGACCACAGTCATGGATCATATCCTCAACACAGCTGCACTGCCAATTTTTAGTTATTTTGACGGCAATTATACGGGTAGTGGTGCTGCGCTTTCGTTTCCGGTTAACTGTACCGTCCCGCGTATGATCAATATCAGCCTCAAAATTGATACCAATACCGAAGTCCTGCCCGGTCCTTTTAGCATCAGCACCATGGTTCAGTTTCGGAATTTAAAGAGCAATTTGTAAATGGTCAAAAACAAAGGGTATGTCTTGATTTTGGTGGTGGGGGTTGTGACCCTGGCGCTGATTCTGGTGACTGGACTGGTGACCATGGTGGTCAATGAAGACTGGTTTTCATTCCAGGAGCAAGACAGTCAGCAAGCACTTGCGATTGCGGAATCTGGCATAAATTATTACACCTGGTACCTCAATCACAATCCCGAAGATTTTCAGGATGGTCAGGGAGTTGCCGGACCCTATGTCCATCAGTACACTGACGCGAGTGGCAAGAATATCGGGCAATTTGTGCTGGAAATAACAGCCCCACAGTCAGGCTCCACGATTGGCACCGTTAAATCTACGGGTATACTCTCCAACCGTCCGCGTGCTCCACATCGCACCATCTCTGCCCAGATCGGTGTCCCGTCATTGGCCAAATACGCATTTGTTTCCAATACCGATGTCTGGTTTGGTACCAATGAAACGACCAATGGTAAAGTGCAATCCAACGGGGGTGTGCGTTTTGATGGTACGGCGACAGACACGATTTCCAGTTCTGTTGCCAGCTATATTTGCCAAACGTATCATGGCTGCAATGGGGTTGATAGCAAACCTGGCGTTTGGGGTGCCGGAGGTCCGACAAATTTCTTTACCTTTCCTGTGCCGGCAGTGGATTTTGACCAGATCAGTGGGGATTTCTCGACACTGCAGACGGCATCTCTGACTGCCCAGGGGCTTAACTTGCCAACGACAACGGGTCAATATCAGGGCTACCACCTGGTTTTTCAATCCAACAATACGGCGACCGCCGCTGATGATACGGTCAAGGTTTACAAAGTCAATGCGACCAGTTCCTACAGCGGGTACACCACTGAAGGTGGCTGGCAAACCTATAACGATGACATTACTCAGGAGACGCTTTACAACACATACAGCATGCCAGCCAATGGGATTATTTATGTCGATGATGACGTCTGGGTTAGTGGCCAGACGAGCAGTCGTGTCACTGTAGCTGCTGCGCATTTACCCGAAAATGCTTCCAAGTATCGCAGCATCGTTGTTCCCGACAACCTAATGTACTATGCCAAAGA
This sequence comes from Candidatus Wirthbacteria bacterium, assembly GCA_903889905.1. GTDB lineage: Bacteria > Patescibacteriota > CG2-30-54-11 > CG2-30-54-11 > CG2-30-54-11 > CAISZI01. Next base: position 21,047 of record CAISZI010000061.1, read on the forward strand.
TGGTTCATCAGTAATCGGTCTGATTGCCCAAAACGATGTGCGAGTATCACACAATGCTCCCAGCACGCTGGAAATCGATGCTGTCATGCTGGCCCAGAAAGGCAAAGTGATTTTTCCTGAGTATTCCTCGGATATCAAAACATCGATCACGACTTATGGCGGAATCATTACCTTTCAGGTCTGGACGTGGACCTGGGTGAGCGGCAATACGGTGATTTCAGGCTACCGGACGACCAATTCCACGTATGATCCGCACCTGGTTTATGCACCACCGCCTTTATATCCCACCACAGGCACTTATGAAATTCTCAAATGGGATGAAACCAAGGCAAGTTTTTAGCGTTAACGAATTTTGGCGACAGCTTGTTTGACCAGGTCTTTGTCATGCGGAAAGGTTAATTTGCCGATGGCTTCCATGAACGGGAACCAGCGCACCTCATCCACTTCTTCCAGTTGGATTTCGTGGTGATCCTCCAGCAGTTTCATCAGGAAGTAATCCACCCTTTTTTCAATCAGTTGTTTCTGTTTGTCACGGAAGCGATAGACCGAATGCCCGATGTGGCTGACGATTTCACAGGTGAGACCGCTTTCTTCGCGTACTTCCCGCAGTGCCGCCTCGGCTTCTGTTTCATTCTTTTCCAAATGCCCCTTGGGCAGCGTCCAGTCATGGTGGTAGGTGCGGTAAATAATGGCAATTTGAATTTGACTGCTCTCTAATTTATAAACAATGCCGCCGGCTGAATGTTCGTGTTTCGCCTGCGACTGATCGGAGGTTGGTTTGATCATGTTTGTTCCTTTAGCTTTGATAGAATGCTGGCATGGAGGCTAACGGGTGCCGCCAGACATGAATCCATTAGTGTATTCCAGGGATTACCTTGTAAATCGGTGACGACCAGGCCCGCCTCGGTGGCGATTAATGCCCCGGCGGCAATGTCCCAAGGTTTGAACGTAGTGTCGATCATGATGGTGTCGGTATGATTTGATGCGATGCAAAGTGCCACGGCAGTCGCACTGATGTCACGGAATTTACGGATGTTTTCATGTTCCTGCATAATCAAACGGGTCAGTTTTTGGCCGAGCTCGGGTTTGCGCACCGAGATCGCGCCCAGCACCACATACTGGTTGTCCAAGTCAGGGACAGGATTGATGGCTTTACCATTCAAAAAAGCCCCTGATCCGCGGCTTGCATAATACTGATCCTGGGTAGAAGGCAAATTAATCACGCCGATTTGAACATTATCCAGGTGTTGCAAGGCGATCGAAACGCCGAAAACGGGTATACGATAACTGAAATTGAAAGTTCCATCCAGCGGATCGATAAACCAGACATAGTCATCACTGTCAAATTTGTCCTGACGGGTTTCTTCGCTGTAGATTTTGTGGCTGGGATATTGAGTCCGGATGGCGTCAATGATCATTTTTTCCACAGCCAGATCCGCTTCCGTCACCACATCATTAATTCCCTTGGCGTACGTTTGGAAGCTGCTGTCAAAAAAGTGAGCGAGCATTTCACCGCTGTCTTTGGCCAAAGAGCGGGCAAAAGTCAGCAGTTCATGATTGTTTGGCATCCGTGCTTGCGTACTAACATAATAACCGTGATAAAGTATAGCCGGAAATCGGCATTAAGCAAAGGAAATTCGATGCAATGGCTCATTTTTTTGGCTGGAACGTATCAGTTTGAGCGTCGCAGCTGGTATCACCTGCAATGCAGAGAGGGGGGCCGGATATTGTCTGTTGACGGTGCTTTGCAGGCTTTACAGCGACTGGAAATAAGACCGGACTTGATTGTCGGCGACATGGATTCTGTTGATCCTGGTATGCTTGCTGATTATGGTCATGTCGAACAAGTCATTCTCCGTCAGGACAAAAATGTAACGGATGGAGAAGCCGCCGTGCGTGAAGCCTTCACACGTGGTGCAAGCAGCGTTGTACTCATCGGTGGCATCGACAACCGTTTTGAGACAGATCAACTGCTTGGCAACCTTTTTTTGTTAAGCGCGGCTCGTCATCTGGCTGGGCCAGGCTGTGATTGCTCGATTCATATGGCCGATCCGACCCAGGCCATCTGGTTGGTCGAAAATCAAACGTTCATGCTGGAGGGCAACTCTGGAGATTTGGTTTCAGTCATCCCGCTTTCAGACAGTCTGACCTTATCGTATCAAGGGCTTAGCTATCCGTTACAGAAGTTTGTCACGCATTTTGGCGACACCCGCTGTTTACGTAATCAATTAATCAACACGACCGCTGCCATTGAAGTCAGCGGTCGTGCCTTGGTGGTGAGACAAAGTAAGGTGGAGTTGGTTTAGAGGTACTGGCTGATGACCTGTTGGAAGGAGGACAGCGGATAGGCACCGGGGATGGCAACACCGGTAACAGTTCCGTCACTGTTGAGCTTGCCAACCACAAAGCCAGGAGTTCCAGTTAGACCTGCTGAGGAAGCGGCACTTTCATCGGCAGTGATCGTTGATTGATATTGAGCACTGGCAAGGCATTGGTCAAACTTGGCGCCATCAGCACCTACTTGCACCGCATACGTATGCAAGCTGCCCGAGGGAAGCCCTTGTCCGTTTTGTTTGGTATTGGTGAATAGCAAATCATGAAATTGGAAATAGGCAGTGTTGTTTTTTTCGTTTTGAACACAGAGCGATGCCAAAGCTTCTTGTGAGGCAGCTGGTTCATGAAAACTAAGCGGATTGTTACGAAAGACTAAAATAGCTTTGCCCGTATTCACATAGTCGCTGACCAGACTTGGATGTACCTGGGTGAAATGGCGATAACAGTAAGGGCATTCAAAATCGCTGAATTCGACAATCGCCACTTTGGCTTTGGTTTTGTCACCGAGATAGGGGCTGGTGCCGATCGAGGTGGAAGCTGCCGTAAAGGAGGTGGGGCTGGTTCCCGTTGTGGTGGGTGTCGTTGTCGGCGTGACGCCGTTGGCGGCAGCGGCGACTGTTTTTTTATTGCCAGACAGACCAAAGTATAAGCCCAGAGCAATAGCGATACCCGCCACGACAATGGCCAATGAAAGCAGCAAAATTTTGGAATCAATGACCACGTATTCATTGTTCGCCGAAGGAGAAGCAATCGTGGGCTCGGCAGGAAGTGGTTCTGCAACTTTAGTTTTGGCGGGTGCCTGTTTGCGAGGTTTCTTGACTGCGGTGGAGGGCGTGGTTGGCATGCTTTTGTCTTTTTGAGAAATGGATATAAATAGTTTAGCAGTGATGTATGAGCTTGGCAACAAAAAAAGTCCCGAACACGGATCGGGACTTTATACTCACGGTGTTTTGAAATTATGCCGTTGGTGCGGGATCGGTCACGACAATCACCGTTGTCGGGCACTGGGCGGCGGCGTCTTTGGCTTTGGCAATCAGCGCGGAATCGGTGATCCCAGCCTGGTGGGGTGCTTTGATGTGAGCGACGTCGGTGACTTCAAAAATTTCTTCAGCCAGCGAGGCGCAAAGTCCGCAAGCAATACAACCCTCATTCACCGTAACTTGAGCTGCCATGGTTGACCTTTGAACAAATAGATAGACCGCCCCGTATCTTAAGATTAAAAGCAGCTGAATGCAATCAGAAGTTAAAAATAAAAACAATTAAGCCAGGAAATTATTCACAACGTGTAAAACAAATGATGGGAAAAGGGAATTGGATTGGTGGCGAATGTAACCCCAGACAAAACCGGAGAAGCTAACCGAGAGAAAAAGTGGAAGCAGTGACAGATGTGCACCCTGGAAATACAGCCATCCCGGAATGTGCACACAACCGAACAAAACAGCCTGGATCAAGTTGGCTTGCCAGAAACCAAAGGCTAGTTGTAACTCGGTCAAAACAAAGCCGCGGAATAAATATTCCTCGGCAATGGGTACCGAAACCAGCCATAGCCAGTAAACGAAGGTGTTTGTTTGTGATGGAATGAGCGCAGCCAATCCGGAATGCAGTACTTGCGGAAGGATCATAAGCACCACAATCAGCAGACCCAGGCCCAAACCAAACAATGAACCACGCACAGAGGGTCTGGTGGTGATTTTGCACACCTTGAGTGGGTTCTCATGCCGGGCAAGCAGGATGAATAGCGTGGCCGGCATGACCCAAATCGCATAGCGCAGCAGTTCATAAATGATTTGTCTGGTGAGTGCGGATGCGGTGGGAATAAAACGATCCAAGATCCAGACGCGCGTGATCCAGGCCAGAAAAAAGCAAAGTAAAAAAAGAATAAAGGAACGGAAAGAATACTTTTTAGTGAGCATGATCGATACTTAAAATTTTTGACCCACCGCGCCGAAGTTGACGGTTGTTTGACCATTTTGCAGTAATTGTGCGCCATCGACAGTTGCACTCATGGTAGCGGTGGTATAGGAGTTATCCTGGAAATTGATTTGCACGGTGAATGTCACGACGAAGTTCAGCGAGGCAGCTTTAAGGCCAGTATATTGCAGCACAAGGTTGTTGGTGAAGGCGTGATCGCGGGCCAGGATGGATTGATAATCAAACGTGCCGACGGGGCTGATCAGCAAACGGAATTTGATCATTCCCTGGCGAATACCAAACTGATCAGCATAGAGCGGATAATCCTGAGTACCGCCAGCATAAGTGACGTTGCTAACTGCTTTTACTGCCGTGATATCGGGGGCAGATCCGAGTGCGTTGTTAAAGAAAGGATCGACTGTGTCTGACGTGGCAACGTGAGATGGCGCGAGCAGGCGGATTGATTCTGTGTTTTGCAGCGGAGTTACACTGACCGCACTGATAACAATGTCCTGGACTGGTTTGTCGGCTTTGAGGCTAATGACGGGGTCCAGGGTCAGATAAACGGTTTTGGTGGACGATGGCCGTGCAGCAGGGTGGTCTTCAAAGTTGGCGGTCGCGGTTACCGACGCCTGAATCAAATTGACGGTATTGGCGGAAAGTGTTTGGGCAGGCTTTTTGTTGCTTGACCCACACGCCGTCATCGACACGATGATCCCTACTCCCATGCTCCATACCAGCAATCGTTTCATTGTCTTTCTCCTCTACAGGTTATTCACCGAATTTGTAACCCAGATACAGGCCAAGAAGTCCACCCAGGACGCCGAGCATACTCAGGACAAAGAAATCATTGATGCCAATCAGTGTCGGCAGAAATCCACCAGCAGTTGATCCGATCAATCCACCGATACTGATCCACATTTTTTGGGACATTTTTTTGACTCTAAAAAACTACCGCATTCAGGGTAACTGATCCGACCCAGACTGTCCATCATCATGGATCGAAATGTGGCTTGTGAGCATCGCTAAAAATCGTGCAGATATTCCTTTATAATTTACTGATTTCCTTTTGCTCGATTGTGTGTCTTACACAACATTTCACAATTTTTAGCCGCTGTTGAGCCACCTTTGCTCCAAGCCGTTACATGATCGGCGTCCATTTCGTCTAATTTCCAGATTTTACTTTTGTTGGCGTCGTGTCCGATTGCACAGTGTGAACAGTTTGAAATACCTTTGGATTCAGCTTTAGTAGTCTGGGTTGAGTAAATGCTTTTCTTGGTTGCTTCATCAAAGACCCGGACATCAAGCAATTTTGTGTCGACTGATCCACCAAGTAGGAATTCAAAAATCCCCTTACGATTGTTTACATAGGGGTCACCATAGAGCCTCTGCACTGCATCTGACACTTTGGCAGGATCATAGGGTTGTTTGTGGTACTGCTCGTAAAGACGCCCCCATTCCAAACCACACATTTCTTTTTTTGAATCGATAAAGACATTAGAAGCCCAGTCAATCACGCTGTCGAAATAAGTTTTTAATTCATTGATATTGTTATCATAACGATGCTGACTCATATATTTCCCAATAGGTCTAGTATGCCTAGGATCAAAATTTTTATCTTTCCAATCCTTACTTACCCAATCTAATGCTCTTTCAAGAATGGCTTGTCTGTTGGCACTACCCTTTATATAAGCACTCCATTTTTGAATATTTGAATTGTGGCTATTGCTGAATTCTTCTTTGCCTAATGTAACAAATGGCCCAGAATAAATTGCATTTAAAAATTCTTGGGGCTCAAGCGGTACACCGGCAATATTTATGGTTTTAAACCACTCCTTTATCTCACTTTCCGTTCCTTCACATTCATATATGAGCAACTTTGTTTGTAGAATTTTATCCCTTTTGTCTTTTGCCATTCCATCAAAATATTGTTCCATTCCATTTTCATCTTTTATGGCAAATTTATGGGTAACAAATCTCCCAAGGCTCGTTATACGCTGTTGTCCATCTAAAACCTCAAGATTACTCTCACTTACTTTATTAAAGTATATTAAGCCTATTGGATATCCCTTTAGAACTGATCCAATTACGTCCATTTCTTTTTTACCACTATCAAGGGTGGCATAAATATAATTACGTTGGTACTCAGGTTGAATAGTAAGTTTACCAGCCAAACCGAATAAACCCTTGCCTTCAAGTGCGTTGTAAACGAACCCAGTACAAATATCTTCAACAGTAATATCTTTTTTTAAAGTCGTTATCATATTAACTTTTCTTATGTTTAATCAAAATTCTTTTATAAACGGAGACTCCGTTTATTGTACCAGACATCTTTATATTTCTATCCCAATTGTCTGGTCGTCCATAATCATACGAACAGCCCAAAATTTCAAACTGATTTGGGTTATATTTATCTAAAAAAGTTATTGGCACGCCCATTACTCCGTCGTAATCACTAGGAATCGCATCAGTGTATGGTACTTCAATAGCATTATAATTATCATACTTTTTATTGCGTCGTAGAAAACCCCTGGCTTTTAAGCCAGGGGATGAATACGACACCTTA
>CAISZI010000062.1 GCA_903889905.1 Candidatus Wirthbacteria bacterium
TGTATTGCAAAATTTTAGGCCATTATTATTGAAATTTAGCTGCTGAGAAGCAACAAGGTGCGCTTCCTTGAAGCTCTGAAAGAGCTTAATCTCAATAACCGTGGGTGTAACCCACGGCAGCCATGACCACCACTGCCCCAGCCCCGAAGGGGTTGAACCAGCTTTCATCCTACTCCAATTCTTTGATGATGGCATCCAACTCGCCCATGATACTTTTCAATTCCAACACGGCTTCTTTGGCAATATCAATCGGGTCGTCCAAATCCTCGCCATTGCTTAGCGAACTATCGGCAATCAGGCCCAAATCGAGCGAATCGTTCTTTTTGGCAATCTGGTCGCGGGAAATGCACTGCCAGCGTTTATCGGTAATGGCGGCACGTTTCTCGTCGTCAACCTTTCCGTCATAATCCAATCCCACATTCTCCGTGGTCAAACCTCCTGTGTAGGCTTTAATAAATCCATCAAAAGCGGCCAAAGTAAACGGAGTGCGTTTACCATAGTTGGGCGTGGTGGTGCGCATGTCGTAATACCAAACCTTGTCGGTGTTTCCGGTTTCAGTAACGCCACGTTCAAAAAACAGTACGTTGGTTTTCACACCCTGGGCATAAAAAATACCGGTTGGCAGCCGCAGAATGGTATGCAGACGGCATTTGTCCATTAAATCGCGGCGGATTTTGGCGCCGTCGCCATCCTCAAACAACACGTTATCTGGCAACACCACTGCCGCGCGGGCTCCCCCATTTTTGTGCAGCGAGCGGTAAATATGCTGCAAAAAGTTGAGCTGTTTGTTGGCGGTAGGGTAAGTAAAATCGTCGCGACTGGGGCGTTCGCCTCCCTGTTTGGTTCCAAAAGGGGGATTAGCCAGCACACCGTCGAATCCTTTCAGGCTTTTGCCAAAATCGCTGAGCGTATCGTTCAGGTAAATGGTGCTGTCGAGGCCGTGCAGTTTGGCGTTCATCAACGCAAGGCGGTGGGCATCCTGAACCAGTTCAACGCCACTCAGCGCCTTGGTTTGCTGAAACACCCGGGTCTTTTCATCCTTATAAATGTAATCATGCCGGTTAATCAGGTACTGGTTAATCGAGATCGGGAATCCAAACGTACCGCAAGCCGGATCATTCCACCGTTCACCCAATTTTGGAACCATCAGATCAACCATCACATTAATCAGCGGGCGCGGTGTGAAGTACTGTCCGGCGCCACTTTTCTTCTCACCGGCATTGCGCTCCAGCAAATCTTCATAAATATCGCCCATCACATCGCGGTCGTGTTCATCGTACCAGTCAATCAGGTCGATGCTGCTCACGAGCGATCTTAAATTCACCGGTTTCCGTAATGTGGAAGAAGCATTGGTAAATATCTCCTTGATGTTGGCATTGTCGCTCTTGGTGCTGATGGTTGCCAGCAATTCGCGATAGGTATCAAACAAATCCTTGTTGTCCTTGATTCCTTTGAGCTTCTGCCAGCGGTATTCTTCGGGCAATTCCTTCTCAAAACCCTTTACCTCGCTCAGTTTCAGAAAAAGGATGTAGGTTAACTCATTAAGGTATTGGTGGTAGGTTACTCCGTCGTCGCGTAGCAAA
>CAISZI010000063.1 GCA_903889905.1 Candidatus Wirthbacteria bacterium
CATGGAGGCAAATTTTGCTTGCGGACCCAAGATGCTGGTTTCCATGGTTTTCACGTCCGTCAGGCCTGGTGGCCACAGACGACGGAAATAGTCCATCGCCGGATGATTCAAGACCGTACCATTCGGTTCGCCATTGTCCTCGCGCAAAAACCGCCCATTACCCGGGTCAGGCGTTTTGGCATTTACTCCGGCCATCTCCAATGCCAGGCTGTTGACCGCTGCCATGTGCCCGCCCTGGTTGACGACAAACACAGGATGTTTTGGCGATACTGGATCAAGGTCATGTTTGTTAGGGTATCGTCCTTCAAAGGTCACCCACCCTGAACCGACAATCCACTCCCGGGGGGAGTTTTAGCGATCTTCTCCACAAGTTTGGCTTGCATATCTTTGATGGTGAAGACGGCCGGCCAATTGATATCAACATAGGCGGTGCCCAGAAGCCCGGCAGTGCTCAAGTGGCAGTGTGCATCGATCAAGCCGGGGGTCACAGTGCGGCCTTTTAGATCGATGACCTTTGTAGTATCACTGGCCACATTGCGCACAGCCTGGTCGTCACCAACAAGCAGAATAATCCCATTTCTAATGGCAATCGCCTTTGCCGTAGTACGCTTCGCGTCTATCGTGACGATATTCCCATTGACCAGGATGGTATCGGCAAATTCACCTGCAGCTAAAGTGGGGACTAGTTGCGTCGCACGACTAATGTGTGTTGGCACGGGTTGCGCCGTAGGACTAACGTGTGTTGGCACTGCGGTCAGCTCAATCAGCTTCGAGCCGCCCGCGCAGGCCAGGGTAGCTCCGCCCAATGCTACTCCACCTAATGTAATAAAGCCGCGCCGTGACAGATGATGGTTGTGAGACATTTTTTCTCCTTTCCTTATTCCAGATCTGTTTTTGGGTTGAGAGGATTATTAAAAGCTGAATTCCACGTCAAAACAAAATCACCTCCATCCACCTTCATCCGGCGAAGGATTTTGGAAATATTCTCTATATTGTAGCATTTTCAATACCACATTTTCTTGATTTTTACGAACAATTTTTGAAAAACATAATATTGGATATGGTAAACAGACCTGTTTCCAGAGGCGCTTGAAACTCAACAATCAAGCGTGCTATACTGATTATTGTCTCAGCGGGTAAATAAAAAAGGAGATAAGCCATGCAAAGACACCTGAAGACTCATTGGCCGCCTGTTTGGGTTTTTGTTGTTATCTGTATCATGATCCTGGCTTGCGGACGAACTACGGAGGCAACCCAGCCTGCTGCTGGTCAACCCACTCGCACCGGACCGGCGCAGAGCGGGAGCGTTCCCACAGCAACGCGACCACCCAGCAATGGGCAGGCGCAAAGCGGAAGTATCCTCTTTCAGGATGATTTTCAGGACGGTCAGCCGCAGGATTGGAGCATCACAAGCGCATGGGATGTTCAACAATTTAGCGACGTATACCTGTTCGGCACATCGGGGCTTGGCACCGCCAACGTAACCCGCGGGGGGAACTGGACGGATTACACCTATCAAACATCTGCAAGGGTAAATAAGGGCATCCTGCTGCTGAGCACAAACCTCTCCAAACAAGGCCGATACAGTCTACGCCTCGGCACCGAC
>CAISZI010000064.1 GCA_903889905.1 Candidatus Wirthbacteria bacterium
ATTGGCCGGACTCCGCGTCGGTTACGGGTTGTTCCCGGTGACTGTCGCTGAGAAATTGGACGCCATCAAAGACCCATATTGCGTCAACTCTGCAGCCGTTCTGGCAGCCCGGGAATCTCTGAAGGATGTCGATTACCTCTTGGGCAATGTAAAGCTCATGATCTCGGAACGCGACAGGTTGTTCGAGGCTCTATCATCGATCAAATATCTAAAACCATATCCTTCCGCGGCTAATTTCATTTTGTGCAAGGTGAAAGCAAAAATTGCATTGCAGATCCAGGTCGTGCTGGAGCGCCGGGGCATCCTGGTCCGCTATTTCAACTCGCCACAAATGGAAAATTGCCTGCGATTCAGCATCGGCCATCCGCAGGACACCGACCGGCTCATCACAGAACTCCGAAGAATCGAGGAGATATAACATGGCTGAACGTAAAGCAACTGTTAAACGAGAGACCAGGGAGACAACGATTTCCGTCACCGTCAACCTGGACGGTACCGGCAAAGACGAGATGTGCACTGGTGTCAGGCTGTTTGATCACATGCTTTCGCAGATTGCTCGGCATGGAGTATTTGACATAAAGGTGTCTGCCACCGGTGATGATATACACCACCTTGTTGAGGACGTCGGCATTTGCTTGGGCAAGGCGTTCAACGAAGCACTCGGCGATAAAAAGGGTCTTGTACGCACAGCCGATGCCCAAGTCCCAATGGATGAGGCTTTGGGGGTCGTAGTCGCAGACCTTGGCGGCAGGGGTTATTCCGTCACCCATATGACCTTTGAGAAGAACGATCTGGCCGGTTTCCCCGCTGACTTGGTCCGCCATTTTCTGGAGAGTTTTGCAGCCGAAGGGCGGATGAACCTTCACGCTTCTGTATGTTATGGCACCAACGATCACCATAAAGTTGAGGCGGTGTTTAAGGCTTTGGGCCGGGCGCTGGACAAAGCGACACGCATTGATCCTCGGATTGCTGACAAATTGCCGAGTACCAAGGAGTGGGTGGAGTAAAAGATCTCAACTCAGGCAAAACCCCGTTATTTGAACAGCCCTCGCGAATTGGGTGTGCAGGGTTTTTGTTTTTTAACGTCTTGCTTTTTTTAGCTGGCCCAGGTTGGGCATTTTTAGCTCTGGCACTTTTTTTTATAGCGTTAAACTTATTGCCCTACAGTAGGCGAATAGGCTATTTGTTTATTGGGAATCAAAGATATGAAGAATTATACAATTCTGCCAACAAGCCATGGGCCAAATTAGTTATAAGTTAATCCTTATTATCTTCAGTATTGTGTGGGTGGTGATTGCTTTATTTTGGTTCAATTCTGGTGCGGGCGGATTGCTGTGGTATTTAATCTGATATTGAGCGAGACTAGCTACTGCCGTAAAGTTGATCGAATGTAGCGCTAGTGGGTGATATAAACAGACTTGTAAAAGCTAGGCAACTTTCTTCCCCGTCAGCACTTCATAGGCGTGGACATACCGCCGCCGCGTGCCTTCAATGACTTCAGGCGGTAGCGCCGGAGCGGGCGGTTCCTTATTCCAGCCGGATTTTTCCAGCCAGTCGCGCAGGGGCTGTTTATCGTAGGAGTCCTGGGGTTCGCCAACTTTATACAGCTTTTCGTCCCAGAAGCGGGATGAGTCCGGCGTCAGGGCTTCATCAATTAGAATTAGTTTGTCGCCATCCAATCCGAACTCGAACTTGGTGTCGGCGATGA
>CAISZI010000065.1 GCA_903889905.1 Candidatus Wirthbacteria bacterium
CCTTGAACGCAATCCAAGCCAAACTGATATTGGCTCGCAAATCCCAAGTGACTTGCTTGAACAGCTATCCCCACATCCGCACAACCCCAGAAAGAGGGTGCTTGCAATTCTTGCTAGGCAAAAGGGGTTTGCCATTAGTGCAATCGCGGAGCATCTTGGAATTAGTCGAAAAACTGTCAGGGGCTACATAGGCGATTTTGAGGCCACTGGTGGGACGATGCTCTACCAACCAACTATGAGGAAACTAAAATCGGATGATCCTGATTTAAAAAGCGCGGTGTTTAGCCTGCTCCATGAACCCCCTGCGCTTTCTGGCTACAACAGAACAACATGGCGGATGAAGGATTTGCAACAGACGCTGAAATCGCAAGGGTTCGCGGTTGGTGATGGCGTGATTCGCACGATTATCAAAGATTCTGGATTTCGCTGGAGGGCTGCTCGCGTTGTTCTCACAAGTAACGATCCTGAATACCGACAGAAACTCCAGCATGTTCAAGACATTCTGTCTCGTCTAGAACATGACGAACGCTTTTTCTCTATTGACGAATTTGGTCCGTTCGCCATCAAAATGAAAGCAGGCCGGGTCTTGGTTGAAGCTGGGGTTCAGCCAACGGTTCCTCAATGGCAGAAATCAAAAGGATGGTTGATCGCCACGGCTGCACTGGAGCTTTCAACAAATCAAGTCACCCACTTCTACTCAAAGGCAAAAAACACCACCGAGATGATCCGAATGGCAAATGTGCTGATTGAGAAATACCAGGGTATGAGGAAACTCTACCTATCATGGGATGCAGCATCTTGGCATATGTCCAAGGAGTTACTAGCGTTTGTCGAAGAGCACAACAAGCAGTGTCAAGGGGAGTTACCCACATTGGAGCTTGCGCCGTTACCTGCATCAGCCCAATTCCTTAATGTGATCGAGTCTGTTTTTAGTGGAATGGCTCGTGCCATCATTCACAGTAGCGATTACCCATCTGTCAAAGCGGCACAAACGGCCATTGATCGCTATTTTGATGAACGAAACCAGCACTACAAAGTAAACCAGAAGCGTGCCGGAAAGAAGATATGGGGTCTGGAGAGAACCAGCGTAGATTTTTTAGCTAGCAACAACTGTAAAGATCCAGCTTTTCGGTGATCAATTATGTTCATGATGATTTCGTTACACCCGACAATTCCGCCGCCGACCCTCGTTATGATGCGAAATCGTTCTGTAAGCGTTGTGGTCGCTCGGAATTTGTACTGGATTTGTCTTACGAAGTGGTGCGGGGACAGGAACGGACTGTTCCAAAAGGCGATGTTAGCGGGTCTTGGGCAAGGGGTAATTGTGCACCTCAACTGATTATAATTGGGATGTCTGCTGTGTCACCTTAAAAGTGTTAGCCGAAAGCACTATAAGGTAAGCAGAATTGGATGACTCCTTTGTCTGCACTGCCGTCGATGCCCGGTTAAAGTCGTAGGTCGGCTAAGTGGATGTTGCAGTCGACCAGCTTTGATTTTCGTATGACTGGATAGGGTCGGAAGCACCGAATTTATAGGTCTGCTTTCAGCAGTCTTATCTCACGTATTGCCACGCAAAATTAAATCTAAGTTTAATTTCCGGCCAGCTCCATTAATCGTTTAACAC
>CAISZI010000066.1 GCA_903889905.1 Candidatus Wirthbacteria bacterium
CCCTGGATGTAACAGTGCCAATAGTTCCGTCGCCACCGCCCTCTCCTGCTCTGTTACCTGTTTATTCTCCGCCTCCGCCAACTGAATTTCCGGCAGGCTATCCGGCATCGGTTGCGCCCGCCCCTCCTGCTCCGACATACGCCGCGCCACCTCCGCCGGTGGTGTATCAAGCACCTGTGGTTCTGCCGGCTGCGCCACCGCAGTTTGTCTTCGTTCCGGAGCTGGGTTACTATGTGGCCGCCGGTGTTGCATTTGATATGATCTTCGACGGACGCTCTTACTATTAGGGGGACCGTAAGGATTCCTTCGTAAATGAGTAACATCACAAACCGTAGATTGACGTTAAAAATGGAGTATCAATTGTAAAAACCAGTGAGTATTATCCACCTTTATAATGAACAGCACTTCTTGAACTTCTTGCCACTGCCGCAAGGGCACGGGTCGTTTCTACCAACTTTTGGTAAAATAAGTGGTTGCTTGGCCGCTACGTGTTTATTCTTGTTGAAAGTATAAATGGACTTGAGTCTTACGTGGCGTTTTTTCAGGACTTCATATAACTGGGGGATCTGGTTTTCAATAGCTGCGCGTATACTATCCAATTCAACAACCAATGGCGCTTCGTCAATTTTACTCCATTCTTTCTTTTTGTAATTCACATACGCACAACTTATTTCCTCGGAGCTTTGAGCGACTTCATTGAATTTTACCACGCTTAGATTCGCGTAGGTGCAGTTGCAGTTCGATTTTATGCAATATTGATCAAATATTCGGTATGAGTTACCTGCCAGCGTCATATTCAATCGGTTGGCATATGGCAAGACATCGTTGTATACAGACATTAAACCATCGCGTTCAATTTCATCATAGTCAAAATAGGCGTCGATGCAGTCTGCAGTTGCGCTCTCCGTCAGATTATTTTTAATCACAAAATGCTGCTTGACCAGTAAATTAAAATCGTCTTCGGTTAGAAGGTTGAGAAATAGTTTGGCAAATCGCAAGTCCTCAATTGATAACTTGTTTTTGTCCCTATTGCTCAGTGACTTGTCTGAAAGGTCAATTTCAACCCGCTTGGAAGGGGATGTAGTGCCAGTTTCAATGCTGCTGAGATCTATGTATATTGTTTGACAACCGCAAGTGGGACTGGGACAAACAGAGAACTCACATTCGTATCGCTCTGCATTTAGGTTGGCGACAGTAGAGTGCTTTTGAGTGTCGTAGGATAAGATCATAGTGGTTTGCACCTCATTGATTCTGATTTTGCTGATTTAACAATGCCTGTCCAGCCTCCTTCAAAGAACCATCACCATTTACATACGCATAGAGGGTTGTTGTAGTAATTCCAAGCCGCTTGGCAACATCGGCAGCTATCGATTGTCGATCAGACATGGCCGCAATAGCCATCTTAAGTGTTGTGACCGTCATTTTGCGCGGTCGACCACCTTTGCGGCCACGCGCTCTCGCTGCGGCTAAGCCTGCTCGGGTTCGCTCTCCAATCAGTTCACGTTCAAATTCAGCCAGAGTTGCAAAAATGCCAAAACACAGGCGCCCATTAGGAGTGGTGGTATCAATCTGTGCGCCATTGCCGCTCAGTACCTTAAAACCGATATCACGCTGTCTGAGATTATCAACTGTATTGACGAGATGCTTCAGATTCCTGCCCAGGCGATCCAGTTTCCAGACAACCAGCGTATTTCCAGGCTGTAGAGCCTTTAAACAGGTTTCCAGCCCAGGGCGGTCATCATTTCGACCTGAACCCAAATCCTTATAGATCCGTTCAGGCAATACTCCTGCAAGAATCAAAGCATCGTACTGAAGATCCATGCATTGTGAGCCGTCTTGTTTGGAAACCCTCATATAACCAATAAGCATTGGTAGCCCTTTCCACATATTAGAAAACTTACCGAACATCATATATCTTTGTGGTGTTATTCTCAACGGGTTTTCTTGTGGTTTTTTGCCTACAAATCAGCTATGACACTTCCTGCAAGGAAAACGGTCGTTTTTCTTGTGCACGAAATTCAATTTAAGTGCGGAAGGCTTCCATAATTGCAACCAAGCGATACTGCATATCCTCGGTTTAAAAGTCGCCCGTCCTCATCTGATCTGGAGCACTTCTATACACCGTCCGACTCGGAACTTGTGTTTTGTAATAGCACTACAAAGTCAGTTACGACCCGCTTCGGGTTCATCTTGTTGTTAAAGACCTATCAACGGCTGGGTTATTTCGTAGTTTCCAAGAAGGTACCAAAAGCAATCGTTGAACATATTGCATCCTCTATTGGCGTTGTCTGCGACTATAGTAATTTGAAACAGTATGATGTATCTCAAGCCAGGCGCAAACACTTGGCGGCTGTGCGCCAATTTCTTATGGTAAAACCCTTCGGTGAAGATGGCAGACTGCTGATGCAGCAATCCTTTGCAGAAGCCGCACTCACCAAGGAAGATGTCATAGATATAATCAATATAGGCATCGAAACTCTCGTGCGGCACCGGTACGAACTACCGGCATTTGATTCGTTGGTAAGGGAAGCACGTGTCCAGCGAATTACAACGAATCAGACAATGTACTCTCAGATTTATGATTCTCTGGGAGATGACGGGCGTATTTTTATCAACTCACTTTTTGTTGTTGGAAACGACCCTCGTAGAGTGAGTCCTTGGAACGACCTCAAGTGCGATACAGCCCGTCCCACAGTTTATGGAATGCGTGATCTGCTTGAACGCTACGATCAACTGAATGAATTGTCGCCACATATTCGATTTTTGAAATCGATTCCAGTTGTCAAAATTAAACAATGGGCACTTGAAGGCAATAGTTTGGACGCCGCAAGTATGATGGATATGTCTGCTGGCAAACGCTTTACAGTTGCGTTGTCGCTTATCCGCGAACGGCTTGCACGAGTGACCGATGATCTCTGCGACATTTATTGTAAACAGATGAAGCGAGTATCACGCTGCGCTGAAGAAATGTTAGAAAAGTATCTTGCGGACAACCAAGGAAAGACGGATGAAATTTTGCGCCGTTTTGCGACACTTGATACCCTATTAAATTCCAGTCAATCAATTGAGGACCAATTAACCAACATTTACCACCTCGTATCTTCTCGACCGGATCTTTGTGAATTCTCGCGTTTACACGCCGAATACGGGGGTAAGAACGAGTGTAGATTCATATGGCGCTACTTTAAACCAAGGCGAGCAGGTATTTTACGGATTTTGAGTAAATTATCGATGGTTACTACCAGTCAGGATTCAAGCTTTGAAAGAGCATTGTCCTTCATGCTGGAAAACTGCCACCTGCACTCTGATTGGCTTAATTTCAAGGCAAATTGGAAAACATTGTTGACGTTGGACGATCTGGCCTGGATTCCAGACAAGTGGTGGAAACTTGTGACTGGTGAGAGTCAGCGTGACGCGACCGTCACCCGGATCAATCGGCGCCAGTTTGAGGCATGTATATGTTCACAGTTGGTTAGGGAGTTGAAATCTGGAGATCTTTGCGTAATTGGCAGCGATGCTTATTCTGACCACCGTGATGAACTACTTCCAATGGATGAATGTGAGCGCACGCGTGAAGATTATGGAGAAAAAGTTGGTTTCCCGGTAGAAAGTGCAGCCTTTATTTCACATATGCAGTCCATGCTAAAAGAATCAGCCGAGCAAGTAGATCAGAGCTACCACGACAATCCCTATTTCAACATTATTAAAGGACGTCCAAAGCTTAACCGCCAGGAAAAGAAGCCGGTACCACCTGGATTTAAACAACTGGATGAAGCCTTAACAAAAAAACTTGATAGTTTGGGGCTATCATTGCTGGATGTGCTTGCAGACACTATGCAGTGGATCGGGTGGGGCAAGTATTTCGGGCCACTAAGCGGCCATCAGAGCAAAATTCAAGAGGAAGATCGTCGCAGAATTCTGACAGTGTTCGCGTATGGTACCGGTTTGGGGCCAACGCAGATCGCCAAAAATATTACTGACGTTAGCGCACGCCAGGTATCTTTCGTAAATCAACGCCAAGTCACTACCGAAAAACTCGAGTCGGCCATATGTACCACAATAAATGCCTATAATAAGTTCCAGTTGCCACGTTACTGGGGCGACACCGCACGTGCTGCTGCTGATGGTACACAATGGAACCTGTACGAAAATAATCTGCTTTCGGAACGGCATATCCGTTACGGTGGCTATGGGGGAATTGCGTATTACCATGTAAGTGACACATATATAGCGCTATTTTCACACTTTATTCCGTGTGGTGTTTGGGAAGCTGTGTACATTTTGGACGGTCTCACCAAAAACATGTCCGATGTCCAGCCAGATATTTTGCATGGTGATACACAAGCGCAAAGTGCACCGGTCTATGGGTTGGCGTTTTTACTGGGTATCAAGCTGATGCCAAGGATTCGCAACTGGAAAGATCTGAAATGGTTTAGGCCGACTGCAAGCGAGGTATATCAGAACATAGATGGGCTGTTTACAAAAGAAGCGATAGATTGGAATTTGATTGCTTCTCATTTGCCGGACATGCTGCAAGTTGCGCAATCAATTCGAGCAGGCTGCATATCTCCTTCAACAATTTTACGAAAGCTTGGCACCGCCAGCCGAAAAAATAAGCTGTATTATGCATTTCGTGAATTAGGACGGGTCGTTCGAACGGTATTTTTACTGGAATATATCAGTAATGATGAGCTAAGACGAATTATTCAGGGAGCCCAGAACAAGTGCGAAGGCTTCAACAATTTTGCTCAGTGGGCTTATTTCGGATCGGACATTATAGAAGAAAACGTGCGAGAAAATCAGTTGAAGATCATTAAATACAACCACTTAATTGCAAATCTACTGATTTTTCACAATTGCCACACAATGACACAGGCCTTAAAAGAGCTTGAGGCTGAAGGGATGCAATTGACTCCAGAACTGCTTGCCGGATTCAGCCCTTATCGAACACATCATGCCAATCGTTTTGGTATGTATGATCTACGTGAGCGTGAACTGGGGCCGATCGACTACAATGTTTCTTTCCTGACAGAGTTCGATCCATGATGTTACTCATTTACGAAGGAATCCTTACGGTCCCCCTATTACCACCGTGGCGGATACTGGTACCGGACTGGTTACTATGGCGGTGCCTGGTCGCCGATCGCTCCACGGATGATGCCGGCAACGATACTGCGGTTCCAGATCGGTGATATTCATCGGCATTCGGCAAAAGAGTTCCTCCGGTATAACTCTGAAGGCGCCCGCTATCGTGGCAAGGTTCATCGGCCTGAGCAACACCGGCCAGAGCAGTTTCATCAGCACGAAGAACGCAGAGAAAGAAGAGAAGAACGCCGTTAAGGTTTGTCAGTCCTTTCACCAACAGGTCTTTGACTTTGCCTATTGGTTTTTGATTTTCCCGCGTCGCCATCCCCCGCTCAGAACTGTTGGCCATCGTCGCGCCCACGATAAC